>NZ_JBKGVE010000003.1:0-424307 GCF_046462495.1 Aquirhabdus sp. | reverse complement strand
AAAATATCAAAATCTCAAAATCTCAAAATCTAAAAATCTCAAAATCTCAAAATCTCAAAATCTCAAAATCTCAAAATCTCAAAATCTCAAAATCTCAAAATCTCAAAATCTCAAAATCTCAAAATCTCAAAATCTCAAAATCTCAAAAAAAGATCACTTCAAAGCGATGCTATTGACTATTCGAGTAGGAAGTGATTGGCTAAAGTGTATACGGGTACACATATAGTTCTAAACATCTTTTGATCTTTGGACTGATTAGGTGTGATAGTGAGATGTAATTCTCATAATTAATAATATTATCAATATCTTGTGAATTTTAACCAGATTGTAGTAAAGGCATGCTATTGTGCTTTCATCATCTGATGTAGTCTTTGGCTTACATGATGAGACGTGAATTGCTCTATTTTCAAAAGGGAATTTTGATAATAATAGCTTCACGGCACAGGGATGTCGGCAAGGATTGCCAGAGGGAAGGACAGCCGTAGGACGAAAACGTAAGTGGTTCATGATGAACTACAAACGGTATGGAAGCAATGACAGGATGTTGACATGTGGAACCCGCGCTATCAGGATGAGATTAGCGCGGGTTTTTTAATGCGCGCCGTTTGACCAGCGTTTTAAAGCCCTCTCATTATTTCTTCAGTAACACGCTCAGGATATCGAAGTGCTGGATATTGGGATTAAGAACCGCATACACGCCCAAAAATAACAACGAACCAAACAATAGCCCGCCCCATATCAATCCAAAGATCCCCTCCCACACGCTTGCATCACGTGGGCGACCATAGCGATTGCGTTCAGTCGAGCCGTGCGCAAGGACCAAGTACAACCAAAACAAAAAACCAATCACTGGAACATATACAATCAGACCGAGCCAACCTGTACGATTTAAATCATGCAAGCGACGGATCATAAAGACGTTACTCAAATAGAAAAAAATGATCAGCACAATCCACGACGGCCAAAACAGATAGGACAGGGTTGGCGGCTGATCGAGCATCGCTTCAGCACTGATGTTTCGGGAAACCAGCAGTGTATTGATCAGGACCACGATCAGGGCGATGAGGGTGAGTAGCCCAACCCAAGCCAAGTAGGAGAGTCTGGAAAACCGCCCTTGGATTGAAAACGGATAATCTGAAAATTTATTCTTCTGCCACATCTCTAAGCCCCCAAAAGCCATGATTGCGAATGCTTTGATTGTTATCGCGTGATGGCAATTCAGAGCGTATCACGCGTTATTCATTATGGATGAATCGTGTAAATTTTATCCATTTATATTCAGCGACGTAAAGCACCAGTTGAGATCAATGCCACTTTTTTTTGATGATTGCGCCGTTCTAAATGGATAATGAATAAAAGTGCGCACTTCCTTGCACATGAGTTTCTTTTGCAATGCACATTATTTTGCAGACATAGCTTAAAATGCAGACCTGATTTTCTTGTGTTTGAAAAATGTGGAGTATTGAGCTGAGATGAATTTGATGTGGATAAAAAAAGATTAATTTTAAACCATGCATTCACTTTGTGATGCTTGTCTCAGACTGATCATTAAATATTTTTCGACGTGACTTATGACACCGAGCTGTCATAAACCATGGGTTTAATACTCAAATTTTAATCAACAAGGATTTAAGGTATGGACAAGTTTTCACGTCGTCGCTTTTTGGGAAGCTCAGCAGCGATGATGGGCGCGGGTGTATTGCCCAGTGGTATTCAAGCCGCACTGGCTGCGCCTGCGATTGGTAGTTCATTGTCAGCGGTCAAACACGTCGTGATTTTCATGCAGGAAAATCGTTCGTTTGACCACTACTACGGTACCCTCAAGGGTGTGCGTGGATTCTCTGACCGTACCGCGTTTGTGCAAAGAAATGGCACCTCAGTGTTTAATCAAAAGAACGGCACCAACGTAGTTATGCCGTTTCATCTGGATACCGCAACGACTAGCGCGCAGTGCGTTGCCGATTTGGACCACTCGTGGTCAGGCACCCATAGCGCATGGGACAATGGCAAATATGACAACTGGGTTGCTGCTAAGTCGAGCCTGACCATGGGCTATTATCAGCGCGCTGATATTCCATTCCACTTTGCATTGGCTGATGCCTTCACGATCTGTGACCATTACTTCTGCTCACAAATGGGTCCAACCAATCCGAATCGCCTTTATCTGTGGTCTGGTATGGTTGATCCAACAGGCACAGGCGGTGGACCAATCACCAATAATAATGAGCCGGGTTTTACTTGGACAACCTACCCAGAGCGTCTGCAAAATGCAGGAGTCAGTTGGAAGGTCTATCAGGATACCGCTGATAACTATGACGACAATGCCTTGGCATGGTTTAAACAATACAAGAACGCACCAGCGGGTAACCCACTGCATGACCGCGGCATGGTTTCTGTGCCCAAGATCGCAGGCAACACCACCGTGCAAAATGTCGCCGCCGCGATTAAAGCCGATGTGTTAAACGGCACGTTACCGCAAGTATCATGGGTGGTCGCTCCTGAGTCTGCCTCTGAACATCCAAGCTCTTCCCCAGCCGCAGGTGCGGATATGATCAATCAGGTCTTAACGGCATTGACCGCTGATCCTACGGTGTGGGGTTCAACCGTGATGCTGCTGAATTATGATGAAAATGATGGTTTCTTTGACCATATCGTGCCACCTGTTCCACCCGCAGGCACTGCGGCAGAGTTTGTCGGCGGAGTGCCGATTGGACTAGGACCTCGCGTTCCGATGACTGTCGTTTCACCATGGAGCAAGGGCGGTTATGTTTGTTCTCAAGTGTTCGATCATACGTCGGTGATTCGTTTCCTTGAGACGTGGACAGGTGTGCAAGAGCCGAATATCTCTGCCTGGCGTCGTCAGGTGTGCGGCGACTTAACCTCAGCATTTAACTTCACCAGCAGCAGCGTGACGGTTCCTGCGATGCCGAATACCGGCACGCTGGCGACCCAAGCCGCAACACAGTGCTCAACACTGCCCGCACCGAAAGCACCAACCACGCCAAGTATGCCGATTCAGGAAAGTGGCACCCGTCCTGCTCGTGCGATTCCTTATCAGCCGAATGCGACTTCACGGGTGGAGAAGTCTACCGGACGCTTCTGGATTACTATGAGCAATATCGGCAACGAGTCTGTTCATCATTCAATCTACCCCAATAACTACCGCAGCGATGGTCCATGGCAGTACGATGTGAAGAATGGTTCGCCAGTTTCGGATTATTTCAGCGTGCAGACCTACGGTGCAGGCAAGTATGACCTGTCGGTTTATGGCCCCAATGGCTTCTTGCGTCGTTTTATTGGCGATATCAATGCCGCAGGTGCAGCTGTAGAAGTGACGTCTTCTTATGACTTCACCACCTCGGGTCAAGCCAAGCTGATCCTGACTATGACCAACAACAGCACCAATTCAGTCACCTTTACCGTCACTTCTAATGGCTATCGCGGTGATGGCCCTTGGACCTATACCCTGACCGCAGGTTCGACCTTAACCGATTACTGGAATGTCCAGCTTTATACCAACTGCTGGTATGATTTCACAGCCACCGTGAGCATTGATCCGCTCTTTTCACGTCGCTTTGTGGGGCATGTGGAGTTGGGGACTGAAAGTGTGTCGGGGTAATAGCTAATTCGGGTAAGTTAATAAAAAAGGATGGGCAATTGTTCATCCTTTTTTATTTTAGAATTTTTAACTCAATGGTGATTAAGGTTAACGTCTGCCTCATTTAATCCTATACTCTTCATCACCATACCCTTGTTAAGCACGATTTACACTCATGTCCCACCCCGCCATGACCAGTGACGCCGGCATCTTCCTGTGGATGACCTATCAAGCCATGCAAAAAGCCGGGCTGGATACGGCTGCGATCTTTTCGAGTGTCAATCTGCCGGATGAACCGCCAGACACGGGTGTACGCCGTAATAACTCCACCCAGCGGCGCTTCTGGGATGCGGCAGAGCGGATCAGTGGTGATCCGGACATTGGTCTCACGATTGGTGGACTCATGCCGCCGTTTCGCGGGCAGGTGCTGGAATACTTATTTTTAAGTAGCCCAACCTTTGGCGAAGGCATTATGCGGGCCATGCGTTATCACCGCTTACTGACCGATGCGCTAAAGTTTGAGCTTCGGATTGAAGACGATACCGCGATCCTGACCGGTTTTGATCATCCTGTACGCCATTATCAAGAATGCGCCGTTGCTATATTTTTACAGTTTTTCCGCTATATCTCCGAAGGCGCCTTTGCACCCAGCGAAGTCTGGTTGCACTATGAGCATGGTGCGGATGCGGCACGCTACACCGAGGTCTATGGTTGTCCAGTTCGCTTAGGCATGCCAGAAAGCAGTGTGCGGTTTGCTGCACATCAGCTCGAACGGGTCTCGCCTGCGGCAGAGCCCAAATTACTGCTGATGCATGAAGTTGTTGCCAAGCAATATTTAGGCGACCTTGAGAAGCGCGAACTGATCTATCAGGTTGAGCGCGAGCTCGGTGGTTTGCTGGAAGAGCGGCAGGCGACACTGGACATGGTCGCAGCCAAATTGGATAAAAGCGCACGGACTCTGCGTAGTGATCTTCAGCAGATTGGCACTAACTTTAATGATGTCATGGCTGCCTATCGTGAGCGTTTATCACGGCGACTGCTCTCCCGAACACAGCTGCCTCTGGACCAAATCATTTATTTAACGGGTTTTTCAGAGCCTTCGGCATTTGCGCGCGCGTTCAAGCGCTGGACTGGAGAAACCCCAACCGACTATCGCCATCGTAAGCAGAATTCAAACGACGTAGACTGAGTTGACATCTGGATTGACGGCTCTAGAGTCAAAGCGAATATGCAAAATGCCCCTAGAATCTTCTCATCGACAATGATGAGGCCATGATGATGTTGGGTTTTCCAGTTGGGGTTTTTGCGGCGAATGCGTTTGAGTGGTATGCCCATAAAGTATGGCTGCATGAGTTCCCGAGCAAATTTCGTAATAGTCCGTTTTTCACCCATATTGCCCACCATAAACGTGCGCGGCTCAATCAGTTTCATGATGCGGGCTATGCCGAGTCGATGTTTAAAAATAGTGAAATGTACAATGAAAAAACGGCGTTGATCGGGCTTGCGGTGACGAGTACTGTCTTTCTACCCGTTGCCCCGTTCTTTACCATGGGTTTGTATTACGGGATTTCACGCTACTGGCGCCTACATAGCAAAGCGCATCTGGATGCAGAGTGGGCCAAGCAAAATCTGCCATGGCACTATGAGCACCATATGAACAGTAATCAAAACGCCAATTGGTGCGTGACCCGCCCATGGTTTGATTACATCATGGGTACACGTGTGATCGGGGATGTGTCGATTGCCGAGACCAATCCGCTGGGCATGAAACTGCATCCGTGGGTCGAGCGTCCTGTTAATCGCATCGCGCGTCGTTTGATTCCCAAAGCTTATGTGTTGCTGGATGCACGCAGAGAAGAAGAGCAAGAAAACCAGCGTCTAGGCATTGAAGTGCCGATCATGGCGTCCTAAGACATCATGAATAAAAAAGCATGAATAAAAAAGCATGAATAAAAAAGCCCTCAATATTGTGAGGGCTTTTTTTATGTCGCTTAAAAGGACGACGCAAGAGGTGGTTTAAGCCACTTCAGACAGCGCTGCTTCACGCACCACCTTGATGTCGAGTTCAGAGTTGCACAGTTCGATAAACTTATAGGCAAATCCACGCAGCACATGGTTGCGGCGTACCGCAAGCAGGGTCACGTTTTCACCAAACAGCGAGGTTTCGATCTGCTGTAACCGACGGTCACGCTCAGGGTCAAAGGCGATGGATGCCACGATACCCACACCCATGCCGAGTTCAACATAGGTCTTGATCACGTCGGCATCCAGTGCTGACATCACGACATCAGGGGTCAGTTTGGCTTGTCTGAAGGTCTCGTCGATCTTGGAGCGACCAGTGAAACCACCGTGATAGGTGATCAGTGGCCAGTTGGCAAGGTCTGACAAGGTAATGGTTTTTTGCTGTGACAACTGATGACCTTGCGGCACGATCAAGCTGTGTTCCCAGCGGTAGTAGGGGAAAGACACCAGTTGTGGATAGCCCGTCAATGACTCGGTCGCAATACCAATATCCGCTTCGCCATGGGAGACCAATTCTGCAATTTCAACCGGACTGGCTTGTTGCAGGATCAGGTGCACCTTCGGGAACGCTTGTTTAAAGCGTGCCACGATTGGGGGCAACACATAACGCGCTTGAGTGTGCGTCGTGGCAATGATCAACTCACCCTCATTGGTGGAGGTGAAGTCGGCGGACAGACGCTTGATATTGTCCGCATCAATCAGCATGCGATCCACGATGCTCGACAGTGCCTGACCGGGTTCGGTCAAACCCAGTAGGCGTTTGCCTTTACGTACAAACAACTGCACGCCCAGCTCATCTTCCAGATCCTTGATGTGCTTACTCACACCGGATTGCGAGGTATAAAGAGCCGCCGCAGCTTCGGTGAGATTAAATTTTTGGCGAATCGTTTCGCGAATGATCCGTAGTTGTTGAAAGTTCATAATGTTTTGCTCTCATCTTATTTCGGTGGTTCTTTAAGCCGCACATCACGTCGATTGTTTGATTAAAAACATGCCACGTGATGTGCGGCTGCACAATCTACTTAGAATATAAAGTGCTTATAATCAATTTTCTTTATAGTAAATGATAATAAGCAATATTCTTCAAAAAATAATATTTCTATAACAATCTTGCATTTAACTGCTGTTAAAACAGTCAGCACACTTTAAAGCGTTGCTTTAATGTGGCTTATTTTCAAAAACATGCAGGTTGCGCGCGGTAATCCACACTTGCTGCTGGGGTTTTAGGTCCAGCTCTTTTAAGCGTTCTGCATCCAACGTGATTTCAATCACTTGTCCTTTGCTGTCGAGTACTTCGACATGGGTTTGTCCTGCAACCCACACCTCACGCAGCACAGTTGCTGCGAGCGTTGGGGTCGCCTGTGCTGAGGTCAGAATCTCCAGTTCATGTGGACGTGCAAAGGCGATCACGTTGCCTTGCTGATAGGAGACAGGCAGTGCCAGAGAGTCCTGATTGATCTGCAAGTGATGACCATCCACCTGACCTTCAAAGCGATTGGCTTGACCCAAGAAGTCAAATACAAACGGTGTGGCTGGCTTCTCATAGACTTCACGCGGGGTGCCGATCTGCTCAACTTTGCCTTGATTCATCACCACAATCTTGTCGGCCACTTCCAGCGCTTCTTCCTGATCATGGGTCACAAAGATCGAGGTAATGTGCAGTTCATCATGCAGGTTACGCAACCAGCGGCGCAGTTCTTTACGCACTTTGGCATCCAGCGCACCAAATGGCTCATCAAGCAGGAGTACACGCGGTTCAACTGCCAGTGCACGGGCAAGGGCGATACGCTGACGCTGTCCACCAGAAAGCTGGGCAGGGAAGCGATCGGCCAGAAAGCCCAATTGCACCAAGTCCAACAGTTGCAATACACGGCGTTTGATCTCGGTTTCATTTGGACGTGTGCTGCGTGGACGTACGCGCAGACCAAAGGCCACGTTGTCAAATACGGTCATATGGCGAAACAGCGCATAGTGCTGAAACACAAAGCCGACTTGACGCTGACGCACGTGGGTCGTGGTGGCGTCTTCACCTTCCAGCAGCACTTGTCCGTGATCAGCACTTTCCAGACCGGCGATGATGCGCAGTAAGCTGGTTTTACCACAGCCTGATGGGCCGAGTAGGGCAACCAGTTCTCCTTCCGGGAAATCGAGGGAGATGTCTTTTAACGCGTGAAACTCACCAAAAAACTTATCAATATTTTTAACTTGTATGCTCATAAGATTCTCTTCAATTCATGACTATCATTAATGGCGTCAGCGTCGATGCTGTATTGCAAATCCAGATCAGGTCTTATTCGGCTTTGGCATCACGACTAGCGCGGCTTTCAACCCAAGTTTTAATCACCAGCGTCACTAAAGCTAAGAAGGCCAATAGCGATGCGACGGCAAATGCAGCGCTGAAGTTGTATTCGTTATAGAGAATCTCAACTTGCAGTGGCAGGGTGTTGGTCTCGCCGCGAATGTGTCCGGATACTACCGATACCGCACCAAATTCCCCCATAGCCCGTGCATTACACAGAATCACCCCGTACAAGAGACCCCATTTGATATTCGGCAGGGTCACATGCCAGAAGGTCTGCCAGCCACTTGCACCCAGTACAATCGCGGCTTCTTCTTCTTCATTGCCTTGTGATTCCATGAGTGGAATCAACTCTCGTGCAACAAAGGGCACCGTGATAAACACCGTCGCCAGAATGATGCCGAGCGGGGTATAGATCACTTTAAAATCAATATGGCTGAGCCAATCGCCAAACCAACCGCGGGTGCCAAAGACCAAGACCAGCATTAAACCCGCAACCACCGGGGACACCGAAAACGGCAAGTCAATCAGGGTGGTGAGGAACGCCTTACCGCGGAACTGAAACTTGGCAATCGCCCATGCAGCGGCAATCCCAAAAATCACGTTCAAAGGCACCGCAATCACTGCGGTCAGTAATGTCAGTTTGACTGCCGACATCGTTTCAGGATCGACGATGGCCTGTAGATAGGTTTGCCAGCCATTTCGAAACGCTTCGACAAACACCAAAATCAGTGGCAACAGTAGACAAGACACAAAGAACACCAAGCTAATGGTTAAAATCAGGCCACGTAGCCAACCGGCTTCCCGTGTTGCGTCACTGCGCTCAAGGCGCTTGGCTAACTCATAGCTACCCAGTGAAGAGTTGATACTCATGGTTTATGCTCACAATTCACAATATTTTTATTTAATCAGTCGTTTATGGATCATTTTCTCGTGCTGCTTACGATACGGCAGTCCGGCCTGTTTTGCGGCTGGCCCAGTTCTGCAGTACGTTGATCAAAAACAGCAAAATAAACGAGATGATCAGCATGATTGCGGCGATTACCGTAGCACCGACATAGTCATACTCTTCCAGATGCGACACGATCAAAAGCGGTGCGATCTCGGTCTTGAGCGGGATATTGCCCGCGATAAAAATTACCGAACCGTATTCACCCACTGCACGCGCAAACGCCAAGGCAAAACCCGTCAGCAGGGCAGGGAACAGCACGGGTAAAATCACATACCAGATTGTCTGCCAGCGCTGTGCGCCCAGTGCTGTCGCAGCTTCTTCCAGTTCTACCTCAAGGTCGGCCAGAACTGGCTGTACGGTCCGCACCACAAACGGTAAACCAATAAAAATCAGCGCTAAGGTCACCCCAACACGGGTGTAAGCGACCTTGATGCCCCACGGCTCCAAGAAGTGCCCAATCCAACCATTGCTGGCATACAGGGTGGTCAGCGCAATACCGGCAACTGCAGTCGGCAGCGCAAACGGCAAGTCAATTAATGCATCCACCAAGCGCTTACCCGGAAAGGAGTAGCGCACCAAAGACCACGCGAGCAGCAAACCAAAAAAGACATTAATCAGTGCCGCAATCAATGATGCGCCAAAGGTCAGATAGAACGAGGCCTGCACACGGGGTGAATTCACCAATTTCCATAAATCATCTGCACTGATCCCGGATGCTTTAATAAAGACAGCCGAAAGTGGGATCAAAACCACCAACGATAAATACACGAGCGTAAAGCCCAATGACAAACCAAACCCAGGTAAAACGCGGGTTGAACTCATTACACCACCTGCTTATTCAATAATTTTAATGTGTCGATGCTGTGCGGATCTTGACCAAATGCAGCCTGATTTGAAGCGGATTGCTCGACAGGCGTCGCTGTTATGGTTGTATCGATGGGCGCGGTCTGTTGCCGCTCATCTTCCGCGGACGCTGTGCTACTGGGCTCATCTTTCGTTAAACGATCCGTCAGCGAGTTATCTTTGGCAATGACGCTGCCGTCTAAATGGCGTGTGGCAAACTGCTTGACGGCTTGCGAACCATATTTCAATGTATTCAATTCTTTGATCACTTGTGGCCAAGCCCCGAAGCCTGCCGCAACGTTGATATGTCCGGCATCGCCGAGATCAATCAGCTTTGCGCCCCAACGCGTTGCCCACCATTCTGCGGCTTCAAAAGTCATCCACGGGTCAGTACGACTGGCGATCAGACGAATCGGAACCCCAAGTGGCGCACGGGGCAGGATACGACTGAGCAGTGCTGGTGCTTGCGGGCCATGAGGATCAGTCACTTGATCTTTATTGCGTGCAAAGCCTTCCAGTGAAAAACGTTCCGGTGACGCCGGTGCAACCAGCAATACACCTGCTACTTTACTGGCCAGCACACGACTAGAGAGTGCTGACATGGTGACCAGACAACCAAAACTATGCGCCACGATCCAGACCGGCTCTGTGGCATGGAGCAAGAGTTCGCGGTCTAGCGACTGACGCCAAGTGTGTAGCACCGGACTATTCCAGTCCGCTTGCTCCACACGCTTGGCATCACTGAGCTGGGTTTCCAGCCAAGTTTGCCAATGCGCAGGCTCACTACCACCGACACCCGGAAGGATAAGCGTAGTCATGCTCGTCACCTTTGTTTGCGTTTGGTTGTATGGGTAATGTGTTGTTATGGGAATACGTGCTTTTTACGATCAAGGACTAGAACAGTTTTGACACGATCAAGCTTTTTGTGAGAATCGCTCCCCTTGATCACAAGGGGAGGTTCCTTTTTAGGTAAAGCGCTTATTTACTGCCATTTGCAGTGATGATTTGGTCAAATACCCCGCCATCAGCAAAGTGAACTTTCTGTGCTTGTGTCCAACCACCAAACTCTTGGTCGATGGTGAACAGTTTTACAGGCGCAAAAGTCTTGGCATATTTCGCAGCGATGGTCGGATTACGTGGACGATAGAAGTTCTTCGCCGCGATGTCCTGACCTGCTGGTGAATACAAGTAGTTCAGATAACCGGTTGCAAGGTTACGCGTACCATGTTTGTCGACGTTTTTGTCAACCACAGCCACTGGCGGTTCTGCCAAGATTGATTTGCTTGGGGTCACAATTTCAAATTTGTCACCTGATTCACGGACAGCCAAGTAGGCTTCGTTTTCCCAAGCCAAGAGCACGTCGCCTTGACCGCGTTCAACGAAAGTCGTGGTTGCACCACGTGCGCCAGAGTCGAGTACTTTGGTGTGGGCGTAGACTTGTTGTACGAAGTCGCGAGCGGTTTTATCAGAGCCACCGGGTTGTTGTTTTGCCCAGCCCCAAGCTGCCAAGTAGTTCCAGCGTGCACCGCCAGAGGTTTTTGGATTTGGTGTAACGATTTCAACGCCAGGCTTGATCACATCTGCCCAGTCTTTGATCCCTTTTGGATTACCTTTACGCACCAAAAATACGATAGTTGAAGTGTATGGGGTAGAATTGTTTGGCAGGCGCGCTTGCCAGTTTTTTGGCAGCAGATCCGTCTTGTCAGCGATTGCATCGATGTCATAGGCCAATGCCAAAGTGACCACGTCAGCTTCTAGACCGTCGATCACTGCTCGGGCTTGTTTGCCTGAGCCACCATGAGATTGTTTGATGGTGATTTTTTGGTGAGTCTTGCTTTCCCAGTATTTGGCGAATGAGTCATTAAATGATTCATACAGCTCACGCGTTGGGTCGTAAGACACGTTGAGTAATTCGTTTGGTCCTGCGGCAACTGCTGCAAAACTTGAGGTGAGCAGGCTGATCGCGAGCAGCGCTGGACGGAAAGCTTTATTGAATGACATGATGTTTGACCCCTTTGTTAACATAAATTGACTAATGACAAAAAATGATGAATGGAACGCTTTATATGTTGGTATCGTAATAAGAAGCTAATCCCAATAGAACGATTTAAAAGTAAATTACTTATATGAAAAAGTGATTAAGCGGAGTGGGGATCTATCACAACCACCCTCGCCTAACCATCTCCCTGATGGAGTGGAACTTAAGCTTTCTCTCCCTCAGGGATGAGGGATGAGGGTTGGGGGGAGGGATGTGTTATCAGAGCATGGAGGTAAAATTCTGATGCCTGCCTGATGGTGTCCAGACGCATTTCTTCCGCTTAAAATGAACCAAAAGCTCAAAATGCATCAAAAATAAGTCACAGGGGAAGGACTGCTTTGTTTTATAATATTGCGCACTCGAAAATACCTATAGCCAGAATGATTTTAAAAAGCGCTTAACACCCTGCCTTGATGCGATGCGTTTAAGCATGCGATGCCTCAAGGCCTAAATGGTCTTAAAGCGCTTTTGACTTAATACCAGCCAGCATTAAAGAAGATATCTATACATGAGACGTAACCAACGCGAGAAACTGCGCGAGCAGCCCGCTCTAACTTTTAATATTGAGAAGCTGTCCCATGAAGGACGCGGCGTCAGTCACTACGGATCACAACCGACTACGGGTGATGAAGGGCTGACCGTCAGCAAATACCAGCATCCGGTAGAGAAACTGGGTAAGAAAGTCTTTATCTCTTTTGCGCTGCCCGGTGAGACGGTTGTTGCTAAAGTGCATGAAAGCCATAAAAAATATGAAGAAGCGGATGCTCTGTCGGTTGAAAACCCATCGCCTGATCGCGTTGAACCGATTTGCCCGCATTTCACCGTGTGTGGCGGCTGTAGCTTGCAACATTGGTCTACCGATGCGCAGATCGCATTTAAACAAAGTGTACTGAGCGATCACTTTCAGCACTTTGGTGGACTTGCACCCAAAGAGTGGCTGCCTGCACTGCGTTCGACGCGCACTGACTATCGCCGTAAAGCACGCTTGGGTGCCAAGTATGTGATTAAGAAAGAAGCCATGTTGGTCGGTTTCCGTGAGCGCAAGAGCAGCTATTTGGCTGAGCTCAGTGAATGTAAAGTTTTGGATGCACAGATTGGTGGTCGGATCGAAGAACTCAAAGCCTTGCTTGGCACCTTGCAAGCGCGCGAACAGATTCCGCAGCTTGAGATTGCTGTGGGTGATGAGCATGAAGACGGCAGTGTGGCGATGATTGTGCGACATTTGTCACCGCTTCATCAAACTGACACAGAGAAGTTGCTTAATTACGCCCGCAATCTCGGCTGGCAGTTGTACCTGCAACCGGGCAACTACGACACCGTTCATCGCATCGATAAGGTGGACGCGCCGATGCGCTTGCACTATGAGCTTCCTGACTTTGGTATAAAGTTTGCTTTCTCACCCCTTGATTTTACCCAAGTGAATCGCGATATCAACCGCCAGATGGTGACGTTGGCGTGCGATTTGCTTGAGTTAAAAGAAGGCGAGCGCGTTTTGGACTTGTTCTGTGGTCTGGGTAACTTTTCTTTGCCGCTTGCACGACGTGTGGGTGTGACCGGCCAAGTGGTTGCGGTAGAAGGTAGCGAGGAGATGGTGCAACGCGGCGGTGAAAACGCAGCATTGAACGGCCTTGATAATGTTCAGTTCTATGCACAGGACTTGACCAAGGACTTCTCCCACCAGCCGTGGGCAGCCCAAGGCTTTGATGCCTTGCTGATTGACCCGCCGCGTACTGGTGCTGAAGAGGTGATGCATTATCTGTCCCGCTTCAACGCCAAACGGATTGTTTATGTCTCGTGTAATCCAGCGACGCTGGCACGTGACGCAGGTATACTGACCGCTGCAGGCTACGTGATGCAGCGGGCTGGCGTGATGGATATGTTTACGCATACAAGCCATGTCGAGTCGATAGCATTGTTTGTGAAAAAGTAAGCTGTAAAAATTGCTTCTTTTGCACGGGCACTTTGGCGGACTCTATCTATAGATGATTTTATGTTTATAGAAGGCAAGGGTGCGGCATCTTCATCACCAACACGCTTTTTGTAGAAGGCATGCTAGGGATTGGCAGATTGGTTGCGGTTTGGTTTTAAGGGAAGTCTTTGGACAGCACGATGTTTTTTATCGTGTTGTTTTAACAAAAATAATGATTTGGAAGTGATTTAAAAGTCGCGCTCATGGCGAGAGGTTGATATGGTCAGAATACGCGAAGATTTACCGCTGCGTATGGATGAAGCAAGTCGTGCACTGGTGTCTGGTGCAGGGCCAGCGGTATATGGTGAAGTTGAGTTGGATATTGAAGGCTGGTTAAAACGCCTATCCAAACAACTCACTAAATCGGCAATCCGCCAATTGCAGCAAGCTTGCGAGCTGGTTGCAAGTCGCGCATTTAATGCAGCGCATACCCGTATCGAACAGCGTTCCAACGCCTATCATGCTGGTGTGGGCATGGCTGACATTCTGACGCATCTGCGTGTGGATGAAGAGACATTGGTTGCTGCTGTCCTGTTCCGTAGCGTGCGTGAAAATCTGATTCCCTTAGAAGAAGTCGGTACGGTTTTCGGTCCCGATATCCAAGCCTTGATTCGCAGTACTTTGGCGATGGGGGGCTTGTCTGAGCTGATTGAGCGTAATCGCCGTCTGGAAGATCATTTCGAAAATAACCAGCGTGAACATCTGTCCGGCATCTATAAGATGCTCATCTCGGTCACCGAAGATGTGCGCGTCGTGCTCATTAAGCTGGCCGAACGTACCTTTGCGGTGCGTGAACTGGCCAATGCGTCTCGTGAACGTCAAGAGCGGGTTGCGCGTGAAATCCTTACCATCTATGCACCGCTAGCCCATCGCTTAGGGATCGCACAGCTCAAATGGGAATTGGAAGACATCGCCTTTCGTTTCCTGTCGCCTGAGCGTTATAAAGAAATTGCGACACTGCTCAGCGAGAAGCGCCTGGAGCGTGAGCAATACATCCAGAATATGACCAAAAGGCTACAAGATGCCCTCGCGGAACAAGGCATCAAAGCAGAAGTGACCGGTCGGGTGAAACACATCTACTCCATCTATCGCAAGATGAAGAGTAAGCAACTCAGCTTTGATCAGCTTTATGATATTCGTGCCCTGCGCGTGCTGGTCGATTCGGTGCCGGAGTGCTATCACGCTTTGGGTGTGGCGCATCAACTGTGGCGTCATATCCCTGATCAGTTTGATGATTACATTACTAACCCGAAAGCTAATGGCTATCGTTCATTGCATACCGCAGTCTTGGCCGAGAATAAGTCGCTTGAGGTGCAGATCCGTACAGCGGCCATGCACAACGAAGCCGAACTCGGCGTTTGTGCGCACTTCAACTATAAAGAAGGCACTAAAGCCGGTAAGAAGAATGGCGATATCGTCTTCGATCATAAATTGCATTCACTGCGTAGCGTACTTGAGAATTATCAAGAGAACAAAAACAAGCAAGATGGCAAAAAATCGAAGAGTCAGGACGACCCAGACTTTGATGAAGGCGAAATCGATCCGCTGAACGACTGGGGCGAGTTTGAAAAAATCTACGTCTTCAGTCGTGATGGCGATATCAAAGAGCTGCCGAAAGACGCCACCGTCCTCGACTTTGCTTACCACGTGCATACCCAAGTGGGAAACCACTGCTATGCCGCGCGCGTCAATCAGCGCTTTGTGCCACTGACCTATAAGCTGAAGACCGGTGAGCAAGTCGAGATTCTGACTAAGAAGGATCGTGATCCTAGTCGCGATTGGCTGGTCAACTCGCTGGGCTATATCAAGACGGCCCATGCACGTGACAAGCTACGCTACTGGTTCCGTCAGCAGGATCGTAGCAAGAATCTTGAGATTGGCCGTGAGACACTGGTCAAAGAGCTGGCACGTCTGGCGATTCATCCTAAGAGCATCGATTTGGCTGACTATGCCAAAGCGTTTAATGTCAAAAGTGGTGACGACATTCTGATTGGTCTGGTGACGGGTGATATCAGCCTGCATCAATTGATGAATCAGATCAACAAGCAGATGCAGCCTGACGAAAACACGCCTGAGCTGGTGTTAAAACCGACACTCAATGCCCGCGCTAGTCGCACGCTGTCACAGCATGGCATCCTGATTGATGGTCTGGATAATGTCGAACTGCATGTTGCCCAGTGCTGCCAACCAGTACATGGTGAACCCATTGCCGGTTATATCACCCAGCATCGCGGTGTCAGTATCCATAACCTCAACTGCCCTGAATATGGTCGTTTGATTGTGCAGGATGCGGATCGTGCGGTTGAAGCGGGCTGGGAGATGCAACCGACCAGTGGTCAAGTGGTGCAGATTGTCATCGAAGCCTATGACCGTCGTGGTTTGCTCAAAGACCTGACCGCGGTCATCTTCTCTGATCAAATTAATATCCAACAAGTGAACACTATCACCGAGTCGAATGGCATCGCCAATATGAAGCTTCAAATCGAAGTGAAAGGTTTGGCGCAATTGTCACGTCTACTTGCGCGTCTTGAACAGCAACCGGGCATCATGAGTGCACGTCGGTTAGTGGTCGGGATGAAATAGCTATTTCAAAGCAACTGTTTTAATATCGTTTTTTGCACGACTGATGGGATTCGATCAATCAATGCAGTCGTGTGTTTTGTAGCTAGCGCTTAAAAGTAGCGCTTGTAGAGTAGCTTTAATGGATAACACCTTTGTCTCAGCAACAATACTCTTGTTGCTGATCACCGACCCTTTGGGCGGTGTCCCTGTTTTTGTCAATGCACTCCGTGGGGTCGCGCCTAAGCGCCGTCCCAAGATTATCCTGCGTGAAGTCTCCATTGCTTTTATCATTTTGCTGATGTTTATGCTGGGTGGGCATAGTTTTTTGGAGATGTTCCAACTCAGTGACCTATCCCTACAATTGGCTGGCGGCATCATTCTGTTTTTGATCGCGATGCGCATGGTTTTTCCTGCGGCATCCTCCCACGGCAACCAAAATGATGTGCTGCCTGAAGAACCCTTGATTGTGCCGCTTGCTGTGCCCATGTTGGCAGGCCCTTCAGCGATGGCAACCGTGATGCTGATGGTGTCGCAAGCGCCAGATCGTAAACTGGAGTGGATAGCCGCACTCGCCGTAACCATGTCAGTCTGTGCGGTGGTGCTTTTGCTGTCAGGTCAGATGCAGCGGTTACTGGGGGACAGTGTTCTCAAGGCCTTTGAGCGCTTGATGGGCTTGATTCTGGTCGTGCTGGCGGTCGAGATGATCTTGAAGTCGGTGCGGATTTTTATTCAAAGTTTGTCTTAAATAAACGTCAGCCATAAAAAATCCCGCAACACATGCGGGATTTTTTATTTGGTTTTTTATGCCGACATTCTAAAGATTAGAATGTGAAGTCATTCAGTGAAATTGAAGACATCACTGCATCTAGGTTTGACACCGGTGCTGGCTCATCTTTCATTTTCAGGATGTCTTTGGTCACGTGACCAGCAGCGATTTCACGCAGTGCCATCACGGTTGGCTTGTCGTTTTCCCAAGCCAATGTCGGCTCAGCGGTACCGCGAGCGAGTTGACGTGCGCGCTTCGCAGCAACTAAAACCAATTCAAAACGATTATCAACTGCACCTAGGCAATCTTCTACAGTCACGCGTGCCATGCTGAACTCGCTCTATGTATACGGTAAAATGGACTGCATAGGATACAGATTCTTAGTCGATAAAACAAGCGATTTGACCGAGATTGTCGCATGATTGATTCGCTGTCCTTTTGATCCTGCATTGATGAATCGCTCATGCCGCATTATCTCATCATGAAGAGGACTTCGGTCGGCTTGTACGTTTCTTCAGTCCGCACATTTCCTCCGCCGTATTCCATGGACGGATACCAAAGGCCAGACCATATAAGGTGCGATCTTGTGTTGGGAGGTTGATATCGAGTGCTGATAGTTCATGAAACTCAGCCGCAAGGCGATCCAGTTTGCGCTGAATAATCAGGGCAGAGGCGGGGGAGAGATCACCGCCAACAAATTCAAAGTAACCACCATGTTCATCAAAGCGCACCCCAAGAAAGTTATTGGTCATCATCTCGCCATGCTGCAAGCGGATTGGACCATAAGCTTGGTGCTTCACTTGGCGTGAGACTCGTAGGCGAATACGATTATCCGGCAAGAGCTCAATCAAGCCCGCACGATCCAGCTTGATCAGTAGACGAATGCACTCTGGTTCAGTGATGTCATAATCACGCACGATGTCACTGAGCTGCCAGTTGTTACGCACCAGATAAAAGATGCCTAAGAGCTGTAAATCATTGGCAAGGATCTGCTCTTGATCAACAGTCATCTCCGCAACCGCCATCGATTCACCACGCGCAATCCGTGCCAGTTCAAAAAAGTCGAGTTCAAGCCACTGGCAAATATCATCAAGACGCTGCAAGGTAAAGGTCTTGTCCGAAAATAACCGTTTAACACTCGCCTCACTCAAATGCAGTGCTTCGGCCAGTTCACCATAGGTTTTTCCGCGTGATTTCAGCACGCGCTTTAAGGTAGTAATCAGTAAATCGGTATTGGACATGATCAGCTCGGTAACAATTTGACATCAATATGTGCTGCATTCGCATCATCGGATAATGCGTATAGTATCGATATATAATACCTTGATATGTTAGTATTGTATGCATAAATTGCGTTCACTATGCTCAAGTCATCCAGAGCCATGGCGGCTCTGATGGGAGTACTGATCATGGTTACCGTGATATTTTTTGCATCTATAGTTCTGAAAACATTATTGATTATTCTATTGGCGGATTTTATTACTGGCTTTGTCCATTGGCTGGAGGATGCCTATGCGCGTCCTGAGATGCGTTTTGTCGGGGGTATTGCCCGTGAAAATTTATTGCATCATGAGAAACCGCGTGACTTCCTGAAGAAAAACTGGTGGCAGAGCTCTTATGACCTGATTGCGATTGGCTTGGCGGTGCTTGCTGTGTCATGGTTTGCGTTTGGTGAGATTAGCGTGTGGCTCATCCTGCTCATGGTGCTGAGTATCAATGGCAACCAGATCCACAAATGGTCACACCAAAACCGCATGGAGCGTCCAAAATTGGTAAGCAAACTACAAGACTGGAAAATCCTGCAAGGCGTGCGTCAACATGCCAAGCATCACAGCGGCCTCAAGAACACCGACTACTGTGTGATCACTAATGCGATGAACCCACTGCTTGAAAAAATCAACTTCTGGGTGGGCTTAGAATGGGCGATCTGGCGGGTGACTGGTGTGGTACGTCGTCAGGATGCTATCTAAGATTCATTGCAATATCATCCTACTGGTCAGGATTTAGGACTGAAAGTAAAAAGCTTATCAATAAAAACGCAAAATGACTTGCGGGAATGCTTGTAGGATGAGAGATTCACTCTCATCTTGTTCCTACATTGTTTCCCATCATGTCGAAATCTTTAGTCTCCAATTTTTCTGTTAAAGCTGCTCAATCCCTCCTGATAGGGCTGCTTGCGTTTAATGCCTCTGTTCATGCCAAGGCACCCTCCACGCCACTAGCATCTTTTGAAGAAAACGAAGCCAAGGTGGTGATTACGGTTGAGTATGACCAGAAGCATCAAGCCACACTGGTCGCGCAGTTCACGCCCTTGCAAAAGGGCTATCACTTGTATAGCAAAGATTTACCACGCAAAGGAATAGAGGGCATTGGTCGTCCGACGCTGATTGAACTGGCTGTTAATTCTCCGATCAAGGCACGTGGGCTACTGGCCGACGGTGCTCCGACCTTAAAAGAAGTGATCCCTGAAGCCAAAGATCCACTCCTAATCTATCCCAATGGTCCTGTGACTTTGCGTCTGCCGATTACCATACCAGCAGCAGCCAGTGGCAAACTGACCGATAACGTTTTAGTCAGCTATATGACTTGTAGCCCACAAGGACAATGTACTGCACCCGTGACCGCTAAAGCCGTGCCCATTACATTGACTCATTTGGCCGCGCACTGATTCAAGCAGTAGCGCTCCCTTTAATTGATCCTTTCCTGATAACGGAAGAACATGCATGAAATATTTATCTTATGGTTTTGCGCTGAGTCTCTTAATCCCTGCATTGGCATTTGCCGAAGGGGATGTTTCACCTGCCACCACAGCGACTGTTAGCGCCGCAGCCGACACCACCGCTGCACCAGTGAGGAAGCACGAGTCTACCAAAGTCGATTCTCATATTTATGATCTCAAGGCTGATCCGTCGAAGGATCTCGCACAGGCGATTGCGGACGCCAACAAAAGCAATAAGCACATTCTGGTTGAAGTCGGTGGCGACTGGTGCATTTGGTGCCGCCGTCTGGAAGGCATCTTTGTCAGTCATCCTGAATTGACTACTCTACGCGACAAGAACTTTGTGCTGGTTCATGTCAATTTCAGCGATGAAAATGAAAACAAAGCGTTCCTTGCCCAGTTCCCCAAAGTTGCAGGCTACCCGCATATTTTTGTCTTGGATCAAGATGGCAAGCTGCTGCATTCAGAAGACACCTCTGAACTGGAAGACGGCAAGTCCTATTCGATTGCGCGTTTGACCGCGTTTTTGGAGAAATGGAAAGCGGCATGAGGGAGGCGAGATATTTCCCAAATGGATTGTTAATCGGTAACAGGAGTGATAAAACATAATAATGACAAGCCTGACAGCGTGAAGTCACTGAGATGACGTGACGTTGTCAGGTAAAAGTCAGGTGGCTGTCGTGGTCAAATCCACCGGAATGGGTGAAAGTCAGTACAAGTGAACTTAGGGGGCAATCATGCTTATCCAAAAACTCAGATTACAACGCGGTTGGTCTCAGCAACAATTGGCTGAACTCTCTGGACTCAGTGTTCGGACGATTCAGCGCATTGAGCAGGGTCAAACTGCAAGTACCGAGTCTTTAAAGTCACTTGCCGCTGTTTTTGAAATTGACTTTTCATCCATCCATACGGAGGACACTATGGACGACTCATCGTATGCGCAAGAAACACAACATGCGCTTAACCGAGGCGTAAGCCTTGATGAAGAACTGGCTTTTCGTCATGTTCAGGACCTAAAGCGTTTTTATTTGCATCTCATTCGCTATGTATTGGTCATCAGTATCCTTGCGATCATTAACTTTGTGACCAGCCCTCATGTGCTCTGGGTGCTCTGGGTCGCTTTGTGGTGGGGCGTTGCGATCCTCTTTCACGCTGCACGCGTCTTTATGTTGTTTCCTTTCTTCGATGCCAAGTGGGAGAAGAAACAGGTTGAGAAAAGGCTGGGCAGGTCGCTATAAACAGATTGCGGATTCCTCCTTAATGCGAATCCGCTGATCGATATTTTATCCAATATTGATTGAGTCACCTTGCGTGCGCATGAAATAGCGCGCGGTGTACACACGCATCTTTAATTTTTTAAGTATCTTTTTTTAAGTATCCATATTGATCGGGAAGGATGAGCCATGAGCACGATTTTAGTGATGACGCCGTTTTGGGTTTGGTTAATTTTATTATTTTTGGTGATGCGCGGCATCAAAGCGATGCGCCCCAATAGTATGTCACTGTCTGGCATGCTGATATTACCCGTGGTCTTTACTGTCTGGGCGGGGCTCGGGCTGTCGAAGTTTGGACATGCTACTGTCGCACTTGATGTCTGGCTAGTCTTAGGTTTGACCATAGGTCTGGCTTTAGGGGTTGCGATATTCAAGGGTTTACAGGGTTACCACTATGATCGTCATACCCAGCACATCCATCGCCCGGGCTCAGTCCGTATGCTACTGATTTCACTGCTGGCTTTCATGAGTAAGTTTGCGGTGGCGTTGTATGTTGTGCGTTGCTCGCTGCAAAAGACGGATATTTCGCCACTGATTTATGGTGGCGTATCGGGCATGGTTTGTGGTTTATTATGGGGTGCGATCGCGACGCAGATTTTTAAAGCGCTGAAGCGTCGAGAGCGAGCAATCCCAAGCCCACTCCCAGAGCTCAAAGGATAAAACTAACCCGATGACGTTACCGGTAAGCATTCAGATCGTCCCCCTGCATCCCTTAGACTTTGCTGAGTTTATGGACTATCTGGATGATCATCTGTCGGATAACGGCAAGGATGGTACAGCGTATTTCCAGCCCTCGCCGCAAGGTCAGCATGCTTTTTCACCTCAGCGTGCCGCAGCGTTTAGGGGTGCGCTGGAGGTTCCACTCTCCCAACATGGCTGGCGGCGGGCATGGGTTGCGAGGAACGAGACAGGACAGATCGTGGGTCATGTGGACTTGCGCTCACATACTGAGCGATGGAGTGCTGAACGCTGCTTGCTGGGGATGGGGGTTGACCGAGCGCATCGCAAAATTGGATTGGGTGCTGCGCTGATTGAATATGTCGAGCACTGGGCTAAGCAAGAGACCGCAGTGGGATGGATTGACTTACAAGTGCTGTCCAATAATACTCCCGCCATTCGCCTTTATCTCCGCTCAGGTTTTAAAATAACGGGTGAAGTGCGGGATATGTTTAAGGTCGATAATCAGTATTTTTCCTATACCGATATGACCAAGTATTTGTATGCAAATCAGCATTAAGTCATGCGTTAAATATATTGCCTGAGAGGGCTATGGGGCTGTATGAATGTTTGATCTAAGAGGGTACCGACACCTTTTAGCCGTTTTGGCTATTGGCATGATCCTGCCTGCCCATGCGGCACTTATCATCGTAGATACAGGACACACATCGGCACATCCGGGTGCCACCGCCGCAAGTGGGCGCGTTGAGTATCGCTATAATCTGGATATGACCGATGCTTTAGCGGCTGACCTGACACGTGCCAATGAGCGCGTGGTGCGTATCTCAGCAGATGGCAAGGAGATCGAACTGCCTGATCGTGCCACCCATAACCCTGATGCGGATGTATTTGTCTCGATTCACCATGACTCTATCCCTCAAGCGTGGATGGATGCAGGACGAGTCCGTGAATTTTCAGGCTATTCGATCTTTGTTTCGACCAAGAATCCCAAATATGCCGAGAGTGTACGCTGTGCCAAAGAGATTGGTCAGCAAATGTTGAAGAGCGGACAGAAGCCCTCGCTTTACCATGCCACGTCAATTGCAGGGGAGAACCGTCCTTTCATTGATCGTCGCTTAGGCGTTCATCGCTATGATGATCTGATTGTGCTTAAGACAGCACCCATGCCTGCAGTCTTGGTCGAGATTGGCGTGATTGCCAATCCCGATGATGAGATTCGTGTGAGTCAACCGGAGACTATCAAGCGAGTAGCACATGCCATCTCAACAGGCATTCAAGCTTGTGTTGCTAATGAGCAATCCTATTAATCTCCTGGAGCAACTATTTCTTTCCCTTCTATTAATTTGATTGTAAAAAGCATTTATGTTTTTCCAATTGGTGTATTTTGTGGCGATGCTTTTGGCTACTATCTTGAGATGCCATAATATGATTTAGTTGAGGAAAATTTTGTATGCTTAAGAAGCTTCTCATTATCTTATTTTTTATATTGGGATTCATTTTTATTTATACGCTATTGAATTCATCTACGCACACCTCAAAATCACAACCAAATTCAGTTCCGATACTCCAAAAACAAAATTCAATAACTACGAGTCCTCAAGTTATCGACAAGCCTAGTTCACCAATCACTCCTTTTCAGCATAATCTTAAACATGCTGTTGCTCTAAACCATGAATATCAACTGAGTGATGATCTGCATGGGCTTTATTTAAAATATAAAGAGAGCAAGAATCCTGATGAACTATATATAGCGGAGCAAGCCATATCATTTTGTAAACAGTTTATCTCTTCGCCCTCTGACGAGGCGTTAACACTTTCTCCCAAGAGCATGTATAACCCTCTCCCAAATCATACCCCAGATCAAAACACCGCAATTCAGCACCTTTATAGCATTTGCTCTACCTTTAGCCATGAGTTTAAAACGGCCAAACAGTATTTTGCTGAAGAAGAGCGATTGTCTGAAAGGGTGGTGAGCGGAGAGAGTTACTCTAGTGCCGTGGACAGAATGATCCTTTTAGCGAGTCAGGGGGAGCGCGACAAGATAATCCCTCTTTTAAAAGAAGTTATTCTTTCCAAAGAACCTGATGCAATAAATTCTGTTCAGGATATTATACTTAAACGTTGGCAAGGTGCGGAGAGTAAAGGGGTTGTCGGACAGTTTGCCATCCGATTAGCTGCTTGTGATCTGGGCAGAGAATGCTCTAAAGATGCGCTGGATCAACAATTATCTTGCTTGTCAGGATCAGCCTGTAATTTGTCTTTGGAAGATGAACTGATGAATCACCTAACCCCTACCGAGCAGCAAGAAGTGATGCAAAAAAAAGCATTATTCCTGCGTGCAGTTGATGAGGGTGATCTGGCAGCATTAGGAATAGAGGATAAAAAGGTAAAATAACTGCCTTACGATTCTGCCGCCTGCTGAAACGCCTGATGAAATACTTCACGAGGTTGAGCACCTGAGACCGCAAGACGATTATTAAAGACAAAGAACGGCACGCCTGATACTTTCAGTTCTTGCTGAGCAATGGCTTCATCCTGACGGACTGCATCGGCATAGAGATCGGTATCCAACACATTTTTCACTTCCGCAGGATCAAGCCCTATCGAGATCGCCAAGCGTTCAACGGTATCGCGATCACCGATCGCTTCGCCTTCGATAAAGTAGGCTTTAAAGAAGCGCTCTTCAGCTTCATTGCCGAGACCTTTCTCGGTTGCTAGATGAATGATGCGATGGGCATTAAAACTGTTGCCTGAGCGGGCAATATCAAACTTGAAGTGAATGCCTTCTTCAGCTCCCGCAGCGATGATACCTTTTTGCATCTCGGCAACTTGCTCAAGGGTTCTGCCATATTTTTTGCTTAAGCGCGTGGCGAGGTCTTCTGAGTGGTTGGTCGGTGCATTAGGGTCGAGTTCAAAACTATGCCACGTCACATCGAGGGTGATGCCGGCTTCTGCAGCAACGGCTTCAAGACGGCGTTTGCCGATGTAGCAAAATGGACACACAATATCAGACCAAATATCAACTTTCATATACAAGCTCCCATCCAAATTCTAGTCAGCACGAGTGACATCTGTTGTCGATGTGCGTTAAATATGGGGGTGATTATGCGTGATGCAAGGCGTGTGATTTGAGGTGTTATGTCACTGATGCGTAAGACTTCGGTGTCTTACGCATCGATTAAATGTCTGATGCGTTAAAGCTGCGATTTAGTCATGTGATCCGTTCAATAAAGCAATTAGCAAATCTTGCTGCTTAACCACTTGCTGTGCCGAGGTGAGACCAGCCGCACGGATGATGGCACGCAGATCAGACAGTCCTGCATCAAAGTCATCATTGACGATCAGATAGTCAAAGTTGACATGCTGGCGAATCTCTTCCACTGAACCATTCAAGCGGGTCTGAATGACTTCTTCGCTGTCCTGACCGCGATTGGACAAGCGCTCGCGCAGGGCTTTAAGACTTGGCGGAATGATAAAGATCTGAATCGATTTAGGGAATATCTTGCGTACTTGCTCGGCACCTTGCCAGTCGATCTCCAGCAAAACATCATGTCCTTGTTCAAGCTGTTCTGAGACACCGATATGGCTCGTCCCATAATAGTTGCCAAACACTTCGGCATGCTCGATGAAATAGCCATCGCCGATCATTTGTTCAAAGACGGTTTTTTCCGTAAAGTGATAGTGCACACCATTTTCTTCACCCGGACGCATGGCGCGGGTGGTGTGAGAAACCGACAAGGAGAGCTCGGGTGTGCGCTCAAGGAGTGCTTTGACCAGTGATGTTTTGCCTGTGCCAGAGGCCGCAGCCACCACAAATAATAAGCCCGCCATGCGATTCTCCAAAAATCTTTTCGTTAAAAGTGTTACTCATACACTGTGCAGTATGAAAACAGCATAAAATATGGGTAGGCAATATAGTACATAAAAAGCTGCACAATGCAGTAATCTATAGTGCAAAATGAAATTTAAATCGCTTATAAGCATCGTCATCTGTTTGTAGACCAGAGTTAGAGTAGCCATCATGGATATCGTATTAGCAAACCCGCGTGGTTTTTGTGCCGGCGTAGATCGAGCGATCGCGATTGTGAATCGTGCCTTGGAAGTCTTTGGTGCGCCGATTTATGTGCGCCATGAGGTTGTTCATAACAAGTTTGTGGTGGACGATCTCCGTGCGCGCGGTGCGGTGTTTGTCGAAGAGCTGGATCAGGTGCCTGACGATGCCATCGTAATTTTCAGTGCGCATGGCGTTTCTAAGGCGGTGCAAACCGAAGCGACTCGCCGTGGGCTAAAAGTGTTTGATGCCACCTGTCCACTGGTGACCAAGGTTCATATTGAAGTCACCCGCTATGCGCGTGAAGGGGTGGATGCGATTTTGATTGGGCACCAAGGCCACCCTGAAGTCGAAGGCACCATGGGGCAGTACGATACAGGCTTCGGTGGCAAGATTTACTTGGTGGAAGATGAAGAAGATGTGGCTAAGCTTGAGGTTCGTCTGGATCGCAAACTAGCTTTCGTGACGCAAACGACACTGTCGATGGATGATACCGCGCGTGTGATTGATGCGCTGCGTAGCCGCTTCCCTGAGATTCAAGGACCGCGTAAAGATGATATCTGCTATGCCACCCAAAACCGCCAAGATGCTGTGCGTGATCTCTCAGTCAAAGCCGATGTGATTCTGGTGGTTGGTTCACCGAACTCTTCCAACTCTAATCGTCTGCGTGAGCTGGCCGAGCGTGAAGGTGTGCATGCCTATCTGGTGGATAATGCTGACGAGATGCAGCGCGAATGGTTTAAAGATGCCAAGCAAGTCGGTGTGACTGCGGGCGCATCGGCCCCTGAGATATTGATCAGCCAAGTGATTCAACGCTTGCGTGAGTGGGGCGGTCAGACACCAGTTGAGCTAGCAGGGCGTGAAGAGAACGTGGTGTTCTCCATGCCTAAAGAACTGCGGATAGCGGTGACGCAGGCTTAAAGCGATAAAGCAAAAAAAAGCCCCATTCTTGGATTTAGGAATGGGGCTTTTTATTTGCATAGATTATCTGTGTGAAATCATTAAAACTCTTTCACACCCACCACAGTCGCCTGCTGATACTTTGCCGCTTTGACATAATTTTTCATATTGCGCAGCATTTCAAACGGTTGTTCTTGCACAAACAGATTCACAATGCTTTTTGGCAACATGCCATTCGGATCAGCATAGCCACTCACCGTGACTTCCACTTGTGGCTTACCGCTTGCAGATTTTGGCAGCGGTTTGAACTGCCAGAGTCCTTGGTAGTGGTCGATACGGATGAATTTATCACGCACGGGTGCGCGACCATCAGTCGTTACATCATTCTTGATGGTGACAACACCATCTGGTGCTTGGCTCAAACGGCCTGAGATCACTACATCACGGTCTTTGAGCGGGAAAGGAAAGTCGAGATCCATACGCAGGATAAATGTACCCGCCTGATCATTACGATCCAGAATCAGTGCTTTGCCGGTATAGGGTGCCCACTCTGCGGAGTGATCAGTATCCATGACCACGGCAACAGCTCCGACTAGGGTACTGTCCAGTACGGTGGTGGCGCGGAAGTTCATGGTGGGATTGCCGTCTTCCTTATAGGTCCAGACTTTAACCCCATCGCGATCAATCGCAAGTTTCTGCGGCGTGGCTTCGGCATAGACACTGGAGACCAGCGTTAGCGTGGAGAGCAATAGGACAACTTTGAGCATCTTCTTCATGGCAGTCTTTCCTTATCCTTGTTATCGATGTAACGGCACGCTAGTGGAGCCGCGTGCGCTACTGTTTATTTTAGATTTAAGACATCTTGCATATCATAGCGAGCCGGGGATTTAGGCGTAGCCCAGATCGCAGCACGCACCGCACCGCTGGCAAAGTTCATACGGCTGGTAGCCATATGCTTGATCTCAACCCGCTCGCCTTCACCAATAAACATCACGGTATGTTCACCAACAATATCACCACCGCGAATGGTTTCAAAGCCAATCGTTTGACGATCCCTTGCGCCCGTGTGGCCTTCACGACCGTACACCGCAACTTCTTTAAGATTACGACCCAAAGCAACCGCGACCGACTGACCCATCATAAACGCAGTACCTGATGGTGCATCGACTTTATGGCGATGATGCGCCTCGATGATCTCAATATCAACGGTATCGCCAAAGGCTTTTGCAGCCAGTTCCAGAAGTTTGAGTGAGACATTGACGCCGACAGAGTAGTTGGCGGCATACACCACGGGGATATCCTGTGCGGCTTCATCAATCAAGGCAAACTGTTCTTCAGTCAAACCTGTGGTGCCAATGACAATTGCTTTTCCCGCAGCGCGGCACATTTCCAGATGGGTCATGGTTGCAGCAGGGGTAGAGAAGTCAATGACCACGTCGCAGTGCAAGATTTCATCGGCAAGATTGCCGACGATCTTCACGCCATTTTTACGAATCCCTGCCATCTCGCCAGCATCCGCGCCGATCAGCGAACTGCCTGGTGATACCACTGCGGCAGCCAGTGTAGCGCCTGCTTCAGCGACTGCTTGAATGAGGATGCGTCCCATGCGGCCGCCAGCCCCTAAAATCCCAATGCGTGTGGAGGTAGTCATACGGTTTAAAGTCCTTGTGGCATCTTGCTTCTACTTGATTTTAGAGGAAGCGTTGCCTTTAAAATGTAAATTGAACGGCATGAATTGTAGCTGAAAAGAATCCATGATGGCGTACAAACTCCGTCAAACGCGTAGTCGATTCTAATAGATTGTCCATAAAAAAACGCCAGTCGAAAATTCGCTGGCGTTTTTTGTATATGTCTTACACAGGGCTTATGAGAAAAACTCGCCAATGCGATCAAAAAAAGATTTTTTATTCGGTGATTGCGCGCCGTTATCCATCGAGCCTTGCAGCTCACGCAGCAGTTCTTTTTGATGGTTATTCAGGTTCACTGGCGTTTCAACCGTGACACGGCAGAGTAGATCGCCCGTCATCGTAGTACGCACAGGTTTCACACCCTTACCACGCAAGCGGAACAGACGACCGGTTTGTGTGCCTTCTGGAATTTTCAGATTGACGCGACCATCAAGGGTTGGGATTTCAACATCTTTACCCAGTGCAGCATCGGTAAAGCTGATAGGCACTTCCATATACAGATCCGCGCCATCACGTTGGAACACTTTGTGTTCTTTAACCACGATCTCTACATACAGATCGCCCGGTTGTACACCTGCACCACCTGCTTCACCTTCACCGGTTAGACGCACGCGATCGCTGTTGTCCACACCGGCTGGAATGCTGACTTCGAGTGTTCGTGATTTATCTTTCACGCCGCTGCCATGACAGACATTACAGGGGTTCTTAACGGTTTTGCCGCGACCGTGACAGGTTGGGCAGGTTTGATTAACCGAGAAGAAACCTTGTTGCATACGCACTTGACCCGCACCATGACAGGTACCACAAGTTTGTACGTCTTTCGGATCTTTTGCGCCTTTGCCATCACATGCAGTACAGGGTGCTGGTGCGGTGAAGGTCACATTCTTTTTCACGCCTTTGACGGCTTCTTCAAGGGTTAGTTCCATTACATAGCGCAGATCGGCACCGCGACGTTGGCGTGATTGACCACCACCTTGACGACCGCTGAACATATCCCCAAAGATATCGCCAAACTGACCGAACATATCTTGGAAGTTGCCGCCACCAAAACCGCCGCCACCGCCCATGCCACCCATACCGTCAAATGCCGCATGACCCATACGGTCATAAGCAGAACGCTTGTCGGCATCGGAGAGGATTTCATAAGCTTCGGAAGCTTCTTTGAATTTGGCTTCCGCAGAACTGTCGTCTGGATTGCGGTCTGGATGATATTTCATCGCAAGTTTGCGATAGGCTTTTTTGATCTCGTCTTCGCTTGAGCCTTTAGCGACACCCAGCACTTCGTAATAATCACGCTTCGCCATGAGCGGTAACACTCCACAAATAAAAACTAAAGAATAGGGCTAATGACGGCTTGATGAGGGCAGGGTGAATGCATTTCAAGAGAGTTAGACGATAAGAAAGTGGGAAATTTGGAAAATAGTGGGTTTTGGGTGGTTTTGAGGTTTGGGAGACTGTAGATTAGAGGCAGAGTTGAATAAAGAGTGATGAGTTAAAACTCATCCTATGCTTGCTAATAGAAATAATCTCATCTTAAATTTGTTTGGAAATGTTGATGTGTTTGTATGAGCCGGAAATTCAAAAGGTTCCATGGGCTGAACTCCGTGAGTGTATTAATCCAGCGGTAGTAAAGCAGGTATATAGCTGGGCTGAGTTATTTGAGCCATTCTCTTCCTATCTCCGATCGATAGCGAACTTGTTCAGACGGATGAGTTAAATGAGAGCAAACGGAGGGTGGACAAAGTGATGCGATTGAGATTTAAAGACTTACCCAAAGCTCAACAACGCCACATATATATTTTTTTGGCTGTCGTTTATATAGCTGTACCATTGGTGTTAATCGGTATCACGATGGCTATTGATGCATTATGCAGTCTAGGCATATCTGTGTTTTTCATTTGTGTATCTCTTGCTTTTATAAATTGGGCATATTCATTGTTTGAGGGGTAGTAGTTAACACATCAGAGAACAGATGGGTTAAACCCCATCCGCAGCATCTGATAACTCACAGCCTCCCCCCCGATTCAACCCCACCGCCGCCAAGATCAACGCCTTAAAAGCCACTTCATCAATCTCCACACTCTCATGCAAGTCAATCGCCCGCCTGACATTGCCCTCTAAACTAGAATTAAAGAGTCCCGTCGGATCCGGCAACGTAGCACCTTTCGGAAAGGTGAGCTTCACCGCTTTTTTATACGTCTCACCCGTGCAGATGATCCCATCGTGAGACCACACCGGAACGCTCCATTTCCACTCCTCAATCACATCAGGATCAGCCTGTTTGATCAGCGCACGCACATGGGCTAGGGTTTTACCGCGCCAATCATCTAAGCTTGCGATCTTTGCATCAATCAACTGGGTCGGGGTTTCACCACTGGTCGCCGTTTTCTTTTCCATGTTGTATCCACTTCTATATTGGGCTATTTTTCGATTTTGCTTCAGTGTCCATCATCCATGCCAGCCTGAGTAGAGTACTGGGGTGGATTGCATCTGATCAACTGATTTATGTAGAGATGTGTAAGATGACGCAACAGTTTTCATAACTAGATTCCAATTAAGAACCTGTGTAACATGACTAAACTGACAATAAATATTGTCTAAAAAGGTAAAGATTTGGCTGCTATTGTTAAGCACAGTTCGCTAAGGTATGAATAGGGCTGTCATGCTTTAATGGGCCAGCATTTATTTTGCCGAGTAAAGCTGAAATTTTAAGATCAAGATGTTTAACCCACACCCCTAAAAACACAGACATGGCGAGAGAATCATGAAATCAGTTGAACCTGATACAACCAAAACCGTAATGATGAATGGCAAGTCTCGCTATTACGAGCCTGCACCGACCGATATTGATGTCGAAAATTTTAGAAAAGTACTGCAAAGCCGCCGTTCTGTGCGCAAGTTTACCAGTAAGCCGATTCCTGAAGCGGTGCTGGATGATTGCCTCGATATGGCAATGCTGGCACCAAATTCATCCGGCCTCCAGCCGTGGACTTTTTATGTGGTGCGCACGCCAAGCAAGAAAAAACAACTGGTCAAAGCCTGTATGAGTCAACTCGCGGCATCCACCGCGCAAGAGCTGATTGTTTGTGTTGCCCGTACCGACCGCATTGATGAGTTCGCTAGACAAATGCTGCGCGAGTGGCCTACGCCCAAGTTGCCCCCTTTGGTCAAACGCTACTATCAGTTGATTCCCTTAAGCTATAACCCAGGCCCATTGAATAGTTTTGCCGCTGTGAAGAAGTCGGCTGTGGCATTAGGCGGATTATTCACTGCTGTGCCACGCGGTCCATTTAATCGTCAGGATGTCAAACTCTGGGCGACCAAAAGTACTGCATTGGCGTGTGAAAACTTGGTGCTGGCACTGCGTGCCTATGGCTTTGATACCTGCATGATGGAAGGCTTTGATGAAGTTCGGGTCCGTAAGATTCTGAATTTATCCTCTGCCGAACTCCCGATCATGGTGATAGGGGCAGGTGAGCGGGAACTGGACGGCGTGTTCTGGCCGCAAGTGCGTTTTGACCGTGAGCTGTTTATCCGTAAGGTTTAATGTTGTTAGTGGAGTTCAAGATGGCCAAGCTTAGTAATGCAAAGATCAGCCAAAGAATCAGTCAGTTCACGCATCAGGGACTTACCTTTGATGTCGTTGATTCAGGTCCACTTGATGGCGAAGTGGTCGTCTTTCTCCACGGTTTTCCATCCACCAAAGAGTCGTGGGCAGCGGTGAGCAGTCTTTTGAATGCAGCGGGATATCGCACCATTGCCCCTGACCAACGCGGCTACTCGCCATTGGCTAGACCGCAAAAACGCAGTGACTATCGTTTGGATCTTTTAGCGGCTGACATTGAGGCACTGATTGACCGGATTGCTCAGCCGATCCATCTGGTTGGACATGACTGGGGCGCTATGGTGGCATGGCGGGTTGCGCAGCGACATACCCATCCGATCAAGACTTTGACCACGGTCTCCGTACCGCATCCAGGGGCTTATGTGCGGTCAATGCTCAGCAGTGATCAACTGTTTAAATCGTACTATATGTTCCTTTTTCAACTACCACGGGTGCCCGAGTGGTTGACGATGAAAACGACAACTATGAAAGGATTGCTTAAAAATTCAGGCATGACCCCAGAGCAAATTCAGCACTTTAAGCATGACATTGTAGATCGTGGGGCACTGACCACGGCGATTAACTGGTATCGCGCTATGCCGTTTATGAACCCCAAAACTATGCTGACCAAGGTCAAAATTCCGACCACGCATGTCTGGAGTGAAGGGGATGTGGCCTTAGCCAAGGCGGGTGCTGAGCTGACGCATCGCTTTGTGGATGCCGATTACAAACTAGAAATTCTGAAAAACTTAAGTCACTGGATTCCAGAAGAAGCGCCACAAACCTTGGCGACGATCATTGAATCACGCATCAGGGGGAATACTTAAAGTAACAATAGATAAACTTCTGGGTCGTGTTGAATGGTGTGTAGTGTAGCTCTTCTTCGGAGTGTATCAACGTGAGTAATGATCCTAACTCAGCCCATAATGCAGCGGGGCTATACCGCATTACGGGTAGACCGCTGCACTGCATGGGGCCATCTTCTGCGAAAGTGGCAATAATTACATGACCACCCGGCTTAAGTGACTTGCGTAGGATATCGATATAGGCCTGTCGTTCGGCGGGCGTTGTAAGAAAGTGAAATACAGCGCGGTCATGCCAAATCGCATAGGTTTGTTCGGGTAAACCAGCTGTTGTGATATTGGCTGCTATCCACTGCACTTGTGCCGCAGCTTCACCTAAACGAAGTTGAGATGTTTGTAAGGCAGCGGCAGATAAATCTAAAACCGTGAGATTTGAGTAGCCTGTTTTTAATAAATCATCCACCAGTGTTGATGCACCACCACCTACATCAATAATGGCATCACTATAAGGCGTATCGGTCGCAGCAATCAGCTTAAGGGACAAGTCAGCACGCGGCTGAAACCAACTGACCTCATTAGCAGATTTCTTTGAATAGACCTGTTCCCAATGTGTTTCGCTCATAAACGTTAAGTCCTATTTCAGCCCTTTACACGCTCATAAACACGCATTAAATCCAGTTCGTGCGTATTGATGTGCATCGTGTCCTCAATGGCCTTTTGAAAATCATTGAATGATTCCAGCTTCTGGGTTTTGGAGCCGTTCATGCCATGTGTCCGCATGGTCGTCCCATTCATGGTTGTCCGTTCGGTGAAGGTAGCGCGAGCAACCATGAGTTGCTGAGTAAACAGTGACTGCGGCGAGGTGGAGATATACCAATTCGCCAATACCGCATCAGAATGCGTGACTAGCTCATGTGGATTGAGGCCATAAACATTAATCCACGTCTCCCGCACATATGATTGCAGCATTACTTCGATCCCTTCAAGTGTATCTGGATGCAGACCTGTATCCGCGGATTTAACCAATCTGAAAGATTCAAGCGGTGTATTTTGCGGTTGATCTCCGAGATCAAAGGAAATCAACCCCGTTGGCGTCATGCCACCAAATCCGGGATCAAAAAGATAGTCTTTGTCATCCAGCGTCACGACTGTGACCAGATGTGTTTTGGCTGGGGTGGCTTGTGGAGTATTTTGGTAGTAGACCCGACCGAGTAAATTTCGGGTCTGATAGCCGAGCTCCTTCAGAGCAACTCGGGTCAGGGTACTATGCTCAAGACAATACCCCTCACGTCCTGAGTCTAGGAGCTTGGTTGCGATGTCATCAGGGGCTATGGATATGGGTTCGCCGATAAAGCAGGAAAGATTTCCAAAAGGAATGGCTTCGGCATGTAAACTAATCAGTACTTTGAGAAGATCCAGAGTCGGTTCAAGAGAACCGACATAGCCAATCTTGTTTAGATATCTTTGTGCGATAGACATTGCGTTTCTCAGCCAGTCAAAACTCTATTGTAGAAACAATTTTGTTGAAACCGACAAAGGTAATGAGTAAAAGCAACGACTCATGTACAAATCAGAATCTTAATCCACCAGTACCTTCTCAATCCGTCGATCCGGCAAGAACCAAATGATCGCCACCGTCACATACAGCGCAATACTGATCCATTGATTGACGAAGGCCAGTGGTATCGCGACCAGATACAGGATGGTCGAAATCTTGCCTTTATAGTCACGTCCGACCGCAGCGGCCAGCTTAGGATCTTGTCCCTGTAAGCGCAGTACCGCGCTGACCAGTATGGCGTAGGCGACACTACACATAAATAAGATGAGACCATAGAGCGCAACAGGCACAGCCCCGATATGATTTTCACCCATCCAGCCCGTCGCAAAGGGAATCAGTGATAACCAAAACAACAAATGCAGATTGGCCCACAGGATTCTGCCATTAACGTTGTGTACCATATGCATAAAGTGATGATGGTTGTTCCAGTAGATCCCGACATAGATAAAGCTCAGCACATAGCTGAGGAGTACAGGAATCAGTGGGATGAGCGCATCCAGTGTCTCGCCGTGAGGCACTTTGATCTCTAACACCATGATGGTGATGATGATGGCAATCACCCCATCACTAAAGGCTTCTAATCGATTGGTATTCATGGTGGGTTTAAGCTCTCAAAAGGTAAAATATTGCTCTCGATCTGTCCAACAGGATTGGAAAAAATACATCCTTCTTACGGATTAATCATCGTCGATACCCATTATAATGAAACTCAACGACGATCATTCACCATAGAATGTCCGCAGACCCCATTTAGTTCTTTTTTCATCTTATCGGAATGACAGCTCATGCGCCACGATCAACGTAGTAATGACCAATTACGTCCAATTACCTTCACTCGTAATTTCACGCGTCATGCAGAAGGATCTGTGCTCATTGAGTTTGGCGACACCCGTGTACTGTGTACTGCCAGTATTGAACATGGCGTGCCGCGCTTCTTAAAAGGTACTGGCCAAGGCTGGATCACCGCTGAATACGGTATGCTGCCACGTTCAACCCATACACGTAATGACCGTGAAGCTGCTCGCGGTAAGCAGACTGGCCGTACTCAAGAGATTCAGCGTTTGATCGGTCGCAGCCTGCGCTCCATGGTAGACCTGAAAAAGATGGGAGAAAACACCATCACTATCGACTGTGATGTGTTGCAAGCGGATGGTGGCACCCGTACCGCTGCGATCACAGGCAGTGCGGTAGCACTGGTGGATGCACTGGGTGTGCTGATGACGCAAAAGAAACTGACGGCCGATCCGCTTAAAGGTCTGGTTGCAGCAATCTCTGTAGGCATGTACAAGGGCGAAGCCCTACTTGACCTATGCTACGAAGAGGATTCCAAGTGCGAAACCGACCTTAATGTGGTGATGACCCAATCCGGCGAGTTTATCGAGATTCAAGGCACTGCTGAGACGAAACCGTTTAGCCGTGAGCAATGTAATCAGATGCTGGCTTTGGCAGAAGATGGCATCAAGGATCTGATCTTGCTACAGCAGAAGGCACTTGGCTGGTAAGTTTTAAGGATGTTAAAAAAAGCCCATTTTTTAAATGGGCTTTTTTTATTTGTCTCGCTTTATGGTTGTTTTATTTAAAAAATATCACAATCTGTGATCGGTACAGCACTCTTCGCGCTTAAAAATAAACCGAACTTCTTTATAATTATGGTGGGGTAAATGATCAATTCCAGCCTTATCGGGCGATATCTCAGGGGAGAGGTATCTAATGGTTTGATCAATCAAGGATGCTTAATAAAGTTTAAGGAATAAACGGATGATGAATCATGTTGTCAAAAGAGTAGGGGCAATCCTTGCTTTCCTACTGTATTGCACTCACGCAGCTGTTGCTGCTACTGGAACGACGCCCGGAAATTATATCTGGTGGTCTTTCCCTTCTAATGTCACCGCAATTACCGATATCACCTATAGTGTTAAAGTCAATCAAGACTCAGGTCCGCTGGCCAATGTGTTTTGGAGTAATCAGTTTGACCTTGCGGCGACCACAGCTGCACCGACCAAACTGACGGGTTATATGGGCATGCAGTCCAATGGCGGCAGTAAGCGCACTTTCCTGATCTCAATCTGGGGACCGAATGTCTATAAGTTGGGTGATGCAGGGAGCTATTGTTTAAATGGGACGGAAGGTTCTCCATTTGTGAGTTGTCGTACTCAGGCGATCTACTGGCAAGCAGGTCACACCTACCAGTTTCATCTGGTGAATGAAGGCGATCAATGGTTCGGTCTGACCATCACGGATACAACCACCAATACTTCCTATAAAGTCGGCAGTATTCAAACGGGTCGAGATGCTATTGATCCTAAAGGCAATACCGTATCATGGACGGAGTTCTTTGAGTGGAACAGCCCATTGTCCACCTGTACCGACCAGCCGTATACCAAAGCGACATTTGGCATGCCTATCGTGAACGTCAACGGCGTTGCAACGCCTGCAAAAGTGGGTTCTACCAGTAATGGCAATAGCTGTGCAACCGAGACCCGTACTAACGTCGATACCACGGCAGGCAATGTATTGGTTCAAAACTCAATCCATAACTCGCTACGTGGTCCGATTGTGGATTCGCAAGGACATTGCTTACTGAATAATAATGGCGCGTCAGCCTTGGGTACTTGCAGCATCTTTGATGGCAAGCAGGGTTGGGTTTTGGGTAGCAATGGCGCGATTCAAAATAATCATCTTTGCCTGACCAATACAGCCGGTCTACCTGTCAGCAGTTGTACAGGCGATGCCACGCAGTTATGGAGTTACCAAACGGGTCGTATCATGCACAAAGGCACGAACCTGTGTTTGGCTTCGGTCAATTCACAGTTAATTGCACAGAATTGTTCAACCGCAGCCGCGCAGCAATGGCAGATTTCTGGGATACAGAATTTACAGGCCAGCAGTTGGCAGTGCTTTAACAAGACACCCACCAGCTATGCCAATTCCTTGAATAAAGGCACGCTGCTTTGTCCGCTAGATACAATGACATCTCCTGCGGGGAATTATCATTTAGGACTGCGAAATAATGGTAGTCTGACTCTGACGGACAATAGTAATACCCAGCAGTGGACGAATACGGCGATTGCGAAAACGCCTGTCCGTGCACTCATCCAAGGCGATGGCAACTTTGTAATTTATGACAGCGCGGATCATGCGGTATGGTCAACCTCTAAAGGCGCATTTGTTGGTCGCCCGATTCTACGGGTTCAGGATGATGGCAATGTCGTGGAATACGATGTCGTCGTGAAATTTTCCAGTAATTATTCAGACCCCACGGCAGGGACAAGTAAGGCCGGTAATTACTTTTTCCTCACTGGCAAGAACATCAATGTCGGTCAAACCTACTCGTCAGGGAATGGTAAGTTTGCATTGAAGATGCTGGCTTCAGGGAATCTGGTCGTGACACGTGTTTCTGATGGGCTGATTACCTTCCAGACCAATACCGTGGGCGTGGGTAATTATGCGATTATGCAAACGGATGGTAATTTTGTTGTGTACTCTGCAGCTCGCAAAGCACTTTGGAGCAGCAAAACTTCAGGTTCACCTAACCCTCAGTTGACACTACAGGATGATGGCAACTTGGTGCTGTATTCTTATAATCCGAAGTGGAAACGTTTCTGATCACATCCGTAAGCGTTTGCTCATACCCCACATCGGCACGACAGCGCCGATGTGGGTCATTGAAAAGCATAAAAGCTTCAATATAGAAGCATTCAATAACGTTATTTCACCAAGCGCATCGAAAGATCTATCGCTTTCACATCCTTGGTCAAAGTGCCCAGTGAAATATAATCCACGCCCGTTTCTGCGACGCTACGCAAGTTAATATCGGTGATGTTACCCGAGGCCTCTAGCTTGCTCCGCCCAGCCGTATGGGCCACGGCTTGACGCATGTCGTCGTTACTGAAGTTATCCAACATGATGATGTCAGCACCTGCTTCTAAGGCGAGATTGAGCTCTTCAAACGTTTCGACTTCGACCTCAACGGGTTTACCCGGTGCGATGCGATGAGCAGCAGTAATCGCCTGCTGAATGCCGCCTGCAGCCAAAATATGATTTTCTTTAATCAAGAACGCATCAAACAGCCCCAAGCGATGATTCTGACCACCACCCACAGCGACTGCATATTTCTCGGCAATGCGCAGGCCGGGTAATGTTTTACGGGTATCCAGCAGGCGAGTGTTTAATCCATCGAGGATTTTGACATGAGCGGCAACACGCGTGGCAACGCCAGATATGGTCTGAATAAAGTTAAGTGCTGGACGCTCGCCAGTCAGCAGGCTACGTGCAGAGCCTTTGAGCTCCAAGAAAACTGTATTTGCAGCCAGATAATCACCCTCAGCCGCCAGCCACGTAATCTCGACGGTCGGATCGAGTTTGGCAAATAGTGCATCTACCCACGGCCGACCAGCCAGCACCATGGCTTCACGGGTCAGCACTCGGGCATGGGCTTGTTCGGTTTCGGGAATCAACTGTGCGGTGATATCGCCGCTGTCTGCAACCAGGTTGCTACCGATATCTTCGTCTAAAGCGAGATCAATATTGCGCAAAATGGTGCGGTTTAGAAGTTCGGCGGAAATCATACAGTCTTTATCCTGTTCATCTGGTTAGCAAATTATTAATAAATTATATATTAATCGGTGGATGATGGTTTATTTGCAGCATTTAGCATGGTATGTTCAACCACACGCGATATATTTTTGTTTCTATGACAATTTATGTCAACCAGTACTCATAAGTGGCACTGACTGACATTGAAGTGCGTAATAAACTTAGTTTAATCGACTAAAGCGACTGTGCGGCTCTCGAAAATCGGTATATATTATCATTCAAGGACTGAAATATTGTGCATGATGCCATGAATTCTCATATAGACTCGTCTTTACCAGATGATCCATTGTTTCTAAGAGCATTGCCAAAAAGCAAAGCTCCTGCGACGCTCACGCATTTTTCTGATGCGATCCGCCAGCCACTCATTGAGTTTTTTACGCCCAAATTCAATAAGCTTTTGGACGAGATCCCTGGTTGGGTCATCGAACGCTGTGATAGCTTGCCTGCACCGATGCAGCAACGCTATATGGAAATTATTCCAGAGCTGCGCCGTAGTCGTACGTTGATCGAACAAAATGCCGTTACCTTCATGGACACGCAATTGCACCGTTTTACGCAGCTTGAACAAGTGCGTGATAGCAAACTGAGCAAACTACCGGATGTCGACTTTGAGCATATCGGTCTGGTGGATGCCGCCGACTTTGAAGTTGCAGTTGCAGTGGATGCTTTGGCGGATCGTTTGGCTCATGCACTCGAGCCAGAGCTGGGCAATGCCTTCCAGCGTTTAAAGCGTTTTACCGAAAAATTAAGCAATCAAACCCAACTTCCCTTTCATCCACGTGCACTCTTTCAAGTACTGTTGGATAGCCTTGCACCTTTATCGTTGCTGCCTGCACAGCGCATCTCGCTGGTCCGCCACTTTGCGATTCAACTGGATTTGCCTGCGCTGCATGAATTAAAAGCGCTGATTCTGCCCGCACTTGAATACGCAGAAGTTCCTGAGCGCGATAAATTCCAACCGAATAAGTCGACAGCTACGCCAGAAAAACCGAAAGCAGTCGCTGCACCAGCAGGACAAGCACAGGCTCCAGCGGCATCTGTCAATCCTCAGCCTGTGATGCCACCACCGATTATGGAAGACGGCATTCCGATTCTGCATGTTGCACCGCATGGGGGACTGGTGGTTGATCCGACACTGTTGATTCAACAGGCTAAGCTATTTGCTGCAATGAGCAAAAGTATCGCCAGTACGCCATTACAAGCTCCTAATCCGCATCCTTTTGCCAATGAACAGGTGCTTGATCAACCAGAGCTTTTGAGCCTACTGGGACAACTGCAATCGGTTGAACCACGCACACCCATGCAGCAAAGCGAGATTCAGCAGAGTGTGGCTGCGGTACGCGATAACATTCGCCAGAATCTGCATAGCGATGCCGAGAGCACGCAAGTCATTGCCGAAAATGAAACCAATCTCATCGACTTGGTCTCCACCTTGTTTGACTATATTCTGGATGACAAAGAACTGCCAACGGCGATGAAAGCATTGATTGGTCGTTTGCAGATTCCAATCCTCAAAGTCGCTTTGGTGGATAAAAGCTTTTTTAGCGGTGAAGATCATCCAGCACGTAAACTGCTTAACTTACTCGCTAAAGCCGGCCAAAGCTGGGATGAAAACAGCAAGAGCAGTGAAGTGCTCTACAAGAAAGTCGAGGAGGTGGTTTTTGTCGTCCTCACCGAGTTCCATGATGAGATCAGTATCTTTGAACGTCTGCTGAATGATTTCCAAGAGTTCTATCAGCAGCAGCAGGATCGTCTGGCGGCAATGGATGCGCGCACGCGTGAAGCCGAAGAAAATCGTGCCCGTGCCGAAGCAGCACGCACCTTGGTACAGCAAGCCCTAAACCGTCGTCTGAATGGCTTAAAGCTACCGATGTCGATTGTTAAACTTCTCCAAGAGGGCTGGCGTCATGTGCTGTACCTGTCTGCGCTGAAAGAAGGCACCGAGTCCGAGTCATGGCGCCAGTCGATCAAAGTGGTTGATGCACTGATCTGGAGTATGCTACCGCCTGCGGGTGATGTGCAGTGGATTGAGCGCTTAAAAGGCGTCTCACCTAAGCTGCTGAATAGTTTGCGTAAAGGTCTCATGTCGGTCAACTTTGATACCCAGCAGCTTGAAAAAATGCTTGCGGAGATCCTGCAGAGTCATCAAGAGATCATCAATGGTGTGAGCGCGCCCTTGGTTGAAGTACTGGACCCTGAGAACAAAGCCAATGCCAAAGAGAGTGCTGAGGCAATCACTGTACAGCAGGCGATGAGCAGTACACATCCTAATGAAATCAAGTTTGTGGCGATGCCTGTGGCGCAAGTGGCATCGATCTATGAGGGTGATACATTATCTCCCAACGATCCGCATGTGGTGGAGGTGCGTCATCTGGTGGTCGGTACATGGGTAGAGTTCTTACAGAGTGATAGCTCAGTGCGTCATCGCTTGGTCGCCAAAATCCGTTCTTCAGAAAAATTGATCTTCGCCAATAAACGTGGCATCAAAGCGGCAGAGCTATCGATGATGCAATTGGCGATTGAACTGAGTCAAAATCGCGCCGCTGTACTCACCGAACAACCCCAAATGTTCGATCGTGCGCTATTATCAGTAGTTGACGGGTTAAGAAAATTATCAGCATGAGTTCCACCAGTAGTTCAACAACAGATCCAGCCGACTTTACCATTCAATCTGGCTGGCTGAGTGCAGCAAAGCAAGTCCTTTCACCGAATTACAATGTACGCCCTGACGGCAAGGTGCGCTTGATTGTGATTCATAATATCAGCTTGCCGCCCGCCGAAACGCTGGAGGATTTCGATAAATATGCCTCTGAGCGCTATGTCGAAATCTTCTTTCAAAACCAGCTTGATCCCGCGCTACATCCCTATTTTGAAATCATCAAAGACATGAAGGTTTCTGCTCACCTGTTTATTACGCGGGTGGGTGAGATCATTCAGTTTGTCTCCTTTGATGACCGCGCATGGCACGCGGGCCGTTCATCATATTTGGGTGTTACCGAATGTAATGATTACTCAATTGGCATTGAACTAGAAGGTGCCGATCATCTACCGTTCACAGACGCGCAGTATGCTGCACTGGCCCAAGTGATTCCCGTCATTCAGCGTGCGTATCCCGATACCGTCAATCATTTGGCTGGACATAGTGATATTGCCCCTGGTCGCAAGACTGATCCCGGTGTGCATTTCGATTGGTTAAGGTTACGCCGTAGCTTGGCGTGATCATTGCTTAACAATCCGCATTCCCAGCGCTTAAGCCAAGTCATGAAGCTGCTCATTCTTTTGGGAATGACCGTGCTAACGACTTGGTTCTGTATGAACTTTCTTTTTTTGAAAAAATATATTGAGTAATTCCATCATGACTGTGACCCCCAACCTGCATGTCAGTTTAATTGGTGCACCGACAGATATTGGTGCGGGTGCACGTGGTGCATCGATGGGCCCCGAAGCACTGCGTGTTGCCAATATTGTCGAGATTCTAAAAGGGCAGGGACTTGATGTCCTTGATAGCGGCAATCTGTTTGGACCCGCCAATCCATGGCAGCCTCCGGTCAATGGTTATCGTCACCTGTTTGAAGTCGCAGCATGGAACCAGTCCGTGCATGATGCGGTCTATCATGAGCTCCAGTCGGGGCGTTTACCCATTTTGATGGGCGGCGACCATTGTCTTGGCATTGGTTCGATCAGTGCGGTTGCACGTCATTGCCGCGATACCGGCAAGAAGCTACGCATCATCTGGCTAGATGCCCATGCTGACTTTAATACCAACACCTTAACACCCAGTGGCAACGTGCATGGTATGCCTGTCGCATGCTTATGTGGCTATGGACCACCCGAGTTAACGGGTATCGGTGGACATACGCCTGCGATCTCATCGACTTGGGTCAAGCAGATCGGTATACGTAGCGTGGATTTGGGCGAGAAACACTTGGTCTATCAAGAAGGTTTGGATGTCTTTGATATGCGCTTCATTGATGAAGTCGGCATGCGCGGCACCATGCAGGCGGCGCTGGCGGATCTCGATGAAAATACCCATCTGCACGTCAGTTTTGATGTCGATTTTCTCGATGCGGATATCGCACCGGGGGTAGGCACGACAGTACTCGGTGGCCCGACCTACCGTGAAGCCCAGCTCTGTATGGAGATGATCGCCGACACGGGTCTTATGGCGTCGCTTGATATCGTGGAGTTGAATCCAGCGCTGGATGTGCGTAACCAGACCGCGCATGTGGCAGTGGATCTGGTTGGTAGCTTATTTGGCAAATCGACTTTGATGCGCAGGCCTCAACGCATCGCAGGTTGACGCTTGTGGATTGTTGCCCAAGGCGATTCATGACATCATTGCACTTTATGGATTCAATTTTTAGAAGCTAAGAGTGTTATGACGAACGATGATGCTGAAGTAAACGATCCGCTGTGCCTTGTATTCACACCACCGTTGGTTGCACTGCTGTATAAACTGGAAAAAGAGCGTGGTACGCCACTCACTGAAGATGAAGTGCTCAAAATTCGCGATCATGCGGTGTGTATGAATGTGCCGTATAGCGAAGCGATTGCACAAGAGAAAGCACGTGGTTTTCCCGATCTGATCGCAGAGAATTGCTGGGAAGACTGGCAGGAAGCCCGCAAAGTGCTGTTTAAGTAATACGTCATCGTAAGCATATCTTCAAATACATAAGGCACAAGATCTATCAAGTCCTGTGCCTTATGATTGACTAAAAGCCTGAATCAGCTCTCTTTGAACGGATTAAAGGTCTTCCCTAAGAAATACTGGATACGTGTTGGGATGGGTCGCATGCTGGCGGCCAGTAGTTTGTTGACCGTGCCGGGCACGCAGATAGGCTGACCTTTGTTCACCGCAGTCCAACCCTCCTTAACGACCGCCTCGGGCTCTTGCCACAGGATGCTGGGCAAATGGTTTGCAGCATCACGCGTCCCCATCACATCATGAAACTCACTGTGGGTGAAGCCGGGACACAGCGCTGTGACGTGAATGCCGTAGGGTTTGAGTTCCATATCCAATGACTGTGACATGAGGAGTACATAACTTTTGATGCCGCTGTAGAGCAAGCTGCCACCTGGTGGGGAGAGTGCGGCGATAGAGGACAAATTAATAATACGTCCAAAGCCACGTGCACGCATGCCGGGAAGTACGCGATGGGCGAGCTCCGTCACTGCCGTGACCATCAGTTGCAATTCCGCATCAAGCACGTCCCATGGAGTTTCGGAGAAAGCAGTCTTGCCCGAGAGTCCTGCATTATTGATTAACACATCAATCTCTAAACCTTGCTCTGTGGTATAGTCCATGATCGCCTTAGGCGCATGACGATCTGTCAGGTCGGCGGCGAGAGTTTCACAGCGGATGCCATACTGCGCACGCAGTTCGGTCGCCAGTTCTTGTAGACGTTGCTCACGGCGTGCCACCAGCAGCAGGTCATGACCTTGGGCTGCAAGGAAACGCGCAAAGCAGGCGCCAATGCCTGCTGATGCGCCAGTGATCAGCGCAGTGGTATTGTTGGAAGACATCATGAACTCCTAATTGAGAGGTTAGCGGTTGAGTGCAGGGATTTCGCGAGCGAGCACGGACCCTGAGCGTTTGCGCCCGATGTCTTTACGATACGCTCCGATCGGACCTTCGAGTAAAAACGGCAGTGGGATTTGGCGCTGCGCGCTTGTGAAGCCCCATGTGCCAATCCCGAGGTAGATGCCATCAGCGACTTTTCTGACTTCATCGACCATGTGGATATCACCGCACATCGAGTGATAGAGGTGGTAAACCAAGGTATAAGCGGGTTTGTCGTCATAACGTGAAGGCGCGATGACGGTCTGCATGGGAAAGCGTTGTACGACTTTTCCTAATAGACTAAAGGTGTTGTAACCGCGACCTGATTCCGCATCGACTGGTCGGAATGCCTTGCACAGCCATGGCATCAACGGATTGGCGACGCTGATTTGCCCAAAAAGACGCGATAGTGCTGAAGGTTGCTGCAAGAGACAAGCGGCGAACTCCCCGTCCATTTCAGTGATCAAAGGACTGGGCAAGCTCTTGAATAACGTCACAAGTTCTTCTGTCGTGAGCTTTTTTAATTCTTCTGCGGTATGACTAGCAATTGCTGAACTCATTGTTCTGCTCCATCACGGAGGGTATGGCCCAAATTAGGTTAAATTTTATCTTGAATGCTATTCAAGATAAAATGGATTCTAACTACACCTTGAACGTTATTCAAGATATAATTTCAACCAATGATTGATTGATTTCCCACTATGGCAAAAAATAAACGTCCGCAAGAGCGTCAGGAAAAGCTAGATGAAATCGTGGCGATGGCGCGCCAGCTCTTTATCGAAGAGGGTTTTGAATCCACTTCCATGAGTCGGTTAGCAGCGGCAGCAGGCATCGCTCCGAATACGATCTATTGGTACTTTAAAGATAAAGACGATGTGCTGGCGACGGTATTGACTGAGGTACTACAAGCCCAATGGCTCGCTTATATTACGGCCGTTCTGCCGAAACCGATCGATAAATTATTGTGGCTGGTTGCGCGTTTACAGGAGTCCAGTAAGCTGATCACCACCGTGCATTCACGCTTACAAAGCTCACCGGCTATTAACCTGTGGCATGATAATTTTCATCGTATGGGTGAGGCGCTGCTGCGCAGTGAACTGCAAGCCCATGATGTTGCCGAAGCGGATGTGGGCGCTTTAGCGACAGTGTTGGTCTTTGTGATCGAGGGGTTGCTGGTACATGAACATTCTTTGGAAGAGAAGCGGGGCATTTGCGAGACGCTTTTACGTCAGTTTGGCATTAGCTAGTCTAAGTTTTACATCAGCGATGCGCATGCCATTGAATACGCATCGTCGATGATTTCCTTTAAGTGGTCTTATCCAGCACCGCAAAATAAAAGCCATCCCCGCCATCCGTTTCCGGAAAGCATTGACGACCGACGGGACGTTTAAAACCCCAACTGGTATCAATCTCATGCTCGGTCGCATTGGGCGTCCGTTTAAGAAACGCCGCAATCTGATGCTCATTTTCATCTTTGAGCAAAGAGCAGGTGATGTAGACCAGCCGTCCGCCGACTTTAAGCTGTGTCCACAAGTGATCCAGTAGTGTGGCTTGCAGGGCAACAGTGGTCGCAATATCGGTAGATTGACGCAGCAGACGAATGTCCGGATGGCGACGCAGCACACCCGTTGCGCTACACGGCGCATCCAGCAAAATCGCATCCACAGGTTCCGCTGCCGTCCATGCACTTGCATCTGCCGTTGCCACCGTTACACGAGTCTGATCAAACAGTTCTAAACGATTCAAGTTTTCCCGTACGCGCTTTAGACGGTAGGAGTCACTGTCGATTGCGGTCATATGGCTGGGGCTAAATTGCTCCAAGAGATGAGCTGTCTTGCCACCGGGAGCCGCACAGGCATCCAGAACCGTTTTGCCATCTAACCCGTTAAAGTGTGCATCACTGAATAGCCCAGCACAGCGCTGGGCATTGAGATCCTGCACCGAGAACCAGCCTTCTAAGTAACCGGGTAGACTCGGAATATTGACGTGTTGCAGCAATTGAATCGCTTCAGGGGTGGCATTGTCGGTGCTGTTGGCATTAATGCCTTGTAGCGCCAGTGCATCCAAGTAGCCGGTGCGTGTGCGCTGACGCTTATTCACACGCAGGAAAAGCGGTGCGCTATGGCGGAGAGACTCCGCAAGACCTTGCCATTCCTCTGCCCAGTCTTGTTCTAATGCCGCAGCGAACCAGTCTGGCAGCGCGTGATGCGCTTCAAAAATCTCTTGCAGTTCTGTCTGTTCACGCAGCGTACGACGCAGTAGGGCATTGACCAAGCCACTGGCTTTTTCTTGTCCAAGTTGCTTGGCGGCATCCACCGTTTCGCTGATTGCAGCATGTGCAGGGATACGGGTTTGGAATATCTGATAAAGGCCTAAATGCAGTGCAGCTTGTACACGGCTATCAGTGAGCGGACGCGCCAACATCGGTTGCAGAACGGCATCCAATGCAAACCAGTGGCGCAGCGTACCCATGACCAACTCATTAAACAAACCACGATCTCGTTCCAGCGTCTTTTCCAGCGCGGCAGGCAGAACTGCACTTAAGGATTGACCATCTAATACCGCGATGATGACACGGATCACTTGCGCACGTAGGTTAAGCGGGGCTGGACGGGTGCGAGCATTGGCGGGTGGGTTGTGAAACTTACGCGGCTTTACAGATCTGGCGTTATCTTGGCTCATTGGCTATTTCTCATTGTAACTGCTGTCCGACATTAAGTTTCTGGGCTTGTAGAATTTGGACACTGTTCAGCGGTTTGCCGCCGGCCCATTGGAGTTGAGTGAGGCGCAGCACTTGACCGTCGCCGCATACAACGCTGATACCATGTTTATCAACGGCGATAATTTCACCCGCAAGGGCCGCTGTATGTGTGGCACGATCATGCACCAGTTCCGCTGACCAGACACGCAAGATATCTTCACCGATCTGGGTATACGCCACAGGCCACGGTTGGAGTCCACGGACCAGACGATCGAGGACGATAGCGGCACACGACCAGTCGATCTTCCCTTCGGCTTTGGAGAGCTTCGCGGCATAGGTGGCGTGACCACTGGCTTGCGGGGTTCTATGCGCGTGATAGTCCGCGAGATGGGCGAGAGTATCCACAATAGCGCTACCGCCCAAGACTGCCAAGCGATCATGTAGGGTCGCGCTGGTATCTTTGGCTTCAATGGGGAGATGTACTTTACTCAGCATATCACCCGTATCCAGACCCGCATCCATCTGCATGATGGTGATGCCTGTTTCGGTATCACCAGACAGGATTGCGCGGTGGATTGGTGCCGCTCCGCGCCAGCGTGGCAGCAAGGAGGCGTGGATATTCAAGCAGCCTAGACGTGGCATATCCAACACGCTTTGCGGCAGGATCAAACCATAGGCTGCGACAACCATGACATCGACCTGATGATCTGCAACCAGAGCAGCGAGCTCTGCCTGTGCAGCCAGACCCTCTGCGGTTGAGGCTTTGAGATGCACGGGTTGATAGACGGGCAGGTTATGTTCGACTGCCAAGGCTTTGACTGCCGATGGCGTCAGCTTCTGTCCTCGACCTGATGGACGATCAGGCTGCGTATAGACAGCGACAATGTGATGTCCTGCATCGATCAAGGCTTGCAGTGCAGTTGCAGCAAATTCGGGTGTCCCGGCAAAAATCAGATTCACGAAGCGACTCTTATAGATCATATGAAGATTTAGTGACTATTGTAACGCGAACCTGGCCTTAGCGTCTCATTGATCTGTACTGAATGCGATAAACCCATTGATCCGCTGTCTTGTATGGAAAATGAAAAAGGATAGCGGGAACTTTGATTTTTATTGTGCTTTATCCTTTCCCTCTGGCGGCATGAAGGATAGAATTAGCCACCAGATTTTTTCGCTGACTGATTTTTTCAGATTTCGATGCGCGCGCAATACATCCTTGCGGCGTTTCTACTCAAAAGTGTTATCCGCAGTTTTGACTAAATAGCTTCAGCAGCTCGCCATTAGCAGTACGGTTTGGATGATTCGTTGACAGTAATACGCCATTCATCCTGCCGATCGCCAGCCCAATTTATTCAAAATAAGGTTTAGTCATGAACGATAAGACATCCCCATCCGCTGAAAATCTCCGCAAACACTCATCTGAAGTGGTTGATGGCATCGAATGTGCCCCAGCCCGTTCCATGCTGCGTGCGGTCGGTTTTACTGATGAAGACTTTAAAAAACCACAAATCGGTATCGCATCAACATGGGCTAACGTGACCCCATGCAATATGCATATCGATGGTCTGGCCCGTATCGCTGAAGCAGGCGCGAATGCCGCTGGCGGTAAAGGCGTGATCTTTAACACCATTACCATCTCTGACGGTATCGCAAACGGTACTGAAGGGATGAAGTACTCCATGGTGTCCCGTGAAATCATTGCGGACTCGATTGAAGCGGTTGCAGGCTGTGAAGGCTTTGACGGTTTGATCGCTATCGGCGGTTGTGATAAAAACATGCCCGGCTGCATCATGGGTCTTGCCCGTTTGAACCGTCCATCGGTCTTTGTTTACGGTGGCACGATCAAACCGGGTGCGGGTCATACTGACATCATCTCCGTGTTTGAAGCGGTGGGTCAGCATGCCAAGGGTGAGCTGTCTGCAATCCAAGTCAAGCAAATCGAAGAAGTCGCGATCCCGGGTCCAGGTTCATGTGGTGGCATGTACACCGCCAACACCATGGCCTCTGCGATTGAAGCACTGGGTATGAGCTTACCGGGTTCATCGGCACAGGATGCCGTATCCAGCGATAAAGAAAATGATTGCCAACGTGCAGGCGAAGCGGTGATGAACCTGCTGCGTCTGGACATCAAACCGCGTGACATTATGACCAAGTCCGCGTTTGAAAATGCGATTAAAGTCGTGATCACCCTTGGCGGCTCAACCAATGCTGTACTGCATTTGATCGGCATGGCCCGTACTGTAGACGTCGATCTGGACTTGGAAGACTTCGTTCGCATTGGTAAAGACACGCCATTGCTGGCCGATATCCGTCCATCAGGCAAATACATGATGAGTGAATTGGTTGCGATTGGCGGGATTCAGCCGCTGATGAAACGCATGCTGGATAAAGGCATGCTTGATGGTTCATGTCTAACGGTTACCGGCAAAACCTTGGCGGAGAATTTGGCTGACGTACAAGATTACCCAGCCGACCAACAAATCATCATGCCGTTTGACAAACCGATCAAAGCCGACTCGCATCTGGTGATCTTGAAAGGTAACCTTGCCAGTGAAGGTGCGGTTGCTAAGATTACCGGTAAAGAAGGCCTGCGCTTTGAAGGGCGTGCCCGTGTCTATAGCGGTGAAGAAGCTGCGCTGGCCGGTATCTTAAATGGTGAAGTGGTTGCTGGTGATGTGATTGTCATCAAGGACGAAGGTCCGAAAGGCGGTCCGGGTATGCGTGAAATGCTGTCACCGACTTCTGCTGTCATGGGTAAAGGTCTGGGTAAATCAGTTGCGCTGATTACCGATGGTCGTTTTAGTGGTGGTTCACATGGTTTTGTGGTCGGTCATATCACGCCTGAAGCCTTTGAAGGCGGTGTGATCGGTCTGGTGCAAACCGGTGATAACATCCTCATTGATGCGGTCACCCGTGAAATTTCAGTTTCGGTCAGTGATGAAGAACTGGCGACACGCCGTGCTGCTTGGGTACGCCCCGCACCGAAATACACCCGCGGTGTATTGGCGAAATATGCTCGTTTGGTTTCTAGCGCATCGACTGGTGCCGTGACAGACTTAAATCTAGATTAGTTTATCATCCGCTTTTCCCTGCATGATTCTGATTGGCGTCATGCAGGCTGATCGTTTTTTTAGATCGATTTATGCATAATCAATGGATGTCTGCTTCGTTTTAACATGGCGAACAGACGTCTTTTGTGTTAAAAACTAAGCTGTTAATTTTTGCCTTTTGGGTATTCAAAAAAATGTCGCTTACGCGAAGATGGTTAGACCCTCTGCGGTCACGCTGGTTGCTGCAACGACCGATTCGACAGCCGCGCTTATCTGCACATGCCGGCCGTCATGCGTTAACGGTGTTTATTCGTTTGGACGATGTTTACAGTTATTTACTGGTTCAAATCTTAGCAAAATTAGATAGTCTGCTCATCGCGCGCATGCGCCCGTTCAAAATTATCATTTCTACCCAAGCCGCACGGCCTCCCAAGTCCCTCACCCCTGAGCAATGGCTACGCTATACGCATCATGATGCAGCGGTTCTTGCCCATCAACATCGCTTTGTTTTTCAGGAAAATTATATTGCGCCTGATGCAGGGCAGATGGCACAGGGCCTAGAGATTCTACGGTTAACGCCACTCAAGGGTGCTGACTTCCTGCACTTGTTGCAGAACGTCTTTCATATGGTGTGGCAGGGACAAAGCGGTAAGCTGGCACTCTTGCATCAAATGGCTCTACAGCGTACAACGACCACAGAACAAACGGCCAGTTTGTCTGAAGTAGAGTTTACCGATGAGCCATTGGCAGAAGCCTATATCACCTACGATGGGCGTCGCTATCTGGCGATTGATGACTTCTTGCGACTAACACGGCGCTTGAATCAGCAGCAACTGTTGACCAGTGAGCCCGTCTTTCTGATTAATCATGTCGAGTGGGGCGAGCATCTGGTCAATGACCCGGTACTACTTGCCGATATTCAAGCGATGCGCCCGATTCTGAAGTTCTATGGTGCGCTGGAAGATCCGTTTACCTACTTGCTGCTGCGTTATCTACAGCAAGAGATGGTTGGCTACTACAATGTGAAGATCAAGTTTTTCCCGCTACCTTATCAAGGGCGTGATCGTTTTGATTGGCGTCTGGCACAGCGTCTGGCCAAGCGGATTGACGTCCCATTCTCGCCATTTTGCCGTCCTGATGAAGCAGGAGTGATGGCGATGGCCAAGACCTTGACCAGTCTGAAGCACGAGCCACGGATGAATCGGGCACTGGAGTTACTGGAGAGTGTCTGGTCACAAGGATCGGATATGGCCTTTACCCCGCACTTTAGCAAAGTTCTGCCAGATGTTGCGGTCAGTGATGCCGCGAGTACGTTGGTCTGGCTCAATCGCAATCAAAAAGGCGCCGATGCGCTAGGCGTGCCTGATCTGCCAGCCTTCGTACTGCGGGTCGGTGGGCGTCGTCATGTATTCTGTAGTTTATATCGCGTCTGGCAAGTAGAAACCTTGCTCTCTGCAGCGCTTGAGGATGTGGAGTAGATTTACTCCACATCTTTCGTAACCGTCTTTTTATTCTTATTCGTCGTTTGAATTGCACTCTGGGTTATTCGGATTCGTTTTGCAGCGAATCTTCTTCAGTAAGTGCATCATGTCTTTATCATAGACCCCATCTTTGATCATCTCAATACGAGTGGTGCGCATCAGGGTTTGCGTACTTTGCTGATCCGCAGGTGACATATTGATCCAGTACTTATCATCAATATCTTTTTCTGCGTTATCTATAAACTTGTAGGCCGTACCAAGCTGAGAAAAGATGTATTCACGGATCTTTTGACTGACGTCAGGATTGGGTAGCTTACTCTTGCGCACCACAAAGGAGGCGGTGATCTGCGCTAGTGGAAAGCGCACTACGCCACCTTTTACGGAACCATCAGGTCCAGTCATGCCTTTGGCCAGTTCAAAAGGTCTAAACGCGACAGCGGGCGCGGCAAGCACATTGACTTTATGATTATTAAAGGCGTCGGCAACGGTGTTTAAATCGACACGTACGGGGATAGCCCCGATTTTTTGCGTGAGTTTATTGGCGGATTTTTCTAGATTTAAGATCGCAACTTTCTTGCCTACACCTTTGTTAAAAGTATTAATTCGACGATCATCGACCATCAAGTAGGCTGCACCAATCGGGATGATCCCGAGAATCTCATAATCCCCTTGCACCATCTTCGGAGCAAGAGACTTACTGGAGAGTACTTGGAGTGCCATATTCAAGTCTTTGATGTTTTGGAGTCCGCCGACTGCGTCTAGGCTGCCCGTGTATGAATTGAATTCGCGAGCACGCAGGCTACTCATGATCGCTGCATCACAGCGCCCCGTTTTAAAATCAGTCACCACCCCTTCTTCATTGGTATAGACTTTAAGATCAATCGGTTTGATCACGCCAAAGCGTGGTGCTTGCACCATATAGTCTTTGGCATAGCCATAGGCATAACCGTGCTGCCCAGAAGGGTCGAAAACGCAGATAGTCACTTTGTCATCTGCGGCATATGCGACCTGCAAACTGATGCTTGCCAGTAGGGCAGCAATTGCAATTTCTTTCATACATCTTTCCCCAGCATTCAGCATGATCTTACGCGATTGAGTCGCATTTTATATGTATCTGCTTCATTGTAATCCTAAAAAGGATTGATGGGGATTGTGAGGGAGGGAAATTGATCCAATTTAAGAAATTAGTGATTGTTAAGATTCTCAATTGTTTAAAAAATATTAAAAAGCTATGGTATATAAGATGCGTATGGTTGTTTAAATTTTTTTGGGGATTGGGGTAGGACGTTCGAATGACGAGAACAAATAGGGTGATGAGGGGATTTGCAATAGCTATTTTTTTGTTCAGTATATTTTTTATCACGACACTTATTTTTAAGGATTATTTGGCTGCAGAATTCACAAAAAAATGGCCGCTAGTCGATGCCATTGTCCTCAATTCATCAGTCGTACAGAAGGTTGGTAACAAAGGTCGGAAGTATTATTGTGATCAGATTAAGATTAGTTATGTTTATCAAAATCTCTCAATGACATCATTCTTAGAAACACAAGATTCTAATTGCGGAGCCCCTCAAGAGGAGATTACCCGATATCCTCAAGGAAAGGTGATCCGTGTTCATATCAATCCGGCAGAGCCTACGCAGGTCCGAAGTATGGATTTTTCCCTAAATTCCCGTGCCGTATTGATGATTATCGTTGATTTTATACTTGTTCTTTTATTACACGATACCTATTTCAAGGAAGTTGAATAGATATAAAGTTTTTGGTTTAAATTTCATTGCATAGAGATATGTGATCAGGATTTTCTTGTTTTGCGTGTATTTTATATTTTCCAGATAGGATATTTGATTTATGACTTCACTTAGTGATCAATCTATCTTGGTCTGATGTGTCGTATATTCATGTTGTTGGTGGAACTGGGCAGAGTATTATGATCGTTTTTAAAACGAGGTCTTGAGACGAATATTCGTTTTTATTGGGGTAAAGTCACCAAGAATCATATTTCTATTCCCCTCATTTCAAAAGAGCATCCCTAAGCACTGATCGAATGTATCAAACAGTGCTCTGGAGATAAGTTTAAAGGGATAGAGTCACCCCTTTTCAGAGTGTTTAAGCATAGGCTTTTGCAGTGCTTCTAATGGCTTGCCAAACTTTTTTCAAATGAATTCCCCGCACAGATTGATAGGCTTATAGCCTGCTCATCAATATGCCGCACAATAAATTCAGCATCCCGCGCCACCCCTGAAAACCGTCCCGATCCCCACGTATGCAGCCAAGGCAATCCCAAAAAATATAGCCCTGCATGTGTGGTTATACCGCGCTGGTGATTGGGGTAACCCTGCGCATTAAACACGGGTACATCCACCCAGCTAAAGTCAGGTCGAAAGCCGATACACCAGATGATGGATGTGATTCCAGCCTCTTTCAGATTTAGCGTATTTTGCTCATTCGTAGGCTCCCAGACCGGCTCATAGCTGGAGGCGATTTCTGCTGTAATGCCATGTTTTTCAATGTATTGGTCAATCGAGCGGTTGATGCGGTTGTAGACGGCATCTGCATTATCAAGATTGGCTTTCAACGTTGGAGCAAAGCTCAATGTATCTCCATCGAGTTGTTCTAAGCGTCCAAACAGCACCATGCCATCCTGTGCAAAACGGCGTAGATCAATGTCACGTCCACCATCACGACCCGTCACATAGTGATTGGTGTTATTCCGCACCCCTTCGCGCAGTGGATGCTCCTCAACCGGCAGATCGTAATAGCCCATATCTGCCAGCCAATCCACGACATCGCGTCCGCGATAGAAGCGGGCGCAGCGTGGAGCATCTCCGGTGGCCAGATACACCTTCTTGCCCGCCAGATGCAGATCTTCGGCGATCTGTGCGCCGGATTGACCTGAACCCACCACGAGTACCGCACCCTCAGGTAGGTTCTCGGGATTACGATATTGTTCTGAGTGGATCTGGGTGATCGCGGCTGGCAGCTTTGCAGCAAAGTCAGGAATGATCGGCGTGTGATAACCACCTGAAGCCACGATGACATGATCAGCCGTGAACGTGCCGACAGTGGTTTGCAGTTCGTATCCACCACTTTCAAGTGGTGTGACCAGATTCACTGCCACGCCTTCCCGAATTGGTGGTTGTAAGGTGTCGATGAAGCCATCCAAGTAAGCAATGATTTCATCGCGTTTCATAAAACCATGTGGATCATTGCCTGCGTAGGGGTAGCCGGGCAGGTTACATTGCCAGTTGGGTGTGACAAGGCTAAAGGCATCCCAGCGTTTTTCACGCCAAGCATGAGTGGCTTCATGTTTCTCCAGCACCAGATGCTCAATATCGAGTTTCTGCAGGTAGTGACTGGCGGATAGCCCAGACTGACCCCCGCCAACGATAATGACGGGATAGTGACTGGTGTGATAGATGCTGGGTTGAATCATACTGAAATTCATGGATGTTCTCCAAAATAGGGTCTAATAAGGAATGTTAGATCAGGTCTTTAAGGCGACTGGCGCATGCGAAGCAAGGTGATCTGGCCTTTGGGGTCAGGGTATTTTTGGGCTTGTTGTTGCAGAATGTAGAGGCAGTCCATGGCGGAACTACAGGCATAGCCGTAGACCGTACGGACACGTTCTGATGCGGCGTTTAGTCCTGATTCCGCACGCTGCATAAAGTCGCTTAACGGATAACTGACGCCTTCAGCCAAGTAGTCATGGATGATGGTAGACGGAGAGTAACCACTGCTGATCTGGCCATCGGGCCACTGAATCTCAAAGTTGACAGCGGGCATGATGCGGCTCCTTGGGCTTAAGGGTCGGTTTGGCGGTATAGCTAAAGCCAGTGAAAGGTTGAGTGCGTAGATTCCAGAACAGCGCGCGATGTCCTTGATGGGTCAGATGAACCTTGCCATCCATAGTGGTTTGACCGATTGCCCCACACGTGATGCCTTCTGCCGCAAAGGCATCAATGACCGTAGGCAGATCGGTTTTGCTTAAGGTGAAGAGAAAGCCATAGCTGGGGAAGATTTGTAGCCAGCGTAAAAGATCGACGCCCTCTGGGCAGGGCAGTGCATCCAAATTAATCTCGGCGCCACAGCCCGTGGTCTCAAGCAGCATGATCAGCGTGCCCAAGATGCCGGCATTGCTGATGTCTTTGGCAGCGAGCAAGTGACCTGCTTCGGTCAGTGTTGGGATGACTTCAAGTTGTGCGCGTAACACCTTATCTGCTTTGCCCTCAAAGGCTTTCCAGTAGGCTGTGTTGGCATGCCACTGACCGTTTAAATCCACAGCCATGGCGATACACTGATTGGGTTCAACGTGAAAAGTCGAGAGCAACTTATGTGCATAGCCCATGATGCCAACGGCAAGATTCGCGCTGACATGGGCACCCATACTGCTATGCCCCCCAGCGAGTATGAGTCCATAGGCACGGCAGGCATCGCGGATACCGCGCATGATTTCGCGGGCAGAATCCTCATCGTGATGCCAAAAAGCATTAACGATGGCAGTCGCGCGACCACCCATGGCTGCGATATCACTGACATTGGCCATCACCGCCGACCAGCCAGAAAACCATGGTGCTGCTTGGACAAAGCTCGGTAGCATGCCTTCCATCGCCAGCAACTGATAGCCAGCGCCGCTTGCAATCGCCGCACAGTCATCCCCGGGTAGGGCATAACGTGAGGTCAGATCATGAATGTCATCATCATGCGCCAGTAAATGAGAGACCGTTTGAATGTCCCGCTTAGCTTGTATGGCGGGCAGGGCGTGGATCTGCTGAATCATCTGATCCAAAGTGTATTCAAGAGTCATGATGGTGACTCACATGCAGAGGCGGAGTAAAACCGCGCGGCATAAAAGGATAGTGCGTAAGTTCGGCTTGCATTAGGCAATGAGGACGACCAAGCAGTGTGATCTGCTCTAAGGTTTGCCAGTACAATTGCTGAAAGTAGTGCTCATTGGATACTTGTACGGTCGCCAGAAAGCGCATGCAGCCTAAATCTATGGCGCGTGCAACTGCTTCATTGATCAGTGCCTTGCCAATGTCGTGGTGATGTCGATAGGCCGGTGCAACGCAGAGCCGTCCGCCGTACCACAGACCCGCTTCGGCTTGATAAATGCGTACTGCACCGACGACTTGATCGGCCATGCCGCAGATATTGGCTACCGCCACGATGCCGATCGCCTGAAAGTCATGGGTATCACGGTCACGCAGCAGTAACTGCTGCTCTTGCGAAAAGACGCGTTTACGCAAAGCAAAGTAACCTTGCCTTTCCCACGCTTCACTGATCGGTTTGACTTGAATGTCAGCGGGAACGAATGTAGGTTCGATAAAGTCATTGATGTATAGATCGAATGCAGTGGCCATGACAGGACTCCTACTCGTATTGCTTCAGGGCAGAACAGGCGCCGCATTTGGCGCAACCGGCATTGATCTGGTCAGAGTGCAGTCCATGGGTGCGCAGATGCTGACCAATACGTGGATAGAGACGCGTCATCATCTCGGCATTGGGTTTGGGATGCTGCGCCAGCGGCGTTCCATCAATCGGGACAAACGGTACCACGAAAGGATAAACCCCCATTGCTGCTAAGCGTTCGCTCATGTCGGTAATCTCATCTTCTGTGTCACCCAGACCCGCCAAGATGTAGGTGCTGACCTGCCCGCGACCAAAGACATCCACCGCCGCAGCGAAAGCCTCGAAGTAGCGACTGAGCGGTACTTCGGCTTTGCCGGGCATGATCCGGGCGCGAATCTGTGGATTGACTGCTTCCAAGTGCATGCCCAGAGACACCACACCACTGTCATACAGGCGCTGAAACCAGATGTTGTCATCGGGTGGTTCACACTGGGCTTGGATGGGGAGATTTACCGCCTGCGTCACGGCTGCGGCGGATTCACAGAGGATTGCGGCACCGCGATCTGAGGTCTGCGGGGTGCCGGTGGTCATCACCATATGTTTGACGCCATCCAGCTCGACTGCCGCCTTGGCGACTTCCGCCAGTTGGGCAGGGCGTTTACGGGCAATAGTTTGTCCTGAGTTGAGCGATTGGCTGATCGCACAGAACTGGCAGGCGGTTGCAGGGTCATTCATCCGAATGCAGTGCTGCAATATGGTCGTTGCCAGCACGTCACGACCATGCAGGGTTGCAATCTGACTATAGGGCGTACCATCTTCAGTCGATAAACCATAGAATTTGGGCACATGGGGGATGCTCACCGTACCGACTTGCAGACCTTCGCGAAAGATAAAGGCTTCTTCCTCATTGGCACTGATTTTTGCCGAGTAGGGGGACTCGCGTGAAGCAAGGTTCAAGATCGGGATCATCAGCGTTCTTGATCCCATACTCAGTGCCTTGTGATCAGAAGGACCTGCGCCCCCCTTACGGGCAAGGCCAGTCTCTCCATCCCACAGGACACCATGGCACTGTAACTCTGCCATCAAATCATTGGTCATCAGATCATTTGCCAACATTAGAGTGCTCCAGATTAGAGTGCTGCGGATGAGGGGTTGTGATGCGGTCGTGTGTGGTTGATGTAGGTGTACGGTCGATAAGCAGGCTCAGCAGCTCAGGGCGGCTATAGTGCCCAACCGAATCCATCATGCGTTTGCGTTTATCAATGAGACTTAAGTCGAGATCAGCGATGACTACGCCTTCACCACTGCGCAGTGGTTCGCCGAGCAGCTTGCCTTCGGGGGAAACGATTGCGGTAAAGCAACCGCCTGAGATCGGCCCAATGCCACAGCCAGTATCCTGCATGATTTGCGCTTGTTGATCAGGTTCAAGCCACGCCGTGGCATTCACCACAAAGCAGCCAGACTCCAATGCGTGGTGGCGAATGGTGACCTCAATCTGATCGGCGAAGATGTCACCCACGAGTGAACCGGGGAACATCGCAGCATGAATCTGCTCGCCATCCGCCATCAGGGCATAACGCGCAAGCGGGTTGTAGTGCTCCCAACACGCCAGCGAACCAATGCGCCCAACTTGACTGTCTATCGCGCGTAAACCTGAACCATCACCCTGACCCCAGACCATGCGCTCATGATAGGTCGGGGTAATTTTGCGTCGATGCTGAATTAGGCTGCCGTCGGCATCAAACAGCAATTGGGCGTTATAAATCGTGCCCCCCGCACGCTCATTGACACCGATCGAGACCACCATGTTCGCCTTACGACAGGCTTCGCCCAATGCTTCAGTAGCGGCTGAAGGCACGACCACCGACTCTTGCATCAGCTTCAAGTGTTGCGCCCCCATTGCGAAGGCGGGCTGCACAAACGAGAAATAGGGGTAATACGGCACGACGGTTTCAGGAAAGACCGCGAATTGCACGCCCTGTAAACCCAATGACTCAATCAGGCCACAGATCTTGGCGATGGTGCCTTCACGGCTATACAGAACAGGACTACACTGCACTGCGGCTGCTTTAATGATCGTCATGCCTGCTCCTTATGCGGTCCACGTGTCGATGATGAGCGCGCCATCGCGTCGCATCAGCAGACGCAGGTCCATGACATCCAGCGGATTGATGGCGCGGATGCCTTCGATCAAGGCTTTTTCGGTTTGACCGTAAAGCGCTTGCAGGGCAAAACGACAGGCATAAACTTCACCGCCTTCGGCAATGAATCCTTTGATCTGATTGTTGACTGCAAGGTGACCGGGGAAGGCTTCGGCACCCAAGGTTGGGAAACCACGTTGTACGCCGAGTTGTACACCTGGACCGTAGAGCAGGACCTTGGTCTCAAAACCTTTGCGCAGTAAGCGTTTGGCTTGCAGCATATTGACCAGACCGATAGAGCCTTCAAACGCAACGGTATGGAAGGTGATCAACGCTTTCTCGCCGGGTTCTGCTTTAACGTCTTCAAAGACTTTTTCTTCGTAGTTTACGAGGAAGTCGCCATCTTTATAGGCTGGGATATTGACGGTAGGCATGACGCATTTTCTCCGAATAGATAAGGGCTTAAACAGCAGGGTATTGGTGGTGCCAAATCGTGCTGCTGTTATTCCTGTTATTGCGAGGACTGTGCCAACGGAAAAATAATACTTAAAAATGATGTTTACTGATGATTAATTCATTGAATTAATTAAATATAATAAAAAATTAGAAAATCTATGGTGTATCTATTTTGCTCGTTTAAATCTACGAACTATCGTATAATCACGAATATCCGTAGTTAATATACGATATTTCGTAGTTTTGCTTAAGGGGATCGCCGTGGATGAGATTGAATACATCGCAGGAGAGGCGGGGCTGGCCAATTCAGCACGTCATATGGCGTTTGAACACTGCGGTGAAGCTTTATTGGTGTTGAATCCGATTGAAAATCGCTTCGATGATGTCAATATCGCAGCGTGTCAGTTGCTGGGTTATTCACGACAAGCGTTGCTCTCATTGTCTGCGACCAAAGTACTCGGACATCGCGAACAACTGCCTGATCTGGTCGTCTTCACGCAAGCCGCAATGGAAAATGGCAGTGCATGGTCGAACGAGCTCACCTGCATCCATAAAGATGGTGAGCGCCTTGAGGTCGAAATCTCGGCAACTTACCTCAAGCTCAAAGGCAAACCTCATCTTGTTCTCGTGATCCGTGACCTACATCATGAGCGCTACCAACAAGATCAAGCACAGACTGAGCGCACCATGCGTGCCGGACTGCTTGAATGGCAGACGATCCTCAATCTGTTTAAAGAATCAGAACGCGGTAATCAATTGCTGCTCAGTGCGGTTGGTGATGGGATTTATAGTATTAATAGTGAAGGCCTTGCGACCTTCGTGAATCCTGCAGGTGCGCGGATGCTTGGGTGGAAGCCTGAAGAAATGCTGGGTAAAAACATCCACCGTATCCATCACCATACCCATGCCGACGGTAGTCATTACCCTGTGGAAGACTGTCCGATCTACGCCGCAGTGCGTGATGGCGTGGTGCACGAGGGTCTGCAAGAAGTGTTCTGGCGGCGTGATGGCAGTTTCTTTCCCGTCGAGTTCACCAGCACGCCAGTGATCTCAGCAGGCAGCATAGTCGGTGCAGTCGTGGTTTTTCGTGATATCACTGAACGCCGCAACACCGAGACTCAATTGCAGAATGCACTGACTGAGTTGCAAGCACTTAAAAAACGCTTGGAAGAACAAAATGCCTATTTGCAAGAAGAAATCCTGACCGAGCATAACTACCGCGAGATCGTCGGTCAGAGTGATGCCATCCTGCAAATCGCCAAGCAGATTGATGTGGTTGCACCCACCGATGCCAATGTGCTTATTCATGGGGAGTCGGGTACGGGCAAAGAGTTGATTGCGCGTGCCATCCATCAAGCCAGCAAGCGTAGCGATCAACCATTGATTCGCGTCAACTGTGCTGCGATTCCCGATGAGCTGTTTGAAAGTGAATTCTTTGGTCATGTGCGCGGTGCGTTTACGGGTGCGATTCGTGATCGGGTTGGGCGCTTTGAACTGGCCAATGGCGGCACCCTGTTTCTTGATGAGATTGGTGAGATCCCGCTGGAGCTACAAAGTAAGCTCTTGCGTGTCCTGCAAGAGGGGCAATTTGAACGGGTGGGTGAAGAGCGCACGCGGAATGTCACAGTACGCGTGATTGCTGCGACCAACCGTGACTTACGTCGTGAAGTCGCAGCCAAGCGTTTCCGCGAAGACTTGTTCTTCCGCTTGAATGTCTTCCCGATTTATTCACCAGCACTCAGAGAGCGGCGCAGCGATATTCCTTTGCTTGCGACGCACTTTTTAAAGAGCGTGAGCGAACGTCTTAAAATGCCGGGACGTCGCCTGAGCAAGAGTGATATCCAACGTCTCCAGCACTACGAGTGGCCGGGGAATATCCGTGAAATGCAGAATGTGATTGAGCGTGCACTGATCACCTCACGCGGCGCAGATTTGAATATTGAATTGTCTGATTCATTTCCATCCATCGCGGCAAGTGACGTGATCAATCCTAATGCGGCTTCGGATCAGATACTCACTGATGCCCAACTACGTGATCTGGAGCATCGCAACATGCTGGCGGCACTCAAAGCCTGCAATGGCAAATTGTTTGGTACGGATGGGGCTGCGGCAAAACTGGGTATCAAGCCCACGACACTCGCTTCCCGATTAAAGAAAGCAGATGTGCAGTTTGAGTCGCGTTCATGATGGTACCTTGCAGAAGAGTTAAGTTGTCATCTATTTGAATTTATAATATTTAATAATTTCTGATTATCGGTTTTCTCAATAAAAGAATAGGCTTACCCGTACGAAAAGTAAACTAAATCGGGAAGCATTAATTGACTTTTTGTAGTAAGATAAATCTAACGATTCAGTGTTTATGTATCTTACATGTGGCTGCTCTATGTGCTAAAGGCCTATACCACACATTGAATCTTTGTGTCTTAGCAACAGACTAAGGCGTCGTTAATCAACTTTCTTGTGGAGAACGATGATGATTATTAATGTTAAAGATGCGCCATATAATGCAATTGGTGATGGTGTTGTTGACGATACCAACGCGATACAGACCGCGATTAATACTGGTTATCAAATTTATATGCCTGAAGGGACATACCATGTCAAAGATAAAATTACATTAAAGAATGGTCAGATTTTACGCGGTGATGGCAGGACAAAGTCATACTTCCTGATTCAAAGTGATTTCAATATGAGTGCATCAGGCGTACTTCGATTGGGGACGGCTGAGCCGGGTGCTCAAGTGTTTGATATAGGATTTCGCTTTGTTCAGCCGGCAACTACAGTTGATCGGAGTACTTGTTTAGCTTATCCACCTGCGATTGATATGAATGCTTTGCCACGTTCTGTTATAGATCGAATTCGTATTGAGAATGGCTGGGCTGGGATTAGTGCGAAGGGGAATTGTGGAGGATCTTATATCGGTTTTATCGAGGTGGGTGCCTTAAGTAATGGGCTTACTATTGATGGACCCGCGGATTTTTTCCATGGGGGCCATTGGCATTTCTGGCCATTTGGAATTGCGGGTAAAGCCATCCTGAATGATCTTTACTATGATGGCGTGGCTTCGGCGTTTTCCCTTGGGGCATGTGATGGATTGACGGTTGATAGTATCTCCACCTTCTCACAAAAGATAGTGATTGCTCAGCCTACAGTTAATCCTGCAATTCCTACTTTGATCAGCAAGTTACAGTTAGATGGTAATGGTGCTAGATTATTGATCAATCAAGGTAATATCCGTATTGGCCAAGCATATTCAACCAAGTCCCCAGCGGCATCTGTACCGACGATTGATGTGTCATCAGGAACTTGTATCATTGACTCGTTTGCTTGTTCTTCAGTATTGAGCAGTAGCGAAGTACATACCAGTAATACTGGGAGCCTAACGATTAATGGGGGGGAGGTTTTATTCACCAATATCAATAATTCCTTCGCAAAATGTGATGGGGGTTATTTATCCTTAAATGGCATTAAATTCCTGCCTTCTTCAACATCCGCCTATTTGGCTCCGCATGTGCTACAGGTTGCTGGATCTGTTGTGGTTAAAAACTGTTCATGGAATGTTAGGGGAACGGGGTCAGGAGTTGCCGTTCAATATACTTCTGATAATGCTTCGAATTATTGTTCAGGCAATAACTTTAATGGTTGGCAATATAGCGGCCAAGCTGGCATTTTGGGTAGCTATACTCAAAATAACAATGCAGGTAATGGCGATATCATCACCAATGATCTGATCGGAGATGTGCTCTACAAGAACTTTGTTGTTGATTTGGATGCAGCGGGCAAATACGTTGGTGCTCATAATATTTCTAGCGGGCATCTGAAGGTTTTATTTGTACAGGCATTCTCTAAAGGCCCATCCAGCGAAGCTAACCCGATGGCTCTGGTTTATTTGGATGGTGGGAACGTATCTGTTAGCGGTGGACTTGCAGGGAGTAAGGCTAGAATTACGATCGCTTACACATCCGTAGCATCAGGTTGGTAAGGCGTTAATCGTGCTAAAAAAGCCATCTTAGGATGGCTTTTTTAGCTTTAGCCTAAGATCATTGAAACTGTACTCTAACTTTAAATTTTTGTCAGACAACACTTGCCATTCCTATCCAACTAGTGCAATCATATTCAGCGAATCATTGGGCATTTTATCAAGCTCAAGATCAATAAAAAAAACAACCGAGACATCACAAAAATTGGAATAAAAGAAAATGAGCATCAATGCGCCGTTTCTTGCAAGTACCGTGCAAGACCGTATTACCACAGAGTTAGAGGGGCTCTATCAACGTACCCGTTCACGGGTGAGCGATGCCGATAAGAAACTCGGTCTTGAATTGTTGATTGAGGCAAACTGTGATCTTCTGGATACCTGTTTCGGCAGCATCTTTGAGGAGCTTTCACGGCTGCAACCTTCCAAAGACCTGCTGGATGCCAATGCCGTGATTGAAGATATCAAATCAAAGGCACGGCACTACATCCGCTGGATTGGTCCTTTTATTTCCAATGATCGCTTACCGCCTGTCATCGCCCATTACTATACCTTGATGCATCAGATGGATCTGGGCAGTGGGTCCAAACCCTATATGGCGTTTAACATCACCACAGATTTTGCCGCCGTGCTGAAACAAGCCCTTGCCAAGCTGGCAGATGGGCGTGTCACGGATGTGCAAGAGATTGTGGATCTGCTGGTAGAAGTGTTTGACGAGACTTTGCAACCGCTGTTGATTCGTCCAAAAGAACTGATGAAGTTTAACTTTGTGGTGAACAAGACTTTGGATGGGGTGATTAGTATCGTCAAAATGCTGAATAAACACATGCTGCGTAAACTGGCACCCAGTATCCCTATGAATCTTTATCCGGTGGTCGCACGGCATCTGGAAGAGTTTTTGATTGCTTGATATAGGCTAATTTGGTAATAAAAAAGAGGACTAAACCATGGTTTAGCCCTCTTTTTTCATTTTTTTGAATATGCTCTAAAATATTATAATCGCTCAAGGCCTATCTTGCTATTATTCATTTTAACGTTAAACAGTAAGACTACATAGATAGCCGATTCTAGTGCTGGAACTAGGCACCGTGTTTATTTAGCTAACGAAATATCTTCTCTAGCCGATAATTTAATAACTATGACCCTAAGATATCTTGCAAAAAAGCTAAGTACGCTTTATTTATCTAATTTACCTTCATACTGGCTCGCAAATAGCTTTCCAATTCGACTTCCGATTACTGGAACATAGTATGGGTTGTCTATTCTATTAATAGCTTCTATAAGCTTTTTAGCTACATCATTCCACGCTATATCTTTATCTTCGAAACTGCTCACAGGTTTTCCCTTCTGTGGTGCTGCCTGTATCTCGCTAAGCCATTCAACTCTATCCCACATACATGGCTTGATAATAATTGGCAATATGATTATATCTCTTCCTTGGCCTTTCATTTTGAAATTATTTTTCCTATCTAGAGCAGTTTTTAATTCATTGTAAAATGTATAGTTATTAGCAAGCCAACTTGGACTAATTAACAAACAAATAATATCACTCTCCCAAAGATGCTTTTGAATTTCGGCATCCCAAAAATCACCAGCAACCAGTTGGCTACAATGCCAATGATCTATTAAACCTTCAAGTTTGAGTGGATGTATGTAAGTAGTAAAATCTATTAGTTCTTTGTAATCATTGGTAGAGTGCGAAATGAATACTTTCTTCATTGCACTTCTATTTTTTATGAATAAATTAAAATCTGAGAGCCTATAGACTCTATTTTCATAAGTAAAGGAGCCAGTAGACTTTCCTTCATGATTTTCAAAATCAACCATTGCTTTTACATTCACATAGTCGAGTTTATTTGGAGTTAAAGCAAATTTTTCATAGATATATCCTTCGAGTTGTTCATCGATAAAATTTATGATTTGTCGCAAAAAACTTTCACTGATTTGTTTTTTATTATGTCCAAACGTACGCAAACGGATACATGGTTGGCGCTTAGATCTTATTTGATCATCAAGTGCTTTATCTGATGAGTTCTCCAATATCTCACCAAGATCAAAATCAAGATAAAGCAATGCTTGTTTAGATTCTGACGATAAATCAGCTAAGCTCCGATCCTGCGATTCAGGTAATTCTTTTTTATTTTCAAACAAAATAGCTTTGTTCTTCCAAAGCAAATAATCAACATCGTTTTTTTGCTCAAATTGAGAGTTGGATAGATGTTTTTGAAATTTAACAAGAACTTCAGTAAAAATATTCACATGATAAAAACCATCAAACCGATATTCGACGATGGGTTTATCAAATGCGCTTAAAAATATTTCTTCAGCTGATGAGAGACTTTCATCTAAATATGTCGGTGCTATATAAAGTATATTGCCGTCTTTAGATGGGTTAGGTGCTCTGAAAGCAATTTTGTTGTATAGCATAAAGGCAATAATATAGTCTAAGTACTCATTTAAAAAATTAATAGAATCAGGTTTTGAAAAAAGATGACTATTTTTAAAAATATCCCAATTCTTTTCATACCCAGTTGTAATACTATCGTGAGTGAAGTAACCTTTTTTCATTCCAGACAAATCTATATGTCCAGTGCACTCTAAATCTAAGATGTTGTGAATAAAATTAGTCAGATCAGCTAGTTTTAATACAGCATGTTCACATAACAGTTTTTTATCATATACATTTAGATCTTCTCTAAGTAGTATTTTTAATTTCTTAACTGCTTTTTCATTTTCGTCCAGATTATTTTGAATTTCAAAATCAATTATTTTTTTTTCTTGCTTAGTATTTGTAGTAGTTAATATGTTGCCAAATGAAGTTATAGGGTTTATCTTTTGAAAATTATCTGAGTAAACACCATTTGGAGATGAATAGTAAAATTTGTTGATTATTTTTTTCGAAAATGATGCATTGTCTTGTTCAACTGTATTTTTGAAGGAAGTATTCAATATAATATTTTCATAGTCCTCAAGTTGCTTATTTTCTTCTGGAGTTAAATCTTCTTTGACTTTTAAAGATTTTGGTGAAACCCAATAAATACTCATTGTAATATCTAGCCATTCTAGTATTTGTTCTGAATCACCATCCCAATCTAAGTTTTTTTTTGATTTCTCAAAAAAATTTATTATTCTTGCAGTTGGAATAATTATATCTGTATCACTAATAAATTTTTTATTAGAAAGTTGTTTTTCGACGGCATTCAGGATTTTTGGATAGTCTTCTGGTCTAGCGTAATCATCGATTAAATTATCTAATATTTCTTTAACACTTTCATGATAATCTGAAAAATTAATGTTTGTAAGAGGTGGAACTTGAATTACTTTGTCTATGAAGTTAAATTTCTGACGTAAACTAACGATATCAAGCTCAAAAGGCTTATCTGCTTCGCAATCTAGAAGTTTTCTAGGGTTTTGAAATAAATGTAAACTCAGGCTATTATTTTTTTCAGTAGGTCTATCTAGTTCATTCAGTTTTTTTTGTTCTATTTTCTCAATTTCAGAATTCTTCATATTTTCTTCAAAAGGTTTGCTATTCAGTGCCTTTTCAAAGTCGTATTCTTTTTTACTGAAATAATCGACACTATCTAACCAATAGTTCAAAGGGTAGCTAATTTCTTCTTTATCATTGCGAATGCAATGTGCACGATGATATATATATTGCCCAGCTCCCCATAGGAGTATGTATAACGCATTTGAACCAAAGAAACTATAATGTATGCTATGATAATAATCCTGCCCTCCAAAGTCATAACCAGTCACTTCAATATTTCCTTTTCCCATAGTTGATTTAACTAGATAATGGAAGATATTAACTCCATGTGTGCTATCCCCCTTTTGTGGAATATATCCAGAGGTTCCCTTTTTTAAAATCTTATATAGAGTAGACTTGCCAACGCCTGTATTTCCAATAAATATTAGCTTGACACGGTTGACAATTGTCGTGCTTTTAAGTAGATCCCATAACGCTTGATAACGTTCTTTATTGGATTCTTTTTTTAAGGCTGCTAGAAGTAGGTCTGAAAGCGGGTTATTATCTAATAATATATCATAATCATCTGCTTTACTTGGATCAAAAAAATCTAAAGCTATGCCAATTTTTTTAATGTTATTAAAGCGAAGGTCTAAGCTACTTAGACATGGTAAATATTCTCGTTTTGAAATGATAAATTCTTCAATTTGTGAGAAGCGCATAGATATAAGCATTAAAGCTTTCATTTCAACTGAAATTTCTACTTTAGTTAGCTGAACTCTGTTTTCAAAAATTTCCAAAATACGAAGTTTTGGCATTGAAGTAGTGATTTCAAAAACTGATAGGTGGTTACGTTCTAAATATAATTCTTCAATGGTGTTTGCGTTTAGGTTTTTAATAACTTCCCAAGATATTAATCCCGTATCTATAATACCTAAATGTTGAATCTCATTCCCACCTAAATTCAGTGACTGTAGTTCAGGCATCGGCCAATTAATTATGAGTTTAGAAAATGAGTTGGCACTAAGATCTAATTTAACGAGATGGGTTAGGTCTAGTTCATATTTATTAAATTCCGAAAGATCCGTTAGGCCCATTCCATGTAAATCTAGTTCTATGATATCCATATCGCTATTTAGCTTGAAATCCAAATTCCCGCTGCCTTTGTACAGGTTACGTAGGTTGATGTTAAGCGATCTAAGTGTACTTAGAATTTTATTAGTTTTTTCAGCTGCTTTCTGTTGAATAGAAGCTTGAATACGCACTTTCGCTTCTAATTCAAGTTTGGCTCGTTCCTCAGCTTGTGCTGCAAGATCAGGCTTAACAAAAGTATGTTTTTTGCGCACTTCAACATTAATAGTTCTCGCTTTACTGCTTGAGCTTGCCACTTTGGCCCTGCCCAGCGTTTTGCGCTGTAATGTGATTTGAGTGGTATCAGGCGCAGATTGACCATGGCTCTGTCTTAAATGAGCAACCAGTTTTTCTTGTTCATTTTCAGTGACGAGTGCAGTTGCAGCCCGCGCGGGTAAACCTGCTTCAACGATTTGGGATAATAATTTTTCGACTGGACGGCCGACTTGCTGTGCTAATTCGTTTACGGATTTATCAGCCATGATTTTCCCTGAATGAACTAAAAAAAATAATTTTCTATTAGATACGAGTTATTTGATAAATATAAATAATTACATATCGACTAAAGGTTGGTACAGGTCGCATTAAAATTTGTTAACTATAGCAAAAGACATTGATATTCTTATAGCTCTTATTATTAGATTGTTTATTTAAAATTTTTAATTGGTCTCTCGATAGCAAGGACATTCTTTTCTTACAGCTTTTCTAAAAAACTCTCCTCCTAGAGATGAGTGTTTTTCCAAGCATTTTCATAGTTTACGTCCTACAATGCTCTACTTACCTTTATTGGGTGAAATTTCTTCCTGATTGGCGACTTTTACGAAGAGTTTAGGCGCCTTAATATTCATCAATTTTTTTTATATCTACCTTTTAAACTACGATAATTAAATAAGCGCTTGGATTGAATCTTATAGTTCCGACAAAATTCTGGCGATGTGCCATTTTCTGAATCCTTCCAGTCACGCACTAGGCAAAAAAAAGCTCATGTATTTAGCAAGAGCATTATTCTAATAATCTTAAATATGGTGGGTTGTGTGGGGCTCGAATATACTAAATAAGCAATTGTTTTTAAAAAATATTTTTAAGAATACACTATATTTTACCCTCAATCTAACCCCGATGTGGCGGGAATTCACCTGCCTATTACTGTCCTTCTTTAAAGTCTGAATTTGATTATTGAGTACGCAAATAAAATTGTAAACTTTTCCGATTATTAATGACTAATCGAACATTAGTCACTCAAAGGCAGTATGATTTCCAAACCTGCAACTACAGTGTCATATTTTAGTTAGCTCACACGTGATGCAATTCATAACGATTAAGATTATTGTTTTCTTAGACTTTAAGCCTCTCTCGCCAATACACAATTCTACATGTAAAGCTTGCAATTATTGGGACTTGTTGCTGTGAGAGGGCAATCCCACAATAAGAGTAAGTCTTTAAGAAACTTTCAATCGCTCAAGTAAAGACTATAATTTCAGCATGTTATGGTTTGATAAGACCTAAACTTTGCAATATCAGTTACATAGGTAATACAGTAAAACAATCCTTGCTTAGAGGGTTTTATTCGCTCTCTACTGGTGTGGGTGGTAAGAGTAATAGGGTGCTTGGTAGAGTTCGTAGACAAATACACACACGGAAAGCTATAAAGTCACTCTAATCCCAGAACTATTCAAACAAAATATTTTCTCAAAAAAACTAACTTTCCAATGGAGTCTCTAAAAGGACTGATGGGGCAACATTAAGAGCTTCTGCAAGCTTGTGAATGTTTAGCAATGATATATTTTGATTGCCACGTTCGACCTCTCCTACATAACTACGGGCAAGACAGCTAATCAAAGCTAACTTTTCTTGAGCAATCCCCTGTTTCTTCCTCAACTCCCTTAGTCGATCTCCGAAAGCTTTTAGCTTTGCTCTGTCGTTTGTGTCCATAAGCCACCCACCAAATAATTATGGATGGTATGGCTACACTCTTAATTACACTACGCTTGTTAACTACACGCTTAATGGCAGCACCTGTTTTAACTATCTTTTAATGAAATGACATAGTAGAATTTCACCCAATCCTGTAATCAAGGTCATCAAAGACCTAATTCACATTCTTAGTAGCGGATAATAGCCTTCCGTAGCTCGGCTTAATTGCTGAAGAGGATTCAATAAGAGTTAACGGCATACAAAGGAGATAGTATGAGGTTTGAAATAGTTGATGGTTTTCTACGAGACTCTACATGGTATTTCTCAGACCCTTATTTAAACGGTACAGGAACGGTTTATGGAAAAGCCGCTTCATTCAGAATACCAAGCGATTGTATCAAGTCCATCAAGCTGCTTGAGAATAAACAAGTTGTCGTCTATTTCACCATCACCTTTACCAATGATGAGACTTCTACCTGTAAGACCAATGAGAACTCCTATAAGCAAATTAGCGAGTTAAAGTTGTGTCCATACACTGTACCTTTTGAAATCCAGAAGAAATTGCATTCACCGTTCGACAAGATTGGTGGCTATTTTGCCGTGGTTGCTGTCTTTGCCATCATTGCGATTATTATTCTTGTGCTATTTAAAGCGTGTTCATTTGCCACTTCTCTCATTCCAAAGGATGAGCATAGTAATGACCCCGCAGCATGGTATGTAAAGAAAGGGGCAGTTGTCTGTGATAGTGAAGAGTCCTTTAAGGAAGAAAGAGAGCGCATAGGGCAAGGTATCAACGAACTTGCTGATGGTTGCACCCAAAGCCGTGCTACTCAAAGGATTCTAATGATTGGTTATCCTCATTTCACCGCCCCGACTGAGGTTAAGTTTCTCGATGATAACAATCAAGCATCGGGTTCATATTGGGTTGGTCATGAAGGCTTCTATAGCAATGAATCGACACGGTAAGTAGGGCTTAATTCGAAGATTTTCAATAAATATTTCGGATAATCATATCTTCTCACTATTCTTATTAATGGTTTTTCACCATACTCAATGATTAGTGAATACCATAATTTATGCAAAGTAATAGACATAAAATTGTTTTTCAAAAGCGGATTTTTTGTCGTCATCTTTCTGGTAATTTTAGACCATTTAGTAAATACTACATAAGTGATTAGAAATGAAAAACATAAGAAATAGATGTGAAGCATCCTTTTCAAAAGATACAGCTAACATAACGGAGAGATACATGGCAAAGAATGTAATACCTATAAAAAATCTAGGATGCAAGAGATGGATAGGTTTATCTATTTTATTAGTAATCTCAGGTTGCACGAAAACGATAGATCACTCAACAGAAGGTGATTCCGTTAGTACTAAATATGTCGTTTCACATGCCCCGTCTGCTGCCACAATAGAACGAGCCAAAGCATTTAGGGCAGAGATGGATAGTCTTTACAAAACGATGAAAGAACAAAACAAGTATAATTCTGACTTTTACCCTGAAATAAAAACTCAAATCTATCAAATTGCTCAGAAATATATCCCTATCGGATCTAGTATGGTAGAAGCAGGAAATTTTCTTACCGCCGCAGGTTTTCAATTAAGTGATTTTCCAAGAAACAATCCTTATCCAAGATTTTTTATAGGTAAATTTACTATGGAGCAATTTCTATTGGGGCAGAATGAGCTTTTTATAGTTCTCTCCCCAATCTCGGATGAAAATTTTACGATTAAAACCATGTTAGTAAATATTAATTCAACAGGATTGTGAGGATTTAAAATCATGCCTCAAGAGAGTATTAAAGTAGTCTTTGAACCTATTGTTGACATATTAAATGGCAGTATATATGAAGTTTATCATGGTACATTGTTATACACTAATTCAGCAGGACAGCAGTTTTATGCTGCGGGTACACGATCTAATCAAAATATGGATGCCAGTAGCCCAGCAAATATTTTTGCTGCTGAAGCTGGCTCCTCAACGCCTTACGGATCGTTAGCTACTTTTGTAGGCCGTAAAGGAGACAATAATCAGGTCATTTATGGAAGTAAATGGTTTGCGGATGGAAATCCACAATCTACTTTAGCTACGGGCACAGATTTAAGTGCCCAGTGGAATAACATTTCAAATGCCATGAGTCAGATCAGTAATGATAATCTGACATATAAGCCAATTTCTCAGAATTCAAACTCTGCATGGTGTACTGCGGCATTGGCTGGAGGTATTTCTACAAGTGCGATTTCAAATGCGATTGGAACATATACTGTCCCGGGCTGTCCAAACATTCTAACTACCTCTTTTGGAAATTCGAATGCTTTCTTTAGGGCAATATCAACAACCCAAGGATTCGACTCACAAGGGAACCCAACAGTTACGTTAGGTGAAACGAGCCCTAATGGTATGAAATTGCTTGATCTAGTTGGGCATAGCTCTACCGCTGATTATGAAAGTCTCTTGGTCACGCCAGTAAGTGGTCAAACTTATGCTTCCGTCTCAGGCAATGGCGCAGTTGTTAATCAAACAGGCATCAATATTAATTTCAATGCAGGGACTCTAGCAACAGTGTTAGGAGATAATAATCGCCTATCTCTTACAGCAAATAGCGGCTCTTATATCGTAGCTTCAGGTAAAGGTCTGACCATCAATGGAGTTTCTGGGACAAGCAGAATTGACCTAACTGGCGCAGGTTCAACTGCAACTGTAAATGGTGGTAATGGCAGTAGCATTGGCTTGATGGATAATGATCAAATCGTAACTGCTGGCAATTTACGCATCAATTTTGCACCAAGCACATTACGCTCTACGATTTTAGGTAATGGTAATATTATTAATGAAATCGGAAACAATGGTTCGTATGTCGTTGCTTCAGGAACTGGACTCACTATTAATGGTGTCATTGGAACAAGCAGAGTTGATTTGATGGGTTCAGGCTCAACGGCAACTGTAAATGGCGGTAATGGCAGTAGCATTGGTTTAATGGATAATAATCAAACGGTGACTACTGGCAATTTGCGAATCAATTTTGCAACAGGCACATTGCGCTCCACGATTTTAGGTAATGGCAACATCATTAATGAAAATGGAAACAATGGTTCATATGTGGTTGCTTCAGGCACAGGGCTCGCTATTAATGGGGTCATTGGAACAAGCAGAGTTGATTTGATAGGTGATGGCACTAATGCCACCGTCAATGGAAGCGGTAGTTCCGTGGGCATTTGTGGAACCAATCAATCTGTGACCGCATGGAATCAGTTGGTTAACTTTAACCAAGGTGGCTATACCACTACGATCAAAGGTAATGGCGATACTATTAATGGCGTAGGGTCAAGCGGAGCTTATCTTGTCGTCGCTGGTCAAAATCAAACGATCAATGGAATCAGTGGTTCAACACGTGTTGATTTAGCAGACTCTGGAACTTCTGCAACTGTGAATGGAGGAGGAAGTTCAGTCGGTATTTGTGCTAATAATCAGAATGTCACCGCATCGAATCAAATCTTTAATTTTAATCAGGGTGGCTACAGCACTAATATTAAAGGCGGCTATGACACCGTGAATCAGGCTGCAAATACTGGTGCGTATGTGGGTATTTCAGGTGTAAATCAAACCATTAATGGCAATGCCGGAAATTTGGTCAATCTAGTCGATACGGGAACTAGTTCTACAATATATGGAGGTGGGACGGTCGGGCTTTGCGGCAAAAGTCAACTCGTTACGCTTGGAAGCGCAGGCTCTACAGTGAATACTTTAGATTCTATCTATGACTCGACTATAATCGATAGTGGAGGATTTGGACGAATTAATTTGAGCAACGGTGGCTGGACAACACTATTTGGTACTTCCGACACGGTTTCTATGGGGCGAACCAGCAGCCTTTCGGCTACAGGGACTGATATTGCTGTAAATACAGGCTTGTATAATACAATATTTGGGTCTCATTTAACACTTAATGTAGGTGCAACAATATCCCCGGGTGATTCGCATGAATCATCGTCATTAACCGTGGGAGGTAATGATAATACTTTCAATCTCAATAATTTAACCAGCTCTTATCAGCTCAGTGTGAACGGACATCCCGCAGAGACCATCGTCATGAATCATGTGCTTGAAGTTAATGGGGATGGTAATAAATTTATTGGTGGTAAAAATGGCATGACCGTATATGAAAACCTCAGTAATGGAACTAGACGGGTTCATACATGGTCAGCAAGCGGAGTCGAAAGCATATCTGCACCAACTTCTAGCGCACCAGCTACTCCCAATACCCCAGCTCCTAAATCAATTACACCGGGAACAACGATTCAAATAGGAACGATTCAAAATGGTGTCTTTATACCGAGTAGTAGCAATAATCCCGGGTTAAATGAAATTAATTTAGCCTCATATCCAAATCAATGTACAACAGGTCATACCGTCACCACAACAGTTGGTAATGTGGTAACCGCTCAATGGGTTAAAGACCCCGTCATTCTCAATCTGCAGGGCAAGCCTGTCGAGACAAAATCACTCTCAGGCTCATCCGCTTACTTTGACATGCAAAATAATGATCAAGCCGTCCAAACAGGCTGGGCAACTGCGGGCGAGGGCATGCTGGTCTACAATCCGACTAATCCCGATGGTGCAGTGACTCAAGACAGCCAACTCGTTGCAGGCTTTTCGATCCTGCAAGGTATGAACAGTAACCATGACAGCATGTTCAATAACCAAGACCAAGCATGGAAAGACATGCGGGTTTGGGTGACAGATGGCACAGGTAATTTCAATGCAGATCAACTTCATTCACTCGATCAACTGGGAATTACCTCAATCAATCTGAATAGCAGTCATATCAATCAGGATAACAATGGCAATACGATTCTTGATGACAGCACCTTCACATGGGCAAATGGTAAGACGGGTGATATTGCAGGGGTTGATTTAGCGTTTAATCCAAATGCTGTAGCTGAAAAACCAATGACATCAAGTCTAGATAGCTTAATCAGTGCTATGGCTTCATTTGCACCTGCTTCAGCAAGTTCATCGAGCTTAGTGAATGCTGCAAATAGTTCGTTCTTTACGCCCATATTGGCGGCAGCGCACTAAGCAGATGACTAAAGTTTGAATGTCTAACCTGAAATCAAAGCTGGCTTGGTGATGTAATGTCGCCAAGTCGGTTAAGTTAAGTATACAGACATGATTTCTATAAACTGTTGATCAAGCAATATATCTAGAGAATTAAAATGATGATGAAAGTACGTCAACTATGCCAAAAAGCTATACTGCTAATGTTGCTTACGTCTGCACATCCTTTGACCTATGCTGATGATGCCACTCAAGTAGTATTGAATATGCCATCCTCTGCGACAGATGTTGACTATGCAAAATTGCGGAATGATTATGGTCAGCGTGATGATTTTGAGAAAATCTGTATTGATAAACCGCATACCCAAGAAATGGTTATTGCCATGAATACTCAGCAATTTGACCAATTGATTACACTGACCAATGATTGGGTAAATCAATGCCCTGTAGATATACAAGGTCATTTGTTCAGAGGTACGGCTTTTTTACGCACTGGACAAAAAGATAAAGCTATAGAGCAATACAAATGGGTGGGTGGTTTAATGAAATCAATCTTGGCGAGTGGTGATGGTAAGACATCGGATACAGCCTTTGTCACAATCTCCGTTCCTGAAGAGTATCAAGTCTTATCAATGATGCGCTTAAGACTCGTTAAGCAAGAACTTATCATGAAGCCGTTGCGTGACAAGTTGGATACGCTTGACCAAAGTGGTGTTGAACATATTATATACTTCAACCCTGCTGCACATTTTGATCGCCTTGCAAAGCAATTGAATGTGAAAAAGCCAGAATAATGTATTAAATCGCCTATGTATCTTTACGCGCATATTGCCAAAATCGCTTCTTGTGCAAAATATAGTGCTGGCTAAGTAAGGCTATTTTTGCCAGCATTTAACGAAAAAAGAATTCCAAAATCTGGAAAGCCAATACGCTTGTGTGGCGATTTTTAGCCCTTTAGCACCACTCCTGCTACACAGTAGCACACACCCTCAAAACATCGCCCAAATCGCATTATGGTGGAATTTGGCACGATGTTTGCTTGTCATATTCCTTTGCTTGGTCTTAGTGCGATTGAACAGCCAATTCCATCAAGAATTCACACCAACTAACGCACTGAGCGCTATGATTTTAATAAAATAAAAAATTAAATTACTCTATAGTGAAAATTATTTTTTAGAATTTTGGAAACTCCACCACTCTGTCAAACAGGCTACCGCACCGCCAGCAATTTAACGGCAGACATTCCAAAATATCTGGCACTAAGCAGCATTCCTCACTCTCATGATGGTTTGCCGTGTTGTGCCAAATTCTTTAGCAATTCCCGACACAGATTCACCAGCCGCAATCTTTACCAATACTTCCGCTTTCTGGGTATCATTCAATGCGCTTCTTCGTCCAAGAGTCTTACCTTGTTGTTTAGCACGTTCAAGACCCGATTGTGTGCGCTCAATTAATAGGTCGCGCTCAAACTCCGCTACAGCAGCAATAACACCCATTGTCATCTTTCCTGCTGGGCTAGTAAGGTCAACACCACCCAATGCCAAGCAATGCACCTTTACACCGTGTTTATCAAGCAATTCGACTGTAGCCCTAACATCCATCGCATTACGCCCTAGACGGTCTAATTTCGTCACCACAAGCACATCACCACCTTCAAGGCGGTCAAGTAGCTTGGCAAATTGCGGTCGCTGGTTAGCTGACACAGAACCACTAATGGACTCTTGAATGATTCGCTTATTGTCAATTGAAAAACCTGATTGTTGAATTTCTAACACTTGATTTTCAGTGGTTTGGTCGGCTGTTGAAACACGGCAATATGCAAAAACTCTGGACATGACGATTATACTGTACGGAAAGGATGTACCAATTATACATAGCATACAAAATAACACAACCCTAATTTTCGTACACTTATTTAGACACTGTACGCAAACGACCGTTTTAGTACATCATCTTGATGTGTGTAAACTTCTCCATGAAAGCATTCAAGCTAACCAATAGCGACACACCAATAACATTAAACACAAAGAATAGGAATAAAAGCCAACACAGACTCAATACTTTGATACGTGTAGCCCAATTCTTTAGAATTGTATTCGGACACCAACGACACTACCTATCTACTAAGGTAATATTTACAGCATATTGGCGAGCACCCTAAAAACTAATACCTCGCCAAGAAAAAATGTAAAGTGATTAATTGAGTAGACACTATCGTAAGATTTATTGTATTGAGTGTTCACCTAGTACCTACTAACACTCAAAAGAAGCAATAATTTGTAGTCTTAATTAGTTAACTAACGCTGTCTATATTTCATCTTTTTTTGGGGAGTGTAGTAGATATTTTATAGGTACACTCCCATTGTTGATTGTGTGCAACTATAGATTCACTGGAGTATAAAATTGATTTGCACTTACATTATATTGGCAATTTAGACCGCGCAAAGCGCGTGATTAGCCACAAACACTCAAGTTATCAAAAGAGTGATTCGGTGTGTCTGGGATTGATAGTGTGCTTGGCTGTCATCGCCCAAATGGGCGAATATGCAGCCATTTTAATTATTAAAAATAGACATCATCTTCAGTATGCACTACTTAGTATATATATAGCGAAGCCAGTATGATGAAAGTTTTTATGACTTTTAACTAATAAAAACATATAGTTGATTCTTTTATTATCGTGATAATTTACATGCAAATAGCCCCCTTTATTTGCATGCTATTTTTTAGTGTGCAACTCCCTTGCGAGTGCCGTTATGAAATGACCATCGGCTGAAAACCAGCCATAAAACTTTTCGATGGTATAGCGTACTTAGGAACACCTATATCATCTTCTTTGACTGGATTGTGTTGGAAGTCAATTTCCCTCTGTGATGGCTGGACACGATGTGACAGTTTTTCAGCCGTTTCTTTAAGTTGTTTACGTAACTGTTGAGCTTTTTGATAAGGCGTTGCATAGCCCAATACTTTAGCCTCAACTAAAATCAGCAAATCAGCAGCAATACCCTTTACAGAAGCTTCGCTAAAATCTTCATCAGGCAATGAATTTTTAAGGTCAGTTACATCCGATTGAATTTTTAGTGCGATTTGACGTGCCAACTCCTCCAATTTGAAAACACTCAAGTACGGTTCACTTGGGCTAACATATGGTTTCCGAAAGAGGTATGCAGGGTTCTTGTTTTTCCTCATCAAATCTCGGATATGCTTGTAGCGCTCATAATTGGTTGGACGCTCTACTCCATGCTTCTCATCCAAATCATGACGAATAAACACATTTAGGAATTCTTTGAAAATAATACCTTCTGGACGCAATGCAAGATTGCAGATTTCAGAGACTGCTATCTTAGTTTGCTTTACAACATCTTCCACATCTTTCAAATGATCGTTACACCATCCAAGCGACACACCAAGTTTAGTTTTGATCTGTTCATGGGTTAATCCCATCTTACGCATTAGGATTGCATCATCAAAAGTTTGTTTATTTTTAATAACTGGCATATTGTCTCCTGAATAAGGTCGAGGTTTAGCCACACCTCGGCAATACTGCGATACGATGATAGTCGTTCACACTTTTGCTGAATAAAAAGAAATAGGGCTGCATACCGCAAACAGCCTCAAGATGACGCTTTAGGGGCACTTACAGCAGCAAAGGGTACATATAAATCGCCCTATAATGCTCTAAAGCGCAGGAATGACCACTCGTCCGTTAGCAGAAGTTAACTTTCCCTTCCTTGGTCAGTCCGAATGCTTCAAACCATTTGTTCACCTCCTCACCACGAAACAGCGTTTTGCCGTGAATACGGATTGGGGGAACAAATTTACCGCCGACCTTCGCTTCTTGCCACAGCCATGTACGCTTCCAAGGGAAGCCATCCAATTGCAAAATTTGCGTAGGGGTGTACAAGCCTTGAGGGGCAAGAGGAAGTTGCGGTTTAGAACGGGTATTACTGTTGAGTTTTAACAAAGTCTGACTCCTGTACTGGAATTGATAACAATGCCCACAAAAAGCTTGGAAAGCCAAAATGTGAACAAGCAATTGCCAAGAACCTCGTATATACACATCAATGGCTATTGATGGGAGAGGTGTCAGACCCTGAGTTATGTGCAGGTCTTTAAAATAAAGCGGTAGGAAGTGCTATCAGTATTAAGGACTACTGTTTTCTGTCGTTTGTTAGTAAGTCTTGTTTTATATCAGAATTTATCACTTTTGTCAATAGTATGTGGGTTGTACTATGCGACATCGAATCTTTTTAATTCATCAAGTCGTTGCTTACCTTGACGCATTTTTGCAGCAAGCTCTGAACCCGTCACATTATAGTAGACCTTATGCAATACCCTTAAATCCGTGTGACCAGACACTTTCGCTAAATCGTGGAATTCAAGTACTTGTGCAAGACGGGTACATGCCTCATGTCTAGAATCGTGGAAATGCAGGTCAGTCCCCTTTAGTGCGCTACTATCCCTCACTTCCCTGAACACGGTATCTAAGCTATTTGATGGAATAGGGATGATATACGTATCGTCAACACCCCTCATGAGTTCGACTAAATGAAGCGCTAATGGTGAAAGAGGAACATCACGCTTTTTGCCATTCTTTGTGTCAGGTAAATGGATGTGGTCAGTGAAGAGGTTAGACCATTTCATTTCAGTGATTTCACTCGCCCTCATGGCTGTTTCTATTGCAAACATAAAACACCATGCAGCATATTGCTTATTGATACGGGGTGTGATGTTTTTGTCAAAATTAGCAGCAGTGCAAAATATTGCGACTTCTTCATTAGAAATCCGACGATGACGAGGAGGGCTGTCCTTTGGCTTGTTGATGTCTAATACAGGGTTATGTCTTATTACTAACATTTCTTCCTTTGCATATCGAAAGACGGATGAAATGTTTTGAAGTTCCTTTTTGACCGTAGCTCCTTTTAGACCCAGTTCCATTCTCCTATCCCGATAGCCAATCAAGTCCGATTGGTCAACATCAGGAATTGGTTTATTACACATCTCGGGGTTTTCACGTTTGATCTTAGCGAGTCTGATACCTATTGTTCTACATGATTTCAATAATGGGGCAGCTTTGAGCATGTATTCGTCCATAGCCTCAGCTAAGGTCGGGATCGAGCTTTCAGCTGCTTTAGCAGCTTCTGATTGCTTCTTCGCTGCATTGGGGTCTATGCCGTCAGCAATCATGCGTTTAGGGCTAGCACATCGTAGTCTTGCTTCTGCAATGGTGATCTCAGGATACTTGCCCAGCTTAAACACCTTATCCTTTCCTTCGTGACGGTACTTTAGTCGAAAGGTCATCTTGAGTGTTGGAGTAACTTCGACATACATGCCAGCAATGCCACCTCTACCAGTGTCGTAGTAACGCTTCAATTTCTTCTGCGGTTTTAGTGAGTTCAAAAACACTGGTGTGAGCATGGCTTGGAATTCTGCTATGTAGGGGTAAAATATTACCCCTAACTTTACCCCCATCAATGTGCGGTTTACAAGGGGAAGAGGCGAACAGTGGCGAACATAAAAAAAGCCCTATGTATTGAAAACAAAGAGCTTAATGAACAATAACGAATGGGGCTGAACATGTATATGGTGGGTTGTGTGGGGCTCGAACCTACGACCTACGGATTAAGAGTCCGCTGCTCTACCAACTGAGCTAACAACCCATCTGACTGTCGATACCGATAGTATCTTCAAGGAGGACGGGGATTATATTATAGATTCCGATGAACAAGAAAGCCTTTCGTAGCAAAGATTTAATATTTGATACAAAGACTTTGGTTGGATTTAAGCCTGTAAATGGCTTCATCCAATATCAACAGAACATGGACTCTCTTTAATAAAATATTCAGCAGTAACTGTTGATTTTTAAACATTACGAGACCCAAGGAAGCTGTTATTTATTTAAAAATCAATATCATATTTATTGGTATATTCTTTGCACCACCCTGAAATATTCTTTTTTTAGTCGATCTCACCATGGGCGCAGGCATCTTACAGCTTCAAAATATCTACAAGTCCTTCACGCAAAAGGGGCGGAGCCTATCCGTGCTGGAACACTTTTCACTGGTGATCCAGCCGGGTGAGTTTATCAGTATTGTCGGTAGCAGTGGCTGTGGCAAGTCAACTTTACTACGACTGATTGCAGGACTGGACGACCAGTTTCAGGGGACGGTCTTACTCGGTGATCAGCCTGTGGTCGGGACAAGCTTAAAGCGTGGCTTGGTTTTTCAGGAGCATCGCTTACTGCCATGGCTCACGGTCACGCAAAATATTGCGTTGGCCTTGAATAATGCGCCTTTAACCGAAAAACAAAAGAAGATCACCATCCAAGAGCATATCGATCTCGTCAAACTCAATGGCTTTGAAAATGCCTATCCGCATCAATTATCCGGCGGCATGGCGCAGCGTGTTGCGATTGCGCGGGGGCTGGTCAATCGTCCAGATATTCTGCTGCTTGATGAGCCTTTTGGCGCTCTGGATGCAATTACACGCGGGCATCTCCAGCAAGAGTTAGAGCGAATCTGGCGCACTGAAAAAATCACCATGATCTTGGTCACCCACGATATTGAAGAGGCGGTCTTTTTGGGTAATCGGGTGGTCGTCATGGAGCCGCGTCCGGGGCGTATTCGCCGTATTATCCCAGTCCCACAAGCCCACCCACGGGATCGGCATAGCCCTGAGCTCTTGGCGATCAAGCGTGAGGCATTGGCTGAGTTTGGTGAAGTGATCCCAGAGCCACCGATTGCCGTTAAACCGATTTTGCAAAACTTGAAGGCGTATCGACTCTCTTGGTGAGGGGATGATATGGCGTTTTTGCGTATACCTTCATCTGAAAATCATCTTTTGGTTTATGTGTTTTTTTGGCTAGACTGTTTTTTATGAATTGGATCACTTGTTATGCAATTCATTTATATTATTTCAATACTACTTTTGAGGGAGGTTATTTTGACCATTCATGCCATTAATGTGCGTAACCAATTCCAAGGGACGATTAAAGAGATCATCCGCGGTCCAGTCGTCTCGGAAGTGGATATTGAGACCGCTGCTGGAGTGATTACTTCTGTCATCACGACTCGCTCGGTTGATGAGCTACAGTTGGATGTCGGCAAGTCGGTTGTGGCATTGATTAAATCTACCGATGTATCACTCGCAACGCTGTAATGACTTATGGCGCGTTTGAGTCTTGATGAATCTGACGCGCTGATTGTATTTCTCCATAAGAACAAGAACGTAAGTTGTTTTTCTCGCCAAATCACACTTTAGATTGACCACATCCATCCAAGATCACTCCCCAGCAGTTGGTGATTTCTCAACAGCTGAGTGTTTAGTAGTGCGCAACTGATTGGTGCTTAATAAAAAATTAAAAATAAATAAATATTAATAAACAATATGTTAGGATAAATATTTGGCTTGGCATAGCTCCTGCACTGTTATCGGTAAGCGCCTGATTGATTCAGGCTAACGTGATATTCATTGTTCAGGAGAGCATCTCATGTCCGCTATTCAATCCCAAGATTCAACGTTATTGTCCTTTATCGCAGCCGTCAAAGCCGACTTTGAAAAGTCCCTGCGTATCCTTACCGAAACCAACACGCTATCCGCAACGCGAACCTTTCAAGCCTATGTGCGTGTACCCAATCAAAAACTAGTTGTTGCCTTAACCCCTCCTGATTTATGGAAAGGGGAGACCGAGGCTCGCGCAGTTGTCGGTACCTTTGAGGGTGAAATTGTCCATGGGGCGGCTGCTGCGGGTCGCCAGGGCTCGCGCTATGCACCGATCTTTGAAGCCAATACCGATGTCCATGTGGTCATTCATGTTCACACCCCTTATTTAGGCGGCTGGGCAAGCTCGCATCGTGTGCTACCGATCCTCTACGCTGCGGCACAGCGTCATACCTTGGCACGTGAGATCCCTGTCTATGTTGACCGCCGTCCGGGTGAGCCTGCATTTATCAATGACGCGATTCGTACCAATCCGCATACCCCAGCGATTTTGGAAGCCAATGGCGGCGCGACGTTCTGGGGTCAGAGCATTATCGAGGTTTCAAAGTTCATTTTAAATCTTGAAGAAGGGGCTTACTTCCAAGGCGTTGCTGAATACTTGGGTGGATCTAAAGAGTTTGGCCCGGGTGTGCTGGATCAGCAGTGGAGCATGGGCTTTGTCAAAAAGCAGGATAGCGCTGCTTAAAACCCACATCATCTTTAGTTGATCATAAGATTCAAGAACTGCTGCGTAGTGATACGGGGTGCAGTAGTTCTTGTCTTGATATCTGTATAAAAAATTAAATTAAACATCAAGCTAAAACAATATGACAAGACCCGAAGGGAGACGTCATCAGCCTTATTTCATTGAAAAAATAGGCTTGCGCAGTATTCTAAGGTAATCGATATGTCCGATGTAAACACATTTAATCAGCGCTATCCATTGCTGCGTTGTCTGCTGCTCTATCGTTATATGCCGTGGGGTTTTACATTAACGGCCAGTCTATTTTTGATCGTCAATTTAAGTCTTGCCGGTCAGCAGTGGTTGATTGGTCGCGCAGTCCATGATGTGGAACGGCACGTTGCCGTGGTGCAGTTGCCCAGCGGTGCGCTGGATTATCATGTGGCGTTATTCTGGCTTTTGGTCTTAATCGGTGTCGCACTGACACGCGGGGTCTTACAGTATCTGGCAGGCATCATGTCGTTGACAATAGGTCAGGATCTGCTTTTCATCCTGCGCGAACGCATTCTGTCGCAAGTACAGCGGTTGGATCTGGCGTATCACTGGCGGCATGGGGTGGGAGAGATTGTCACCCGCACCACGCGGGATGCCGACAAGTTGCGTGACGCACTGATTAACTTCTGGCGGCAAGTTTTTGAAACAGGCGTGGTGGTGCTCGCCGCCGTAGGAATCATGTGTTGGTATGACCTTTGGCTTGGGCTAGTCCCATTACTGTTGACTCTCGGTGGGATCTTGATTCTGGTGCAGCAAACCAATCACTTGGTAACACTCGATCGGGCTGTCGGGCAGGCCTATGACCAAGTCAATCAAAACTTGAGTGAGGGAGTGGCGGGTGTGCGGGTGATTAAGGCTTTTGCGCTAGAGCCGATCCGCATCGAGAGTTTTAGTCAGCAGGTTCAAGTTTTTACGACGCATGCCCGCACTGCACTGGCCTATGCAACCTCACGCATTCCTTTGCCACAGATGGTGATTGCACTGGGTCATGTGTGGGTACTGGGTTATGGCGCGTGGCTGGTCAGTCAAGGGCGTTTAAATTTAGGAGAATTGGTTGCCGCAGTGTTGATTGCCAATACCTTGATTCTGCGTATTGAAACGATAGGTCGGGTCATGCAGGTCTTTGCCGATGCGCGCTCTTCCGCTGCTAGGCTGTGGGATGTTTTGGACGCTGAGCCTGAGATTCTAAGTGGTGCTGAAGCGGTGACCGATACGGCACTGGGTTTGTCTTTTGATCGGGTGCAAGTCTCTGCACACGGTGGCGGTAAGGCGATTTTGCAACATTGCACCTTTAAAGTGAATCCGGGTGAGATCGTGGCTTTGGTTGGGCAGACGGGTTCGGGCAAGAGTACCCTCATGAGCCTGCTACCGCGTTTGATGGATGCTGATCAGGGGATCGTCGCAATCGGCAACGACCAGCACGGTTGGCAAAATATCCAGCATTTGGATTTAAGTGAGTTACGTCACCGCGTCCATGTGGTACCGCAAGAGAGCTTTCTCTTTTCGGATACGCTCGCCAGCAATCTGCGTCAGTCAGCGCCCAAAGCCACTGACAAAGAGTTGCTGGAGGCGCTGCGTTTGGCTTCAGCAAGTGAGGTATTAGAGCGGCTGGAGCATGGGCTTGAGACACGATTGGGTGATCGTGGGGTTACGCTATCGGGTGGTCAACGTCAGCGCATTTGTTTAGCTCGTGCACTTTTAACCCGCGCTTCGATTCTGGGACTCGATGATGCGACCAGTGCGCTGGATGCAGCGACCGAGCAAACCATTCTGCATAACGTCAGACAGTATCAACAAAACGACGGTCACCCGATCACCGTACTGATTGTATCCAGCAAACTGTCGACCGTACTTATGGCGGATCGTGTCATCGTCCTCGCAGATGGACGTATCCAAGCCCAAGGCACGCATCATGAGCTAAAAGAAACCAGCGCGGCATACCGTGAATTGATGGGGATATAACAACATGATTCGAGGAAATAAGGCGCTCAGTGATATTGAGCTCGAAGAGGCGCTGGCCAAGCAGTCATTGGATCGCGGGATGTTCTGGCGTTTATGGCCGCTATTGCATCCGGTGCGCAAGTTTGTGATTGGTGCCATCCTGATTGAGATTCTGCTGGTGGTGACGATCTTTTTTAGACCGTGGCTGGTACGTGTTGTGATTGACCATGGCTTATTACCTGATTCTCATGGCGGTTATCACTTGGTCTGGTCGGTGTTGGGTTGGGCGACCTTTGGGCTGGGGCTGACGTGGTCGCTGCGCTTTCTGCTGGCGGGCGTGGGTCAATATTTGTCGGGGAGTGCGGCGATACGGGTGATCAATGATTTGCGCATTCAGATTTTTTGTCATGTGCAGGCGCTGAGTGTCGGTTATTTTGATCGCACCAAAGCCGGCCGGATCACGGCACGCGCAGACAGTGATGTCAATACGCTGGAGCCACTACTGATTCAGGGACCGCCAGAGTTTCTCTCTACGATCCTGCGCTCAGTTGTGGCGGGGATCATGCTGTGGCATATCTCCCCGCTACTGTTTGCCAGCGTGGCTGGGGTGATTCCCTTACTGTTGCTGGCGACAATTATCTTTAAGCGCATCTCCCAAAAAAACTGGGCCGTGGTGGCCGAGAATCGCAGTCGCTTTACCGCGCATCTGGTCGAGACCGTAGCTGGCGTGCGCTTGATCAAGCAAGGTGGGCGTGAACTGGATAATCTCAATGCCTATCGTGGTCTACTGCGTAACTTCAATCAGGCATTGATTCGCGGCAATCTACGATCCAGCTGGTTTGCGCCTTTTACTGCGGTGTTGACCACAACAGCGATGGCGATCTTATTGCTGGTTGGTGCACGCGGCATGGCACTGGGTGTGATTACCATGGGGCAGGTCGCTGCCAGCATGTTTTATATTTTTATCTTCCTCGGGCCATTGCAGGAACTTAATGATCTGTTTGAGCGCTATGCTAATGGCACTGCTTCTGCTCAGCGTATCTTCTTACTGCTGGATACGAAGCCTGATGTGAATGATGCTGAGGATGTCCTCCCCCTGACTAAGGTCAGGGGTGATGTTGAGTTTCAGCAAGTTCATTTCCGCTACCAAGCCAAAGGTCGTTCTGTGATTGAAAGCCTGAGTCTTAAAGTCCCTGCGGGTCAGGTGCTGGCGATCGTGGGACCGACAGGACATGGCAAGAGTACTTTGGTGCAGCTTCTAACCCGTTTTTATGATGTGAACGAAGGTGCGGTGACCATCGACGGTGTAGATGTGCGACATATTAGCCAAACCAATCTAAGACGTCATGTCGGGGTCGTGCTACAGGACAATGTGCTGTTTAGTGGTTCGATTTTGGATAATTTACGCCTCGCTGCACCTGAGTCAAGTGATGAGCAGTTGATTGCAGCAGCCCACGCCTTGGGTGTGGATGAGGTCTTGGAAAAACTGCCGCACGGCTACCATACTCAAGTGGGATCGCTCGGCAGTGCGCTGAGTCACGGTCAGCGGCAACTGGTTTGTCTGGTGCGTGCTTATGTGGCGGACCCTGCAATTCTGGTTCTGGACGAGGCGACGTCAGCGGTGGATGTACTCACCGAACGCCGCATTCAGCGTGCTCTGCGTACATTGTGTGAAGGACGGACAGCGATTATTATTGCTCATCGCTTAACCACGATTCGCTATGCCGATCAGATCGCCGTGATTCAACATGGGCAAGTGGTAGAGCTGGATAATCACCAGCAATTGCTTGTGCAAGACGGCATTTACGCCAGTCTCTATCGTGCTTATGAAAGGAATGCGCATGGTGTGACGAGCATGCATCTAGCAGCCCCTGTGCTTGCGTCTGTTTAAACCTACTTCAAACTGTATGAGACGACACAAACCATAAAAAAGCGTATTCAGTCCAGACCTGAATACGCTTAAAGGGCTTGAGCGCCCGGTTCGATGGGCTATCCTTAACTCAGTTCTTTTCTTTTATGGGTATTATCCGCAAATAAAGACTGCGTCCAGCCATTGGCAAAAGCAATTTCTTCCAGCGGCTTACGCACCCGGGGTGCGGATTCACGGGTTTTCAACTCATCACTCAAGTGATCGTCATGTGGACTGTGATAACCCAGACCAATCAAGGACAAGATGCGGATATGCTCAGGCAGATCAAACTCTGCACGCAGTGCATCACGATCAAAGCCACCGATCTGACGGGTAATGAGTCCAAGAGCCTGTGCCTGCAGGGTGAGGCTCAGCGCTGCTGCACCGGTATCGTAGGACGCGGAGTTATTGCCATTTGGTGTACCATCGGTTGAGCGGGTATCCGCCAGTACCGCAATCAATACAGGCGCATGTCCAATCCAGACTTGGTTTCTCTCAACAATCGTGGCAAAGGCGCGGTCATAGGATGCGGTATCGAGATGATTGTTCCAGACGATAAAGCGCCAAGGTTGCAGATTGTAAGAAGAGGGCGCCCAGCGCGCCGCTTCTAAAACGCTATGAATTTGGTCATGACTGACCAGACGCTTTTGATCAAAGACGCGAGGGCTCCAGCGCGCGCGGATCACGTCATGAATTTCGATAGGGGTAGGGAACTTGCTCATGATGACTCCAGAATATCTGCTTAAAATTGAAAAGATGAGCTAGATTTGCAGAAAGCATGCCATCATAAAGTTCAGATAATCTAAGTTTAAAATATTGAAAAATATGATAATTATAATCTGTGAAAACTAGACTGATTCAATCCCGACATCAACTGTTGAAAAATCAACAATGCCGCTGCTGCATTTTCATCAAAATCGCTTAAAAAATAGAAAACCAGCAGTTTATTGAATATACAAATGCAGATTAATGCTGTCTTGCTATGCTCTTAGTTCTATCTAATTATTTGAAATAAAATACATTATTATTTTAGTTCAGTACTAAAAAATAAGCTGGCGCGCCTCTTGCTCCATGAGGATGAGATCCATCATTTTTATGTCGATAGACATCCGTTTAGCCGCTTTCCATTGCGGTGATTGAGAGGTGAACTTATGCGTTTTTTTAAAACGGTTTTAACTCTGGTATTGCCTGTGACCCTGCTTGTACAGCAGACTCATGCGGAGACCGAACCCCAAACGCTACGGATTGCAGTCGTGGCGAATGCCGTCTCTGGCAAAGTCAGTTTTGTCGGTTCGCCGCAGATCGTTGCGAATGATGAGATTTTAAAATCCGAGCTGGCCAAGCGTCATGTAGCCCTGCAGTGGGTGCCCATTACTCCAACATCGGTCGCAACGCTGGTCAATGAAGCCTTTACCAATAAGCAGATCGATTTTGCTTTTTATGGCGATTTACCGTCGGTTATTTTAAATTCATCTGGTACCTCAACCCGCTTAGTTGCGCCGGGCAGCGTGGGGAACAATGTCTATCTGGTTGTACCACCTAACTCAAATGTCCGTTCGATTACTGATCTCAAAGGGAAACGGATCGCCCTGCATCGTGGTCGTCCATGGGAAGTCAGCTTTGGCAAACTATTGGCAACCAATAACCTGACCTTTAACGACATCAAAGTCATCAACCTTAATCCGCAAGCGGGCGCTGCGGCTTTGGCTGCAGGTAGCGTGGATGCTTTCTTTACCATGAGTGATGCCTATACCCTCGCGGATAAAGGCGTGGGTAAAATCGTCTGGTCTTCCCAGAGTTTGTCTGACGACTGGAAAATGCGCGCTGAGCTGTGGGGTGCCACGGATTTCATCCAAAAATATCCTGAGATTACCCAACTCTTGGTTGACGCGAACGTCCGTGCCGCGTATTGGATTTCACAAGATAAAAATAAAGATACATTTATCCGTGAGCAAACCAAATTTGGTCAACCTGAAAGTGTGATCCAACGGGAGTATCAAAATAAATATGGCTCGTGGCAGCAAAACTGGTCACCGTTGTTTACCCCGACGCTCACGCAGCATTATCAGCAGGTCGCAAGCTACGCACTGAGTGCTAAATTGATTCGCAAACCCGTGGATTCGAATCAATTGCTTGAACCTAAATTTATCCCTGTTGCGCTGAAAAATCTGAAGCTGGATAAATATTGGACGACCGGTAATGGTGCGGGGAGTAGCAGTACAGCGAGAGCGAAACCATGACGTTGTTGACTGCACATGAGGTGAGCGAGACCGAGTCGCGGCCACGAACTGTTGAGTGGCGCTGGCCACTGCAACGACGTTCTCTGGTGATACTGGCGGGTTGGATCTCGCCAGCTTTGTTGTTATTGGCGTGGTACTGGGTGACGCGAGCCCAACTCTTTCCTGAGCAAATCGTGGTGCCACCTAGCGTGGTGTGGGATGCATTTGTTGAACTCAAAGACAGTGGCGAACTTCAAATGCATTTGCATGCCAGCCTTTTCCGGCTGTTTTCAGGCTTTGGCATTGGTGTGGTCAGTGGTGTTTTGTTTGGTGTGGGTTTAGCTTTGTCGCAGACGATACGTGCTTATTTTGGCTTGTTGTTTGAAGCACTGCGCCAAGTGCCTACGCTGGTATTGATTCCGATGTTTGTCTTGTTCTTTGGCATTGATGAAACCTTGAAGATTGTCATCATCGTCAAAGCCACTTTTTTTCCCGTCGCCATGGCGACTCAGGAAGCGGTACGTACGATCCCCAATCAATATCTAGAACTCGGTAAAGTCTACCAACTTAAACCGTTGACGTGGTTTTCTAAGATCATCTTCCCTGCGACATTGCCGCCTGTGCTAACCGGCATTCGTATTGCCTTAAGTCGATCCTGGTTAATTCTAGTTGCGGTGGAACTCATGGCTGCGGACAGTGGCATCGGTCAAATGATGGAAATGGCACGCCAGATGCTGCGTCTGGATATCGTGATGGTTGGCGTGATTTTGACTGGATTGATTGGCTTTGGACTGGATAAAGGGCTGCGTATCATTGAGCGTTTATTCAGTCGCTGGAAACCGGTGGAGATTTCAACATGAGCCAAAACAATGATACGTCGGTATTGAAACGCTGGATCACGCATTGGGATTTTCGAGGTTTGCTGGTTCCGGTATTGCTCTTATTGCTATGGCAATATATGTCCGGCAGGGATGCCAGCCATGCCTATGCCTTCGTACCCCTGCAGCAAGTCTGGTCTTCTCTTAAGACTTTGCTGGCCTCGGGCGAACTGTGGGTCAATCTGCTCGGTAGCCTGCATCGCACGACGGTTGGACTGCTGCTGGGCATCGTCTTGGGCTTGCTGGTTGGGGCATTGATGGCCATATCCAAGATTGCTAATACACTGATTGGACCACTGTATCATTCGATTCGCCAAGTCCCGATCTTAGGCTTAACCCCGTTGATTGGTCTTTGGATGGGCAATGGCGAGCCAGCCAAAGTGTTCATCATTACCTTGGCGGCTTTTTTTCCTGTAGTGCTAAATACCTATGAAGGCTTACGTCAGGTCGATATTCAACATGCGGAGCTGGCACAGGTCTATCAGTTCAATCGTCGGCAGTACTTTTGGCGTATGCGCTTACCTGCGGCGATTCCGAGTATTTTAACGGGATTTTTGCATGCGGTGACCTTTGCCTGGATTACCGCGATCGGCAGTGAGTTATTGTTTAATGCAGGAGCGGGTTTGGGCAATCTGATGATGACTGCTGAGGTCGGCGCACATATGGATATCATCCTGATCTGTGCGATTACCGTGACGATCTTGGGGGTGCTGATGACGCAAGTGGTGCAGAGCTTGTCTCGAAGATTATTGAGGTGGCGTCCGCCGCAGGGGTGATTTGTTGGTGTTAAGCAAAAGGCTATTTCTTTAAGGAGTGGCCTTTTTTTGTTTGGGGCTACTGATTATGTTGAATGATGCTAATCTAAGTTTAAGTGATCGCGTAGTTCGTTCTGGCAGGGAGTTATTTTTTCACGATTAATATATTAGGTCGCCAGTCAAGTTTGCTCACACAGCATGTCGATGAGTTACGCCAAGCCCATCGACAAATGATTTCAAAATATCCGATCCAGATTGACGCGATGGTCTTTTTACCTGATCACATTCATGCGATTTGGACACTGTCAGAAGACGATGATAACTACTCTATACGCTGGAAATTATTTAAAAGTGTGTTTCCCAGAATTATCCCAGCCGAGCCTCAATCGCAACGTTCTATAAGTTGCATAAAGAAAGGAGAGCGTGCGGTTTGGCAACGCCGATTTTGGGAGCATCGCATACGCGTAGTCATGAATTTAGAGAAGCGAGTCAGGTGGCTGCGTATGTGGGATTAGTGCCAGTGCAACGTCAGTCTGGTAGTTCGGTAAGAGGTAGAAGCAGCATATCAAAAGCAGGTTCAGCCAAGGTAAGAGCAGGACTATATTAAGAGCAGGACTATATATCGCGGCGGTAGTCGCTGTACGGTATAACCCACACATTAAAGCGATGTATGAGCGTTTACTTTTAAATGACAAATCAAAGATGTCTGCAATCTGTGCTGCAATGAGAAAGTTGGTGCATCTGTGCTTTGGTGTTTTAAAGCACCAGATGCCTTATCAAGTCGATTATCAATCAAAATTAGCTTGAGTGGTGTTTACAGCCAAGACGGTATCTACGCGTGTTACTCGGGGTGGGGCACGCAGTTGCCGCCTCCAGCGGTAAGCTTTTCACAACCAGCCCTCGCTATTTCAGCCGCGTTTACAAGCTCTGGGAGTTGGGAGTATTCGGGTTCCACGCCCGCGCACTGGGCCCGGGTCGTGTCGATCAGGCGGATAGTCCACCAGAGCGTGCCGCTTAAGGACTGCAGGGCGCCAGTCCAACGACTTGAGGCATCGCTCATGCCAGTGTGAACTTGAGCGAGTGCTGTTCGGCAGGAGCTCTGCTGCTCACGTTCAAGTTCAAGTTCAAGTTCGCGTTCGCGTTCGGCGTTTTGTTGCGCGACATGACGGCGTTCCTCATCCGCCAGCCGGTGGCGCTCCTGCATGGCCTGTACGTATTGGGAACTCTCGTTGCCGCTAGGCTCGGTCGAGCCAAGATCTTCGTTCGACTGGGAGCCGCCTAAGTCGAGTTGTGACCCGCTGTGAACGTTCGATGGCGGTCGCACAGTTGATTGTTGATTGATGCTGGACCGCAGTATGGGGGTAGGCGGTGCGACCCCGAACGGGTAATGCAGGTCTGCAGATGTCGGCGCGGCGCGGCGAACCGCTGGTGTTGCCCAGCGCGGCTCAATGGGTGGGGCAGCGGGAGAGACCCGCGGTGGCAGGGGTTTTAGTGGTTCTGGTGGCGGCATTGGACTCGCCGTCACGAAGCCTCCAGCGCGCGAGCTGCCCGTTGTCTGCACGGGCGATGCGCCGATTTTCGGCGCCACCCGATCGTCGCTGGAGGCCACCGGCAGCCCCATGCTCCGCAGTGCTTGCTGATGATCAATTTCGGCGCGTTGCTTCCGCTCCTCAAGGCTTTCTACGCTCTGCACGGTCTGAGCCGTGGAATATGGGCGCTCAGAGGTAGTAGTGACGGAGCGTGGCGGCGAGGGGATGGGAGCTGTCTTGACGCGAGCCGCTTGTTCGGCGGCCACACGTTGCCTCTCCATTTCAGCACGCGCGGCACGTTGCCGCCCGTCTTGTATGGCGTGATCAGACGCTGCGTAGTCCTCTAGTCCTACCGTTTTCAGAACGTCCTTTGCCGCAGCAGATCCTTCAGGGTCTTGTAGAGCGGCTTTGTCCTGCATGACTTGACCTGTCGTCTGAATGATTCCAACAAGGATGCTCGGATTAAAACCTGCTGCCTTAGCGGCTTCTGGTGTGATCGCTTGTGTTGTTTTTGAGTATGGATTCGCTTTGGCCGGCTTTGAAAGATCAAATTGTGGTGAGGCACCCTCAATCTCCATCCGTTTTAGCTGCTTCCAAGCAGGTTCAGGGACGGTAGAAATGGTGGTCCCGAAGAGTTCTCTTTGGAGATTCTCAGGCCACTGCATGGCAGCACGAATCCAGGCTGTTGTCTTTCTGCAGTCCTGCAGATCAGCCGATGAATTTGGCCAGTACTTTGCGCAGGTATCGCTACGTGACATACAGATTCGTAATTTATTCGCTTCATCGGCGGACAATGTTTCTCTGCAAGACGGATTATCAAGCACGCTTTCTATTCCGAATGACGCCGTGACTGAGAGCCACATCAAGCCGAAACTGAAAACAGTGCCGACTGAATAAGATTTTGGAATCAACTCAATCTCCATAGTTTTAGTCGGGTCTTGACTGCAGAAGCGAAAGTTCTACGGGGATACAGCCGTCTTTACTTGCGCAGCAAAGCTTTTGACCAATTTGGTCCGTGCAATCTTCACGGCGTACATAAAGTCACGGTTGTTGGCGCCTGCAAACTTAGGAGTCGTCTCCTGCCTGTGCTTTACATTCGCAATCACGTCGGGGCCCGCTACCAGATTGGGATCAATAAAGATGATCGAACAATTCGCGGTGTGATCATTGTGAATGATGGAAGAAGGGGTAAATTTACTGTCCAGATTAATGAAGTTGAGATCTAGATCCATGACGCCGACATAATCTGCACCGCCCTCGAAGCCCTCTGGGATGCTTTTAACGATACGAACTTCCTTAAACACGGTCTTCAATGGAAGGAAGAGCGCGCCCATCAACCCTTGTTCCGAAAGGACGATTTCACGGTCCTCCGCAATTTCATCTGGGTTAAGACTCATGCTGCCAATTACGGTGCTGAGCCGCTCCCTTAGAACGGCGTTGTAAGTGAGAGAGTTCACCGTGTTCTTCGAGAAAACGACTGCCAGAACCTTGCTCTTCGCATTCTCAATATGGGTTCGTGATTGATTAAGTTGGTCTTCATTAACCAAGTTTACGTAGCGATCTTCCAGAGGCGCTTTCAGTGGAAGCGTCGCACAAGAAGTCAGGCTGAAAGCTAAAACACCCGCGAACAGCGATCTGTAAAAAATGTTTGTGAGCAAAAAAGTTCCCCTTATTATTCTGGTCGTTCTTTATTATTTATGAATACTCTAGGCGTAGCCTAGCATTTCTTCTTGAAGATGTTGCTCTTCCTTGAGAGTTTCGATAATCACTCTTGTGCCCGCGTCCCCAAATGTTGCCGTTGTCCGGCACTTCCGAAGATCACTTTCTCCCTCAAAACCCTAACTACTCTAATGTGTCACCATTGACTCAAAAAATACCAAAGTGTGATGTATAAGACACTTTTGTGAATGATAAATATTCAACTGAATATGTCACTCAGTTGTCGTTAAGTCAAGATACCTTGTAGGTTTTTACATCTGAGTAGAAAGCATAGGGTGCAATAAGCCAAAGCGCATTGCGCCAACCACAATCTGATAATATGCCTGTGGTAATCCCAGCCAACACACAACAAAAAGCCACTCCTCCGAGTGGCTTTTCTTCATTTCAAATCGCCTTAAAACTTGGTCGTGGCCGACACCCCAAAGGTACGCGGATCACCCCACCAGACCGTAGAGCCCGTTGCACCACTGGTGCCCGGCAAGGTGTGCTGTTTGTACTGCTTGTCAGTGATGTTATTCACGTAAGCAGTGAGGGTGAATTTGTTGTTTGCCGGGATAAACGAGATCCGTGCATTGCCCAACACATAAGCATTTTGGGCGAGGTTAGGATCAGTTTGATTATTGGCATAGAAGTAGAATTTACTTTGATAGCGCGCATCACCCGCCAGTTTAATCTTAGAGCCATTGCCCAGTGGAATGTCGTATTCAGAGGAGAGGCTGCTGGTCCACTCTGGTGAGCGGACAAACTTATTGCCGGAGTAGTCACCGCTGGCATCTTTGAAGTCTTTAAAGCGCGTGTCCAGCCAGCCCAGATTGGCTTTGAGATGCCAGTTTTGGATCGGCAGTGCTTCAACTTCCAGCTCTGCGCCTTTGGCCTTACCGCGCGCGGCATTACGAAGCTGTGATAAGGCGCCTGTTGGGGAGGGGATCACGGCATTGATCTGCATGTCTTTGTAATCATAGGTAAAGACGTTGGCATTCAGGTTGACCCGGCCATCCAGCAGCTCTGATTTAAAGCCTAACTCATAGGAGAGCAGGTGTTCAGGACTGAGGACATTGACCCCCGCTTGTGATGTCGGTGCGCTGTTATAACCGCCGCCACGGAAGCCAGTAGCTACTTTGGCGTAGACGCGTGCGGTATCCGAGAAGTGATATTCAGGCGTTAGATCATACGTCCAGTCGCTCCAGCGATTAGTGGCATCTTGCGTGGCATTGATGACCAACGGTGAACTGACCGAAGAGAGTAGCCACCAATCAGGTTGGTTACTGAACTGTGCCGGCACTGCGGCAGGATTAGTCCAGCGGTTCAGGTCGATCGATTTCTTTTCTGTGGACCAGCGGAGGCCACCAGTCAGCCAGAATTGTTCATTAAATTTAAAGGTGGTGCTGCCGAAGACTGCATAGCTATCGGTGACTTGGTTAAAGACCACGTCGTTATAAGCTGTTGCGCGGTTACTGGGCTTGGCGGCAACAGGAAGTGTTGCAGCAGCCGTATCCGAGTCAATTCCTTCACTGAAGTAGTGTGTACCCAAGACCCAACTGAGTTGGTCTGACTTGGGGGAGGCGAGGCGGAATTCTTGGGTAAACTGATGGGTGCTGGCATCGGTATGACCGCGTGACAGTTCAACCGGGGTGTTATCGCCATCCGTGATACTTTCATTGCTGTATTTTTCAAAGGCGGTGATCGAGGTCAACTCCAAACGCTCGAACTGCGATTTGATATTCAGGCTGGCGCCTTCTTGATGAATGGTATTGGTCGCATCGACGTTGGCATTGACATCATCAGAGCCTGTAGAGGGGATGTAAGGCGCAGGAATACCCGTAGACCAGTAAGCACCGTTTTTGCCCGTGCCGATCACGGTCGCGGTAGTGCCGTTGATGGTGTAGTCACGGAAATGCAAATTCAGCAGCGCTTCGGTGTTATCCGTCACATGGGCTAAAAACTGAAAACGACCTGCGGTGTCGGTAAAGCCCCCTTCTTTTTGTCCAGAGTAGCCATTACGGTCTGTGCCGTCACGACTTTCGCGATAAAAAGAAACCCGAGACGCCAAGGTGTCATCAATGACACTGCCGCCATAAGCGGCTTGAATCGTCTTGTCATTGAAGCTGCCGTAGTCAAGTTTGGCATAGCCGCTATTATCAAAAGAAGGGCGTTTAGAGAGAAAGTTAACCGCACCTCCAGTTGTATTTTTACCCCACAGTGTGCCTTGCGGACCACGCAGTACTTCAACACGGTCTTGGTCAAAGAGTGGAAAGCCGGTGGCTGCGGCATTGTTTAAGTAAACATCATCTTGATAAATGGCGACAGGGCTTGGCGAATCGAGCCCTTGAGTACCCGTTCCCACACCGCGGATCCACCAGCGTGGACGAGTGTGTCCGCCGCTGGTTGCGGCAGAGGCATTGGGGATCGATTGGATGATTTCACCTGCGGTCTTTCCGACGCCACTGTCAATCAGGTCTTTGCCACTGATCACACTGACTGCGGAGGGTACTTTCTGCACTCGCTCTTTACGGCGGTTTGCGGTCACCACCACGGAATTCAGCTGATTGGGTTTTGCATCGGCATTGCTGTCATCGCTTTTTGCGGAATCAGCCTGTGTTACTGCGGCGGATTGTGCCGTCCCCGTGGTTTGAGCGGCGGTGCTGACAGACTCAGTCTCTGCACCGTGTGCAACACCGACCAGCGAAACGCCGCCAAATAATACTTGAAAAATCAGCCTCGCAAGAGGCTTCTGTTGAAACTGCATAAAAACTCCCCTGATTCATGTACGCATATGCGTATTTCGGCTTAGATAGGGCAGCTTTTATGCCAATTGCATATAAAATAAAATTAATTAAATATTATTAATGGTTTATGTTTTGTTTGGTTGATATTTTGTCGAACATCGATAACAAAAAGCAGGATGAATTGTTGAGGATGTAACAGTGCTTTGTTGAGTTTTCAGCAGATGAACGTGAGAGCCATCGAATAGAAACTACCGCGATATCTAAGCCAGCAATCCGTATAAGTTGAGGGGTAGTGATGGATTACTATATTTCAACAATTCGATGTTTGTCGATGAGGTCTGACCTGAATGTTGACCTTACCTTTGACACGGTTTTTGATCTGATCGTTGAATAGTCACTCAACCTAAATGGATATCATGATGAGAGATGAAGTGTGGCACCGACCCATCGTCCTATCGCTTGAAGGCAGCAATGCTCAGCCGCTGAGCATCCGTGCCAAAGCACTGGTGTTTACCGATCCAGTGTCTTGTCGTCTGCTGACGTTGATTGAGCGCCTTGCGCCCAGCGAAGCCCCCGTCATGATCATCGGCGAGACCGGTACAGGCAAAGAACTGGTCGCTCGCCATATCCATCAACTCAGTGGACGCAAAGGACCATTCCTCGCCGTTAATTGCGGCGCTATTAATGACCAACTCGCCGAGAGTGAATTGTTTGGTCATGAAGCCGGTTCTTTTACTGGCGCAACGGGTCGCCGTGAAGGCTGGTTTGAAGCCGCACAAGGCGGCACCTTATTCCTTGACGAAATTGGCGACTTGCCGCTGCATTTGCAAGTCAAACTACTCCGCGTCCTGCAAGAGCGAGAAGTGGTGCGTATCGGCTCGCGTAAGCCGATCCCTGTGGATGTGCGTTTTGTGGCTGCCACCAACGTTGATCTGGATGCCGCTGTGCATGCCGGACATTTCAGACGAGACTTGCTGTATCGCATCAACATTGCCCAAGTCCATCTCCCGCCGCTGCGTGAGCGACCAGGTGACATCCTGCCACTGGCGAATCACTTCATCAAACAATACAGCAAGCGGATGAACATCGGCACCGCTCATTTAACCAGTGATGCGCGGGAAGCACTGCTGGCTTATGCGTGGCCGGGCAATATCCGTGAGCTTGAGAACGTCATCCACTTTGCGTTATTGGTTGCGGAGACGTCGGAGGTTCGACCTGAGCATTTGAAGGTGAAGGGGGGCTGGGGCGATGCCAATCCGGCGATCAGTCACTGGAATACGCCACTATCGACACAGGCTCCAGCACCCTTGGATTCCGCCACTGATCCCTTTGCACAGATCGTACATTCGCTGAAGATTGAGTTTGAAAAAGCGTCGCCGAATTTATTTGATAGCCTTGAGCGTTTGGTGGTGCAGGAAGTTTTTCAATATACCCGTCAGAACCAAGTGCATAGTGCGGCATTACTCGGTGTGACCCGCAATGTGATGCGCACCATGCTAAAACGCCATGGTTTACTGGCCGATTCGAGCAGTGTGGTGTAACGTCCCTGCTGTTCTTTCGTGTTGACGTCCATGTTGTATCTGTCCTGCTGCTGAGCTGTTTCTTTCCCGACACCTGATTGATTTATGATGTTGGCTATCCAACAGTTTTGAGCATATATTTTAGGTTAAATTTTAGTAATATTAATATTATTAGTAACTTATAAATGTGGCATAGCAGTTGCTCCATCAGGGTAAATCGCCAGCCAGAAGGCCGGTGACACTATCTAATGAAGGAGTAACATCGTGAGCCAGTCTCTACAACTAGACACCCTGTGGTATACCCGTTGCCCAGTGCCTACAGGTCTTGGGATTGCCATCCAGAAAGGATGGCTCAAAGAAGCATTCCACGTGCAGAAAACAGAAATCAAATCCCTGCGCGAATCCAATGATCAAGCGGTGCGTGAATCACATTTCGACCATACCTTGCAAAACTCTGTACGTCATGGTGGCAATATCCCAGCCATCTGGGCTCGCTCTGTGGGTCGTGAAACCCGTGTGATAGGTCTGTCATGGGCGGATGAAGTTCAGTTGATCCTGACCTTGCCTAACTCCGGCATCAAGAATGTAAAAGACCTCAAAGGCAAAAAGTTTGGTCTGCCGAAGTGGGAAAAAGTAAAAATCGACTTTGCCCGTGCACAGGCGATCCGTGGCCTTGAAAATGCCTTGAAGCTGGAAGGCTTAGAAGTTTCTGATGTCGAGTTGATTGATTATGTCGTGGATGGCAGCTATAGCGACAGCCCAGCCATACAAGCCGCAGGAACCCAACTGTTTGGCGGCAGCCGTCGTGCGGGTGGTCGTAATGCGGAGCTTGTTGGCTTGTTACGCGGCGAAGTCGATGCGATTTTCTTAAAGGGCGCACATGCCGTTGAGCAAGCTTATCAGTTTGGTCTACATACCGTGATCGATACCGGTTCCCATCCTGATCCACTTATTCGTGCCAATAACGGCACGCCGCGTACTCTGACGGTGGATCAAAACCTGATTGAAAACCACTTCGATTCAACTGTCGGTCTGCTCAATCAAGTGATTCGTGCCGAAGAATGGGCTTGGACCCATCCCGATGAGACGCGTCGTTTCCTTGCGCATGAAACCAACAGCAGTGAGTATTGGATTACTCAGGCTTACGGCAACGATGCGCATCTGCGTTTGAAGACCGATCTGTCCGATATCTCAATCCGTGCTTTACAAGATTTCACCGATTTCTTATGGCGCTGGAAGTTTATCCCGAATCAAGTCAACGTTTTGGAATGGATCGATGTACGTCCTTTTGAAGCGGTAGAAAAACACAAGTCTGTTGCTTAATGCCTTCGCTGCCTGAGACCCATCCAAGAGGTTGTGATGGGTCCCATGCTGATTTTTAAAGCCAGCCATTTCACACTCATTCAACACTTTACATGTAGCAAGCTCATGTAAAAACTTCATGCAGAACAAGAGGAATCTCTTATGTCATCCAATCGCCAATTGATCTTGAATGCCTTCTTCATGCGCTTTGGTCATCATCCAGCGGCATGGCGCCACCCGTCCTCGCGTGATAGTGGCCGACCAGACGTTGCCTATTGGATTAAGATGGCTCAACTTGCGGAAAAAGGGAAATTTGACACCTTCTTTTTAGCCGACTTTATTGGACGCAGTGCCAAGAATTTGGAAAAACAAAGCCATCAGAATGGTAGCTTCCAGTTTGAACCGTTTACGTTATTGTCTGCGATTGCTGCGGTGACCAAAAATATTGGTCTGGTTGCAACTGCCAACACCAACTATACCGAACCGTATAACATCGCCCGTCAGTTCGCCTCCCTTGATCATATTAGCGGTGGGCGTGCTGGATGGAATGTGGTGTCTTCTTTCTCAGATACCACCGCTCAAAACTTTGGTTTAGGGCCACGCACCCATGCGGAGCGCTATGAGCGTGCAGATGAGTTCTTAGGGATTGCCAAGGAACTCTGGAACAGCTGGGATGATGATACCTATGATCATCCTGATCGCGAGCGCGGTATCTTCTTTGATCCAAAGAGCGCCCACGAAGTTAAAATTGCAGGCAAATATTTCAAGACCGAAGGCCTACTCGATATCGCACGTCCGATCCAAGGTTATCCGGTGATTGTACAAGCCGGGAACTCGGAAGTGGGTCGTGAGTTTGCGGCCAAGATTGCCGAGATGACCTATTCTTCAGCGCAGTCGTTGGCAGTGGCACAGGCTTACTATGCCGATGTCAAAGGCCGTATGGCGAAGTATGGGCGTGACCCTGATGAGCTGAAAGTCACACCCGGCTTGTCTGTAGTGGTGGCCGCAAGCGAACAAGAGGCTCGTGATAAGTTTGAAGCGCTACAAAATGCCGTGGACTTTAGCCATGGGGTAGAAGTGGCTGGCGTGGACTTATCAGACTATCCACTGGATGGCCCGCTACCGGATCTGCCTGAACCTGAAACGGGTAAAGGTCGTTTCCATCAGATGGTGGAACTGGCGAAGCGCGATAATCTGACGATCCGTCAATTGGTGCTGCGCTTTAGCGTTGCCAAAGGGCATATCCAAGTCGTGGGTTCAACCAAACAAGTTGCAGATACCATTGAAGAATGGTTTGTGGAAAAAGGGGCTGACGGCTTTAACGTAGTACCACCGCTACTGCCATCAGGTTTTGAAGACTTTGTGGATCTGGTGGTGCCAGAACTCCAGCGCCGAGGTCTATTCCGTACAGAGTACACGGGCAAGACCTATCGCGAGAATTTGGGGCTGAAACGTCCAGCCAATCCGCATACCGGAGTGAAAGCCGATGTCGCCAGTGCGGCGGCTGTGGAAGAGCCTGTCATTGCACAGGATCAGTATTCACACGCTTAATGCATCGTTTCAATAAGTGATTTCCATCGTTCCTCATCGCAGTTGTCGATGAGGAACGTTTTTTATTTTGACCATCTTACGACTCGAGCTAGGCTCAATCTTCATCCACCAACGGCTGATTCAATACCGTACGCCATGATTTCGGATCGGGATCGGTTTCAGGTCCCAAGACATAGCTTTCCCAGAGATCAGGCGCTTCCTTGAGCTCTTGGGTATTGATCCATGCTTTAAATTCTCCCCATGCCGCCCCTAGTCCTTCATAACCGCCATGATAGGTGGTACTGGCGATGCGAGTCTCCGGTAGGGTGCCGGGTTTGACACGTTTAGCCGCCGTGATGGGCGTATTGACTGGAATCCCGACTTCAAAATCAAAGATTTCCGTGGGCATTTTAAGGTGATGGGAAAAAAGGGCACCAGCAGGAGCGATGCCTTGGGCTTTAAGGACATCGAGAATTTCATGGATGGCAGGACCCATGAGCGTTTCGCATTCCGCGCGCGGAATGGTGAGGTGGATAACTGCTGTTAATTGGGCTTCAGTATGGATAATAACGGGATCGTCGATCATGATGTTGTTTCCTTGAGGAGTGAAATATCGATCTATACGCCTTAAGAGTAAAGGGTGACTGGATGCTGATCCATGCAGCTATGGGCACGGGTCAACAAAAAATCACGTTCACGGGTATTTTGAGTCAGTGTTGCAGCGCGTTCAAATTCGCGCTGTGCCTCACTGAATCGTCCTAACTTAAATAAGAAATCGCCACGCACACTGGGCAGTAAGTGATATTTGGCAAGGGTAGGTTCATGAAGGAGTTCATCCACCAATGCCAACCCTTGAGCGGGGCCGAATGCCATAGAAACAGCAACAGCACGGTTGAGCTCGACGATGGGTGAGGGGGCGAGTGCCGCCAGTGCATCATACAGCACGCTGATCCGCGTCCAGTCGGTCAGTTCTGCACGGTAGGCACGGGCGTGGCAACTGGCGATAGCCGCTTGCAATGCATAAGGACCATAGCCTTGCCCGAGGGTATCGACACGCTTCAATGCGGCAAGGCCACGCTGGATAAGGAGCTTATCCCAACGGCTACGATCCTGATCCATCAATAAAATTGGTGCACCTGCTGCGTTCGTACGTGCGTGGAAGCGTGAGGCTTGGATTTCCATCAGTGCAACCAATCCATGAACCTCAGGTTCTTGCGGCATCAGCTCCGCCAGTATGCGCCCCAATCGTAAGGCTTCATCACAGAGCGCTGGACGCATCCAGTCTTCTCCCTTGGTTGCGGCATAGCCTTCATTAAAAATCAAATACAACACGGCAAGGACCGAGGCTAAACGACTGCGTAATTCTTCTTTATGGGGGAGTTCAAAGGGGGCTTGAGCTTCTTTTAAAATACGTTTGGCACGCACAATGCGCTGTGCAATCGTCGGTTCACTGACCAAAAATGCCCGTGAAATCTCATCGGTGCTCAGCCCGCCTAGTAGCTTGAGCGTCAGCGCGACTTGCGCTTCAGAGGTTAATACCGGGTGACAGGCTATAAACACTAGACGCAGCAGATCATCATCAATATTAGCCGTTTGACGCTCGTCAATCTCCTGCTCAAGCGCGCTGTCAAAGTCGTGATCGATCATGCTTTGTTGTTCGTATTCCAGCTCGCGCCCAAGTTCTTCGTGCTTGCGATCAATCAGCTTTTGCTTACGCAGATGATCCAAGGCACGGCGTTTGCCAACGGTCATCAGCCACGCGGCAGGCTCATCGGGTAAGCCTACTTGTGGCCAATGCTCAAGGGCTGCAACCAGTGCATCCTGCGCAAACTCCTCCGCCAGACCGACATCACGGACCATGCGGGTGAGCACGGCGATCAGCTTGGCGGATTCGATCCGCCAGACTGCGTCTATCGTTCGGCGGATATCCGTCATGATGGGGCTGTCTCTGTAGATTTTTCAAAGCGTTCGGTGAACTCTTCAACAGCTTGCTGCACATCTTCCGAGAAGTCAGTTGGCTCAAAGATCTGACGGATTTCGATCGTGTCATTCGCTCCAGCGGGGCAGCGTTTGACCCACTCAATCGCTTCTTCTTTGGATTTGACTTGAATAATCCAGTAACCGCCAACGCTTTCTTTGGCTTCGGCAAATGGACCATCGGTGACGACAGGCTTACCGTTCCCAAACGATACACGTGTTCCTGCGGCGGGTGGATGGAGTCCTTCTAGTGCCAGCAAGATGCCAGCTTTTTGCAGATCTTCGTTATATTTCATCATCGTCGCGATTGCATCAGCATCGGGCAAGGTGTCTGGGGTGGCACTTTCATATCCTTTGGGGATCATTATGAGCATGAATCTCATGAGTATTACTCCTTATAAAACAGTATCAAAAAATATGCGTGATGAATTTATTTTTCAGCTTGGGCTTTAAGATTAGTCAGACCGGTTGCAAAGTCTTTGCCGACCATCTTGTCCATGCTGCAGAATACTTGCATGAGCTTGGCAACATAGGGATTTGGGCCGTACATACGCCAAGTTACGGTGGTGCTGTCACCGGCAGGCTGGAGGGTAAATTCCGCCGTATTATGGGCTTCGAAGGGTTTTAGAAAATCCAGTTTGATCACAATCTTGCTGGCAGGCACGCTGCTGGTGATCTCCATCCGTCCTGAACCGACTTTGCTATTGCCAATCCATTCATAGACAGTGCCATCCCCCTGCGCTGCGCCGCTGTAGTGACGGGTCATAGTCGGATCAAGTTTTTCCCACGGGGACCATGTGGGCCAACTGTGGAAATCATTGATTAGCGCATAGACTTTTTCAGGTGGAGCCTTGATCGTGATACTGCGCTCGACACTAAAGCTGTCGGGACGTGTTGCCGCATAGATCAAGATGGCGACAATCACCGCAACGACGATAAGTAAGATCGTTTTAAACATGTTTATGCTCCAAGCCAACGACGGGCAGAACTGAAATCGTGGCTGAGTTAAATACGGGGAAGGGGTAGTTTTTAGCCCACTCGATCGCTTCACTTTTCGATTTGGTCTGGATAAGCCAGTAGCCTGCAATCAGCTCTTTGCTTTCACTAAACGGACCATCAATGACGCTTGATTTTCCTGCTGTAAATTTCACCCGTGTGCCATCGGGACTCGGATGTAGACCATGCCCTGCGAGCAGGATGCCGGATTCGACACTCTCGATGTTGTAGCGCTCCATGCCATCCAGTACCGACTGCGGTGGCACGGTTCCTTCACTGAGCAGACTCTCTTCATGGATAATGACCATAAAGTGCTCAGTATCGGGCTGAACCTCGGCAGGGATATCGCCACTGACGCAGTGCACACCGCCGGGGCAACCGACCGCACGGACTTCGACCACGCTGTCCACATGGCTTACAGGCCATTGCTGGGCCCAAGCCAGTGCCGCCTCATGGTCTGGCACATCGATCTGGAGGAAGCTGCGGGTGTATTCTGCCGTATCCATCCACGGGTCAAGTACCACAGGCGCATGCGCTTGTGTCACTTGCAACCGTGCTGCAGGCATCTGCTGATGCAAGCGACTACTGCTGAGTAGAACATCGGATCGCACCACGACGGGATCATCCCGCAGCATCGTCTTGATAAGAGCCGCTTCGGCAGCCATTGCCTCTGCCGAAGGGTTGTCTAACTGATGAATAATCAAAAATCGCATGGTGCGCTCCGTGTCATGAAAGGGGTAGTGAGCGATAGCATTGAAATTAAAGTGCTATCACTCATACCAATCCGTTGTTAATTACAGCCTTCGCCCGGTGTCATTTGACGCATCCCTTCAATAATTTGTTCAGGGGTCAAATCTTGCTTATGGGTTGCGATCGACCAGCTGTGGCCAAAAGGGTCGATCAGTACGCCGTAGCGATCCCCCCAAAACATATCGGCAACAGGCATTTTCACGGTTGCACCTGCATCGACAGCCTGTGCAAAGGCGCTATCGACATCGGTGACATAGAGGTGGATGGTGACTGCTGTGCCGCCAATTGATTTGGGTCCAAGCACGCCCCAATCTTTGAATTCATCATTGAGCATGATGGTTGAGTCACCGATGCGTAGCATGGCGTGCATCAACTTGCTATCTGGACCTGCAAGGCGAGTCACCTCGACGGCATTAAAGGCTTTTTTATAAAACTCGATGGCATCGGCTGCACCGTCGCATACGAGATGAGGGGTGATGGTGTGTATCCCTTCGGGAATGGGTTTTACGCTAGACATAATCCTTACTCCTTATCGACTTAACTTTATAAATTGTTGACCTGAGCTTAAGCGTTTTGCAGCACTAAGGGTGCAGAGAGCGACGCATAAACCGATACTTTTTTAAACTCTCACCACTATGACGAACGAAGTTTGCAGTTTTCGACAAGGAATGAGAAAAATTATTAAATATTTTTATCAGAAAAGTATAGATTAGAAAATGATCAGAGGGTAGGTGGTGAAAAATTCAGTGGGTGTTGTCGAAGATTGGGTAAATTTCTAAGCTATCCATGGTGATGGACTGGGATGCGAAGTGCGTTAGCAGTGCGTTAGCTGTGCTAGGCTTAACCGCCTGTGCGGCGGTGAACACGAAAAATACAATTTGCCTTCAAAAGTCACTTTTCTAAACCACCTGTGCGGCGGTGAACAACGGTGCCACCAGAGGCGTTCGGCTCACTGTTTTCTAAACCGCCTGTGCGGCGGTGAACTTCCCTAAGCATGAGCATGAGGCTCGTACGAATTTCTAAACCGCCTGTGCGGCGGTGAACGTCCGGATGAATACTGATATCAGGCCGCACACTTTCTAAACCGCCTGTGCGGCGGTGAACCGGATATCGCTGAAGTAGCTGCACGTGTCGCTTTTCTAAACCGCCTGTGCGGCGGTGACCACAACGATATCATCGGTGCTCGTGTCGGTATCTTTCTAAACCGCCTGTGCGGCGGTGAACATCATTTGATGTACTCGCTATGACAGTCAATATTTCTAAACCGCCTGTGCGGCGGTGAACAATATCACGGCATATCGAAAAGTCGCACAAGATTTCTAAACCGCCTGTGCGGCGGTGAACGTCAAATGATGGTCGATGTGCCAACGTGGATCTTTCTAAACCGCCTGTGCGGCGGTGAACGCGACTTAGAATTTCGAGCGATTTTGCGTTAATTTCTAAACCGCCTGTGCGGCGGTGAAGCGTGAGGAAATGATTTGCTTTCGTGCCGGCTGTTTCTAAACCGCCTGTGCGGCGGTGAACTGCAGGTGCTAGTGTGATTGAAGCATGGGTGATTTCTAAACCGCCTGTGCGGCGGTGAACTATCAATAGCAGTTTGAAAAACGCCGCGTAACTTTCTAAACCGCCTGTGCGGCGGTGAACTTCATCGGCTGGGTTTGCGCTACTTTCGGTGTTTTCTAAACCGCCTGTGCGGCGGTGAACTTAGTTCTTCAATGATGTCTTGTTTATCATTTTTTCTAAACCGCCTGTGCGGCGGTGAACGCAAAAACCTTTCACTGAGTTGCACTCACAAATTTCTAAACCGCCTGTGCGGCGGTGAACAAAGGCTTGCGAGTCCTTCACTACAATTACAATTTCTAAACCGCCTGTGCGGCGGTGAACATGCTGGTCATGGCTGGGGTTGATCTTAATACTTTCTAAACCGCCTGTGCGGCGGTGAACTTGGTGACAGATTGCAAGAGCTCACCAAGTTATTTCTAAACCGCCTGTGCGGCGGTGAACTGCAAAAACATGCCGATCCAATGGCACAAATTTTTCTAAACCGCCTGTGCGGCGGTGAACCGTTTCTATTCACAGGTAAATATAAACCCAATTTTCTAAACCGCCTGTGCGGCGGTGAACTGACAATATTGACGCAAAAAATGAATAACAACAAAGAATAACCGAAAAATATTAGGCTGCCCCAATATTTTTCGGATGAGATATAACATATTGATAATTAGTAACTTTAAAGAATCAGCAAAAATAATGGTTATTTTTGGGTTTTACCAGTGAGGCACCGTACTGGTATGGCTTAAACCATAAGTACTGTAAAAGCCTGATTGGGCATTCAGTTTAGCGCTTTGTTGAATACACAACGTAAATGATTCAGCATTGCTTAAACTTCTGATCTTGATAAATGGCAAATGGATTGGTGGCTTGGATTGATAGGTCTGATATTTGAGTAATGCATCCTCCAGAGATATACCATGCCTTTTTGCATAGCGCCGTGCCAAGTTCCCGGCATTTGCAGGAGCATGTATACGACTTACCGCAACATGTCCATGTTCACTAGGCACATCGCGAATGCTACTGACATGGACATAATCACTGAGCCGATCAAACCAGCGTTTGAGATTTAATGTCTCCAAAGTTTTGACATCCGTAGCAAAAACACGGAGTTTACTGCCCAAGACATGATGCTTGCCGTCGCTCCGATATTCAGCAAAGCTCACTCCTACGGGCACTAGCGAGTTGGCTCCTTTGATTTCAACCAATGCCAAGTGCAATTGGATATACACTTTAGACCAAAGAAAATGAATCCCGACTTCTGGATTAGGGAGCAAGGTGACTTCAGTGAAGTGTTTCATCTTTACTCCTTACTGCTTTGCCCAAAGACACCGCCACGCACCAAGACTGCCATCACGTAGTGTTCTTGCTCTTTGCTCTCAAGTTTTTCACCTTGAGCAAAACGGTCAAACAACGTGTAAAAATCAGATTTCTGCTTTGGATTGCGAAATGCGACACCAAGGTTCGTCACTGAGCCGTAGGGTTCAATCGCAATAGGACCAACGCCTTTTCCAGCATTTTGGTAGTCGGGATACCATGTGTCGATGGTACGTATCGCATTGCCTACTTTCTGTGAGTGTATCGCCGCGACGTTATTGACATGATAAAGAATTTTACTCTTACTCCCTTTACCCTTATCCAAGACCAACTCTTCGGAAGGATAGACCTCTTGTGCTTGTCCGACTTTGGCGTATGCCGTGATATTTAGAAGTAGGAAAGGGGTTTTGCTGGACAAAGCCTCAGCGATCTTTGCTGCCAATGATTGGATATCGTCATTTACACCATCAAAGTTGCGTAGAGAGTAATCGAATGAATTAAAAGTCCATGTTTGCTCAGCGACTTGTACGACGACTTCAATATGCTCTGCTCCCACACGGTTACGCCAGAAAAAACGACCGTTGGCAAGATTCAGGGCATAGCGTTTGGCAAGTTCGGTAAATCCTTCTTGTTCAATATACTCAAGAGCCGCCTTTTCATAACTTGCTTTAAATATCGCATTATTGCAAGCCGATGGTTTCTCGACTTGTCCCAAAACTTTTAGTGTAAATTGGAGTTTGAGCGTATCTTGTCCTTCACCTAATGCACAGGCATCCACTTTTTGAAGGTTTGCTTTTTCTACTTCAGCATTGAGTTTGAGCGGATCATTGGCAACTGCTGATTTCAGCCGATTAGAAATGGTTCCGCGAACTGATTTCTCAATCAAAGCCAGCGGAGTTGCTTTTTGAGTCAGTCTGCCATGCCATGTCGTGCCGTAAAAAAAAACATCTGAGCAGACTAGTTTTTTCTCAAATGAAAGGACTGAAGCGATTTCTGTTTTAGCCATGTTATTTATCCTTGGTTTTGTAAAAGTGATTAAACGTGATTAAAAGTTGTTGTTTGAGTCATACACACATATAGCCCATGCTCGGATTGCGCATGGTATTGCCAAAAAATAGAATCAAAGCCATCTATATCGATGCGATAAGGCATCACAAATTCGCCCAGCGTGACGACGCTTTCTGCAAAGCAGTGTGGTGTATCGGCATCACGCTGATTGATCGCTTTGCCAAGAGGTGAAATACTCTGAAACCCTACCGCGATGGGCACGAGCCATCCTTTAGATTGCCTAGAGGCTGTCCATGTGACCTTGCCAGATTCATCTTCATGTGCACGGTGCCTGATTTTCAGATGATCTAATAGTGCATCCAGCCCATCTCTGCCATCCTGCATGGATTGAATCATTAGGTCTCGACGTTCAATTAGTACATGACCGAGCATCAGCCGTTTTGTGGCTTTCTGCACGGAGGTTTCATCTTCGTCGTCGACTATTATCACTTCAGCGGGTTTAACCCCCAATACATCGCCACTGGCCATTTTTAATGTCGGTAGGATCAGGTTGACCTGATCGGTCAACGTTTGTACATCGTCGTTACTTACCCCTGTGTATTCGATGAGCAACGAAACCGTGAGATGACAACGAGCTTCTTCGATAAAAGCCGGGCGATTACCGTCTTTATCCAAAGGATTCGCAGTGCCGATGATGGAGTGAATATAATCATCACTGCCTTTGTAGGTTTGCAAATCAAATTGATGGCAACTGACAGCAACGCGCTTGAGAGAAAGTTCGGTCATGAGCGGGTGGGTTTGCAGTCGTCGTTGCAGTGCGTGTACTGCACCTAGCCATGCTGTCATAGCAGGGAATCCAATGGTGTAGGGACTGCTCATGGCATTGGCATTGTGAATCTTGAGCTGTGGAGTGAGCAAAAAACGTCTGGTACTCATTCAAAGAACTCCTGATGATCTAATGCGTGCGTCACAAAGTCCTCCATCTGTAACATTTCTGCATCGCCTAATTTAATGGCATTATTTTTAAGGGTATAAACATAGGCGCTCATCAACCACCGCGCAAATACACGAGAGACATCCGCTATCCAATCATCATCGACTTGTCGTCGCTCGGCATGGTAATCATCTAACCAAATTCGTTGGCTGAGGGGTAATGACTTATAGTGATCTTTTTGTGACCAACCATTTTTATAGTCGCGGATTTGTTGTGCTTGCTGGATGACCATCAAAATCACATAATCAATCAATTTTCCGATAGCAGTACGGACGGTTTTATTATTGGGGATATCTTCTTGCATCAATTCATGCAATGATAAAAAGGCTTCTGATAGGGGACGGAGTCGTACACTATTTCTAAAAAAATCAGAGGTGGGCAAACGAATCTCGCGCTGTTCTATGCTCGGCGGTGCGCTCATCAACAAATAAGCCCGTCCAGCATTTTGGCTGTTCAACACACTTACGTTCTGCGGCTGGGTGCCTCCATACGCGGTGACTGTCAGGTTCAGCACATCATCAAAACCAGTCTTATGATACTCAGCTTTTCTTCGAGCCTCTTTGGCTGACTTGGTTTCATCAGAAAAACGCATGTGATCCAAAGTGTTTTTAAGCCGGGTCAGTACTCCAGATGGGGTGAGTAATGATAAGAGATGGTATTCATTTTTACCCACCGGGAAAAAAACTTGTTTGAGCAATCGATCTGTTTTGATACTGCGTTCATCACTTTGTTTAATGGCCAATAGACCCGCTTTTAAATCTGCGTAACTGGCGGTTGGTATCTGCATCAAGTTTTGGACTTCCTCACTGTCTTCATCAAGGTGTGAAAGTACCGTCCGTCCGTCTTGCATGGAGAGGTTCAAGAACTTATACACGTCCATCGCAGCAGCATTGCCAAATACATCTAGGTCATATGCCATATTGCCGGTTCGGAAATAGCCATCATGCCGTTGCTCACGTTGGGCGATGATTGCCGAGCTTTTGGCACTGGGATGACTAAACTTGCTGGGATGACTCACCATCGACAATTGCGATGCCCGTTTGGCTGCGTCAGGGAGCCAGTTAGCGAGTGAAAAGCGATCTTCTGCTTCTTGTTCAATCAATGCCTGTGCATCAGGCGCTAAATCGGTTTTGAGCTTTGCCTTGAGCCAAACAGCCTTTCGATCATTAAAAAAATCAGTAACGTGTTGAGACATGATGATTGCCTTGAATGTTTAAGATTGGAATTGTTGTAGTTGCATTTGCTGATGATTGTTATCCTCTAATTCTTTGGATGTTTATGCGTGTCGTTTTGCTGATTTGAAGAGGACATCTTTACTTCTTTGATCAACTATTCCATATGATCAAATATACATCAATTTTAATTAAAAAATGCCATTGTATGTCCTTCTTTAAAAAAATTGTATCAATCAGGAAGGAAGAGTATTATTTGTAGTTGCCGTATAGGTAACTTAGTAAATTGTCTGTCCTTTTTGAACTTCACCGCCGTATAGGCGGCTTAGAAATAAGCAACCCTCAGCAGTTCAGGAGTTTTTAAATTGAACACCGTATAGGTGTATTAGTAAGCTATTAAATCTATTGGTAATATTTTTAGGTTTAATGGCCTTATCAAAAGCATTATTTTCTTGCTAAGGGAAATAATCCCAAGTCATCAGAATAACTATAAGCGTTTGTAAATTGATCTTTCTCTCTGTCTGGCATGGACATCTCACCATAACGCTCTGATTTCTCCTGCATGATACGTTGTTCTTCTGAATTTAATTTCTGATCTAAATCAAAGCCGCAATGTTGCCTAAGGACGAATTCATAATCACGGTTCAGCCACAGACGGCTTTGTTCAAGTGCAGTGAAAGGTGGTACATCGGTAATGCCGAGCATTGAGGCACATGAAATCCATTCGCCACGTTCTCCCTTTTCATAAAATTTTAATCGTCCTTCGACCCAAAGCAGGTAAACGTTGATGTCTGGGTTATTGGCACGAAAACGATTATTTTGTTGGGGAAGCGCCGTCATCCACCAGCATTCATGGAGCCAAGATTGTAGGGCTTGAGGCCCTTGAGCATTATAGTCCGTGAGGGTGTTTCTGATCGCTTGGTGCTCAAGATCAGCTAATTGAATTTGCGGTTGCAGCGGTAGGGATTGGTAAATGCGCGGGATGGCAGTAAGGCTGTGTGCAATACCTTGCTCATCAAGTAAAACATCTAAATTCCGTGATGTTAAGCGCAAATTTTTCCCTTTTTCATAGCCGGGGCGTATAAAGACCGGTCCTTGATCATGACGTAGCGCCCTTAAGTTGTATTGCATCAGTGCAATATTGGGCTGGTCAATGGCAGTATCACGATGCCGCCGCACACGTCCTGCCATTTGAATAATAGAGCGATAGGACGAGGGTTCTATAATCGCCCAATCAAAATCATGATCCCGACCCACTTCTTCGACAGGGGTGGCGACGACGATAAAAATAACGTTTTCACATGGGGTTGAGTCTAAATACTGACGAATTTTTGGGAGGTTAAACGCTTGAGGAGGTTGCCCCGCCGACTCCTTGCGTTTAAGCACGCTATCCAGATGTTTTTCTTGTTCGTGACGTAAAAGCAATATTTGGCGACTGTGATAAGCCATGACTTTAGGGCTAATGTCTTCAGACCATTCACATTGCAATAAATAGCGAGTGAGTTTGACGCAAGGGGGGATGTTGGCTACACGTATAGCACCGAAGGATACTTTTTTACCTGTTTTTTCATCAATCGTATGATGATACTCATGCAGTTGTACGACGGTACGTTTGATCAGCCCGAAGTAAGCCTGTTCGATACTGATCTTAAGCTCCTCACTGATCTTTTGCTTATCATTTTGGGGTTTACCGCGCAAGAATAATTCATCGCAGCGCACAATCATGGCTTTGCGTTTAATCGGTTGATCGATCAGTTTGGCTATGCGTGTTTGAATAAATGTATGGTGCTGCATGGCATATTGTACACAACGTTTGTCTTTGACTTCATCTGCCCATTTGATTTGCGTTGTAAACTCATCAACCCATGCACAGGCGATACGAGCATCTGCACCCATAAAGTGATGGTGTAGTGTCCACCCAGCCTGATAGGTATTAAAGAAACCTTCGGCTAGGGCAGGGGGTATCGTCGCTGATGAAATCATTACTTTGCGACCAAGCATCCCAGCGAGATGAATTAATCGTCCGATTGCGATCAAGTCTTGTCCTTCAAAATCATCGATTTCATCAATCACCAAATCAGATGAAAGCAGTCGCAGGCAAGGTAAAATATATTTGCCACCTCGTATTGTTTCTGTTGCCGTTATCACATGATCGATCGTACAGGCCAGCACAGGCTTATATAGGAACGCTTTGTTTTTCTGGGCCAGATTTGACTTATGCTTAGGGAACAGAGTGTCCAAGAAGTCTGCGGTCGGAGCATCGGCATAATTCAAGTCTTCAAGCAGTAAAAGTTCTTGTGATTCTGAGCCTTCTTCCTCAAAACTAAGGTCTTGTGAATTTTTTTGTCGTTGCTCGTGCAGTTCCTTGACGGCAGTTGATCCAATTAATACTGCAAGTTCACCGTCATCTAAACCAATACGTTGGCGATATTCATCGCCAGTTTGTAGGGTTAGTGTACGTAGCCCGAGCGCAAGGATAAATCGTAGTGAATTGCCATCGGATGATAGCGCCCGCATGATTTTGGCATTGGCGACTGTTTTGCCGCATCCAGTGCTCGCCATATTGACAATAAACCAGCCATATTCTTTTGCGTTGGGATTCTCTTGTTGAGTTTTTTTGATAAAAGTTGTGAGTTGGTTGTTGGCATGATCTTGCCATTCAAAACCTTGCGGGCTTTTCTTCTTGAGTTGTATAGGAGTGTCTGCACTATCCATATCCGTACTAAACCGTGATAAAGATTGGGCTATACGCAAAGCATTATCTGAGACCCGAACCAAATGCTCGTCCAGTTTTTGTTTCAATTCAGACTGATGATTGTGGGTATGCGTATTTGCATATAACTCAATGCCACTATTCCATTGATCATCTTTGGAACAAGAGGAGTAATAGTGATCTCCAAGCATCAATGATAAGCGTGCATGATGGAGTACAACACGCCAAGCACCATTTTCAAGAACGTCCCGAGCCATTTCTTTTTGAGCCCATAGCCGTGATGACCATTTTTGTAGGGCTTTATTCCATGCTTGAGACTGACTGATTAAGCCATAAGGAAATTCAAAACAGGCATCAAGCCGTTTGGGATCGTTTTCATTGGTATTCTGATAACCCCAATTCGCGTTAATGCCTCTTAAAATTGATGAGATCGTATATTTACCTTCACCGTTGTAGCTGGCTTTTTCAAGCAAAGCAGGCATACGATGATGCGTAACGATAAGCCATGAGACTAATTGTGCTAATGGGGGAAGATCATGTAAGGGGCGAGCTGGATTTTCTTTTACTGCTGCAACCAACGATTCCTCATGCCAGTTGCCTTTCATTAATAAAGCAAGCCATTTTTCATCGGTCGAGTAATCCCCTGAATGCTGCACCAACGCATGAAGCAATAAACATGAAATCCATTCGTGCCTTAAGGGATCTCCTAACCTGCTAGAGTTTTTAAGTTTCTGTTGAAATAACAATGTTGCTTTACCCCAGTCATGGAGTAATGCAGACAGAGCGACTAAAGATTTAATGAGCGGTAAGTAAGTCCAGTTGTTTTCCCACTCGGCATTCAAAACATTGCGCTGTGTCACATTGACGGGAACAATGCCTTCACTATTAAATCTTTTTCTATTGCCTACAATCCAAACCAGATCACTTCGACTACGTGACCGTGCCCAATGACATGCCACGGCGGTATTTTTAGTTGCCGTTTTACGTAATAGGTTCTTAACAGTAATCAATCCATCTTCAGTGATCACAGTTTGCCATGCATTGCTACCTATACGATCTGCAAAGGCATCCAGTACACGGCGAGTGCGTGCAAGAGCTTTCTTTTCGCATTGGCTAATGAAAGTGACTAACATCATTCACACCTCTGGCCAAAGCTACAGCTTTTACTTGTTCAAACATAAAGTCGAGGGCTTTATGTTCGGTAAACTTCTGCAAACATTGCTGTCTGAACGCTTGCTCGCTGGCTTTTTCGCTTGCACAGATAAATGCTAAAGGCAGCACAATTGCATCTTTAATCAAGTCCGCGATATCAAATACCAGTGCGCCGCGTCGAGTTTTGCCGTGCATCACCGCAAAACCATGCGGAATGCCCAGTACCCATAATGTGGTTGCGGCAAGCCCATAGGCTAAATAATTACCATGATTTAAGAACTGATTGGTTAAGTCAGTGGCATCATGTGTGCGGACAAAGTTAGATTGGCGTGTCCACTGTGCAGCTTGGGCATACAGTTTTTTAGTCAGCTGTGCTTCATTGAGTAGGAGCTCACCGACGGTCTCGCTCTGTTTGTTGCGATTTAAGTAAGTCAATAATACTGTCGAGATGTCACTATGATTAAATCCCTCATTTTTAAAGTCTCTATCCTTACCCCAAATATATTCGATGAAACCAATCCGTTTTGTTTGAAAGAATTTGGCTGCGTGCAAACGTTTTGATTCATCAAACCAGAAACTCAGCCAGCCTTGCACATATTCAGTAGGACGGTACTCGCTTTGTGGTGTGAGCCATTCAATTTCAGAGCCTGCAAACAAAGGCGTGCCACCACCGCCACAAAAGCCGATAAGTACACCTGCACTAGTGATCATGCGCATGGCTGCTTGAGTGATTGATGTACCTGTACCCAATAAAATTACGGTCGTATTGGCAATAGGAATATTCCAATAGTGATTTTCACTCTTAGCTTCAGTAAGATATAAAACTCGCCCATCTTTTTGCATGACACGACAGTATTCGAGGTAGTAAATATTAGCACGCTTAGAATGCAGAATAGCCTTTAGGTCTGTTAATTTTTCCATAAATACGCCTGTATTATATGTGAAAGTTAATAAGTGTTTATATTCTAGCTATGATGGGCAGGCTGTCATTTTTTTAAATAATGCTAGTTGTGTTTATTTAAATTCAAATTTATTAATTTGTAAAGGTTTTTGAGTTTTTAATTTAGAATAGATACGCAACTTTGGGTTTAGAAACTTTTATTCGTAATCATATTATTATGCTTCAATACTCTATATGTGAATTTCAAAAATATGTAATGCATCATAATGTATTGGTTATAATAATATAGCTGTTGTCTTTCGACTTATAATGTAAATATGATTTTTTTAAATATCTATAGCTTTTACATTGTATTTCAGACCGAAAATGATGCTAAAGCATGTTGAATTAATTCTTATAGATGCATCTTGGTTGACCTATATTCTTAGCCCTAGTTTTAAATTTTTAATTATCATTGACTTATGAGTAGAGACAAAAACATTCCTAAAAGGGGTTATTTTTAGGCTATCCTCTGTTGTAGTTAACTTTTTTAGCTGTTTCTTTGTGTTAACCGCCGTGTAGGCGGCTCAGAAGACCATGGATCAGACAACCTGTCTTTGAGTTCAGTTAACCGCCGTGTAGGCGGCTCAGAAGCTCAGTACCAAGCGTTTTATACAGAGGAACATGTTAACCGCCGTGTAGGCGGCTCAGAAGCACTACCCGCCGCAACCACAGCCACCGCAACACGTTAACCGCCGTGTAGGCGGCTCAGAAGAATACCGATACAAACGGGTAAGCCTATCCACTGTTAACCGCCGTGTAGGCGGCTCAGAAGGTCAAAGGCTATAAATGTTCCCGCTGGTACGAGTTAACCGCCGTGTAGGCGGCTCAGAAGTTCCATGCAATCCCAATGTTCCCCCTACAACTGTTAACCGCCGTGTAGGCGGCTCAGAAGATCAAAAACCGATGCAATATTCCTTCTCGGTGGTTAACCGCCGTGTAGGCGGCTCAGAAGGCTAAATAGCGGTTTTTTTACGCCTAAATTTCGTTAACCGCCGTGTAGGCGGCTCAGAAGTTCATATGAGACAGGCAAAGCCATACGCCATAGTTAACCGCCGTGTAGGCGGCTCAGAAGCATGCGTCCCTTGTGGTCTTTTCATTGCTATTGTTAACCGCCGTGTAGGCGGCTCAGAAGAACAGGGCGAATAATTTCCCAGTGTCGGCCATGTTAACCGCCGTGTAGGCGGCTCAGAAGTTGGGTATGCTTGACCGTTGTTATCCTCCCTTGGTTAACCGCCGTGTAGGCGGCTCAGAAAAGTAAGGCTCACCCTGTTTAAGCTGGGCTAGTGTTAACCGCCGCTTAGACGGATTAAAAATCACATGATGCATATCAGTTGTACAATGCTAACTACCTTCTCAACACCCTCGGCTCCTCCTCCCCAAAAATCTGCAACCGCAGCGCTCGAAGCTTGGTGTCAATCACCCGATGCTGCTGTTCTCGATCTCCCTCGGTCTTCATCACATCTTCAATAATCTGATCCGATGCGACAGCATAGTCCTTGAGTTGTTGCTGCTGTGCTGGGGTGGGTGGGAGTTCGCGTTCAACATTGGCTTGTCTTAACGACTGCCAGATTTCAAAGTTCATCGCTTCACGTCGTGTTGGGTCAGGTTCTACATAAGGCGTGAACTGCTCAATTTGCTGAAAGACTGAGCGCGGATCAGCGCCATCAGCAACAGACGCTTTTAGCTTATCGATGATGGTTTGTGCAGTTTGTTTGCGTTCAGCGTCTGAAAGGGTCGATACGTTTTTTGAAAAGTGCTCCATGTCTGTAGAGACAGAGGATGCAGGATTTTGAACTTTCATTGCAGGTTCTCTTGACACGATGGAGGCAGGAGTTCCAGCACCCGATGAGGCGCTGGCATTCGTGATGGGGTTTGAGGAAGGAGAAAGAGCATACAGCGCGAATGCCAAACCACAGCATAGCGCCCCGATAAAAAACCATACCCTCATCGACTTCATACACGCTATCCTTGATATGTTTTGCTAAACCACGGCCCTGAATGCAGGTCTATATACTAGACCTGATTGATATTCAAGAGTGGGTCGGTTTTACTCAAAGCACCGGTCTCTACATGTCCTGCCAGACGACGCAAGAAGTTAGCAGAAGTGTTAGTTGCTGTGGCGCTGAGATCATACCAGCCTTGGCTGCCTTGAACATTCCATAAGTCCTGAATAGTACTACCCACGCCGATGTCATAACTGTGCGCCGCTTCGCTGCTATAAGTCGAGTTGGTCTGTACGGTGACTCGGCAGGGCAGGGCGCCGTTATTCTTGATACTTAAGTAGATGTTGCCATCCGCTTTATAGACCAAAGAAATTACTGGTTCAGCGCTTTGAATGCCAGCATTAATATTGCCAACGAATTCCCGGTAGAAGCCATTTGGACCACGAACCTGAAAGCTGTAGTTGCCACTGGCATCCACCAGTGCAGAGAGATCATCACTGATGGTTTTGCCTAGTGTGCTGCCATCGCTTTGTGTCACGAGATAACTGGTGACGGTATAGAAGCGTGGCGTGCTGCCATTGGTGGCATGAACCTGGAAAACCGCCGCAGATTTACCGTCTGGATTGCCGGGCAGTGCCTTACCGTTGTTGGTGAGGAGCAGAACCAGTTTATTCGTGGCTTTAGTGATGACAACATCAGCGTACAGTTCGTAAGGCACCGCTAAGGCATCACGTTGACCAAATTCTTGTCCCGGTAAGCCCGTTGGTGGATAAGACCAGTAATCTGGGTTTTTGTAGTAATACTGCTTATTGTAGGCATCCAGCATTTGAGTGTTGGTTTGTGCGACATTGGTTAGCGCAGACTCCACGGCAGGATTGCCTTGCCCAGTAAAATCAAAGAGTGAGGTTAAGTCGCCACACACCGCACGGCGCCATGGTGAAATATTGCTCTCAATCACCCCAAAGCGTTTTTCCAAGAAGCGCAGCACTGAGGTATGGTCAAAGACTTCAGCACTGACTTTGCCGCCTTTTGACCATGGCGAGATTGCCAGCAGGGGTACGCGATATCCTAGTCCGATGGGGAGCTGACTGGATTGTTCGATTTCACCGACGGTGCTGACGGTCGAGAGTCCTGTTCCAGCTTTCCATGGGGGAACTGCTGCTGAGACATGATCATAGAAGCCATCTCCTTCATCATAATTGATGATAAAGACAGTTTTTGCCCATACCTCTGGATTACTGGTCAGCGCCTCAAGGATTTTAGACACGTAGTATTCACCAAAGGACGGGCCCCACCATGGATGTTCGGAGTAGCAGTAAGGAGAAATCAGCCATGACACTTGCGGTAGTTGGTTGTTTAAGACATCCGTGCGCAGCTTATCCACGCCACGTGCGACCATAGCACGCTGCCAAAGATCAGAGCTTGTGCCCGCGTTCTTGAAGTTTTTAAACCATGCTAAGGCATTACAGTCGTAGTTGTTTTTTTCTTGAATCGTGTATTTGCTAAAAGGATTGATATAGAGCGACCATAGTGACGATGATTGATAGCCTCCTTCCTGATAAATCTTCCAGTTAATCCCTGCTGCACTCAAGCGTTCTGGATAGGTCATCCAGTCTACAGTGCCGCTTACGCCAATGGTGCCATCACCCATGCTGTTGGTCGTGTTAACACCTGTGCCATCACCTGTAGGGGCGGCACGACCTGTCATATGATAGAGGCGATTGGTATTGGTCGGACCCAGCATCGATTGGTGATAGGCTTCACATAGGGTAAAGGCGTCAGCCATGGCATAGTAATAAGAGATATCACTGCGTTTGAAGTAACCCATTGCGGTTGGATATTGGATCGTCATCCATTTGTCATTGCGACCTTCGTTCCATACGCCATGGTAGGGGGACCAGTCATGATAATTTGACGCTTCCCACTGGGCGTAGGTGACCTTGGTGTCCCAGTGATAAGGAGAGTAATCGTTATTATTATAGTACTGGTACCAGACGGGTTTACCATCCTGACGCTTCAGCACGCGCGGGTCATTAAAACCACGTACACCATTCAAATTACCAAAGTAGTGATCAAAAGAGCGATTCTCTTGCATCAAGATGACGACATGCTCGACATCTTGAATCGTACCTGTACGAACATTCGGTGCAATCGCCAGAGCCCGTTGAATGGTTTCTGGGAGTAATCCTGCTGCCCCGGCTAGAGTTGCCAATTGAGCGCTGTGCTTTAAGAACAGGCGGCGATTAATATCTTGTGGTTTTGTCATTTTTTCTTCCCTAAAAGTTAATATTCAATCTGTCTGTAGATTAAACGCGCATTATTTCATCTCAATTGCAGAAGCCTAGATAAATCTAAGATTAAGCAAAAGAACATTACAGGCCTATTCAAGAGATATTAACGGACAGTTTTTTTAATGCATTTCAATATAAATTCTAATCGTGCTGAATGGCTGAGATGGATCATGTAAGCAACGTGCTTCGGTTTTCCCCATAAATGAGATTTTTCATCACCATGGTGTTTGCATAGAGCGTCGCTAATTAATCGTTTCTTGTCATTCAAGCATTTAGCGGGATGTCCATTTCCATGCTTCTTAAATTGTGGTCAAGCATGCCGAATCTTTGTTCATCATATTTGACCGGAACGAGCCATTTTTTTGGCATTTAACGCCATAAGTAAAGTCGTATGGATAAATGGATAGGGAAAAACTGAGGTGCGGATGATCTTTTGCAGGAAATGAGGTGGATGGGTGTTTCGAGTAGACTGAAATAGATGAGTGACTGGTGTTTGATTTGCCCAACCTGCATGAGTACCATCTTTCATGCCATTGCCGCATAACAGGCATAAAAAAAGCCTTCGCAATCATGCAAAGGCTTTCTTTAGTATCTTAACACTGGTGGGTCGTGCGGGATTCGAACCTGCGACCAATTGATTAAAAGTCAACTGCTCTACCAACTGAGCTAACGACCCGTTTCAGTGAGCGCACATTCTATCAATTTTTCAGGGAAAGACAACCAAAAATTAACGAGATATGATTCGTTTGAACATAAAAGAGTCATTTTTGCTAAAAAAGATGAAAATAACCGGCTTTATGAACAAACAAACAGCAATTCTCTGTTTTTTGAGTGTAATGCCCTAAAAGCCCTGCTGATCAATCTCTAAACAAATGATGAGGATAGACGAAAAAAAGGGCAGTTGATGCTGCCCTTGATTCGACTACAGTCTAAAAAATTAGAAACGATACTGTCCGATCTGGATGCCTTCAAAGACTTCTGGGGTGATTGGAGTATAGCAAGTGCTGCCCGGTAACCAGACCAAGAGGGGATCAGTGGTCTTGCTAGGATCAAAGGCTTCTTTCTTGAGGTTGTTCTTTTGGTACTTGAATGTGCCTGTGGTTTCCATCTGTGCTTGAACACGAATAAAGACCGGAACAGCAAAAGCAGGCATGCTGCCTTTAAAGAAGGTTAACAGTTCAGTGTAATCAACTTCTGTATCTGGGGCAGGGGTGATGGCTACCATACCCGCACGACCATTGGTCCCTGGAATCTCAACGCCGTATACCACGGCTTCAGAGATAGCCGGGAAGTCAGACACACAGTTTTCGACTTCAGTGGTCGAAACATTCTCACCTTTCCAGCGATAGGTGTCGCCTAGGCGATCAACAAACTGTGCATGACGGAAACCCAAGTCACGGATTAAGTCACCCGTATTGAAGTAGCGGTCGCCTTTGGTAAAGACATTTTCCAGAATAGTCGCTTTGTTCTTTTCAGGATCGGTATAACCGTCAAAAGGTGAGGATTTGGTGATCTTACCGATCAACAAACCGCTTTCGCCTTTTTTCACTTTGATCATGAAGCCTTTCTTGTTCAGAATCGGCTCATTTTTCTCTTGGTCGTAGCGCACAATCGCGTATGGGACCGGTGAGAAGCCCACTGTATTTTCAAAGTTGAAAATATTGCTAAAGCCCACGTTGCCTTCGCTCGAGCCATAAAGTTCAAAGACTTCCTCAACACCAAAGCGTTTTTTGAAGTCGTGCCAAATGCTGGCGCGTAGACCGTTACCGACCATTTTGGTGACGCGGTGCTTACGGTCTGCGGAATCCATAGGAGAATCCATCAGGTAGCGGCATAGCTCGCCCACATAGCCAATCGCAGAGGCATTATATCGGCGTACATCCGACCAGAACTCACGCGCTGAGAATTTACGACGGATCGCAAGGCCACTGGCCCCTGCAATGACCGCAGACCAGCATACAACCATAGCAGTCGCATGATAGAACGGCAAGGTGACATACATGATGTCATCTTTGTTCAGATTCATGATATGACCGAAGGTCCCGTAGCCTTTCATCCAGCGACCATGCTTAAACACCACGGCTTTTGGCAAACCTGTGGTCCCTGAGGTATAGATGTAAAATAATCCATCCTGATGAAAGACTTCATAGCTGCTGGGTGGATTGAAACGGGGTTGGCTGGTCAGTTTGTCAGCAAGATTTTGGTAGCCAGCAGGTGCTTGAACTTGTGGGCTTGGCTTACGAGTATCTACATCTGCCAGCCAGAAAAATTGATCATCTGCGAGTTCTAGCGTTGAGCGTACATCTTCCAGAGGCCCTGTTAGCTCATCACCAACAATGATCATTTTGGGTTTGACCAGATTAATACTGTGGGTCAAGCCTTTGCCGGTTTGTGAACAGTTGACGAGGGCAGCGATGGCACCCACTTTGGCACAGGCCAGAGAACACACCAACAGTTCAGGGCGGTTCTCAATAAAAAGGGTGATGACATCGCCTTTTTTGATGCCTTGGCTTAACAAGTAGTGCGCAATGCGGTTGGCCCATTCGTTGAACTGGGTGTAGGTGAATTGAGTGTCTTTATAATATAGCGCAATGCCGTAAGGGTTGCTGCGGGTGGCTTTTTCGAATTCTACGCCGAAACCTGTGGGGTTATTAGGACGGGAATCATTAGCGAGGATTAAACCATGTGCAACATGGGGAAGTTTTTTTATCAGATTGGGAATCCGTTCAGCTACATCGGTAATCGTAATCACATCAGAGTGCGCGGTTTTACGTTTACTTGTGAATAAAGACATAAATGGATTCCTGTAATCAATCTAAACTAATCAATACGCTGTCGCTTCAATTTGAATTTTTTGCTGCATACAGCGGTGATGGCTAATAGTGCCAGTAGCATACCTAAACTATTTGGTTTTCGTATTAAGTTTCATAAAGGTATGCTTAAAAAAAACCGACCACTCATTATATCAAGTGATCGGTTGCTTTTTGGGTTTTACTCGACGGCTGGAGCACGTTTTTTTGGAGGACGTCCGCCAGTACGTGGACGACGTGGACGACCACGGCTATCCAGATTCGAGTTTTCAGGTTCATGGGAGTGATCATCATCTGATCCTTCCGCACTTTCGACGAGGTCATCACCGTCTTCTTCATCATGCTCAGCATCAACTTCTGCTGTGACAGGTGCTGATTCAGCTTCTGCGACAACTTCTGTAGGTGTTGCAACTGATTCACTGACTGCGGATTCAACGGCTACCGTTTCGGTTGAAACAGCAATGGTCTCTTCAGCGGCAGGGAAGATCAGATTGGCTTGCAAGCCTGAGCTGACTACAGGAGCTTCAGCGACTGGCGCTTCGTCCACAACAGCAACTGGTGCTGTCACGACATTTGAAGCGGTCTCTGTTGCTTCCGCAACTACCTCAGGCGGTGCTTCAGTCGTAGCGACTTCTTCTGTAGTCTCGACAGCGACTACATCAACCTCGGCTTCAGTTGGCTCTGGGATACCCGCTGCCGCACGTGCTGCGGCTTCAGCGGCCAAACGACGACGCATACGCGGGTCATTGGCTGCACGTGGGCGATCAGCGACTGGCGGTGCAATCACTTCAGTAGTCATCGGTGGTAGTGAGGCTGCTGCAGTAGCAACTACTGGCGCTGCTTCAGGTTCACTTGTAGCAGGTGCGGCTTCTTCGGTGATGACCGCAGGTGCAGTGATGACTGGGCGACCATGCAGTGCTTTTAAGAACGCTTCAACAACGCGGCCTTCAGCAAGCAGGGCAGTGCCTTCTGCACCTAATACGTCAACTACATATTCACCAACCGAACCGTGTACAGCGACTGGTTCAAAGTGAACAGCAGGTTCAACGGCAGCAACTGCTAAGACAGGTTCAGGTTGATCCAGACCCAATTCACGGCGGCGGCGGCGTTCACGTGGATCGTTGGCGGCGCGTGGTGCTTCAGCGGCGATGGCCGCAGTCACGTCTTCAGTCGGGCCATTTTCATGAACGCCTTCTGAGGGTTCTACTGCTGCATCCACTTCAGGCACTTCACTGATCAGTGGCGTCGTGCTGGTGGCTGCTGTGTCATCCAGACCAAAGACAACGAGATTGCCTGTGCCTTGCTCATCGCCATTGGCAATCACTTGAGTTGTCAGTGGGTTTACTACAACTTCTGCAATTGCTGCTGGTGCTGCATTCAGCTCAGCGACTTGGACATCTGCGGATGCTGCGTTGTCAGCGGATGGTGCAAGTACACTCGCATCACGTTGGCGAGGCCCACGACTGTTGCGATTGCTATTACGATCACGGCGAGGCGGAACATTACCTGAGTTGTTGGACTCCGGTGCTGCGTTGACGTCGCGTTCGACATTTGCGACATCGTTTTGGTTCGCGTTTTGACCGTTGTTTTGTCCACCACGGCGGTTGCGATGGCGCGGTGCTGGGGCTTCGTCGCCGAAGGCAGCGTTGTCAACGGGTGGTTGGGCAAACTGGAGGTTGTCGTTTGCGCCGTTATCGACGTTTGTGTTGTTATTGGGATTGTTGTCCCGACCGCGTCGATTGCGGTTGTTTCGGTCTCGCTTTTGGTTGGACCCCCCTTGCGGCTGTGCCGCTGGGGTTTGACCTGCTTGTGCTGCGGGCGTGCCCGTCGCATAGGCATTGGTTTGTACATCGGCAACCGCATGGCGATCACGTGGTGCAGGGGTGGTGACATCACCGTAAATCCCACGGCTCACTGCGCCGCCATTGACCAATTGTTCGATGGCACTGGCTGCATCATTGCTGCTTGCGGCACCTTGTGGGCGGGCTTGGCGTGGGGTGAACAGGTTTTCAAGCCATGCGAATTGAACGCTGGCAGGTGCTGCTGGCGCAGCGGCTTGTGCTTGCGCAGCAGGAGCGGCGCGATTTTGACGTGCAGGCGCTGGGGCTGCAACTTGACCGGGTTGTTGCCAATCGGTTTCATAACCGAGGGCTTCATCACGTTCGATCAACTCGTAGCTTGCTGGCGCATTGCCTTCACGGTTAAAGCTGATGTGATAGTGCGGAGTTTCCAGATGTGGGTGCGGCAAAATGGTAATGCGGCAACGGCTGGTTTGCTCTAGGTAAACGAGGGAGTCGCGTTTTTCATTCAGCAAGAACGCTGCGATTTCAATCGGTACTTGCAGTTGGACTTCGCCTTGACGCTCACGCAGTGCAATTTCTTCAATCGCACGCATGATGGACAGAGACAATGAACGTAAGTCACGAATCATGCCCGTGCCATGGCAACGTGGGCAGACGTAACCCGTCGCTTCTTCCAGTGATGGACGCAGACGTTGACGACTCATTTCAAGCAGACCAAAGCGTGACAGTGAACCGAATTGAATGCGGGCACGGTCGCTTTGGGTGGCTTCTTTCAGACGCGCTTCAACGGCACGCTGGTTGCGATCTTTACCCATATCGATAAAGTCGATAACCACCAGACCACCCATGTCGCGCAGGCGCAATTGACGGGCAATTTCATCAGCCGCTTCAAGGTTGGTATTGAGGGCAGTATCTTCAACATCGGCACCACGTGTGGCTTTAGCAGAGTTGATGTCGATAGAGACTAATGCTTCAGTTTGATCAATAACGATCGAACCGCCAGAAGGTAGTTTCACTTCACGTTGATAAGCCGTTTCGATTTGGCTTTCGATGCCAAAGCTTGCAAACAGCGGCTCATTGGCCAAGTGTTTTTTGATTTTTTGAATCTGATGCGGCATGACCTGCTGTACGAAGGTATACGCTTCGTTATAAGCCTGTTCATTATCAATCAGGATTTCGCCGATATCGTCACGCAAGTAATCACGCACTGCACGGGTAACGACGCCCGCTTCTTGGTGTACGAGCATTGGCGATGGGCCAGATTGCGCCAAGTTTTGAATTTGTTGCCAGAGACCGAGCAGGTGTTGCAAGTCTTGTTGTAGCTCTTCTTGGCTACGACCAATTCCTGCGGTACGCACGATCACACTCATGGCACGAGGTACTTCAAGTGAGGACAGAATTTCTTTCATCTCTTCACGGACAGTGCCCGCGATTTGACGGCTGATACCACCACCTTTAGGGTTATTTGGCATTAATACCAAGTAACGACCCGCCAGTGAAATGAATGTCGAGAGGGCAGCGCCTTTGTTGCCACGTTCTTCTTTTTCAATTTGAACGAGCAGTTCAGTGCCTTCGGTGATCAATTCACGGATATTGTTGGTTGAGCGCGGATCTTTGCTGAGGTATGAATTGGCGATTTCACGCATCGACAGGAAACCCTGACGCTGTGAGCCATATTCAACAAAGACTGCTTCGAGAGAAGGTTCAACGCGCGTGACGCGACCCTTATAGATGTTGGATTTCTTTTGTTCGCGGGTGCGGTTTTCTAAGTCAAAATCGTAAAGACGGTGACCGTTAATCAGTGCGACGCGAATTTCTTCGGCATGTGTCGCGTTTATCAGCATACGTTTCATTGCAGTGTGACACCTTTATTTGGTGCGACACACACGGCAGACGGTGGTCTCTTGCAAGATCATTCAACAATAATACGTCTAGCAAGTTCTGAATTATTAGCGCGTTAGAAACCAGTCACATGGACTTTTGGTAAAAGCATGTAGTGCAAAAGATTTGGGTGTAAATCCTCATCTTGCTGCATAGTTCTATTCATTACATCAGGCAAAGCCTGATTTGCGCATAAGTCATTCATTCATCTCTTTGCTGCTTAAAGTCGAAGTTCAATTAAACAGCAAAGCAAGTATTTTGGGTGTAGTCAGTATCAACATCAGTGTCTGTGAATGGAGTGCGGAATGATGCAAGGGGCTTTAGACACTTGTGATTACATGGCTTTGTTGTAAGCAAAAACCATGAAGCGTACTGTGCTCTTCCTTGCCTGTCATCAGGCTAAACCAATCAAGCATCGATGCAAATACAGGCAATCAACCTGTCTGGTGTGCATCGGTTTTATGTGTGGCTCTTTGCCATGCATCTAAACAATCAGGGCAAAAAGAACCGTTAACCGTGTTGTTACTCTTCACCGTTGATCTATTTACACGGTTGTGTACATAAATCTGTGTCGAAGAGTTAAGCAAGAACGGGTTTTGTCGATATACTAGAAAGCCTCGACGGGGCGTATTTGTCCGGATAGTCATTAGTTGCTTTGGATTTCAAGCAGGCTAGACCGTTTTCCGTGCGCCGACTATAGCAAACCTTTGGCAACAAGCATACATTTTCATGACAACTTCTCGCGCACAAACATCAAAAAAACACCGCTCTGATGCGGAAACCCCGTCAAATGACGATTTCCGTGGCAAAGAGCAACCCGCTTCTGATAAGACTCGGGTGCGATCAACGCACGCTCCATCGCGCCGTGCACCGTCTTCATACCCAACTGACAGCCGTCGCTCAGAAGCTTTTAAACCTAAAAAACGACCCGCGCGTCCGCAAACCGAAGATTCACGTCCAAGCGAACAGCGCGCTGCGCCATCTGCTGCTGAAAATCGCTTAGAGGCAGGTATTCGGGATAATGAGCGTGTATCAGGCGGTCGCCGTGGCGGTTCTGGTGAGTCGCGTGGTCGTCCAGATTCCCGTGGCAAGCCGCAATTGCGCTCACGTGCAGGCACCTTTTTAAATCGCAACCAGCAAAACAAGCATCGTGGTCCTGATGCACCGCAGCAACCTGAAGAACGCAAACGCATTGATACGCGCTCTAAGCCTGCAGCCGCGTATAACGATGAAGAAGATCCAGAAGATGCGATTTTCGGTAGTGCGGAAACTGCGGTGTACTGGAAGTATCAACCTGTAGATACTTCTGAGGTCGTTGAAGAACTGTCTGAAAATGGTACGCCTAAACCAAAAGCACAGTTTGTGCCTGCACAAACCAACGTGCCGCAAGTCACGTGGTACACCGTGGATGAAGATTTTGATGGTCAACGTCTGGATAACTTCTTGGTCGCCCGTCTAAAAGGCGTGCCCAAGACCCGTATCTATCGCTTAATCCGTGAATCGCAAGTGCGTATTAATAAAGGCCGTGTCAAACCAGATACCCGCATTAAAACCGGTGACTTGATTCGTGTTGCGCCGATCCGTATGCGTGAGATTGGCGCGCCGCCAGTCATTGGGCAGAATCTTGCGGATAGCTTACGTGAACGTATCCTTTATGAAGATGAAGGCTTAATCGTCCTGAATAAACCCGCAGGACTTGCTGTACATGGCGGCAGTGGTGTGGACTTCGGTGTGATCGAAGCGATTCGTCAGACCTTAGGCAAGCCTTATTTAGAGTTGGTGCATCGTTTAGACCGTGAAACTTCAGGGTTACTGATGATCGCCAAGAAGCGCTCAACCCTTAAAGTCCTGCAAGACTATCTGCGTGAAGGCAAGATTCGTAAGACTTACCTTGCCATCGTGAAGGGTGTAGTCACACTCGATAAACAGCGTGTCGATGTGCCGCTTGCTAAAATCGAATTGCCTAGCGGAGAGCGCCGAGTACGTGTGGCGACTGATAAAGACAGTCATGGCAAAGAAAGTCAGACGGATTTTGTGGTCGTCGAGCGCTACGCGCATGCCACATTGGTTGAAGCGAGTCCGTTGACTGGTCGTACCCATCAGATCCGTGTGCATGGTTTGTCGATCAACCATCCGCTCTTGGGCGATGATAAGTACGGTCACGAGCGTCCGTACCAAGGTGCTGAAGCACGCCGTTTGTGCTTACACGCTGTGCGTCTGTCTGTTCCCGGCTATCCTTTGTTTGAATCACCAAAGCCAGATGACTTTGTGACTTTGATTGAACAGTTGAAGGGTGAAGTGAAAGGGCATCGTTGATCGTGTTATGCACGCTCGTTTGCTTTGCGGCTAAACGCAGAGACGGTTTTAAATTTTAAATCAAAGTCGCCAAAGCATCATGTCTTTGGCGATTTTATTGGTAAAGAGGATGATGAGTGCATGTCTGAGATTGGAACATACCGTTTTAACAATAATCTAAAACTCGCCATCTTTGATTGGGATGGTACTGTGATGGATTCGGTGGGGCAAATTGTGGCGAGTTTACAATCAGTTGGACGTCATTTTGACATCGATCTACCCGCCGCAGCGGCACAGCACATCATTGGACTGGCACTGCCTGAAGTGATGCATCGTTTATTCCCTAATCATGCGGATCGCCATGATGAAATGCGTCAGGTTTATGCCAAGCATTATCATACCTACAACAACATCGCCCCTGTGTTTGCAGGATTAACAGATGTCCTGGATGAGCTGCGTGCACGTGATATCAAGATTGCTGTGGCAACGGGTAAGAATCGTAACGGTCTGGATCGTGTGCTTGATCAAAGTGGACTGCGTGACTACTTCGTGATGACACGCAGCGCCGATGAAGCCAAGTCCAAACCCGATCCGTTGATGTTGACGCATATCCTTGAGGCAACGGGGATCGATGTTGCTGACGCGGTGATGATAGGTGATACCTCATTTGACTTGAAGATGGCGCAAGCATTGGATATGCCGAGAGTGGGCGTGCTATGGGGCGCGCATTCTCGTGAAGAGTTGGCAGGCTGCGCGCCGACAGCACTGGTCAGTACGGTTGCGGAGCTAGGGCAAGTCTTGGGTAATACTACTAAAGTCAGTCAAAGCGTTTAAGCCTATTTTCGGCAATCTTGCCAATTCGCAAAAGAATCCCTGCGCATGCATTCGTATGAGCAGGGATTCTTTTTTGTATTTAACCACCCTATATATAGCTGTTTTGTGAATATCGATTGTTTGTTGATTGACTCCCCTGATAGAAAAGCCTATTTATTGTGATGAGGCGTGTTGAAATCATGGGATGAGCATGCGGTCTATGACCATCTGTAAACCATTTAAATCAATGTATTTTCAGAGGTGAGTGTCATGACAACAAAGATTGATCATATCGTTCAAATCGGTACTGTGCCTGCACCCGATGACATCTATATTCAGGTGACTAAAGGTGGGCCCTATTTAGTCCACGGCAAACCGCCAGTCCAGCAAGTGATTATCGAAAAGAATGAAACGGGTAACTCGGGTCGGTATGCCGCAGGCAAATCCTTCGAGTCCTCAGAATCAATGGCTTTATGTCGCTGCGGACACAGCAAACATGCGCCTTTTTGCGATGGTTCTCATCTTAAAGCCCCTGTTGATTTAACCGAAACGGCCAGTTTTCAGCCCCTTTTGGCGGGCTCTAAAGAATTCGACGGGCCCACACAACTGCTAACCGATAACGAGTCTTATTGTGCCTTTTCTCGCTTCTGTGATAACGGCCATCAAGTTTGGGGTGAGGTTCAGATGAAAGGAGAGCAACATGAACGGCTGACCGAATTCATGGTTCATAACTGCGCTGGTGGTCGCTTGCTGGTATGGGATCGAGAAACACAGCAACCGATTGAAAGCAAAGAAACCATTGGGATTCATCCCATTGAAGACCCGAGCATCGGCTGTAGTGGACCGCTGATGGTACGTGGGGGAGTCCGTGTGGAAAGTGCAGATGGGCAGTCGTATGAGATTCGCAATCGACAAGCCTTGTGTCGCTGTGGTCAGTCGTCCAATAAACCTTTTTGCGATGGCACCCATGCTTCTTTTAAGTATCACGATGGGATTGCTTGATTTATTTCAAGCGAATCATCAATAGCACTCTTATTTCTTCTTATTTTTTCCCGTGCTGGGTGTGATGCTTGGCGCGATTTCATCTGTAACCAGTCCTGCCGATTCAAAGATGACATTGCCAATCAAAGGCCAAAGGCCCGTACCTGTCACTTCCATGACAAACGTACCTTTACTGTCCTTGCCGCTTTTACCCTTCAAGGCATCTGCAAGTTTGACTTGTTTCTTTTTGCTGAGCTTATGTAGGCTGACCACCACGCCTTTACGCGCTAGCAGGTCACGTTTTTCTTCGACCAAGGCCAAAAATCCACTCGGCTTTAAATCCATGCCATGACAAATCGAGAAGAGCTGTTCAAGCGTCAGTGAGCTTTCACCATTCTCAATCCGCGACCAAGATGAGTTGCCTATATCCAAAAAATGCGCGGCTTCCGTCTGCGATAAATCCCGTTCAATCCGTCGTTTGGCAAGCAAAGAGCCAATGAGGGCAGGGACGCTCGTATATAAGTCTAGCTCTGCGGTCATGGATCGGACTCACTGGTCATTATCGGTTAAATCCTAGCATACCTTAAATTTCAGAAATTGTGTCTGGTGGGCATTATCCGTTTTTTACAAAAATTGCATAAAACGGGAAACATGTGATTGACGCAACTCTTGTGTTAGGCGTAATATGCGGACGTTAATTGACCAGATGGTTTTTTGGACAATATTTATTTGTTGAGCATTTTTTTGAGGTGGCAGCGCCTTTGTTCGTTGGAGATAGCGTGTGAGCAAGTCAGTCAGTCTCGGTGATCATGTCGTCACCCCAAGAATGGGTTTTACCCATCATGGCATCTATATCGGTGATCAGCGTGTAATGCATTATGCGGGCTTTATCGATGGCTTCGCAGTGAAAGGCCCTGTTGCGATTACTTCGCTTGAACGTTTTGATAATGGCTTTGGCTTTTGGGTGCAAGATCATGACCGCAAGTTTGATCGGGCCGAGAGCGTAGAGCGAGCCTATAGCCGCTTGGGCGAAGACGACTACCATATTCTATTTAATAACTGCGAGCACTTTGTCAGTTGGTGCATCTCTGGTGTGCACTCCAGTGCACAAATCAAAAAACTCACCTTCAATGCTGCTGCCATTAGCTTTGCGACGCTTGAAGGTATTGGCAATCTGGCCTCCAAAGTTGCTGCAGGCTGGCGTGCGGTTCAGGAAGCTCGCCATCTGGCACGTGCCCAATCCTAAAAAATTGAAGGAAGGGTTTTTTCACAAGCGCTTATGTGAAAAGTCCCCTGCTCTAGCGCTCAAGCATCCTAAAAAGCCCATTCCTTGTGATTTGGGCTTTTTTTAAGCATTGTTTTTAACGTGGTTGACTGTGTAAATGGATGCATGTTAGAAGATGTTAGTGAATTATTTTATTGAGTGGTTTATGAAAAAGTCTATTTTCTTAATGAGTTTGAGCCTGCTGATGGCGAGCTGTGCCAGCCAATACAGTAGTCATATCACTGGCATAAGCGACCTCACACCACCAGTTGATGAGAGTGACCGAGTGGCGAAGTGTAAATGGATTCATCAAGAAACCATCAAACAAAATAATATTGCGTCCAGTAATGGCAGTGCCTATGCCGGATTAACCGCATTAGCACAAACGCAAACTAAAAATAAGATCGCGGCGCTTGATGCAAAAGCTACGGAATTAGGATGTAAACGCTAAGTTGATGAGATCTCAAAAGCTCACTTCGGTGGGCTTTTTTTTATGGTCCATTCGATAAAAAGACCTATCAATTATTGTGTTTTCCTTGTTCTTTGACTGAGGATTAAACAGTGCTATAGATGTCCGTATTCAGCCCGCTGAGATGATCTAATCCGTTTACATCCCTTAACACTCGGTTAAAAATCGACTAGACTACGCCTCTTCTAAATTCGCTTTAGTTCTTTCACATAACTCCAAAATATGAGCAATCATTGATGTCTCAATCCCATGCGCTCTCCAAAACCAATTCTCCGGCTCAAGTCCTTTTTGCCAGTTTGATTGGTACCACGATTGAGTTTTTTGACTTTTATATCTATGCCACGGCAGCGGTATTGGTTTTCCCAAAACTCTTTTTCCCAGCAGGCGATGCGACTTCCGCAACCTTGCAGTCCCTAGCGACTTTTGCCCTCGCGTTCTTTGCACGTCCGATTGGCTCAGCCGTCTTTGGTCATTTTGGTGATCGGATTGGTCGTAAAGCCACGTTGGTTGCGGCACTGCTGACCATGGGGATTTCGACCGTTATTATTGGCTTACTGCCAACCTACGCGTCGATTGGGGTGCTGGCACCATTGCTGCTGGCGCTCTGCCGCTTTGGTCAGGGTCTGGGCTTGGGCGGGGAGTGGGGCGGTGCAGTATTGCTCGCCACTGAAAATGCGCCTGCGGGTAAACGCGCATGGTACGGCATGTTTCCACAATTGGGTGCGCCAATTGGATTTCTGTGCTCCACCGGTTTATTTTTGCTATTGACTCAATCGTTAACCGAAGCGCAGTTCTTTGATTTTGGCTGGCGTATTCCGTTTCTGGCCAGTAGCTTGTTGGTCTTGGTCGGTCTGTATGTCCGCTTAACCTTGCATGAAACCCCAGCTTTTAAAAAAGCGATAGAGAACAACGAACGCGTCAAACTGCCGATAGGCACGGTGTTGTCTCAGCATGGTGGTAAAGTGTTGGTCGGTACCTTCGCAGCGTTGGCTACTTTCGTATTGTTTTATCTCATGACTGTGTTTGCACTCAGTTGGGGGACCAGCGCACTGCATTACACCCGTAAGGACTTCTTAATCCTGCAAATGGGCGGCGTGTTGTTCTTTGGTTTGGCGATTCCGGTTTCTGCACTGCTTGCCGATCGTTATAGCTCACGTACTATGCTGATTGCGGCGACGATTGCGATTATTGTTTTTGGTCTGTGTTTTGCACCACTGTTTACGGCAAGTAGTTCGTTTGAAGTACTCGCATTCCTGGCGATTGGTCTAAGCCTCATGGGTTTAACGTATGGGCCACTCGGTACGGCGTTGTCAGAGCTTTTCCCAACTGCCGTTCGCTATACTGGCGCATCGCTTGCGTTTAACTTGGCAGGTATTGTTGGTGCATCACTGGCACCATATATCGCGACGTGGTTAGCGGGTCACTACGGCTTGGCTTATGTTGGTTATTATTTGGCTGCGGCGGGTGTGCTGACATTGGCAGCACTGCTGATGATCAAAAAAGCGGACTAACCCGTAAAAGGGCAATTCCTTCAAGGACGATGTATAGGGCGTACGACGATGTATAGGGCGTACAAGGATGTACGCCTGATCTGGATTTTTAGCAAAGGCTTAGAAAAACGTTTATAACAAGTGTGGTGTTCTATCATTTTGACATAAAGCGCAAAGGGGATGACTTATGACGACAACACGTACGGATATATCTACCCACTCTTCCGCTAATTCGCCCGCTCAAGTACTCTTTGCCAGTCTGATTGGCACCACCATCGAATTCTTTGACTTCTATATCTTTGCCACTGCTGCGGTATTGGTCTTTCCTAAGTTATTTTTCCCTGCGGGTGATCCCACCACAGCTGCTTTACAGTCTTTCGCCACTTTTGCGTTAGCTTTTATTGCGCGTCCAATTGGCTCTGCGGTATTTGGTCACTTTGGCGATCGCGTAGGACGTAAAGTCACTTTGGTCGCGGCATTACTCACAATGGGACTCTCAACAGTCATCATCGGTTTACTCCCGACGTATGCATCCATCGGTATCCTTGCACCGTTGTTACTGGCTTTATGCCGCTTTGGTCAAGGTTTAGGTCTGGGCGGGGAATGGGGCGGAGCAGTCTTGCTCGCCACTGAAAATGCACCGCAAGGCAAACGGGCGTGGTACGGCATGTTTCCACAAATGGGCGCGCCGCTGGGCTTCCTATGCTCCACGGGGATCTTTTTAATCCTGAGTAAGACGCTAAGCGATGCCCAGTTCTTTGACTTTGGCTGGCGCATTCCCTTTTTGCTGAGTAGCGTACTTGTCATCGTAGGCTTATATGTCCGTTTGAAGCTCACCGAAACCCCAGAGTTCCAAAAGGCGATTGCCAATAATGAACGCGTTAAACTGCCGATCAGTACGGTGTTTAAAGAGTATGGCAGCCGAGTACTCCTCGGGACCTTTGTCGCGCTGGCGGGTTTTGTGTTGATCTATCTGATCGTGATCTTCACTTTAAGTTGGGGCACTACGGCTTTACACTTTGCCCGCAAAGACTTCTTAGTCTTGCAGATGATCGCCATCTTATTCTTTTGCGTGACCATTCCTCTCTCAGCCGTTTTGTCTGATCGCTATAGTCCTCGCGCCGTATTGATTGCCGCGACGCTTGCTATTTTGGCATTTGGACTGGGCTTTGAGCCGCTGTTTGCCACGACTGATGCAGCGGCTATGCTGGTATGCCTCAGTATTGGTTCCGTGCTTCTCGGTTTTACTTACGGACCATTAGGCACTGCACTTGCCGAGTTATTCCCCACACCTGTGCGCTATACGGGTTCGTCATTGGCATTTAATTTTGCGGGGATTCTGGGTGCATCGCTTGCGCCGTATATCGCGACATGGCTTGCGGGGCATTATGGGGTGGCGTATGTTGGCTTTTATTTATCAGCGGCGGCATTGATTACGCTGGTAGCGTTGTTGGTGATGAGAAAAACAGCCTGAGTTGCATATATTTGTAGTAGGGGAATGAAGTAGCATACAGATGAAGAGCTGCTATTCCGTGCATGATGCTAAATTGCCTAAGACCCTTCTCATCAGACTAATAACTATGAAAAATAAGCTGATTTTCCTTTTTTTGGCTCAACTTTTATGTCTCTGGCAGTGTGCTTTCGCTGATACGTCAGATGTTAACTATTTAAAAGATAAAAGCCGTATAGAGTCCATTGTTGGTGGTTTTTATGAAGGTCGTTTCTCTGATGGAACGCCTTTTCAAATGACGCTGTTTTATTCGAAAGATAATCCTTCTACTTATCAATATCCTCGACAGTTTAAAGGCGAAGTGATTAATCTTGAGCAGACTACTTTTCATGGCAATTCTTTTAAACTCTCAATGAAGTATATTATTGCCGATAATGCTTATCCAAAAGGAAAGGTACTTTATAAAGAGCAGTTTACGGGGAAGCTGTCTAAAGATAAAAAAACTGCATCGGGGATATGGACGCATAGCGCTAATAAAAAGGAAAGGAAGTTACGTTTTTCAATGCGAAAGTTGATTACCTATAAAGAGATTTCAGTCACTCATAAAAGCATCTTTGCATCGCAAACACTAACGCCTGAGGAAGCTGAATGGATAGATCCAACTCGTCCTTTTACATTTAACGCAATTGTGCCCATTCTTAAAGATGAGAAAATCAATGAGGCGGGCTTGGAAAATGCCTCCCTATGCGAGTTTGATCAAGAGTGTAGCAATAGTATATTAGTGGTTGGACACTACAATAATCTAATGAGTCTAAGTAGCGGTAACTCGGGTTACGATGCTGGAAATGCACACGGTCACTATGGATCTATTCTTCGTCACTATGTCTCAACTCATGACGTATCAAATGAAGTATTTTTAGACTATTTTTTCAAAACATCTTCGAGTTGCCTCACAACACTGTCTAATTTAATCCGCAGCGATTTAGAAAAAGAGCAAGTAAGTAGCGCGGAAGGTTTTCGAATGACGGAAACTGATTATAAAGATATAAAATTTATCCCTACACCTTTAGGCTTAGCTTTTGTGTTTGATCCCGAAGAGCTTGGGGGCTACGGTGAAGGCAGTCCCAGTGTTTTTATTGCCAAAGAAAGTATTAAGCAGTGCTTAATTTACCTACCTGAAAGTAAATAAATAGGTGGGCTGTCATCTTTAATCTCTGATTTAAAGCCACTCATTCTTAATCCATGCCACAGTCTCATCCAGATTAAACTCCGCCGCGATCTGCTCCATACGATCTAGCTTATCAACCGCATCCAATGGAATCGTCTCATTGGGTGCAAAGACAATCTGTAGTCGATGATAACGATCATTCAGTAGCTCACGCGATTGATAATCCGATACGCCAGACACTCCATCCGTCAAGACATTGATCAGCGGCTTGATCCATTGCGCATAGCCCCAGTCGAGGGTTTGTCCTTTGATATAAGTCAGACTGACACCCGTGCCAACAGATAGCAAAACCAGCTCATCTAGACTCGCTCGCTCAGTAGGATCATTCTTCTGTGAGATCGCCTGTGCAATCGCCACCACGCTGGGATTGTTAGCAAAGACGCCGCCATCGATATAACCATCGGCTGATGGAAAGTAAGTCGGTGCTGAACTGGTATAGAGTGCGACATCTGCGATTAGGCAGTCATCATCACAGTCGGAGCCTTTAAAGTTATGGAAAATCTTGGGTTTCCATGTTCGCAGGTTGGCTGGTGCACCATTGTCGAGATCAAAGGTTGGGATGGCGACCTTCTTGCTGAGGTCGGTGATTTTCTGGTTACCGAAGATGGTTTTGAGTTCTGCTTTTAAGTTTCTATTCGAGTATTCCGCACCGATAGTCCGACCTAGATCGCGGATGTCGTCCCAGAGGCTATCATCAAAAATCTCTTGGCCTTTATCTTTGTAGAGATCGCCAATGTCATTAGGAGTTTTGCCCGCAGCCAGTCCCAACGCAAGAATGCCGCCAGTGGATGTGCCTGCATAGAATTGAACGCCATCAAGCCATCCTGCGATATCCGGATGTTTGTTAAGACGATCAAGCAGACGGGCAGTGATGAGACCGCGTAGACCACCGCCATCCAGACTCAATATTCGATACTTTGCCATGAGAGTTCACCATGATAGATATCGTGACTTACCCCAAACTCTTCTGCGCTGGCTTAATCAAACTACCCAGACCTTTATTGACCATAAACATCTCAACCCAACTGCGAATCACCGCGGGGTTATCCATCTTAAGCACTTCAGCCAAGAGCTGCTGCGCCTCAGTCAGAGGAATCTGAATCAGAGCCTTACGCACTTTCAGGATGTTGGATGAACTCATCGACAAGGCATTAAAGCCCATCGCCATCATCAGCGCCGCTGTACCCGGATCACCGGCCATTTCACCGCAGATACTGACAGGACGATCCAGCTCACGGCAGCGTTTCACCAACTGATTCAACGTACGAAGTACTGCAGGATGGTAGTGGTTATACAAGGTCGCTACCCGCGGATTATTACGATCGACCGCAAGTAGATACTGGGTCAGATCGTTAGAACCGACAGAGAAGAAATCGACTAATTCAGACAACTCATCAATGATGCTGAGCACGCTTGGTACTTCGATCATCACACCAACTTTGGGTTTGTTGATCTTGACCTGTTCTTCTTCCTGCACTTCATGCAGGGAGCGATCAAGCAGATATAACGACTCTTCCACTTCACTGACCGAGGTGATCATCGGGAAGAGGATATGCAGATTATTGAGTCCGATACTGGCTTTAAGCATCGCACGCATTTGCGCTGAGAAAATCTCAGGATGATCCAGCGTAAAGCGAATACCACGCCAGCCTAAGGCTGCGTTTTCTTCTTCAATCGAGAAGTAGGGCAAGTCTTTGTCCGCACCGATATCGAGTGTGCGCATCACTACAGGCTTGCCTGCAAAGTGGCTGAGCTGTTGGCGATAGATCAGACGTTGCTCTTCTTCACCGGGGAAGCGCTCACGCAGCATAAAGGGAATTTCACTGCGATACAGCCCGACGCCTTTGGCTCCGCGCTGTGCACCGCGAATCACATCGATCATTAGACCGGTATTCACATACAGCGGCATCACGTGACCATCTGGGGTGATGGTTTCGCGGCGCTCATAGGCTTTGAGGTCTTGCGCGGCTTGTTGCTCTTCTTTTTGAATCTCTTTATAGCGCTGACGGAGCTGACGGATCGGATGAACGAAGATACGACCCTGATGAGCATCGACAATCATCTCGACATCATCGAGTGATGTCGTCGGCAGTTCGGTGACGCCAATCACTGTCGGGATGCCCAGTGCACGTGCCACGATCACCATGTGGGAGTTGGCAGCGCCTTCGGTCGTAACAATCGCCGCAACGTTATCCAGTGGCAGTTCGACCAGCATCGCTGTCGAGATTTCCTCACCGATGAGGATACTTTCTTCACCAATCTCACGATGCTGACTGTCAGACGCTTGCAAGCGCGCAAGCAGACGACGACCCAAGTCACGCAAGTCAGCCACGCGTTCACGCAGGTATTCGTCTTTCATCTGCGCGAAATGAGCGGTATGTTGATCGATCACCGCACGGACTGCACCCTGAGCCCAATTGCCGGCTTTGATCTTGGCATTGATTTCGGCGGGGAGTGCATGATCGTCCAGCATCCGAAGATAAACGCTAAACAAGGCGCGTTCATCTTCGAGCAGGGCTTTTTGCATCTTTTCATCTAGATCGCGGATGTCTTTGCGTACAATCTCAAGTGCATCTTTAAAGACGACCAGCTCGGATTTCACATCATCAATTTTGCGATCCGGAACCAGTGACAGGTCAGCAGGAGGATACAGCACGACTGCACGACCAATCGCAATACCGCCGGCACCGGAGACACCTTGGAAAACTTGCGGGGAGGATGCGCTATTGGGTTTTCTAAAAACATCCACTTGCCCGACCGCATGCGCATGAGCAATGGCGCCAGAAAGCTGGGCGCATAACGTCACGAGAAAGGATTCTGCTGCTTCACTAAAGGCACGACGTTCACGGTGCTGCACAACCATAACGCCCATAACCTTGCGGCGATACATGATCGGCACACCGAGGAAAGCGCTATAGCGTTCTTCACCCGTTTCAGGCAAGTAGCGGAAGCGTGGATGGCTGGAGGCATCCTCAAGACTGACGATTTCTTCACGTTGTCCCACCAAGCCCACCAGACCTTCGGTGGTGGACAGAGACACTTCTCCGACTGAATCTGCGTTTAAGCCAACGGACGCCATCAAAATATAGCGTTGATTGCGTTCGTCCAAGAGGTAGACCGAACACACTTCCGTCTCCATGGCTTCGGCAACCAGTTGTACCATGACTTCGAGTGCCGCATGGAGATTTGGTGCGGCATCTACGTCTTGTACAATCTTGCGCAGGCTTTCAATCTGCATGACATCTCCAATTCCGATTTAGGGTTGTCTTATCTTTTATTTCCCTGGATAAATAAGCATTGACGTATGAGGATGATCATTTATCAAGAGGCGTATTGCTAGGTCGCATCAATTCTTTTATAAGGTCTATTCAGCCAACAACGTTTAATTTAAAACGGGCAAATGCGGGATCAGCTCAAGCAATGCCTTGCGATAAACTTCACGCTTAAATGCGACCACTTCGGTCAGCGGATACCAATAACTCACCCACATCCAATGATCAAACTCTGCAGGGGTCTGGGCATCCAGATGAATCTCCGATTCGCTTGCGGTCAATTGTAGTAAAAACCACTTTTGCTTCTGCCCAATACAAACCGGTGGGGCATCGTCCTGCCGCACATAGCGATGCGGCAACCGATAAGGAAGCCAGCCTTGGGTTTGAGCCAGAATCTTCACATGCGTAGGTTGTAATCCGACTTCCTCCCAAAGCTCGCGATACAGCGCTTGCTCTGGGGTTTCACCTTCGGAAATCCCACCTTGTGGAAACTGCCACGCATTATGACCGATTCGTTTTGCCCACAGCACCTGACCTTGTGCATTGCACAAAATCATGCCGACATTGGGCCGAAAGCCATCTGCATCTATCATTGAAACAATTCCAGAAAATATGCCTAATGTGGTGCATGACCATCCTTATTTTTCATCATCGCGTGTCATACTAGGGCATAACATCGTGACATCTTCTAAAAGCTGATATAAACGCAAGGAAAGTACATGAAATTTGATGTTATTTTACCGAAATTCTGTAGGCTTACGGGGATAGTTTTTACAGTTTTTTGTGAGTTAAATCACTAAGTGAATTTTAGAAGTCAAGATGTGGCGACATCATTGGCGAAAATGCTGCATTTTTAATCTGTTTAATAACTTTTGAGCCCATTGGAGGCGAGCATGCAATTGGCGTTATTTGATTTGGATCACACCTTATTAGATTTGGATTCAGATCATGAGTGGGGCGAGTTTTTAATTGCGCAAGGTTTGGTGGATGAAGCTGAACATCGCAAACGCAACGACCAGTTCTATGCGGATTATCAATCCGGCACTTTAGATGCCGTGGCCTACAATGAATTCGTTTTTCAGTTTTTAAAAGGCAAAGCTCCGAGCGCATTAAAAGCGCTGAATGATCAATATCTCGATACCATCATTCGCCCAGCGATGCGTCCAAAGGGGATTGCAGCGATTGAGAAACATCGTCAAGCGGGTCATGAAATCGTGATCATCACCGCGACCAACAGTTTTGTCACCGCACCGATTGCACAGGCTTTTGGTGTTTCTCATTTGATTGCAAGCGAACCTGAAATCATTGATGGCGTATACACCGGTAAACTTGCGGGTGAGCCGTGCTTCCAAGCAGGCAAGTTGCATCATCTCCATGCTTGGCTGGCGCAGCATAATCCGGACCAGAAACTGGACAACAGCTGGGGCTATTCGGACTCGTTTAATGATTTGCCCTTACTGAATTTTGTTGATCATCCGATCACGGTGACTCCAGATAAGCGTCTGCATGCCCATGCACTGGATCATCAGTGGCCGGTAGAAAATTGGTCGGTTCGTGCAGGAGTCTGGGGATGAGGCTGGTTTTAGCAGGTTTCGGACTATGCCTAGTTTCTTCAGTTGCATTAGCGCATGATGTTTATAAGTGTCAGGATGCGGGCGGTGGGGTGCATTACTCCCAAACCACTTGTGCGTCAAATGCTCGCATGTTGCCGTATTCAAAGCTTACAGCCAGTCATTATGAGTATCAGCAGCATCAAGCGGCGCAAGTTCGGCAGTTTAAAGCGCAGCGTTATGCGGAAAGAAAACGCTATTATCAAGCGGAGAGAGCGTCGCATCGGGTGAAGTGAAAAGGCTTTTGATTTTGCATTTAGACGTTCTGAGCATTGCCCAGAACGTCTTTGATTATTGATTTACCCCTCAGCCTGAATCGCCGTCAGCGCAATCGTATAGACAATATCTTCGACCAATGCACCGCGTGACAAATCATTCACAGGCTTGTTCAAGCCTTGTAGCATTGGTCCCACACTCACCACATTGGCACTCCGCTGCACGGCCTTGTAGGTCGTGTTCCCAGTGTTTAAGTCAGGGAATACAAACACCGTGGCACGTCCAGCAACTTTGGAGTCGGGGGCTTTTTGTCTGCCGACACTTTCAATCGCCGCAGCATCGTATTGCAACGGACCATCGATCATCAGATCAGGACGGCGCTCTTGGGCGATCTTAGTGGCTTCACGGACTTTGTCTACGCCACTACCGGTACCGGATTCGCCGGTTGAGTAACTGATCATCGCCACGCGTGGCTCAATGCCAAATGCCGCAGCGGAGTCGGCACTCTGGATCGCAATCTCAGCCAGTTCGGTTGCAGTGGGGTCAGGGTTGATCGCGCAGTCACCGTAGACGACCACTTGTTCAGGCAGCAGCATAAAGAAGATTGAGGACACTAGGCTAAAGCCGGGTGCCGTCTTAATCAATTGGAAGGCGGGGCGTACGGTGTTGGCGGTGGTATGAATTGCACCCGATACCAGTCCATCGACTTCACCCAGCGCCAGCATCATGGTGCCCAGTACCACGGTATCTTGCAATTGGGCTTCTGCAAGTTGGGTTGTGAGCTTCCCTTTGCGGCGCTCCACCATCGGTGCGATATAGCGTGCACGGATGCTTTCGGGTTCGATGATTTCAAGGCTAGGGGGCAATGTAATGCCACGTGCCAATGCCACCGCCTCAACCTCGTCACGTTTTGCTAACAAAATACAATGCGCAATACCCCGTGTTTGGCAGATGACCGCCGCTTGAATGGTGCGCGGCTCAGCACCTTCGGGCAACACAATTCGCTTGGTTGCCGCTTGGGCTTTTTTAACGAGTTGATAGCGGAATGCCGATGGAGACAGACGTTCGGAGCGCTGTGCTGCGAAGTGTTTTTTCAGCCAGTCGATATCAAGATGGCGTGCTACGGTGGCCATGACTTGTTCGGCACGGTCATGGTCATCAGCAGGGATTTCATTGCTCATCTGGCTTAACCGTTGCACGGTTTCAAATGAGTCGCTATCCACCGACAGTACCGGCAGGCCTGATTTAAAAGCATTGGTACAGAGCTGGAGTAGCGGTTCCTCGGGCAGATAGTCACCCGTCAGAACCACGCCAGCCAGCGGCACGCCATTCATTGAGGCAAGGCAAGCCGCAACCAAGACATCTTCCCGATCACCCGGCGTGACAATCAGCGTATCTGGCGTGAGTGCAGATAGGATATTCTTCACGGTACGTGCACACAAAGAAACACGGCGGACGCGGCGCTCTGTGGCCTCGCCGCGATTTAAGAACTTGGCACTTAACACTTGTGCGACATCGATAATACGCGGTGAACTTAAGACTTCATTGAAAGGCACTACACCGATTAAATGAAAGTTATCGGTTCCCATGTCTTGGGAAAGTGGCTTGAGTGCCTGAATGATTCGACTTTGCAGAACGGCTAGTTCAGCAGGTTCACCCAACGCCGCTTCGGTCACGCCTTTGACACGGTTTAAGATGTAGCCAAGGGTTCGCTCCGAAGCTGTGCCCCCAAAGGCTTGTGCGACGAGGTCTAAACGATCAGCAAGCCCTTCAAGGTGGTCGATATCCGCCGTGGTGACGATGATTACACTGGCATCGAGAGATTGGGCCAGTGCCGCGTTCAGCTGAGGAGCATAGCTACTTTCACTGGTGGGTACGAGTCCTTCAACGATCAAGACATCTTGGCCTTGTCCGCTTTCATTTTTCATGCTCATGAGCTGCTCAAGCAGTTCATCCATGTGACCATCACCCAGCATACGTTCGACCGTGCTTTGTTGCATGGCTTGCACCACAGGGCGATTTAAGGTTTTACTGACCAGAAGACTAGAACGGTCACTACCATCACCATCGGCATTGAGTTCTGCCTGTACAAAAGGCTTCATGAAGCCCGCGCGCATACCCGCCATATCGAGTGCACGGATTAAACCTAAACAGGCTGAGGTGAGGCCGACGCCAATACCGGTGGGGACGATCAAAAAAGTTTGCATGAAAAAAGTCCCTTCAAATGGTCTTACTAATGTTTTCGTGGTGTTATGGGCGCTATCGCAAAAAGCGTGTCATACAAGCGACCCTTATAAGTCCAGCACACTCCGTGTTTCGCGTGCGATCTGACCTTCTTCATCGGTGGGGATCACCCAGATCTGACGTCCTAAATAGGCGTTGATCCCAAGTTCCGTGTCATCCGCGCCCTGATCTATACGTCCTTCTGCCCCGCGGATCATTTTCTGATTTTTTTGGATATCGAGATAGAGTCCAAAATGGGGGAGGAGCGCTAATGTTTTGGCACGGATCACCGCTGCATTCTCACCAATCCCACCAGTAAAGATAATGCCCGTAAACACAGGCAATGCGCAACTCATGGCCGCCAATGACTGGGCAAGGCGATAGCAAAAGACATCAATGGCAAGCTGCGCCCCGCGATGTCCATCCGCCGCCGCTTCAGTCAGGGTGCGCATGTCATTGGATAAACCTGACAGACCCAGTAAGCCACTTTTTTTATTGAGGATCTGGTCAATTTCTTCGAGTGACCAGCCCAGTGTCCGGGTCAGATGAATGTGCAGACTAGGATCAACATTTCCGCTGCGCGTGCCCATCACCAGACCTTCTAGCGGGGTGAGACCCATGCTGGTATCCATACTCTTGCCTTGCCAGACAGCACAGGTGGAGCAGCCATTGCCTAAATGTGCAGAGATCCATCCGTTGTCGCCATCGACGAGTTGGTCAGTATGCTGGGTAACATAAGCGTGACTGGTGCCATGAAAACCATAGCGACGAATGTGATGCTTGCTATACAGATCTTCTGGCAAAGCATAGCGAAAGGCTTGCGGGGGCATGGTCTGATGAAATGCAGTATCAAATACGGCGACTTGCGGTAAATCTGCAAACAGCTTCAAGGTGGCATCAATCCCTTGCAAGTTCGCAGGATTATGCAGCGGGGCAAGCGGCGTGGTCTCACGAATCGCGTTTAAGACCGACTCATCGATCTGCACGGCATGGGTGAACTTCTCACCACCATGCACCACACGATGACCAATCGCAATCGGCTGTTCATCCCCCAGTCTTTTTAAAATTTCTGTCAGTGCCGCTTGATGATCCGCGTGCGGAATCGCAAATGAAGTTTTTTTACCATCTTCGGTTGTGATATTCAGTAAGGCTTCCGGTGTGCCTAAGTTTTCTGCCAGTCCCGAGCGACGCACTTGATGGGCTGCGACGTGTTCGGGAACGAGTGCAAATTTAATCGATGATGAACCGCAATTGATCACTAAGATTGGACGAGACATAGGAGATAACTGTGATGAGCTTCATTGCATTATAGACTGGAAAAATGAAGATTTGACGGCAGAATTCAGTCCAAAATGAAGGTGATATGTGCTTAAAGCGTAACGAAAGTTTTTCTTTGAGCCTCAAAAAAATCCCAGCCTGTCGCTCTAACAGGTTGGGATTGATCACAGGACTAATGCGGGTCTTGTACCTGACTTATCAAACGACTTACTCCACGATTTACCACATCACCACGCGTTTTTCCGGTGGTAGGTACATCTTGTCACCTTCCTTGATATCAAAGGCTTTGAAGAAGGCGGGTTGGTTGAGTAGTGCGCCGTTACCGCGGAATTCAGACGGCGAGTGCGGGTCTGTTTTCACGGCCATGATTGCGGCATCATCGCGCACTTTCTCGCGCCAGACTTGTGCCCAGCCCAAGTACAAGCGTTGATCTCCAGTCTTACCGTCAATCACCGGAGCTTCTTTACCTGCTAGCGAGAGGTGATACGCCTTATAGGCAATTGCCAGCCCTGAGTTGTCTGCAATATTCTCACCGAGTGTCAGTTCGCCATTGACCTTGTAGCCGGGAACTGGGCTATACGCACTGTATTGTGCAACCAATGCTTTGGTTTTGACCGCAAAGTTCTTATGATCAGCGGCCGTCCACCAATTACGCAGATTACCCACTTCATCATATTGGCTACCTTGATCATCGAAGGCATGGCTGATTTCATGTCCGATAACCCCACCAATCCCGCCATAATTGACCGCATCATCCGCTTTGGCATCAAAGAATGGCGGCTGCAAGATTGCGGCAGGGAAGACAATTTCATTGAGCGACGGGTTGTAGTAGGCATTTACAGTTTGCGGCGTCATGCCCCATTCCGCACGGTCGACTGGTTTGCCCAGCTTGTTGATTTCATATTGACTGGCAAAGAGCGCAGAGCGGATTTCGTTGCCGATCAAGTCATCTTTTTTGATTTCCAAAGATGAGTAGTCGCGCCATTTGTCGGGGTAACCGACCTTGACCATGAGCGTAGATAGTTTTTTCTGTGCTTCGATCTTGGTTGCTGGACTCATCCAGTCCAGTTGGTGGATGCTGGCCTGATAGGACTTGATCAGGTTATCCACCAGTACCAGCATTTTGGCTTTGTTTTCAGGCGGAAAGTATTTATCGACATACACTTTGCCGAGTCCTTCACCCAATGAGCCATCGACGGTCTCGACACCTCGTTTCCAGCGCGGCGTATTCTCAGGCGTGCCTGAAAGTACGGTGCCGTAGAAGGCAAAGTTTTCATCAACATAAGCCTTGGACAGGTCAGGTGCAAAATGATTGATGACATGGAACTTCAGATAAGCCTTCCATGTGTCCACTGGCGTTTTATCAATAATGCGACTCAGGGCTTTAAAGTAGGTGGGTTGGCTGACGATAACTTCATTGGTTTTGTCTTTCAGACCGGCGTTGGTTAGATATGCATTCCAATCAAAATGCGGGGTTAGCAGCGGAAGTTTTGCAGTGGTGACTTTGTTATAGGTTTTGATCGGGTCGCGGTTCTGAACATTGGTCCATTGCGCCTTGGCAATGTCAGTTTCAAATTTCACGATGTCAGCCGCGTGTTTTTTTGCAGCATTATCGCCAGACATGCTCAGCAATTTCTCAACATACACTTGGTATTTTATGCGTGCATCTTTGAGTTTGGCATCGTCTTTCAGATAGTAGTCGCGGTCCGGTAAGCCCAAACCACTTTGACCCAAGCCCACGGTCATTTTGGTGGAGTCCTTGTCATCCTGCTTGATTCCAAACTCGATTGGAGAGACCACATTGATCAGAGACAAATGGGCAAGCAGTGCAGCGAGTTGGGTTTTGTCGCTCAGTGCATCAACTTTAGCCAGTTCAGGGGCAAGGGGAGCAAGCCCTAGTTTCTCTAGAGCAGACTCATCCATAAAGCTCTGATAGAAATATGAAATTTTCTCTTCTACGCTTCCTTTAGTCAGGTCTTTTGTTTCGCTCATTTGCGTGATAATGGTTTGCAACTGGGTCAGAGACTGCTCATACAATTCATAAAAAGCGCCCCAACTGGATTTATCTTTGGGAATTTCGGTATTTTTAAGCCATGTGCCATTGGTATATTTATAGAAATCATCTTGCGGGCGTACTGCGAGGTCAAAGTTTTTCGGGTCAATGCCCGAAACTAACGTTGCCGCTGTGGTAGGGGATGTTGCTGTGTTCGCTGTGGTCTCTGCTGCATGGGATAGACTACTGATCTGGCTGAGTATCGCAGCAGCAAGTAGTGTACGGGTCATGATCTGTTTCATGGATTCTCTCGATCTGATCAACATGATTTAAAAAGTTTGGCTGGGTGTCATTCGTTTAAAAAAATGACCCATTAATTGCTTAACAGGTCATTCGTTTTTAGTCTTAAGCGTTCGCCTGATTTACCACACGATTTACCACATAATCACGCGTTTTTCTGGTGGCAAGTACATCTTGTCACCTTCTTTGATTTCAAACGCTTTGTAGAACGCAGGCTGGTTGACCACCGCACCATTACCACGGAACTGCGCTGGCGAGTGTGGATCGGTCTTCACGAACACAATCGCCTGTGCATCACGGATCTTGTTGCGCCAGACTTGTGCCCAGCCTAAGTACAAGCGCTGATCACCGGTAGTACCATCAATGATTGGCGCTTCTTTGCCACCCAGAGACAGTTTGTAGGCCTTGTAGGCAATCGCTAGACCCGAGTTGTCCGCGATGTTTTCACCGAGGGTCAGCTCACCGTTAACGTTATAACCGGGAACTGGGCTATAGGCATTGTATTGCTCAACCAGTGCTTTGGTTTTCTTGGCGAATTTCTCGTGATCCTGCTTGGTCCACCAGTTACGCAGATTACCCACTTCATCAAACTGACTGCCTTGGTCATCGAAGCCATGGCTGATTTCATGACCAATCACCGCACCGATTCCACCATAGTTGACCGCATCATCAGCATTGGCGTTGAAGAATGGTGGTTGCAGAATCGCGGCCGGGAACACGATTTCATTGAGGGAAGGGTTGTAGTAGGCATTGACTGTTTGTGGTGTCATTTCCCACTCATCACGATCCACAGGTTTGCCCAGTTTGTTGAGCTGATACGCGTATTCAAAAGCCGCAGAGCGGATTTCATTGCCGATCAGATCATCCTTTTTGATTTCAAGCGCGGAGTAATCACGCCATTTTTTGGGATAACCGATTTTGATCATCAGGGTAGCCAGTTTCTTTTGTGCCTGTTTCTTGGTCGCAGGTCCCATCCAGTCTAAGGTGTCGATACTTTGATGGTAGGCAGCGATCAGGTTGCTAACCAGCTTCTCCATACGTGCTTTGTTTTCAGGCGGAAAGTACTGCTCGACATAGAGTTTACCCAAGCCTTCGCCCAATGCACCTTCAACCGTTTTTACACCACGTTTCCAGCGGGGTTCATTCTCAGGCGTACCGCGCAGGGTGGTGCCGTAGAACGCAAAGTTTTCATCAACATAGGCTTTAGACAAGTCTGGAGCAAAATGGCTGAGAACGCGCAGTTTGTAATACGCTTTCCAGACATCCAGTGGTGTTTTTTGCAAGACTTGATCGTAGCCTTTGAGGTAGCTAGGCTGGGCAACGATCACATAGGTGATTTTGTCTTTGAGGCCCGTATCGACTAAGTAGCTGTTCCAGTCAAAGTGCGGTACTAGACCTGCCAATTTTGCCACTTCAACTTTGTTATAGGTTTTGACCGGATCGCGGTTTTGCACTTTGGTCCACTGTACTTTCGCCAGTTCGGTTTCAAGCGCAAGGATGGCTGCTGCGTTTTCTTTGGCTTTAGCGTCACCAGACAGTGTTAGTAGTTTTTCGACATAAGCTTGATATTTGACGCGCGCGTCTTTTAGTTTTTCATCGTCTTTCAAGTAGTAGTCGCGATCAGGTAAGCCGAGTCCACTTTGATCAAAGCCTGCAACGATTTTGGTTGAGTCTTTGGCATCTTGACCGATCCCGAGTTCAAAAGGCGAGCTGACTTGGATCTTGGCTAAATGGGCCGTGTATGCTGCAATTTGTTTTTTGTCTTTCAGCGCATCGATGGTTGCGAACTCGGCATTCAGAGGAGTCACACCAAGTTTTTCTAGTGCGGCTTCATCTGTATAGCTGGCGTAGAGGTCTGCAATTTTTTGTTCAACGGAACCAGTGGGAATGTCTTTTTTTGCACTGATGGTATCAACGATAGTATGCAGTTGATTCAGGGAGTTTTCAGCCAGTTCATTGAATGCACCCCAGCGTGATTTGTCAGCAGGGATTTCGGTATTTTTGATCCATTTGCCATTCACATGGTCATAAAAGTCATCTTGAGCACGGATACTGGTATCGGCATTTTGCGCATCAATACCCGAGATTAATGGCGCAGGGGTGGTTGCAGTGGTCGCTGCGACAGGTGCAGCAGGCGTTGGGGTTTCAACAGCATAGGCGATTGCGGTCATCTGCGTGAGCACGGCAGCGGCAATCAGAGTTCGGGTCATCACATGCTTCACGAATAAAAATCCTCTAGCAGGTTGAAATATAAGGGGCTCATAGAAATATTGAGCTAATCATCGACTATATCAGCTTGATGCAATAGGATTATTGTTGAATATGGTAACTGACTCGGATGACTTGTGATCAGCACGTGTAACCTTGTTCAGGGCTGTCATTTTTTAGGTATTTGTTATTATTATAAAAAATAGTGATTGTGATGCTTAAATATCGTTTTGTCTGAATAATCAATATATGCTTATGAATATAAAGATAATTGTTAGTAATTATTTTATTTATACAGACTTGTAGAAAGAATGAGCAGTGCTGTTGTCAGGATAAATGATGGGACGGAATCATGATCAAGAATCGCAACCAAAAAAAAGCCCAGTGGGGTAACTGGGCTTATAAAGCGTTAATGGCTTTTAAAAAGGTTGGGTTCTAGCGATGCACTAGCGCGATACCCAGCCATTGGGTTGTTGCTTGGGAATCAGTATCCACAGGACAATGTAGACAAGGATTCCGGGAAAAGCTGCACTGGCCAGCGATATTGCAATAAACACCAATCGGACGAGGTTAGCATTCCAACCAAACCGTTCAGCAATCCCACCCATAACCCCAGCAATCATATGATGTTGAGTTGAGCGTTGCAGACCATTCATAGCAGCAGTTCTCCGTAAATTGTCCTGCCATGTGGCAGTGAAATTATTATCTATGCTTTCTATATCAGGATGTAGTGCGACTATGTGGTGTTTCATTAGCAGCATGTGACGGCATAAGCGGAATTTGTAAATGTACTGATCTGTTTTCAAGCAACGATGTGATCCATTTGGCATTCATCAACTATTCATTAGACCAGTTGATCATGATTAACACAATCAGCACGATTTTAAGAAAATTTATATGACGTTTCGTTGCACACTGGGGTGGAATGGAACCCTCTTTTTTCAGGAGAAGTATCGTGAGTCTCGTCAATGTCGGAATCGAAAACTCAATTCATATCAATCTGCATTATGAGGACTTGGGCTCGGGTAAGCCCGTCGTCCTGATCCATGGCTGGCCGCTGAGTGGGGCGTCATGGGAAAAACAAACAGCGGCGCTTCTTGCAGCGGGCTATCGGGTCATTACTTATGATCGCCGTGGATTTGGGCGTTCCACTCAGCCCTCGACAGGCTATGACTACGACACCTTTGCATCTGACCTGAATAAAGTGCTGACCAAGCTGGATCTGCATGATGTGACGATGGTCGGATTCTCGATGGGCGGCGGCGAGGTTGCACGCTATGTGGGGACGTACGGTACAGAACGTGTGGCTAAAGCCGTATTTATCGGCGCTGTGCCGCCCTACTTACAGAAAGCCGATGACAATCCTGAGGGTGTCGATGGCAGTGTATTTAAGGACATTCAGCAAGGATTGCGCGCAGATCGCCCTGCATTCTTGGCTGGGTTCTTAAAAGATTTCTTTAATGTTGATGTGCTTGGTGGCGTCTCGATCAGTGATGAGGTCGTACAGTATAGCTGGAACGTTGCAGTAGCGGCATCGCCGAAAGGTACCGTAGATTGTGTTGCCGCATGGGGCACCGATTTTCGCAAAGATCTAGCCCGTTTCACCATTCCGACCTTGGTGATTCATGGCGACAGTGACCGTATCGTGCCGCTGGATATCTCGGGCGCGAAGACGCATAAGGCGATTAAAGATGCCAAGCTTGTGGTGGTCAAAGATGCGCCCCATGGTCTGATATGGACGCATGCTGATCAGGTCAATGCAGCGTTACTTGAGTTTTTGGCGGGTTAATAAAAACTTAAAAAAGGCTTTGAATAAGAAGATGTTCAAAGTCTTTTTTTGTTGCTGTTATTCAATAAGCTGCGATCCAAGTTCTACGGTACTGGTATCATGGATGAATAAAGCATTGTGCAGAGGGTTTGAATGAACGATACCGAAATCAGTAAGTTTTTAAGTTTTGTTTTAAGGCATCAGCCTGAAGTGATCGGATTGACGCTTGACCGGGAAGGGTGGGCGAATATCGATGATTTACTGGTCGGTGCGATCGCAGATGGTAAGTCTTTAAGCTATGAACTCATTGAAGCTGTGGTTGATGGCAGTGATAAAAAACGATTTGCGATTTCAGAAGATGGCACACTGATTCGAGCTGTACAAGGGCACTCGACCGAGGCCGTGCAGCGCAGCTTTCCAGAGCAAGTACCACCACCAGTTCTCTATCACGGTACCGCTACTCGATTTGTAGAATCCATTCGAGAGCAGGGGCTTTTGGCAGGATCACGGCAGTATGTGCATTTATCTGAGCATCAAGAAACTGCAATTTCAGTTGGTAAACGCTATGGCAAACCAATCGTGTTAAAGATTCAGGCGCTACAGATGCAGCAGCAAGGTTTTAAGTTTTTTCTCTCTGAAAATGGGGTGTGGTTGACGCAGAGTGTGCCAGCTCAATTTATCGAAGACTCATTGTGAGTTTATCAGTTTAAATCTTTGTGTGGTTTACATGCGAAGACGATGTTAGACCACAACAACTATAACGTCTTGGACATTTGCGCCTTCTTACGGAATTCGCCTGGAGAAACCCCGGTCCAGCGCTTAAAGGCACTTTGAAAGGGGCTTTGCTCTGAATAACCCAACAAAAAAGCAATCTCACTTAAGCTAAAGTTGGTATTACTCAGATAATGTTCAGCATATTCCCTCCTAACTTGGTCGAGCACGTGACGATAGGTGATACCTGATGAGTGGAGAGCATATTGCATCGTGCGTGATGACATGCCTAAAGCATGCGCAGACTGTTCAATCGAGATAAGATTGTTGGCTAGATGCGTGGATAAGTATTCATGTAATTTTTGCAAAAAGCTGGGCTGATTGATGGCTTGCAGACTCTTTTCGACTTGGGCAACTAGCAGTTTATGGGTCTCCAAGTCATAGTGAGAAATGGGTAAATTAAGGAGACTATGATCAAAAACAAGTTTGGTCACCTCTGCATCAAAGAATATCTGACCGCCAAAAATACGTTGATAAATATCAATCTGCTCGGGTTGTTTAAAGCTAAAATAGGCATCAAATTGTAATGATGGATTTGATGTTAGCCACCGTGAAAAAATGACCATACTGACGAGTGATTGCTGCATGAAAATGGGAGAGGTGGGCTGATATACAGGGTACCAATGGACCTCAGCACGATTCCCATTTTCGATGAGTTTAGTTAGGTTGACATCATCAATAATTTGCTCATAACGCATCAGCAGAATAAAAATATCACGTAGGGACTGGCTGCTCATCGCGGCAAAGCCAAACATGCCTAAATATTTCGGTTGTATCTGTTCCGCTACTTTCAGGGCGAGATTGGGATCATTGGTCAAAGCAATCGCGCGTTCAAACATCATCAGCCAAAGTGAAATGGGTACCCGTGTGCCGTGAGTACTCATTCTACTTAGCAATGTTGGCTCAAACATTTCACTTAAATTGACTCCGATACCTCGAAGATAATCTAAGAGTGCTTGTACAAAGAATGTACTTGCACTTTCTTCTCGCTGCTGCTTTTTAATTTTCTGATTCATCCCTACGTGATTTATCAATCAATAGATCATCTTCTCAATATCGCACACTTAGCGCGGATACGACTCGTGACCACTTTGGTTTTGTTATCCATTCTTCTTCACTGTAGCAAGGAAAAAACAGTCGATGCAACTCTGATTGAAAAATACGACTATCGATTATTTTTTATGCTTTATATTCGTGATTTCTCAATAATAGGGCATTTTGCTCAATACGAGCCAAATCAAGGATAGGCATGCTACGGTTTGTACGATGTAGAGAATTCATGAACGATATTTCTACAGGTATTCAGCAATAAAAATACGTATGAATGACAATCATCTAAAAAAGTTAATAAGGACATTATTAATGAAACATACAGCCTCTTTACTCATGCTTGTAGGAAGTGTTTTCCCTGTGTCACTTACGCACGCCACTACAACTTCAACCTACCAATATTGTAGCTATTCCGATGGGCTATCAAGCTGTCGTGATGGTAATACTGAACACGTAAGCTCTAAATATGCGCAGACCAAATATCCAATCGTGTTGGCACATGGGCTTTCAGGATGGAGCTCAATTGGCGGTTTTGAGTATTTTTATGGGATCAGTTCAGATCTGACGGAAAATGGCGCTCAGGTTTTTGATACTCAAGTTGCTGCGGCGGAATCCTCCTATGTGCGCGGTGAACAATTGTTGAATCAGATTCAAGAGATTCTAGCTATAACTGGCTCAAAAAGAGTGAATCTTGTTGGGCATAGCCAAGGTGTTCTTGATGGTCGCTATGTTGCTGCGGTGATTCCTAATCAGGTTGCGTCTCTAACGGGTGTTGCCGGTGTTAATTTAGGGTCACCTGTTGCTGATCGAGTTCTCGATGTCATGGATGCCCCTGTGATTGGCGGTTTTACTAAACCTATTATAGGTGGCGTATTAAATACCTTTTTCTCACTCATAGGTATTTCGTCAGGGCAAGCATATAGCCAAAGTAGCTATGCAGCTGTAAAACAACTTTCTACAGCAGGCATGACCGCATACAACAAAAATTTCCCACAAGGGATGTCGACCAGCAAATGTGGCGAAGGTGACCAGCAAGTGAAGTCACCGGATGGAACTAGCACTACCAATTACTATTCTTGGGGGGGCACTGGCATCATAACCAATCCTCTTGATGTTTTGAGTTATGCCTTCCTTGTTACAAGTCCATTGATTTCAGGTTCAAGTGATGGCTTAGTTCCCCGCTGTTCGAGCCATTTAGGGAAAGTCATTCGTGATAACTATAACCAAAATCACATGAATGAGGTCAATCAAATTATGGGAATGGTTGATGTGTTTTCTGTCAGCCCTGTGGTTTTGTACCGTCAACAAGCCAATCGGCTGAAATTGGCAGGCATGTAGTTTCGTAATTATTTTTTATATTTATTCATTAACAACAAATAGTTAGATTTATTAATTGTTGATGGTGGATTTCATCACTCTTTTTTATTAATCATGGATCGGTCTCTTATGAGAATTAAATCTCTGTCTGTTGCTTTGTTTTTAATGGTACTCCCCACAACTAGCCTTTTTGCGGCTGCCATTGACCGTTCGGGTCAATCGATTGCTGCATTTTTACAACCGGGAAATTATGCTGAAGCGGGCTTTACAGTATTGGACCCTACCATTGAAGGTACAGACAGTAGTCGAATCACGGCAACTGGCGATATGGCGAATACTTATCGATTCCCGGTGGGTGCAATCAAGATTCAGCCGTTTGAACAGATTTCTTTTGGATTGATTTTCGATGAGCCATTTGGTGCGGATGCCAGCTATTCAGGCGTAAATAATTTTGTGACAAAGCCGACAGATCGTGTGCTTGGCTCTTTGCCGATCACTAACGAAAGCTTGAATGCAGGTATTACTGGTGGAACTCGCGTTAAGTTAGATAGTCGTAATATTTCGGCCATTATTGGTTATCAGCCGATTAAAAACTTTAATTTCTTTGGCGGTGCCGTGTATCAAGAGGTTAAAGGTCAAGTTGAGTTAAGAGGGTCTGCCTATAGCTTATTCAATGGCTTTAGTGAAACGTTGAAAGAGAGTCACGCCTATGGCTGGTTAGCTGGCTTTGCTTACCAAATTCCTGAAATTGCACTAAAAACGTCAATCACCTACCGCTCTGAAATTGATCATGATATTCAAGGAGAAGAGGCTGTACCCTTAGTCAATGCTCTGCAAGATCCCGTCAATCTTGCCAAGTTGGGTGGGTTGATCAATTCTTTACCGAAGTCTGTGAAAGGTGTACTTACAAATGTCATTGGCATTAATACAAATGCTTCAGGGATCACCAGGATTACAACTCCCCAATCTCTTAATTTAGATTTTCAAATGGGTCTTATGAAAAATACATTAGCATTTGCGAATGTACGCTGGGTAAATTGGTCAAGTTTTGCAGTTCGTCCGTATTTATTTGGTCAAGTTGCTTCTACAGTCTCACCTCTTTTAGGCAAAGGAGGTTCGACACAAGGATTTAATCTTGTTGATTATACTAAAGATCAATGGTCTGCTAATTTGGGGGTGGGGCGCAAGTTTGATCCTCAATTTTCGGGCACCGCAGCGGTTGGTTGGGACAGTGGTGCAGGTAATCCCGTCTCTACATTGGGACCGACGAATGGTAATTGGAATGTAGGACTTGGTTTACGCTATAACCCAGTACCTGCATGGGATGTATCCTTAGCATTGAAATACTTATGGCTTGGGAATGCAGAAGCTCATACAGGATCTTATTCAGTTCCAGGTAATGAATCTGCAGCATATGCAGGTTCATTTAGCGACAATCATGCGATTGCCTATGGATTAAAGGTAGGTTATCACTTTTAAATAATATTGTTGAGCTGGCGAAGCGTGCATTTCAAACGAGATTTGGCTGGCTCAATAGGATATCTTTCTTGATATGAGTCGATGGTATATGCGGTTAAAAAAACAGAATTGGTCGTTCGTGTCTGTTAAGCCTATTTCATTGGAAGTGGTTCGTGCTTTGTATATACCAGAGCATGAATATAGGCTATTTCCTAATACTTATCAGTCTAAGACAGCACTTGTAGGCAAGCTTAGTGTCCGTACGACAATTTACGTGCTTGCAGGGGTTTGCCTATATACGATAGGTGGTAATGAACTGATTTTGAAGCCATCAGAGTTTGCGGAAATAGGGCCTGGAGATTTTACTTTTAATGTCTTGGGACAAGAGGATGTGCGTTTGGTGAGGGTTGTGAGGATACCTCCCCCTTTCCAGCATGATTAGATATTATGCACCATTCCTTTTTGCATGGAATAATAGCAATTTGATCTTTAGATATAGTCCATAAAAAGAAGGAAGCCATTAGGCTTCCTTCTTTTTGATTCTCAACGCTTCAAATGATTAGTAATCAAATGAGAAGTTGCTGATATCCATCTGCATCAGTGATTTAGATGGTTTGATCATTGCTTCAGCATGACCTTGTGCACGTGGCAACAAGCGCTCGAAGAAGAACTCAGCAGTTTGGATCTTGGCTTGATAGAACTCAGGTTGTTCTTTGCCGCCTTTGTCGAGCAGTTCAAAAGATTTAGCCGCCATTTGTGCCCAGAAGTACGCCATCATCGCGTAGCCTGAGTACATCAGGTAGTCGTTCGATGCGCTTGAAACCACATCACGATCTTTACGTGCCATCAACATCAGGCGCAGGGTCAGTGTATTCCACTGTGCACAGATCTTGGTCAGATCCCATGCAAAACCGCGCATGTTTTTGTGGCTGGCTTGACGACCACAGAACTTCAGGATGTCGCCAGTGAAATCACGGACCACTTTACCGCGGCTACCGAGCAATACTTTACGGCCTAGCAAGTCGAGTGCTTGGATACCGGTAGTCCCTTCGTAAAGGGTAGAGATACGCGCATCACGAACGATTTGTTCCATGCCGTGTTCTTTGATATAACCGTGACCACCGAAGACTTGCATACCCAAGTTTGCAGATTCCAGACCCATTTCAGTCAAGAAACCTTTCAGGATTGGGGTATAGAAGCCGAGTTTGTCATCCCAGTATTCGTATTCAGCATGATCGCCTTTGAGGATACCGTCAGTCATTTTGTCAGCAAGTTGTGCTGCGTAATAGATCATCGCGCGGCCGCCTTCAGCCACTGCCTTTTGAGTCAAGAGCAAACGACGGACATCGGCGTGGTGAATGATCGCATCAGCAACTTTATCAGGATCTTTTTTGCCAGACAGTGCACGCATAGACATGCGCTCTTTGGCGTAAGGCAATGAACCTTGATAAGACAACTCAGCGTGTGCAATACCTTGAACCGCAGTACCGATACGCGCAGTGTTCATGAAGGTGAACATCGCATTCAAGCCTTTGTTTGGCTCGCCAATCAAATAACCCACTGCACCGTCAAAGTTCAATACAGCAGTTGCAGAAGCACGGATACCCATTTTGTGTTCGATTGAACCACAAGTTACTGGGTTACGTTCACCGATGGTGCCATCAGCTTTTGGCATGAATTTAGGAACGATAAACAGTGAAATCCCTTTGGTACCTTTAGGGGCATCTGGGAGACGTGCCAGAACGATATGGATGATGTTTTCAGCCAGATCATGCTCACCCGCAGAGATGAAAATTTTGGTCCCGAAAATTTTATAAGTACCGTCAGCTTCTGGCTCAGCACGGGTTTTGACCTGACCCAAGTCAGTACCACATTGTGGTTCGGTCAAACACATGGTACCACTCCATGTGCCTTCAACCAGTTTAGGCATATAGGTGTCTTTTTGTTCTTCAGTACCGTACTGAAGAATGGTATTCATACAGCCAGAGCTTAAGCCTGGGTACATAGTGAATGACCAGTTTGCAGTCCCCATCATTTCTGACTTAACCAGATTCAGTGACATTGGTAGACCTTGACCACCGTACTGTTCTGGGTAAGACAGACCTTGCCATCCGCCTTGTACGAATTGGTCGTAAGCTGCTTTGTAGCCTTTAGGCGTGGTGACTACGCCATTGTCAAAATGACAGCCTTCTTCGTCGCCAGATTGATAGATAGGTGCGAGAACGTTTTCACACAGATCAGCAGTACCTTCCAAAATCATGTCTACAGTGTCGCTATCGGCAAGTGCGCCGTTGGACAGTGTTGCGAAGTGAGCTTGGAAATCAAACATTTCGTTCATCAAGAAACGAACGTCGCGAAGCGGTGCTTTATAGGTTGGCATAGTGACCCCTTTAGTGGGTAAAGTAAGTAATGCGAAGGGCGATCATAATTTCGCTGCGGCGAATCATAAACCGCTATAGCAAATTTTGCATGTCTGTAATTGCCATAAATTTTGGTCATTTCAGCCATTACTTTTTTTTTAATTATGTGTTAGCTGTTTTAAGGTGGGGGTAGGGAAGTGATTTTACGTTTTTGAATAATGCCTGTGGTAAAGAGTACACCAATTATGACTATAAAAGTACCTAAAATTTGCCAAATATTGGGAAGCGCACCAAAGATGATTGAAACCAGCATGGTAAAGACTGGAACCAGATTAAAAAAAGCAGATGCGCGGGCTGAGCCAATATGTTGAATACCATTGAACCAAAATAAGTAGGCAATCATCGATCCAAAGAATGCCAGATAAAATAGGGCGAGATGTACCGAGGTTGGCATTGCGGCAACCGTAGTCAGTGGATGTTCAAAGGCTAAGCTCAGTATTACCAGTGCAAGCGTGCCAAACAGCATGGAGAAAGTCGTGGTTTCAAGTGGAGTGGCCTGTTGAACAAAGCGCCTTGAAATGATTGTGGCCAGTGAAAAAGAGACGCTCCCCGCCAGAATCATGGCATCGCCACGTGCAATTTTTAACGTGAGTAGATGCATGATATCGCCATGAGTAATAACCAAGATCACCCCGACCAGACCAAAGACGAGACCAATCACCTTATGCAAGGTCATTTGCTCACGTTCAAATAAGTAAGCCAATGCAAGTGTGGTCAGTGGAGTCGTTGCCATGATCAATGCGCCATTGATCGGTGTCGTTGATTGCAGACCAAAGAACATCGCCATGTTAAAACCCACGACACCCAGAAAACCAATGGCAATAAAAGGCAGCCAATTTTGTTTGAGCGCCGTGACGCGTAAACGGCCTAGTGTGCCAAAGATGGCAAGCAGTAGTAGCGTAGCAATGACAAAGCGTTCAGTGGCGGCAGTAATCGGTGACATGAAGTGAATAATATAAGCCCCGGCATTAAAATTGGTACCCCAAAAGAAGGTCGTCAAGATGATGCCAAAGTATGCGTAGCGCATGGAGGAGGTCATTTTAGTAATAATCCAATATTAACAATAATGCATAGCGTGGACTTAAATTAGAAGGGGTACAATTCCACAGATGCTCACTGCTATTGTGGAAAAATGCACATGCTAGATTGGGAAAACTTACATTATTTTGCGGTATTTTCTCACGAAAAATCTCTTTCGGCAGCAGCGCGTAAGTTAGGTGTCGATCACGCCACGGTTGCACGGCGGATCGCTGTGCTTGAGGCCTCTCTACAGCTTAAATTAGTCGACCGAAGACCGCGCGCCTATGTGTTGACGGTCGATGGTGAAAGAATCGCCAGTATAGCGGATCAAATGGTGGAGGGGGCGTTTTCAATCGGGCGAATCGCCAAAGCGGGGCAGCAGTCTATCAGTGGCGAAGTTTCGATCAGCGTCCCGCCTGCCACGGCGGCTAATTTCATTGTGCCGCATCTGGCTAAACTGCGTCAGCAGTATCCAAACATCCTGCTCTCGATGATTGCTGAAACCCGGATTGCCTCCTTGCCTCATGGCGAGGCGGATATTGCGGTACGCTTGAGCCGTCCAACGGAAGATGACTTGGTGGCACGCAAAATTGGCATGATGCCCTTTGCATTTTATGCAGCACCAGATTATTTAGCCAAAACTAGGTCTGAGGATTATGTGTTTATCGCGCTTGATTCCAGCCTGGTGCAATCTGTGCAACAGCGTTGGCTGTCGGCTCATCTGGCGGATCGGCCCATTGTTCTGCGCACCAATAGTCCTGAAATTCAGCGCATCGCTGCGTGTGCTGGGGTTGGAGTGGCAGTCTTGCCTTATTTTTTAGGGGAGCTCGGAGGGCTTGCAAGGGTTGGTCTCGGGGAGGGCGGACTTGAGCGAGAGATTTGGCTGGCCGTCCATCAGGACCTACACAATACCCCTGCCGTACGAGCGGTGATGGATTTTCTGGTCGACTGCTTTACGCAGCATGGTTCGCACGGGATTTAAATCTGTTCATCAAGGTGAATTTCTCAACTTAATGTATTTGTTGATTATAGTTTTTAGAAGGGAGTTTGCTACGTTGTTGTTTTTGGTTTCGCTCAGCATGTGAGCGATGCTCACACAAACTCACCTTTTAATAACATTTTGACTCTATTTATATGAGCTGGTTAACATTTTTGTCGTATTCTTATCGCGCTTTAAGGTTAGATAATAGACAAACTAAGCATCTGTTCTGACTTAGCGCGATATATAAAGATCAATATTTGTATTAGATACTGTAATCAATATAGAAAACTAACTTGGAGTTTCGTGATGAACATGTCAAAACATTTCACTCGTTTGACTTTTGCAGCGGCTACTTTAGCAATGGGTATCAGCTTTCCTTTATATGCAGCCGATGCGCCAGCAGCTGCTCCTGCGGCACCAGCGCCAGCCGCCGCCCCAGCCGCAGCAAAGCCTGCCCATGAAGCGGTGAAAAAAGTGAAACATAAAGCCCATAAAGCTGTGAAAAAAGAAGCAACCGATGAAAAGGGTTCTGCTGAGAAGCGTGTCGTTTGGAAAAATGGCGTTGTTTTCCATGACGTAGAACCTACTGGCCAAGCTGCCGGAACATTCGGTGCGCCTACATCAACTTCAGACACGTTGAAAGTCGATATTTCACAAACTGCGAAATAAGTACTCCTTCATGATTTAAAAAAACCAGAGTGGTATGCACTCTGGTTTTTTATTGTCATCATCCATCCAATACTTATAAAGCGCTCTCAATGGATGGGCGGACACCATTCCATACAAAAAAGGCTTCTGCAGCCTGACCGATCAGCATTCCTAAACCATCAGCCGTAGGTACATCTTTTTGTTTGGCATGTTCAATGAAGCTGGACGGTTTGCCATAGGCCATTTCATACGCGTAATCAAACGTGAGCGTGTAGGGCAGAGTGATACCGCTACCCTCTAAGCTGGCGGAGGTTGCATTAATAATGATGTCGAAGTGACCCGTCAGATCGTCAAGCGTGCTGGTACTCAACGATGTGTTCTGAGCCGATTGTAAAATGAAGGGACTGAGATCAGCGACCAAGGACTCCGCACGGCTTTGAGTCCGATTGGCGATGACAATTTCCAGTGCGCCCGCTTGAGCAAGGGGGAGAACCACACCACGTGTTGCACCGCCTGCACCTAAAATCAAGATGCGACTATTATCGAGCGGCCAATTCAATAGATTGAGCGCGTTGACGAGACCCGCACCATCGGTATTATCGCCATGGATTTGGTCTTTCTCCATCCATAAGGTGTTGACGGCATGGGCTGCTTTAGCCCGCTCAGTCAGATGATTGCATAGCAGAAAGGCTTGTTCTTTGAAGGGAACCGTCACATTTAAGCCACTGCCACCTTGTGCAAAAAAATCGTGAACGGTGATTGCAAATTGATCCAGTGGCGCCAGAATTTTGTCATAGTGCAGCCGGATGCTCATTTCCCGACCAAAGGCTTGGTGGATCTCGGGTGAGCGGCTGTGGGCAATCGGGTTACCAATCACGGCGAATTTCTTGATAGCGGTTTGAGCGGTCATGTTGATTGTTGATCCAGTTGCAACCAATTACGGGGTTTTAAAAAGTATGACGTCAAGCGTGCCTCTGGCGAGTCGATGGCCCATTCTGGGCGATAGTGCCAACTGACGAGGTTGGGCAAGCTGACCAGAATCGATTCAATCCGGCCGCCTGTTTGTAATCCGAATAAGGTGCCGCGATCATACACCAAGTTATATTCCACGTAACGACCACGTCTATAAAGTTGAAACTCACGTTCGGATTCGCTGTAGGGGGTCTCTCTGCGTTTTTGCACAATGGGCAAGTAAGCATTTAAAAAACCATTGCCGACCGCCTGCATAAATTCAAAACAACGTGCAAAGCCCCATGTGTTGAGATCATCGTAGAATAACCCCCCGATACCACGCTGTTCATCGCGATGCTTAAGATAAAAATAGTTGTCGCACCAGGTCTTATATTCAGGGTAGACGGATTCTCCGAATGGTGTGCAGACTTCAAAGGCTTGTTGATGCCACGCGACACAGTCTTCAAGCACAGGGTAGTAGGGGGTCAGATCGAAGCCTCCACCCATCCACCATACAGGTTCCATACCTTCTTTTTGTGCGATGAACAGGCGGATATTGGCATGGCTCGTCGGGACATGAGGATTCTTCGGGTGAATGACAATGGATAGTCCCAATGCCTGTGCTGTTGCACCCTCAATCTGGGGATGACGCGCTGTCGCAGAAGCAGGGAGATGCTTAACGTCAATGTGTGAAAACATCACCCCCCCTTTTTCAATCACATCGCCGCCTTGCAAGACACAGGAGCGCCCACCGCCGCCTTCCGGACGTTGCCACTCATCAGCGAAAAAACGTGCGCTGCCACCGCCCTGTTGTTCCTCGATCTCAAGCGCCCGACAGATACGCGTTTGCAAATCGAGTAAGAATGTACGAACCCGATCAATATCGGATGGTGCAGGGGCATCACTTAAGTCATGAGGGGTCATCGCATTCTCTGTGGCGGTTAAGTACTTCATTGCATCAGTGCCTTTTAAACATCCGGTTTGATGCAGTTTTAAGGTTTTACTATTCTGGCATTGTGGGTGCAATATGTTGTTTTTCAAGGTGTAATGCCCGACCAAATTGCCAAAATCGAGGTGCGTTTTCACTGTCCACACTCACACAGTGGACACAAACCAAGTCACGACCATGAATGACCAACATGGCTACTATGGCCCAAGCTGTGATGATCTTAAAGCTTCGTTGCCAAATTTGAAAGTGTGATGCAATAGACTTTTTTTCAGTGTTTGATATTAGGTGCGTGTCAGGTAGTAAAGAGATCAACCATGCGACTGACCATAAACCTAGCATCTGGCTGAGCGGATAAACCAGCACGCCCGAGACCATGGCGTCGATGCCAACTGCGGCCACTGCAGCGAGGGCAAAGGCGGGTAAGGTTTGCCGATGATGGAGTATGCGCAGCATGATGGGTAACAACAGGATTAAGGTCATCAGTCCAGCTAGACCCCATTCACTGATCCACTGCAAGGGTAAATTATGCGGGTGGGCATTGAGTAGCCATGGCTTGGCCAGTGCAAAATGATCGCCACCTACACCGAGTACAGGATGGGCTTGCCAAAGATCGAGTGCTTTTTGCCATAGTAGGGTACGCTGGGAGCTATCGGTACGCATGACACTGACCGCAAAATCTGTGGGGAGCAGTTGGACGAGAAGGGCATAGATCAAGCCAGAGACCGCCAGCGTGAAAAGGGGTAAGCGTAATGAGGACCACTGGTCACGGCGCAATAATCCAATCAGCCCTAAACCGATGATGATGGTTAGTAGCCCAGCCCGCGCGCCATCCATCCAGAATGCGATCAGATACAGGGTCGAAATGACGTAGAGCGCAATGGTGAGCATGGCGTTGAATGTAAGCGTTTGAGCGGGGTGTTTCGCAAGCCATGCGGGACGTTGCCAGAGTAAAAATAAGCATGGCAGTAAAGCATCATCCAGCATGCGAATATTACTAAAGGATTGATGCCATACGGACTCTTGATGAGCAAATATCGTGGTGAGGATACTGAGGGGTAAAAAAACCAAGGTGAGCAATGGGAGGAGTGCCAATACCGCTGCAATTTGAGGTGCAAGCGCAGGGGCGCGTTTCATGAGTATGGCCTGTACCCATATAGCCGCCAGCAGCAAAGTATAAAGTGCAGCATCGGCTATTGCGCGATCTGGGTATTGCGCCTGTGACACGGTTATGATGATGAGCGCAAAAATCATCAGAATGCCGATAGCAAGCAAGCGATGGATCTGAGGTGTGAGTGCCGATTTTTTGGGGAGTGAGCTAAAAAGCGCATAGCCAGAGAGCAGCAGCAAGATGACCACTTGGGTCAGGCGCCACTCATCATAAGGTACTTGCACCCAGAATGATGACAGTCCTGAAAAGGCTAAAAAGGCAAGTAGAGGAGTGCCCCATAGCAATAGTGTGGACAATCCTTTGTCCTCAGATTTGGCTGTTTCGCCACTATGCTTTGATGTGGCGCATACGTTTTTGTTTGGTCTCAATATAGGCAGCATTGTGTGGATTCTCGCCGACGTGTAATGGAGTCCGCTCGACGACATCTAATCCAAGCGCAACTAAGGCTTCGATTTTAGCTGGATTATTGGTAATGAGATTAACTTTTTGTACATTCAGGAAATTTAGCATCACCTGACACATTTCATAGGTGCGTGCATCCGCAGGCAGGCCCAGCATCAGGTTGGCATCCAACGTGTCATGGCCTTGGTCTTGCAGTGCATAAGCACGGATCTTGTTTGGTAGCCCAATGCCGCGACCTTCTTGACGCAAATAGAGTAGTGCGCCGCGTCCTTTTTTTGCAAGAAGTGCCAGTGTTGAATTGAGCTGAGGACCACAATCGCAGCGTAATGATCCGAACGCATCACCGGTTAAGCACTCCGAGTGCAGGCGAACTAAGGTTGGGATACTGGCACTGATTGCAGCATCAGAAGGCGCGACCGATGGATCGACAACGAGTCCGATAGACAGTGCGATATGCTCTTGACCAGATTCAGGATCTTGAAAAACTGAAATATCAAATAATCCATGCTTGGTCGGCAGTTTGGATGCAGCAACGAACTCTACTGGCATTACGTGCTCTGTCATACGTTAAAGGGTTGATATTATAGCCTAGCTTTAGACCGCTTGGTGTGATCCCACTATGTGGCTTAGTAACAATGTCATTTAAGTTTTTCTGTTTGTTAGATAAAACAAAAGGGTGTATAGACGACATGTTTGATCTGTCATAGGACTGACCTATGATTAATCGGGCTGAGGTCTGGTAATTTCAAGTCGTTTTTATCGGTATCCTCGCTGCATGACCGCAATCTGTTGGCCATGTGATAGGCATCAGTCTGCTTTAATGCGTTATTTTGGATGACAAATGTGCAATTGATCTGAAATCGTGCTTTGTTTTAGATTCCAAGGCATGCTTTTGCATCTTGTGACTAGGTCATTTTGCGCGAGAGTGATACGATTCGACTTTAGATTGGCAGTTTTAGCAATTGCTGTGATACAAACGGTGACTTTGAATGATTATTCTTATAGACAAAGCATTGGTTTAGCAAATATTTTTAACTAAGCTTCCGGCATATCTTAACGCTATGATGTATACCCAAATTCCAGAGCTGCGCCCCGATACGCCGTTATTAGACGCTATTGATGCCCCTGAGCAGCTGAATAACCTCGATTTAGCCGAGCTACAGACGTTGGCGGCAGAACTGCGCGCCTATATTCTCTATGCCGCAGGGCAAAGTGGCGGACACTTTGGTGCCAATCTGGGGGTGATTGAACTGACCGTAGCGTTACATCGTATTCTGGATACACCCCGTGATCGTTTGGTCTGGGATGTCGGTCATCAGGCTTATCCCCATAAAGTACTGACGGGTCGTCGTGAACAGTTACCAACGATTCGAAGTAAAAATGGTTTGGCGGCTTTCCCAGCACGTGATGAATCTGAGTTTGACACTTTTGGTGTTGGTCATTCCTCTACCTCCATTTCAGCCGCCCTCGGCATGTCACTTGCGCTGCGCTATCAGCAGCAAAAGGCGCGGGTTGCCTGTGTGATTGGTGATGGAGCCATGACGGCAGGTATGGCATTTGAAGCCATGAATGATGCAGTGCAGCATCAAGCCGATTTATTGGTTGTACTAAACGACAATGATATGTCGATCTCAGGGAGTGTCGGTGGACTTGCGCACCATCTGTCTGGTTTATGGCAAAACGGACTCTATGTCCATGCCCATGATGACGGCACACCTGAAGTGCGTCAGCGCCCGAATTGGGATTTTCGTGCGCGTAAACCGACGTCTGATCATTTTAAAATTAACACCGATAACTTATTTAAAGCTATAGGTTTTGAGTATTTTGGTCCGGTTGATGGTCATGACTTGCCTGAGCTGCTACGTGTGCTCAATGCGTTAAAGGATCGTAAAGGTTGCCGCTTGCTGCATGTCTATACCACTAAAGGCAAAGGCTTTACCCCTGCTGAGCAAGACCAGATTGGCTACCATGCAATTGCCAAACTGGGCGTTCATAAACTCGGTGCGGTTAGCACCAAATATGCTTCTCATAAACCGGTTAAGTACTCCGATGTCTTTGGGCAGTTCCTCTGTGATCAGGCAGCACTGGATTCGCGTCTGCTTGCAATCACTCCTGCCATGTGCGAAGGCTCAGGTATGGTTGAGTTTGCCAAGCGCTATCCAGATCGATTCTTTGACGTGGCGATTGCCGAGCAGCATGCCCTAACGCTTGCGGCAGGCATGGCGTGCGAAGGCATCAAACCGGTGGTTGCGATTTATTCCACCTTCTTACAGCGTGGCTATGATCAACTGATTCATGATATCTGTTTACAGAATCTGGACGTTACCTTTGGCATCGACCGTGCAGGTTTGGTCGGAGAGGATGGCGCGACCCATGCAGGCACATTTGATTATGCCTTCATGCGCACGCTACCGAATCTGGTGATCATGGCGCCAAAAGATGAAAACGAATGCCGGCAAATGCTGCATACCGCGTATCAACATCCAGGCCCAGCAGCAGTGCGCTATCCGCGCGGAGCAGGCGTCGGCAGTAAAATCGAAGAGACATTTACCGCACTCCCGATCGGCAAAGCTGAGGTACTGGCAACGTTTAATGCGGGTCATCCGCAGCAAATTGCGCTGTTAGCCTTTGGTAGTCGAATGATGGTGACACTTGAAGCCGCGGCGCAATTGGCTGAGACGGGTCTTGGCATCACCGTAGTGAATATGCGCTTCATCAAACCGCTAGATACCGCGCTTCTGAAACAACTTGCGCAAACTCATCAGGCTTTTGTCACTGTTGAAGAACATGCGGTGATGGCCGGTGCGGGGAGTGCGGTCAATGAAGCATTACATCAGATGCTGATCATCAAGCCTGTCCTGAATTTAGGGCTGTCCGATCGTTTTCTTGCCCACGGTGAACATGGGGAGATGCTGAAAGAAGAAGGCTTGGATGCCGCAGGGATTAGCCGTTCAGTCAGTGCCTTTTTGACCAAACTTACAGCCCTTTAATACGTGAAGCTTAACGTACCTTATATGTATTTTACCATGTGTGAGCAGCGGATCAGGCGACATCCAGTCTGATCTACCCAGATGTCGCCTGATCCGATTTTTTGTGCGATGCGCGATGTAAAATGTTTGAAACAATTCATTTGCAAGATTCACAGCAAGCCGACAAAAAAAGCTTCAATTTTGACTCATTATCTTATACATTCGTAGGTGAGTTTTAACGATTGGAGCGTGTCAAATGACTGATTCAAGAGTAGACGATTCGACCCCCCTCGGTACTAAAACTGACACGACAGGAGCACCATCTCAAAAGACTGATTTCATAGATGATCTGATCAATGGTCATGACATTCAGATGCATCACAACGTGAATGAGGGTCAAAGCCCGCCTCATTTAGATGCACAAGTTCCCCTCCCAATCGACACCATCCAACCTCAAACTTCCCAACACGGACTGCAAGTTTTACCTAACACATCCGCCCTGCCCGCGCATCCGTTGCCGCTGGTTGTGCCTGAGCAGATGCCTTTACCCGTTCCACCTGTATATTCCAGTACACATTTGACTATTTCAGAGCTTGCGGCTTCTTTAACTACCTATCCGCTCGCCCGTAGACATCAGAGTAATACCCTACATGCCAAGACCCCTGCGGTATTGACCACGGCGAGTACGGATCAAGGGATTGTCTATGAGTGGGATTTCTGGCGCCCCCATTCACAGTACCTGTCTGATGTGCTGGCGGAGCCTGCACACCATATTCCACATTATCGCCGGAGTCTGATGGAAAGCTGTGGACTGGTGGCGGCCGTGCTGGCGCACTATGATTTATTGCATGTCTCTGAGGTGACGTTTTATGCCTTCAGTGCGATGGTCGAGGGTGAAGTGCAGTACCGCTATCAGCCGCAGAACCATCCGATGCAGTATCAACCCGCGCATCAGCAGCAAAGCTTGTACTATCCGGCCTTTGAAATTCCAGATGTTGAAGCGCTGAGCAGCTTGCTCCATGCGTATTTTGATGAGCAGGTACTGCCTACTGAGCTTGAGTTTGCAGGTCAAGGGAATATTGTTGGTGTGGGACGTTTTGAAAATCCATTCTCCTTTACCTATGAGGTGTTTGAGAGCTTTGAACGGATTCGTTTGCAAACCCGCAGTACGGCTTGGCTGACCTGTGATTTGAATGCGATGCCACAAATGGCGCTCTATGCCGCAAACGGTTGGCGCCTTGAAAACGCGATGACCGATTTGGTGTTCTTTTTGGGTCAGCAGGGTTTTCAATTAGAGCAAAATCAACGTGAGAAAACTGCGTTTAATGATGACTATACGATGAGTCTGGCCAGTAATGCGACACGTTATGCCGACTGGGATGGCGATTATCTGGTGAATCGATCAACGCTGGAACCAGAAAGTGATCAATTGCTGGATGTTGTGAACCTGTTTGGTCTTAACGTTGACTATGCGGAACCTGTTTAGCAAGTTGTTTTTATTCCCAACAAAAAGCCCACGTATCACGTGGGCTTTTTGTTGGGAATAAAATGTTAGTGAACTTTAGAAGTGGTAGTTAAACTCGAGCCAGCCTTGACGACCAAACGGAGAATAGCTGCCAACCGGATAGTAAGGCCAGCCGCCAGTATCGTCGCGTTTGATGGTATTGAAGACATTGTTCACGATCAGAGAGACCGTGGCTTTCGGGGTGACTTTGTAGCTTGCGCTCCAGTTGACGGTCACGCCCGGTTTAAGGTAACCCGTCTGTTCACCATTGGGGATTTTACCATTGCGGCTCAGAAGTACTGTTGAGGAAACCTTATCCAGATTCCACGTCAGACTGGTATTCAGCTTATTCGGCCAGTCAGTATTGGTGAGGTCCGCCAAGTAGTTGTCTTTAGGGTCATCACCGGACTGTTGGTAAGTATGGCGCACCACCTGTGTATAGTTGGTGGTCCATAAGAAGTTGCCAAAGTCCTCGCTATCCCAGCGTAGTTTGCCGACTAAATCGACGCCTGCCACATGCTCTCTAGCCGCATTGATCGGAATGATATTGATGTGATTAATCACGCCTGCATCCACAACGGCATTATCAGGGTTGCGCACGACACGTGAGATGGCATCTTGACAGAGGCTGGAGTTGATATCGCGAATACCACTGCGGCAGTCCGCTTCATTACGCAGGATTTTATCCGCGTCGAGATTGGTGACCAGATTATTGATGGTGATATCCCAATAGTCTACGGATAGATCAAATTTCTTGGTCGGTGACCAGACAAAGCCAAAACCAAATGATTTGCCATCTTCAGGTTTCAAAGCCTGATTTCCGGTCAGGGTATAGTTGGCGCCTGGCGACATGTTATTGAAATCACAGGTGCTGAGGGGTTGCCCCGCTTGTTTACAGCGCCAGTAATCGGTTGTGTTTGAGTAGTAGCCATGCTGTTCTTTGAGATACAGATAATTCATGTCGGGTGCGCGGAAGCTGGATGCATAGTTACCACGAAACAACAAGGTCTTCACGGGGCGGAATTCAAAGCTGCTGCCGTAGGTGAATTTGTCGATGCTGCTGTCGGATAGGGCATAGCGGTCATAACGTCCAGAAAAGTTCACATTGAGGAGTGATGAAACGGGGATGAACAGTTCGGTACCGACAGCTTGACGCGTTCGGGTTCCGCCATAGCTATTGGTTTGCGAAGCATTATAAAAAGCTCCCTGATTGATCAGCGCATCAGGGGTATTGGAAAAGCCTTGGCGACCGTACTCTGCCACACCCGCCAATTTCACAGCACCTGCAGGAAGATCAAATAATTCGCCGTTGGCTGATGCGCTGATGGTGTGCAGCCATGATTTATCACGCTCAATCGAGCGTCCCGAAATACTTTGGAATTCAGTCGGGGTCAATGGTTGACTCAAGCGATTTACGTTGGGATTGTAGATCGGCACGCCATCGGGATCAACGCCCAGTTGTGGGCCTAAGAAGTAATTGTCAACACTCGATAGCAGGCGACCATAAACGCTGGCTTTGCTGGTGTAAGTCGAGCCGCTATACGACGTCTCATATTTCCAGGTCGAGTCGCCGATATCACCGCGTACGCCAAAGTTCACATTCGCAGAGGTATCATCCCATTCTTTATTGGTGTGATCGACGCCGCCCACTTCTTCAGGAGCAAAGCGCTTGGTCCACGATTCGTATCCGCCTGTGGCTTGGTTCAGGAAGTAACTGGTCGAGTTTGCGGCTGAGGTCCAGCTGGGCCCACGGGTGTTATTTTCCGTGTGATTGAAACCGAACAACAAATTACCAAAGAGTTGGGTGTGTTCATTCAAGGTGTAGTCCAGACTAAAGTAGCCGTTTTCACTTTGATTGAGCGTTTGTACGGTCCAGAAGTCTGGGCTGGCTTTACCACTTACACAGCGATTGCCGATACTGCTGACACTACCGCCAAATAATCCTGCCGCAGAATTACAGCCACCCAGATTGAGATACTTGCCTGATTCTGCGTCTTTACGTCCTAGGATAACGGTCGGTGTTTCACCGAGGCGAGTACGATCTGACATAAAGTCCCGTTGGCGTGCCCAAATGGGATTGCGACCACTGACCTCAAGGCCATAGACCAGATTGAGATCATCCCAAGTTTTGCCACCGCTGAGCTGAAAACGTAGATTTTCGCCGCCATGACTGGTGCCACCGCCTTTGACATTCACTTCAACGCCATCAAATTTTTTCTTGAGAATGATGTTGACCACCCCCGCAATCGCATCAGATCCGTAAATTGCGGAAGCGCCACCATTTAAAATCTCAATGCGATCCACCATGGCCGTGGGAATGTTGGCCAGATTGACGAAGTTCTCGGAGCCATCATAAGGCACGGGGTAGTCGGCGACGCGGTGACCATCAATCAGGGTTAAGGTGTGGTTCGGACCCAGACCACGCAGACTGATCGCGTTTGCGGCTGGGGTAAAGGTATTACCGAAGTCCGCACCTTGCGTGAAACCGGTATTTTGGGTCAGACCGTTCAGGGCATCAAATGCATTGCTATAGCCCTTCTTTTCCAGCTCCGCACTGGTGATGACAGTGACACTGGTCGCGCCTTCTTTTTGTGCGCGTGAAATCCGAGAGCCGGTGACCGTCACTTGTTGGGGGGCGTCTGCTGTCGTACCACTGTCTGCGGCATAACCCTGTGTAGACAGCGAAGCCAGCGCGAGCGCGAGCGCTGACAACGGGAAAGTGTAGCGAGATGGTGTGAATTGTTGAGGCATTACATAAACCATGTCTAAATTTGTAAACGTAAAATTTAGCATGCCTGACCGTTTTTACTTTCAGTAAAAAATGACAACGATATTCATTTTTTAACTAAAAGGTCAAACATGGACTGTCTAGTTAAAGTTGTTATCGTGCCCATGGATGTTGACCCGGATTTTGATTTTTGACTGATCTCCAAGGGAGGGGGTAGCCTTATAGCGGGTGAATTCTTCTTGGATATGGCGAGGTGCAGACAAACCACCGTTTTTTTTATTGCAGTGCATGCTTTTTTAGCGCTTTTCTAGCCCTAGGTGCAGAAGATACGTTAGAATACCCGACTTATTACAGACAAGCCTTATTAAAGAGTGACGGTACATGGAACCAATGGTGGTGATGGCGACGCGCGCAGCGCAATTGGTCGGCAGCGAAATTCTTAAGGCGCATCAAAACCGCCATAAAATTGATCTTCAAGTCGAGAGCAAAGGTTCTGCGGGTATGACGACCTTAGTGACACGTGTTGATCGTTATGCGGAGAGTTTACTGATCAGCACTTTGCGTAAAAGCTATCCAACGCATAGTTTTTTAGGTGAAGAAGAAGGCTTTCAAGAAGGCTCAGAGCCGGAATGGTGCTGGATCATTGATCCTTTAGATGGTACGACAAACTTTGTGAATGGTCTGCCGCATTTTTGCATTTCAATCGCGGTGCAGTATAAAGGCGTGACCGAACATGGCGTCATCTATGATCCGGTGCGCGATGAAATGTTCAGCGCGAGCCGTGGACGCGGTGCATTGTTGAATCAACGTCGCTTGCGTGTCTCTGAGCAAGTGAGCCTTGAACATGCCAATCTTGCTGTCGGTCATCCCTACCGCGCGGAGCGTGGTGGTGTGGTGAAGAGCTTTGCCAAAGAACATTTTGCGTCACTGCTTGCCGTAACCGAAGCGGGTGCGCAAATCCGCCGTTGTGGTTCAGCCGCATTGGACCTCGCCTATGTGGCTGCGGGTCGTTACGATGGCTTCTTCGAACTCGGTTTAAAGAGCTGGGACATTGCGGCAGGGGAGCTATTGGTTCGCGAAGCTGGCGGCACGGTAGTGGATGCTAAAGGGGGTTCTGACTTCCTGAATAATGGTCAGGTTTTTGCGTGCCCATTGAAATTACTGAAACCTTTGATGCAAGCGGTTGTCCCAGCTTGGGGTGATGCTGTTCGTTAAGAGCGTTTCGCTTTTAACATCAGCGTGGTTTTTCATTACTGATGCATGTGTGCTGACCATGATTGTTGGTCAGCGCTCAGATCGTTAAATGTTGTAGATCAAGGCTTGTTCAAGGAAGTAACTTTAGATCTGATTCTGCTTTTAAAGCCATTTGAACAGATGATCACCTTAAACATCAGACATTTTATCTTTTTCATTGTGACTTAACTCATGTTGTCTCGTCCTGCAGCTTTAATCTCTCCCAGTATCTATCGTCGCTTGGCTCAGCAGCAGTTTTCGGGTCTCCTGATTCGATTGCTGGCGCTGGTCGTTTTTGGCTGGACCATGCAGTGGGAACTGATCCCGCTCGGGCAGTGGCATATTGCTGCGTTGACGAAGTGGTTGACGAACTCTTTTACACTGGTTTGTCTGGCTTATAGTTTGGCCAGCGCAGTACTGTTTATCTGTCAAATGATCTGGGTCAACAAGCGTGAGGTGTTTATTGCTTCCAGTGTCTGCGATACGATCCTTGTGGTATGTTTATTAGCGCTTTTCCCTGGGGTCGCACTGGTTGGTTTTAGTATTGCTGTTGCTGCAATGCTGGCGATGCTGCAAGGCTTAAATGGACGCTTTATCCTTAGTCAGAGTTTGATTTTAGGGATTTGTGCTTTAGTTGTGGCTCATTTTTCGGATGTATTGGCAAGCAGTGTGCCGATGCCGATCCATGCGCTGCAAGCGTTATTGGTACTGTTTGCCTTGCTTGGCGCTTGGCGTTTTGAGAAAACGGGGCATGAGCAATCGGATATCGAAACCGATTTGAACCCAGTCAGTGGTTTACCCCGTTTGAAAGCGCTACATACCAGCCTCCATTACTTGCTGCCTTATCATCAGCGCAATAAGATTCCTGTCAGCTTGATCATGATTCGTGCTGAAGGGCGCGTGCATCATGTGCAAACCATGCAGACCTTTGCTGCGGAGGTTTTGGGTCGAATTCGCCGCAGTGATGTTTTCGTACAATTAGATGATCAGGATTTAGTGATCTTGCTGTGTGATACCTCTGTGTCGGGTGCCAGTGTATTGGCCAAAGATCTGGTCAAGATTTTGGGGTCTTTAAAAGCCCTGCAGTTGACGTTTGCAGTGAGTCAGATTTCACTGGATCATGCAGCGATTGATCCATTATTGAGACGAATGCATGACTCGCTTGAACAAGCGAAGCAGCAGAAGACGGACCGAATTATCTTCGTAACTGAGGAAAAACAAGAGCATATTAGCTTATAGTACATTTTTATCGCTATTTAATATTTAATTTTAATATATTGATTTTTATCAGTATTATTTTTGTTTATATCTGTATAGATTGATACTTAAAAAATTTTTATGAAACAACAGTGGTTTTTCACAAAAACCAATGCTAAGATCATATCACCATTTAGTCTGTTCCTGAGCTCTTGCGCCTACAGTTTGATATTGTAGGTATTAATAGCAAAAAAAGTGCAGATTAACAGTTGGTTTTTAAATCCCCCTTTTTTTATCTGTGAGAGTGATGCTATGCAACTCAAAAAAATCGCAATCGCTGCTGCTATTGCTGCTTCTGTAGCTATCGTTGGTTGCCAAAAGAAAGCTGAAGAAACAACAACTACTACAACTACAACTGAAGCTTCTGCTCCAGCTGTAACTGAAGCTTCTGCACCAGCTTCTACTGTAGCACCAGCTTCTGAAGCAACTGCAACTGCACCAGCTTCTGAAACTACAACTACTACTACAACTGCATCTTAATCGATCCTTTGTATAGTGTTGAAAAAAGGGAGGCTTCGGCTTCCTTTTTTTGTGCCTGCGATTTGAGTTCGCTTCTGCTGCTTATTTAGCAGTATGAATGTAATTGTTCAAATAGCGAGGCGTTGTATTACAAGGATGGTGTGTGATTGTCACAGGATGTGCTATCGTTTTGTTTGCCCTTTTTAAATCTGTGAGAGACACTGCTATGCCACTTCAATTGAAAAACATCGCCATCGCTGCTGCAATTGTATCGACACTTGCTGTTGTGGGTTGTCAAAAGCATGAAGAGCAAAAAGCGCAAGATTCCGCTGCTGCCACCGCAGATAGTGCTGCACAAGCTGCACAAGCTGCGACCGATGCTGCGACTGCTGCTGTGCCTGCTGCGGATGCTGCTGCGGATGCGAGCGCTGCTGCAAGCAGTGCCGCTGCAACGGCTGCTGCGCCGACTGAAGCGGCTAAAACAGCGTCTTAATTGCCGCCTGTTAAAAAAAGGAAGCCATGAGCTTCCTTTTTTTATGATTTAATTAAGGCCATATGAAACATGCATGTTTCACGGGCTAAGCTTAGAGCTGCATAAACTTTTTTCTAGCAAGTTGTTGACCTCTTTTATGAATGATTCGATACGAACACTGACCGGTGTGGGAGAGCAGGTTGCTCAGTTGCTGGCAAAGTTGAGTATTTATAAGGCCAGCGATCTTTTGTTTCATTTGCCGCGAGGCTATGAAGATCGCAGTCGTCTCGTCCCCATTCCTGAACTACGTCCGGGACAAAGCGCCTTAATCGAAGCGGTCGTGCAGTCAACGGAGCATCCCGCTACAAATTCGCGTCACGGCGGGCGGACATCGCTGCTTGTACATCTGAGCGATGGCAGTGGGCGCATCACCCTGCGTTTCTTTCAAATGTACCCGGGAATGAAAGACAAGTTCCAAACGGGTCGTACACTGCGCGCCTTTGGCGAGGTGCGCATGGGGGGACGTGGCCTTGAAATGTCTCATCCGGATATCCAGATGGTGAGTGCTGGGGCTGCACTGCCGCCTTCACGTCTGACCGCTATTTACCCGACTACCGAAGGCCTGAGTCAGGCGAAGCTGCGCATGCTGGTGGATCAAGTGCTTAAAAAATTTCCTGCTGATCTGCAGGAGTTACTCCCGTCAACTGCGCTGCCTCAGCCCTATAGCTTACGTCAGGCACTGCGCGAGGTGCATCAGCCTGCCAGTGATGCCGATGTCAGCGCACTGTTGTCTTATCGCCATCCTGCGCAGATTCGCTTGATCTTTGAAGAGCTAGTGGCGCATCAGGCGAGTTTGCTTAGTCGACGTTATTACATGCAATTAAAAAAGGCACCTGTGGTACCGATGAGTCAGATTCTCGCACCACAGTTATTGGCCCGTTTACCGTTTAAACCGACACTGGCGCAGCAGCGGGTCGGGCAGGAGATTGGACGAGATCTGCAGCAAGCGCATGCCATGCTGCGTTTAGTACAGGGTGATGTGGGATCGGGGAAGACTCTGGTCGCGGCACTCGCAGCATGCCATGTACTGGAGGCCGGATGGCAAGTCGCGCTCATGGCGCCCACTGAAATCTTGGCAGAACAGCATTTCATTAATTTTAAAAACTGGTTTGAGCCGCTCGGGGTTCAAGTGGCGTGGCTAGCTGGCAAGCAGAAGGGAAAAGCACGGACGGCAGCTGAGTTATCGGTCAGTACTGGCGAAGCGGGGCTGGTGATCGGCACTCATGCGCTGTTTCAAGACAGTGTGCAGTTTTCCCATTTGGCGATGGTCATCATTGATGAGCAGCATCGCTTTGGTGTGGATCAGCGGCTGGCCTTGCGAGAGAAAGGCATAGCGGGCATGAGTCCACACCAATTGGTGATGACCGCAACCCCAATCCCCCGTACGCTGACCATGAGTGTGTATGGCGATCTGGATACATCGATCATTGATGAGCTTCCGCCAGGACGGACATCAATTACTACGGTGGCGGTGCCTTTTGAGCGTCGTGAAGAGGTCATTGCGCGGGTGTCTGCCAATTGTGCACAAGGTAAACAAGCGTATTGGGTCTGTACCTTGGTTGAAGAATCGGAGACTCTGGATGCGAAAGCAGCAGAAGATACTTATGCCGAACTATCGAGCCGATTGCCTCATCTACGTATTGGTCTTGTGCATGGCCGGATGAAGTCTGAAGAGAAGCAGGCCGTTATGCAGCAGTTCAAAGCCAATGAACTGCATTTGCTGATTGCAACGACTGTGATAGAGGTTGGGGTGGATGTCCCCAATGCTTCACTCATGATCATTGAGAATGCAGAGCGCTTAGGCTTATCCCAGTTGCATCAGTTACGCGGACGAGTGGGTCGCGGCGCTACGGCCAGTTTTTGCGTACTGATGTATAAAGCCCCTCTTTCGGAGACAGGTGTGGAGCGTTTATCAACCTTGCGCAATAGTACCGATGGCTTTGTGATTGCGGAGAAGGACTTAGAATTGCGCGGGCCGGGTGAAATTCTGGGTACACGGCAAACAGGGCTGCTCGGTTTTCGTTTGGTACAACTGTTGCGCGATGAATATCTGTTGCCGCGGGCGCAACAGGTTGCCGCGCAGATGCTTAAAGCGCAACCTGAGGTCTGTGACGCGCTGATGAACCGCTGGCTACCGACCGCACCGCGCTATGCGCGTGTCTAGCCATGATCCATTCTGCTCTGGGATCTATTCAGCCATGTCAGCCTTGCTTGCTCTGTCAGGTGTGTGCAGCCGCTATAGCACAGCCCATCTGCGGTGGCTGTCATCGGGATTTACCATGGTGTAGGGATACCCGATGGGTACAAGATTTGGCTGTCCAGATTGCCTTTGACTATGCGTGGCCGATGGATCGCCTGATTCATCTGTATAAGTATCAGGATCGTCTAGATCTCATGGCAGTATTGCAGTTTGGGCTGACTCAGTTACAGCGACCGGATGTGGATGCGCTGCTTGCAGTGCCATTGTCTGATGCGCGTTTGCGTGAGCGGGGATTTAATCAAAGCCATGAACTGGCCAAGCGGCTGGGACAAGCATGGCAGATTCCGGTATGGACTGGTATCACACGTCTGGATGGCCTACGCCAAAAGGGACTGAGCCGCAGCGAGCGCCTGCAAAATGTTGCCAATGTATTTAGCCTTGAGGGCAAGAGTAACCGATCATTGCCTACACGCGTGGCACTGATCGATGACGTATTGACGACAGGAAGTACGCTGCTTAGCCTCACGCAATTTCTCAAACAGCACGGTGTACAGCAGGTAGAAGCGATGGTGATCGCTAGCCGTCAAATAAAATAACAAGACATGGCGAAAAAATACGCAGTTCTATTCAGATAAGTGCGAAAAGAGTGTGAAAATTTACGTTAAATACTGCCTTTTATCAGGCGCTATCATTAGAATAGACAACTTCATAGGGAGATGCTTGCCGAGCATTTAAAATAAGCCCATCAACTCCGCAAGATGGCGGGAGGAGACGCTATGCTGGAAGCCTTTCAAGCCACCGAGCAGGGCAGTCTACGAGAAGTCACGTTACGCGGTGGATTTGATCTCGCGCCAGACCTAGTCTGGGTTGACCTGATTGCGCCTTCGCAAGAAGAGCAGCAATGGGTGACTGAAGCCTATGAACAGAATATCCCGACCTTAAAATCGCTTGAAGATATTTCGGCATCTGCACGCTACTATCGTGATGACGATGGCGTGTTGCACATCAGTACCTATTTCCTCAGTAAAAACAGAAACTCAACCGCCGATGGTGAGGGTGAGCTGTCCAGTAATATTCTGGCCTCAGCACATACGGTTGCGTTTATTCTGCATAAGGATCGCTTATTTACCTTGCGCGGACATAAGCTGTTATCGTTCAGAGCCTTTCGTGCCCGCGCACATCGCAACGACTATGACTTGAACTATAAAGATCCAGTCTGGATTCTCTTGGGGCTGCTGGAAGCGAAGCTGGATGAACTGGCGGACATCTTGGAAGATGTGCATAAAGACCTGGAACAAGGTACTACCGAAGTCCTAAACAACCACCACCGTGAATATCATCTGGATCTGGATGACATGGTTACCCGTCTTGCGCAGCAGGACGACGTACTTGGAAAAGCGCAGCTGTGTCTGATTGACTTGCGTCGCGTGCTGAATTTTTTAAGCCGACCACGTGCCTTGGGTAGCCACGAGTATGATGTGGATGTACGCGAGCTCAATGAAGATGTGCGCTCATTGGTCGAACATAATGCCTTCTTATTTCAAAAGGTGCGCTTCTTACTCGACACCACATCCGGATTTATTAACACCGAACAAAGTGACATCATCAAACGCTTCTCGGTGATCTCCAGCATGCTCGCACCGCCAGTCTTGGTTACGGGCGTCTTTGGAATGAACGTCAATGGGTTGCCCTTTGTCAGCCCAAACAGTCATTATGGTTTTATCATCACCATGGGCATCGTACTGCTGTTCTTCCTCGTGCCACTGGTCTATTTCCGTAGACGTGGTTGGTTATAAAACTTAAAAAAAGAGAATGCTTGATCATTCTTTTTTTTTGCGTGTTATCCATCGTTGAAACTCATTGCAGCAAAGTGGTGAGTAAAAGATAAAATGCTCAAGTCCTTTCTCAAATGATCTTCCTAGATTCCGCTCACACAAACGCCCACATCTCCTTTTTTACTTCATATTTGCCTCATATTTCCTCAAAGAATGCGGTTTAAGCTTGCCTATTAATTCATCTAAGTTTATGAAAATTTTATCTTTGATATGAATAAATAAACAAACCTTTAAATCTGACTTCATGAGTAATCGAGTTGATGAAATGGTTCTTTGGTGGTCTTTATGATTACCGTGTGGTGCTGGTTCAACTGGTGCGCTTGCAACTGACATTGCGTTACCACCGAACCGCATTAGGCTTTCTGTGGACGCTGATCAATCCGCTGTTAAATATGGCGGTATTAGCGATCGTCTTTTCAACCGTCATGCATATGCCGGTCAAGAATTTTGCCGTGTATTTGTTTGCAGGGGTGATTCCTTGGACTTTATTCTCAACAACCCTGAGTCAGTGTGCATGGGTGTTAATTGCTAAAGAAAGCATTATCAAAAAGATATACCTGCCCAAGCAACTCTTTGTAGCATCGACTGCAATCGGACTCCTGATTGATTCCCTGCTCAGTACCGTGTGTTTGTTTCTGGTTGCCATGGCGCTTGGTGCGCCGATGACACTGAGTTTACTGTTTTTGCCTGTGTCGTTCTTGCTGTTGGCTATCTTTAGTTTTGGGCTGGGATTGATGCTATCGATCATCACGGTATTCATTCGGGATATGCAAAACATCATCACGGCACTGCTGCAAGCCTTGTATTTTATGACCCCGATCATTTATCCGATCACGCAGATTCCTGAGCAATATCGTTTCTTTTTTCAGCTCAATCCCATGTATTACTTTTTAGATGTGTTTAGGCAGCCGATTTCCAATGGCGTACTACCGAGCTGGCATTCCATTGGTATTTGTAGCGTTCTTGCACTGGCTTCATTGCTTTTGGGGATTTGGATCTTCAAAGCCAACGATCGCAAAGTTATTTTTAGGTTGTAGCCCCATGACCTCAGCAAACACCTCTTCCAAAGCTATCCCTTCGCATATTCATGTGCAGGATGTCTCACTTAATTTTCAGCTCTTTCGACAAAAGAGCACATCAATGAAAGAGGTGTTCTCAGGCTTATTCAAGAAAAATAGTTATCAAAAGCTCACCGAGTTTCACGCCTTGGATCATTTGAGTGTCAAGATCGGGCACGGTGAGCGCGTCGGGATCGTTGGGCATAATGGGGCGGGTAAGAGCACGCTTTTGAAAACCCTTTGCCGTATCTATGAGCCCACCGCAGGTCGTATCGATGTACAAGGCAAAGTCGCCCCGCTGCTTGAAATCGGTGCTGGCTTTAGCCCAGAACTGAGCGGTCGTCAGAACATTTATCTCAATGGCGCCATACTTGGTTGTAGCATCAAGACTCTCAAAAGTGTCGAGCAGGACATCATCGATTTTGCGGAACTTGAGCCTTTTATCGATACGCCCGTGAAATATTATTCGACGGGCATGTATATGCGTTTGGCCTTTGCCATAGCCACCGCGATCAGGCCGGATATCTTGATCTTGGATGAGTTGTTTGCTGGCGCGGATGATGACTTTATCCGTAAAGCCCGTATCCGTATGCAGTCGTTTATCGATAGTGCCAGTATCATGGTTTTTGTTTCGCATGATATGGTGCTGCTTGCCGAGCTGTCCACACGAGTGATTTGGCTGGATCATGGTCGCTTGGTGGCCGATGGTGATCCGCAAACCATTATCGCCCAGTATCTACAGCATGCCTTGGCGGAGTCTGAATCATGAGACTCTCAGCCAGCATTAATTTCTTCAATGGCGAGGAACTGCTCTGGCATGCAGTGCTAAACATGCGTCCTTTGGTTGAACATTTATCAATTGTTTACCAGCGCCAATCGAATTGGGGGCAGGAGATTTCGGCAAGTGCATTGGCAGTACTCACCCGTTTACAGCAGGCGGGACTTGTTGATGATTTGATCTGCTATGAACCTGATCTGACCCTGCGTGCCGCTGAAAATGAATTTCGTAAACGCCGTATCGGTTTGGATGTGGCAATTGCCAATCAGGCCAGTCACTTCCTGTTGATGGATGCAGATGAGTTCTATCTGCCTGATCAGTTTTTGGCAGCCAAGCAGCAGATTGAAGATGAGGAGATCTACTATAGCTGTGTGTCTTCCTATTTCTATCTGCATCAGCCGATCTATCGCTCTGCAATGCCGGATACCACTAATGTCTGCTTTATTGCTAAGATTGATGAGGGACTGATCTTTGAGGGGCAATCTCGTTTTCCTGTTGAGCATGTTGACCCGACACGTCGCTTAATCCATGCAACAGGGCGGTTTAAACGTTTTGATGTGGATTGCATTGCCATGCACCATATGAATTTTGTGCGCTCAAATTTTGTCTCCAAGCTGAGCAATACCAGCAGTGCAAGCAATCGAGCATTTATCGAGTCAGCACGGATTGCACTACATCAATGGTCATATCCTGCACCGTTTAAATTCCCTAATAAACCCAGCTATAACATCATTTGCGTGTCGGATGCATTTGATCTCAAGGGCATCGGATTTAGGCCAAAAAGGGCGCTGATTGCCACCTCCAGGCTCTTTGATCTGGCAGGCTCCGAACTCTATGCTCTCGAGCTACATCAGGCTTTTTCGCGTATGGGCTTTAGCGTTGATCTCTATGCATTCAAGTTCGGCGGCAAGCTACATGCCTTGGCACGGAGTTTGGATATCGATATCCGGCTGTTGGCTGATTTACCAGAGTCGTCGACCTATGATCTGGTGTGGATTCAGCATTGGCCGACTTATGCGTATGTTTTTCAAGACAAGCAGATTCATGCCGCACAAGCCTTTTATACTTCTTTGGGTCCTACCGAGTCCTTAGAATGCCCGCCGATGAGTTTGTTATCGGGGCATCAGTTACTGGTGAACTCGCAAGAGAATCAGGATTGGTTGGCGGAAAATGTGCCTGAGTATGTGCGCATGAGTCAGGTCTTTCCGAATGCAGCACCCGATGAGTTCTTAAACTTCGAAGCGCCAGTCAGACTCGTATCGACCAAAAAAAATATTGCCATCGTCACTAACCATTTATGCCCTGAGCTTGCGGAAGCAATGCAGATATTGCAAAAGCATCATGATATTGTCGTCGATCATATTGGATTGCCCGACCATATGAAGCCGGTTACACCGGCATTATTGGCGAAGTATGATGCGATCGTGAGTATCGGCAAGACGGTTCAATATGCCTTAGTCCTTGGACTTCCCGTGTATTGTTATGATCATTTCGGCGGACCGGGCTGGTTATCCATGAGTAACGTGGAGCAGGCGCTGTACTATAATTTTAGTGGGCGACAATCCAGACAGTGTACGGCACAGCAGATCGTGCAGGAGTTGTGTGAGATTCCCTGCATACCTCATCATCAGCACGCACTCAAACAGTGGTCGCGCAGTCATTTTTCTTTGACGGTAAACTTAAAATCGTTATTGCATGCCCCGAAAACGCAATCACTTGATTATGATGCGGAAGGATTGTCATTTCAGTCCACAGCGAATCTGCAAAAGCGTCTGTTAAATGGCTATCTCAGTATGAATAAAGACTTATATATTGTGCATGGACTGCATCGAATTGGGCGGTGTTTGCCATTTAAAGTAAAAGAACAGATTAAATTTATATTGCGATTTACGTACATGGTGCTTTGCTTATTACGACAGATACCTATCGATCTTAAAAGGAAAACCGATCAATGGCATCGAGTTACATCAAGTGCGATAAGAAAACCGTTCTCATACGGTTTTGAGTTGTTTCATACATTCAGATTATGGACACAGATCAATAAGCGTGACTAGTCAAAAAAAACAGCAGTAGTGATCAAATTGCAAGAAGGGTGGGAGTGACGTTTTTATATAAATATTTGAGTGAACCACCCGCTTAAAGAATTTCCTGTAAGCGGGAAGTTTGAATGATCGATTGCATTTTTGCAGGGACATTGACCAAATGTAGACGCTGTCCTGCATTTAAGCGACGAATCCACTGCACAATAACGGCCAGTAATACCGTATGGCTCTGACTAAGCCCAGCTAAATCAACAGTAATCATCTCGGTTTTTAAATCTTTCAAAGCGCTAACGCCTTGTTCATAGATGCTATTGGCATTGTCGAAGTGGACTGAACCATTAATGATCAGTGTATCCCCTGCAAACTTGACGCTGGCAGGAGTGCGATCAACCGATTCTGGTGCGATTTGAGTATTACTCAAGGTCTAAACTCACTGTCCAGACGCATTGGCAGAAGGGATAAAGTTCTTGATCGCTAGATCCAGGTTATTTTTATTGGTCTGTACCGCAGTCGCAAATTGATTGCGGAAGGTCAAGCCAATATCAATACCATTCAACTGTAAGTTACGCAGTTTCCATGAGTCGCCGCTTTGGATCAACTGATAGGCAACAGGAACGATGGTGCCGGTATCGGTTTTAAAGTCCATATTCACGACCGCTTTGCTCGGGTCTTTGCCTTCAATGAATGGGCGGATGGTATAGCTTTCGTTGTCGTAAGACGCCAAACCTTTAGAGTAGGTACGTATTAGACTTTGTTTAAAGGTTTGAGCAAAAGCCACGCGTTGTTGTGGGGTTGCCTGACGATAAAATGGACCCATGACACCCCGTGAGAAACCATCAAAATCAATATAGGGTTCAATATTTTGTTGCACGATGTCGTTGAGAACTGCAGGGTTCTTCTTATAAGAGCCGCGTTCGCTAACCAGGCGTGTAATCAGCGCATCAGAAATTCTTTTGACAAATACCGGTGCCGGTTCAACGGCCGCAAATGCTGTCGATATTGAAAATAAGCTAGACAATGTCAGTGCAGTCACCGCTGGAAAAAGTATACGTTTCATTCAAAAAACTCCAAACATATTACGAATAAAATTGCAGATTGACCCTTTGGGGCTTAGGTCTTGGCTTGCGATGAACACGTCAAGCCATAACCTCAATCTTAGAATGCATCACTACTGGCAGCTTTGCCGGTCGCAGTCGGCGCAGGTGCTGCAGCAGCGCCAGTTGCACCAGGTGTTGGCTCTGTTGCTTTACTAAACAAGAACTTACTGATTAAGTCTTCCAGAACCAGTGCACTTTGAGTTTGTTCGATTTCACTGCCCTCTTTGAGCATTGTGTCATCGGCACCCACGGAAATCCCGATATATTGTCCACCAATCAAACCTTCAGTCAGAATACTGGCGGTGGAATCGGTGCTGATTTCTTTCATGCTGTTATTGATCTGCATGGTGACTACCGCATCTAATCGTTTCGGATCCAGAGCAATATTGGTCACACGCCCAATCACCACACCACTTAAGGTTACTTTAGCACGCGGGGTTAGCCCACCTATGTTCTGAAAGTGTGCTGTTACTGTATAGCCACCTTTATCGATTTCACTCAGTAAGCCACTGACGCGTAGCGCCAGAAAAAATATCGCGGCGATCGTTAAAATAATAAAAATCCCGACCCCAAACTCTGCACCACGAGTTCTCATGACAACCCTCCGAACATGACCGCAGTCAGAATAAAATCAAGACCTAAAACACACAATGATGAATACACAACGGTGTTTGTCGTTGCTGTAGAAATGCCTTCTGATGTCGGTGTGGCAGCATAGCCTTGATAAACCGCTATCCACGTACAGACGACACCAAAGACCACACTTTTAATGACGCCATTAATCACGTCATTGGTAAAATTAACATTGACTTGCATGCTGTTCCAGAACGACCCTTCGTCTACACCCAGCCAGTCCACACCGACCAGCTTGCCGCCTAAGATACCGACAGCAGAGAAGACGATCGCTAGCATTGGCATACTGATCAGCCCAGCCCAAAGCCGTGGAGCCACAATCCGCTTGAGTGGATCAACGCCGATCATTTCCATGCTGGCAAGCTGCTCAGTGGCTTTCATCAAGCCAATCTCTGCAGTGAGCGCCGAACCTGCACGCCCCGCAAACAAGAGTGCTGTGATCACGGGCCCGAGTTCACGGACTAAGGTTAGTGCAACCATGGTTCCGAGGGCTTGTGAGCTCCCGTATTTAGAAAGAATCGTAAATCCTTGTAAACCTAGCACTAAACCAATAAATAAACCTGAAACCAAGATAATGAGGAGCGACATTACTCCGACACGGTACATCTGCTGCCCAAATAAGCCGATACCCGACCATTTTGGAATGCCAAATGCTGAACGTGCCAGCAACACACCAGCTGCGCCGATGCCAGTAATGCGGTCAATAACATCACGACCCAGTAACTGTATCCATTTCATTGCTGATGCTCTCTCGTCGACGATAATGACAACATAATCCAAACCTTCATGCGTTGTCCTTGCCCTTGTTAACAGATACAGCATCTTGCTTAGTGTTGTTGCTTGTATTGCCTAGATAGGGGAGTTGACTGTATTGAAACTTCACCGGACCGTCTGCTTCACCCTTTAAGAATTGCTGTACAAAAGGGGAGTCTGATTGGCGCAGTTGCTCTGGCGTGCCTTCGCCCATGACTTTGCCATCGGCAACCACATAAACATAGTCAGAAATGGACAAGGTCTCGGTCACATCGTGGGAAACAATCACGGTGGTCAGACCCAATGCGTCACGCAGCGAACGAATCAAGCGCACCAAAACACCCATTACAATCGGGTCTTGTCCGGCAAACGGTTCGTCATACATGATCAGTTCAGGGTCGAGTGCAATAGCGCGTGCCAGCGCTACACGGCGATTCATCCCGCCAGAAAGCTCTGCAGGCATCAGATCTTCAGTGCCACGTAAACCGACCGCTTCCAACTTTAAGCCGACCAATTCACGGATCAGATTTTCAGAAAGGTTGGTATGCGCGCGGAGCGGAAATGCAACGTTTTCAAAGACACTCATATCGGTAAACAATGCACCACTTTGAAACAGCATGCCCATACGTGCGCGTGCGGCAAACAATTCGGTACGATTCATCTCGGCAACACTGCGACCATTCAGCAACAGTTGTCCTGAATCAGCAATCAGTTGTCCACCGATAAGCTTCAGCAGAGTGGTTTTACCCGTTCCAGATGGTCCCATGATGCCAGTGACTTGACCACGACGAATCACTAAATTCAGTCGATCATAAATCACACGCTCGCCCCAGCTGAAAGAAAGCGCTCGGGCTTCAACCAGATTGGTTGCTGATGAGGAGAGGGTAGAGTTGGTCATCGACAGTGATGGTGCAGAAGGTGTCGTCATGCAGCAGAAGCCAAAATTATAAAATGCGTATTGTGCAATGTAGCACAAAATTGCTTACATTTGAGAGAGAGTTGCTTGTTCTGTATGTACAAGCTTTGTGTGAATTGTGGACTAAGATTCATATTTTGTTGGTAATTTCTCAAATGCATGTCGTGGGTTATTTAAGCCATTTGGTTTAGTCCGATAATTTATCGTACTGATATTCATATTTCTAATATCGTAGCTGAATCACCCATGCCATCAATCTTATTAAGAGTGACTTCGCTCTGGAAAAAGGGGTTTTTCCGAAACCAGCTCTAATGTCACCGGAAAATCCTGATGGGTCACAGCCGTAATGGGTTGCAGTAGTGTCGGTTGGTTCTCTTGTAATAACTGGTAGCCCAAATATGCGGCATTAATCCCCACGAGGAATACAAAAATATAAGGCATGACATTGCTTTTCCGTGCATTGTTTAGATACAAACAATAACATAGTTTTTTTAATTTAAAAACAAATTGTATGGTGGATTAAGCCGTAATTTTCTTCATTTTTAATCCATTAATTTATGGTTATCGATCACCGTCACTTCATTATTTTTTCCTGACATGACGCAATTATATTTTGCTGAATGTAAAGAATACGCACATCGATAAAAATAATTGATAGCTATCTTTTTTAAACCCAAACGCGGATGTCTAAAGTGCAGGGTGTAATTTGAAAGCGCGACTAAAAAGATTTTGTCGAGAGTGCTTGCAGAGTGATCACGACCTACAATATAGTCATAACTATCGTTTTGTTGTAAATTACTAAATGCGCCCGCGTGGGCTGATGCAAGCGGGGAGGGTATCCTGTTGCGATAACGGGATCATCCCGGCTTTATGCGAAGTGCCCCAGCCTATTTAATGATTTATAAGCAAAAAATATATTCGATGCTCAGAATGGAATTCCTCGCACTATGACAAACCGCACTCATACGCCAGAAAACGCGACTCCGTCGTGGAAGAATTGGTCGGGATTACAACAGTCCAATCCTAGCCATTACGCAACGCCCCATGATCAAAGCGCGCTTAGTCAAGTTATTCGCCAATCTGACAAATGTCGTGTAGTCGGTGCGGGTCACTCCTTTACGCCGCTGGTGTGTACCGATCATACGTTGATCTCTCTGGATGGGCTTTCCGGTTTGGTACGACATGATCAAAATCTCGTACAAAGTACAATTTATGCGGGCACGCGGTTAAAAAATCTTGGGCCAATGCTGCTCGGTATCAATCAAGGTCTTGCGAATCAAGGAGATATTGATGAGCAGAGCCTGGCGGGTGCCGTGGCGACAGGGACGCATGGTACTGGACAGAATCTGACCTGTTTGTCGGGTTTGGTTGAAGGGTTTCAGTTGGTGACTGCAAATGGCGAATTGCTGGAGTGCGACCGAGCCCAAAATACGGAAATCTTTACCGCTGGGCGTGTGGCACTCGGAAGCTTTGGGGTATTGAGTCAAATAACCATGCAAAACGTACCCAGTTACCGCCTAAAAGAGCAGATTTCGCTGGTGCCCCTCGACGATATTTTGACCCATATGGATCAATGGAAGACAGCGCATCGACATATTGAATGTTTTGTCTTTGCCCATGGTTCTAAAGCGTTACTGAAAACATTAGATCCGACCACTGATGATATTCAAGTCTTGCCAGAGTCTTGGCCTTCTGAGGATACGTTATTAACCGCTTGCTGTGAGATCACGCGTGCACTGCCTGCTTTGAGTCCACAGATTCAAAGAATGCTGGGAGTTTTTATTAAGCCGACTACGCGTGTGGACTGGTCATCAAAGATTTTTCCTGCGGTGAGGGAAACACGTTTTAATGAAATGGAATATCAAATCCCCGCGGCACAGGGTCTTGCATGTTTAGCTGAAGTCGTTGCAACGCTCAAGAAGCATAAAGCGCCTGTATTTTTTCCCATCGAGTATCGCTATGTCAAAGGCGATGATATTTGGCTGAGTCCCTTTTACCAGCAGGATTCGGCATCGATATCGATCCACCAATATCATAAGCAAGATTGCTGGGAAATTTTCAAATTGATTGAGCCTATCTTTTGGAAATATCAAGGCCGCCCACACTGGGGGAAATTACATACACTAAGTGCTAAGCAGCTCAAAGCACTCTATCCCTGTTGGGATGCTTTTATGGCAATCAGAGAAATGCTTGATCCAACCCAAAAATGGTTGAACCCTCATTTAAAGACGCTATTTCTGGGTTGAGCGATAGGCTCATCAATAAAGGGATAATTTCGCGATGTCTGACTATTTTAAAATACTAAACAGTGCTTTGCAGCGGGCTAATTTTGCATTGCCAGCGCTCATCATTGATCAGGCGCGTCTGGATGCCAATTTGAATCGCGTCAAGCGCATGCTGCCTGCAACGATACAATCCAGAATTGTCGTTAAATCATTGTGTGCAGTGGAGTTACTGCAATATATTGCGCAGGCTTTGGATTGTCAGCGGTTTATGGTTTTTCATCTGCCACATATAGCGAAGGTCGTTAACCTCTTTCCAAAGTCAGACATCCTGCTCGGCAAGCCCATGCCAGTCAAAGCGGTTCAAGCCTTTTACGCGGAGAATCAATCATTAGACTCTGTACGTATTCAGTGGCTGGTCGATACACCAGAACGATTAGAGCAGTATCTGGCTTTGGCACAGTCACAACAATTGACGCTGTCGATCAATATTGAGATTGATGTGGGGCTGCATCGCGGAGGGATTAAGGATTTGGCTCCTTTTCAGCGATTGTTGACGCTGATTCAAGATCATCCTCAACAATTGGAACTCGCAGGGTTGATGGGTTATGACGCTCACGTCTCTAAGATTCCGACCTTTATTCAGCCGATTGCACAGGGCTATGCCGAGTCGCAGCAGCATTATCAGCGCTACATAGAATCCATATTGCAGGATTTTCCGCGACTCTATCAAACTGGTCTTTGCTTCAATGGTTCGGGTAGCCCGACCTTTAGCCTGCATACCGAACACAGCGTCTGCAATGACTTGTCCTTTGGTTCCATGCTGCTCAAGCCTAAAGACTTTGATATCCCCAGTCTGGATGGTTTTCAGTCTGCGCTGTGGATTGCCGCACCAGTTTTAAAAAAATTACCTTCCACGCAAATCCCCGGACTGACATGGCTGGATCGCTTGCCATCTTTTCAAGACGCTTTGTTTATTTATGGCGGGAAATGGATGGCGGACTTTGTTTATCCGCAAGGCGCACATGCCAATCGTTTGTTTGGACGCAGTAGCAATCAAGATCTGGTCAATGTCCCTAAATCTGCACAAATCCAAGTCGATGATTTTATTTTCCTGCAGCCGACACAGAGTGAGTCCATCATCAGTCAGTTTGAGCAGGTGTGGCTTTATGATGGTATAGGCTTTACGCCGTGGCATTCTTTTATCTAGCTCATGACGCTGATTTAAAAAAGAAACCTTACTCAGCCTCACCGAGTCTGATGAAGTAGGTCGCCAAAGCAGAGGCCACGATTGACATGACTGCTTTGGGATCTAGCGAAGGATCATCGAACAGCATTTCCATCGGGGAGTAGGCCATTTCAATCGCCACGCGACTGATAAGAAGCAATTGTGCTGGGGCAATATGAGGGAGTGCCTCACGTAAGAGTTCAACATTATAGGTCGATACTTCCAGATCTGAAGCTAAACGCACTTCTTGCAGCATCGGCACTGCACGCATGGCACGAATAATCCACATGCCTCCCGTTGTCTCACGGGTAATTTCGTAAGTTTCAAGCTGTAATCCGAGTAGGGCTGTTTCCAAAGACTTGAGCCCGCTGGTAAACACGACCGGCGTCAGCCACTTCGGGATGATCGCATTTTGCCGCTCCATGAGCCGACGCGACAGCTCATGCAACAGCGCATATTTATTTGGGAAATAGCGATAGAGCGCTGGGGGCGTGAGTTCAGCACGCTGGCAGACCAGATTGGTCGATAACCGTTCAAAGCCCACCTCAGCCAGTGTTTCTGCTGCTGCTTCTAGAATCCGTTCATAGGTCTGGGTTGCACGCGTTTGGGCGGGCTGCATCTTGGGTTCCAGTTCCAGCGATTCCGTTTTTTTGGGACGAGGAGCGGCCATAAAAATCTTTCCAATGAGGCTTGCGTAATTGTATCGGCCATAATATAGTCATCGCTATATTATAGTTATGACTATAATTGCGTGCAAGCGGTGAATAAGCAACGTCAGAACCCTATGGGTATCTGTCAGTCGCACCGACTTATACCATTTTATGGCGGGTTTTCAAGATTACAACCCGAGATTGTGCAAGGACTTGTGTGATGTCTTGTGCAAAAGCGTTATTAATCACGACCTATAACATCAGTCGTGAAGATGGGTAAAGGTGAAAAAATTGATCCATTCCTTACTTAAACATCAGGATGATGTGCATGACGAAGACTTCTTTACAGTTCAGCCGCTTTGAGACGGTTGCAGCGCTCATGCTGGGCTCTCTAGCGCTACTGATATTGGGTTTGCAGCCTGTACTGCTGGGTGAACTGGTTGCAGAGCATCAAATCACCATGGAAGGAGTCGGGATTGTTGCCATGGGTGAGATTTTTGCGATTGGTATCGGTGTCATTCTTGCGGAAAAATTCTTCTCTATATACCACTTACGCTGGATAGCATGTGCAACGATCATCTTGTTAGCCGTCATCAATCTGATCATGGTGAAGGTCAGCGGTGATATTGCCTTTACGATCCTGCGTATGCTCGCGGGCCTGGTCGAAGGTGCGATGCTGTGGTTAACCACCAGTATGATTGTGCGTACCGCACATCCCGATCAGATGGCAGGATTATTTCTGATGGTGCAAACCTTATTGCAGGCGCTTGTGACATTACTCTTGGCGCGCTATGTCATGCCTATGGGTGGCTGGCAATCAGGTTTTGTTGCACTTGCTGTATTGACGCTGCTTTCTCTTTTGCTATTACCGTTTATCCCAACACAACTCACTACGCTGGTTAATGAAACGACACCTCCAGTTGCCTCTGCTATGACTTTGTTTGTATTGGCGGTTCCCTTTGCATTTTTGAGTGCGATAGGGGCGCTATGGGCTTATATGGATCCACTGGGGCGAGCCGTGGGCTTCGGTGCTATCGGTGTGCAAACGCTGATCGCTTGGGTACTGGTTTTACAAATCATAGGCAGTGCCGCTGCAATTCTGCTGGTTAGAAGGCTGCCACTGCTGATCACGATGAGCGTTGGTGCTGTACTCATGGGCGCAATAGCGCTGGTGATTTATGTATTACCTATAGGCAATACGCTGCTTTTTGCCATGTTGTGCTTGGGATTTGGCTTTGTCTGGCAATTTTTTATGCCTTTTCAAATTCGATTGGCTATGGCTGCTGATCCAGCAGGGCGTGTTGCCATGCTTGTACCAGCCTCACAATTGCTGGGTTGTGCTTTTGGGCCATTGATTGCTTCGTTCAGTGTCACAGGGGACAACGCAGCAAGTGTTCCATTGGTCAGTATGGGGTTTGCAGGATTGATGGTGGTAGCGCTATTGATGGTTTGGCGGCGTAATTGTGGGAGTGTGCAGTCAGCGACTGCATCGAAGTGTTGATACATGGCTTAAGTGATTTTTTGACATAAATTAATTTTATATCAATTGTTTGATGTGGAGTAATGGCGAAAAAAGAGAGCATGGCAGGGGAAGTTAGGTCTAATGGGTTCCATTGATATGGAATGCTGAATCAATCATGTATGAGGTGTCATCGAAAATGGAAAATCGAATCTCGTTTATTAAGCTCGCTTTAGCAGGGGCCGTCGCGGTGTGTTTTAACCATTCGGCATTGGCCACGGAAACAGGGGTCGACAATGTCGGCGCGGGCAGCGATGGCATGTTTGTTGCGCCTCTTGATCTTGCCAGCTTACCCTCTAACCTTTTCGTGTTTGATCTGTATTACAACCATTATTCGGCCACGAAGTTTAAATCGGCGATCCTTGGTGGAGATATCCCAGACTTTAAGGTCAATTCAAACAGCATCATTCCTCGGGTTGACTATCTCAGTGGTATCACGCTTCCCGGCGGTGGTCGACTCGGTGGCTATCTTGCGGTCCCATTTACCAAAGTAACGGTTTCATTTCCTGATTTTGTCGGTGGTGTGAACAAGGATAGTCGTGATGGCTTAGGTGATATTCAATTTGCGCCAATCATTCTGTGGGGTTTTGGCAAAAATCTAACAGTGGGTACTGGACTTGAAGTTACGGTTCCAACTGGAAAGTATGATGCCACGCGTCTGGCCAATACCAGCAATAACTTTTATACCTATAAGCCTGTCTTTCCAATCACGTGGCAGCCGAACGACAATGTCGAGGTTTCGAGCAAAATCTCGTACAGCTTTAATCAAAAAAACAAAGACACTGATTATCGATCAGGGCAGATTTTCCACTTTGATTATTCTCTGACGTATAAAATAGCGGATAACCTGCACCTCGGTGTTAATGGCTACTACTTCAAGCAGACGACTGATGATAAGCAATATGGCGAAGCAGTGACAGACGTGATGGGTACGCCAGTGTCGAATGGAAATCGAGGTCAAGCATTTGCGATTGGCCCAGCCGTGCATTTCACTTTCTTAAAATACGCGTCGGCAGAACTGCGCTGGGAAAAAGAATTCGATGCACGCAATCGACCTGAAGGACAAACGGTTTGGGCGAAGGTCAGCTTGCCGTATCTGTTTTAAGTATTAAAAAATATGTGTTATCTATCCAATACTAAGCCATAAAAAATCCCCCTGCATGCTTAAACATGCAGAGGGATCATTGATTTCATCTTTTAGATAAAATTAGTCTTCGCGTTTTTTGCGGAAGTCAGTGCGTGGCGCAGAGTCTCCACCAAAGCGGCGTTCTTGACGTTCAAAACGGTCATCACGGCTGCCAGCTTGGAATTCGCGACGTGGACGTGCTGGTGCAGTGTTGGCTGCGCCTTCACGGTTAAAGTTACGTTCGCCAACGACACGACCTTCACTACGACCGCCCACTTCTGAATTGAAGCTACGCTCGTTGCCACCCGCACGCGGGCTGCTGAACGGACGTGGTGCAGCTGCGCCATCACGGCTAAAGCCACGACCTGCACCTGAATCACGATTGAAGTCACCACGCGGTGCACGATCGCCACCATCACGGCTGAAACCAGCGCTACGCGGAGCACCGCCATCACGTGATGGATATGGACGGTCACCGGCTGGACGTGGACGATCACCCGATGGACGTGAGTCAAAACGATTGCCACGATTTTCATCATTGCCACGTGGACGGTCGCTGTTGAAACGTTGACCATCACGTTCTGGACGTGGTGAACTGCTGTCTCTAAAGTCACCACGAGGTGCTGAATCACGAGGAGCAGAGTCACGGCTAAAGCCACGACCACCTTCGCTGTTACCGAAGTCGCGCGGTGCAGCTGCGCCATCACGGTTACCACGATAGCCACCAGAATCACGACTGCCGCCATCACGGCTATAACCGCCACTGCGACCACCGCCATCACGGCCATAACCACCACTATTGCGGCCGCCACCAAAACCACCACGACCACCGTCACGGCCGCGACGATCGCTGCCTGCAGGTGGTGGGCTTGGCTCAAGGCCAGCGATTTCGGTTACGTTGATTTTGGCTTGTAAGTAGTCTTCAAGCGCACGAATCTTACTGCGTTCACGATGAGTCGCCAAGGTGATCGCTTGACCACTACGACCTGCACGGCCAGTACGGCCAATACGGTGTACGTAGTCTTCGTTTTTCATTGGTAAGCCAAAGTTGATCACATGGCTGATCGCAGGAACGTCAAGACCACGTGCGGCAACATCGGTTGCAACCAGAACGCGAACTTTACCTTCACGTAGGCTGCGGATACGGCGCATACGTACGGCTTGTGGCATCGCACCATGCAGTGCAACCACTTGATGACCCGCCATCGCCAGCTCTTCAGCTAACATGTCGGTATCTTCTTGAGTGCTTGCAAACACAACGGCTTGATCCATGGTTTCGTCATTCAACCAATGAGACAGCAATTTTTTCTTGTGTTCAAAACCATCAGTCCAATGCAGTGTTTGGGTGACGTCAAGGTTGGTTGAGTGACCAGTTTCAATCGCGATGCGTGTTGGGTCTGCTTTCATCATGCGTTTTGCAAGATGGATGATGCGATCTGCGAATGTTGCAGAGAACATCAAGGTTTGTTTACGGTTTGCAGCCAAGTCACCGATGGCTTCTAGGTCTTCAGAGAAGCCCAGATCCAGCATACGGTCAGCTTCATCAACGATCAACGCATCGACTTCGTTCAGTGCGAGTTGGCGACGGTTTACGAGGTCAAGCAGACGACCAGGTGTTGCGATAAGAACTTGCGCGCCTTTGAGCTGTGCAATTTGCTTACCGAAAGGCATGCCGCCCATAACAGTTGCAATGCGTACGCCGCGTACATGGCGAACCAGTTTGATTGCATCTTGGCTGACTTGCTGTGCAAGTTCGCGTGTTGGGCAGAGTACGAGAATGTTAGGTGAAGGCATGTTTTTCAAACGTGCATTCAGGGATGGTTGGTCTTGCATTGCCAGAGCGTTTAATGTTGGCAGCAAGAATGCAGCGGTTTTACCGCTACCGGTTTGGCTTGATACGAGAAGGTCTTTACCTGCGAGTGCTGCAGGGATCGCTTGCAACTGAACATCAGTCGGTGCGGTATATTCAAGATCAGTCAGGGCTTGTTGTAGGCTAGGGGCTAGCTCAAAATCAGAAAAAGTCATGCTCATGGGGTTTTGTCCGTTTTTCGGACACTCCAATTAAAAAAAATCAAAATAGCGCATCGGCGCGAGCAGGGATAAGGACCAACGTATTACTTTATAAAACCGTTTATATCGTCGGTTATAAAGTCTGACGAGTCTCGTATCGTTTTGAATGTGGGCACATCGGTAGTTTGACTTTCGCTCGCCATGGTTGCTTTAAAACAAGCATCACATACGAGACATATCAAATAGATGACCTAAATTCTTTAAACAAAGCCAAATCAGATCAAATGATTCAAAATGAATCAATTCAATGGAGGCTTCCTGAAAAAGACGATGCAGGGCTTATACACAAAAACACACAAATGCTTTTGGACGTGGCCTGAAGATTGTCGATAAGGCTATCGACTTGGGCGTTGGTTACATTCTCTTGAATGTGGACGCTTAATTTAGTCGCTTAGTTTTGGCTGTTTTAAGGCGGCGAGACTAAACTGACTGGTCAGTGGAAAAGTTCAGGCATGAACGTGAAAAGTGCGTGGCGAGATTGTAGGGCAACAATGTTTAATAAGCAAGGCATCAGCATTAAAAATCTAAAAATAGTATAAAGAAAAATTATTTAATTTTGACTGTGCGGTCAGTTTTGTAAAAAAGCACCCCCTCCAATGAAGATTGGAGGGGGTGATTTGCAGCTAGTACCAGTTCAACAAGGATACGCCGAGCCCAACATACGTAGATTGATGATTGTAATCGATCAAGCTTTCACCGTAACCATTAAACACTTGCACAAACCCGCGCAGATTGCCTTGTAGTGGGAAGGTCCAGTCGAGTTGCGCTGCACCGTGCGACTTATCGCCCGTTTTGAGACTATGGCGCAGCATTAAGGAGAATTCTTGGTTATTCCATTTGCGGGTAATTTGTAGGTCACCACGCCCAAGGTAGTTGCTGATATCTGGATTATCGTCATCGGCTTTGCTTTCTGGAATGCGATACCAAGGACGTAGCATGACGACCCAGTCCCCGCGCTCAAGCCCAATATTCAAGATCGCCCGATTCCAGCTGCGAGAGAGGGGTAGTGCACGGCCATTGGATTGGTGATTCAGCGTAAGCCCGAAGAGTCGGCCATCTAATCCCAAAAAATTATAATTGGTGCGAAAGATTAAGCTGGCTTCAGGTTCATAATTCGTTTCACGAAATGGGCGAGAGTCATCAGCGTTATACACTTGCCAGCGTGATGTCTGGGTATATCCGAGCCATAAGTCACCATTGTTGCCAAAGATGTTTTCAAGCGCTTTGGTTTTCAGACTGAACTGAAATTTTGATTCAACATCGTCAATGTTCAAAGGTGTAGTGACTGTATTTGCAGGGTTGGGGCTGGATGGGGTCGTATTGGCCTTGGTGTTATAAAAAACAGGCAAAATATAGAGTGGTTTATTGGCGCGTAAATTAAATGTTCCCAGTTTGGATTCAGGCGATAGCTCCCAGCGTCGATCCAGCAATGAGGTGGTCGGCGTAATGGGTGTCGTGCTTTGATTGGAGGCATCGAATGGGTTAATTGCGGTGGCTAAGGGGACATCTTTATTGGTGCTTGCAATCGCGTTCGCCGCTTTGGCTTCGGTCTTGGCGGCAGCTTGCGCAGCAGCTTGACGACCGAATGCGACATCATAACACGCGAGGCGTGCAGCATCGGCATCAATGCTGGTGCATGCTAGGGGTGTTGCTGGCGTTGGATTGTTTTCGGGTGCTGACGGAATTGCAACCGTTGTAGTGGGTATTTGATTTGTGGTCGTGGCTGCGATGGCAGGTGCGGTGCAACTGATGATCAAAACTGAAAGTGCCGTTTGCGGGAGACGCGACATGGTTGATCCTGATTATCCAATTGGTGTGAATCATGTCGCATCATTATCATATTTTGTACAAAAAACAAATGAATTTCATTTTGATAATGTTTTTTAAGTTGGGGTCTTAGATAAATAAATGATGAGCCAGTGTCTATTTTAAGGAAGAAGCTGAAAATAGAAGGGTTGTGGGTATTTGAGTCTTAATACGCGCATTGTGCGTACTTTTTTGACTATATGCAGTCTAGGGATGTTGGTGTATAAGCGAGTTAAATCATTTATTTCAAGTAGAGGTGCTTTTGTGCGTTGGGAAGATCGAAGAGAAAGTGACAACGTCGAAGACGCTCGCGGAAGTAGTGGTCGTGGTTTTCGGGTTGGCGGTGGGGTAGGCATTGGGACGCTTGTTTTAGCATTGGTGCTTTGGAAGGGGTGCGGCATTGATCCTTCCGTGACTTTGGGTTTAAGCCAACAGGTGCAATCGACAGGGTCGGCTGCAACCCCAAGTGGTCAGCCTGTTGTGGATACGCCCGAGAGTGCCCGAGATAAGAAATTTGTCAGTGTGGTGCTGGCGGATACCGAAGATACGTGGCGGCAGATATTTCAAGAGCACCATGCGACCTACCAGCCGCCAAAGTTAACGTTATTTAGCGGTACCATCCAGTCTGGTTGTGGTGCAGCAGAATCAGCAATGGGTCCTTTTTATTGCCCGATGGATCAAAAAGTCTATCTTGATATGGATTTCTTTAAAGACATGCGTCAGCAGTTAGGCATCAGTGGTGATCAGCAAAATAGCGGATCAGGGGCTAATGATGAGGCTGGTGATTTTGCACGTGCTTATGTGGTGGCGCATGAGGTGGGGCATCACGTTCAGAATTTACTCGGTATCGCAGATAAGATACAAAGTGCACGGCAAAATGCGAGTAAGGTGCAGTCCAATGCACTCTCGGTACGTCAAGAGTTGCAGGCGGATTGTTTTGCCGGTGTGTGGGCAAATCGCAATCAGCAGCGGGTGAACTTTTTGCAGGCGGGTGATATTGAAGAAGCATTAAACGCGGCAACCGCGATTGGCGATGACCGTTTGCAACAGCGCGCACATGGCTATGTGGTACCGGATAGCTTTACTCATGGTACCAGCGCCCAACGCGTCAAGTGGTTTCAATTGGGGTTCCAACAAGGGCGGATTGAAGTCTGCGATACATTTGGGCAGGCAATTTAAACGGGATTCTTGTTGAAGTTGGGGCTCGGGCACAGGCTAATGATAGTCATTAGCCTTTGGTGATATGGATTTGCTGATGTTGGGTATTTCATTATTTGATTGTTTTTATAAAGTGTGTGCGTTCATCCTTGTCGCTGTTGAATAAGCTTACTGGTATGCGGGATCATCATAGTTGTTATGTGCAGTGGGTGGATCAGCACTGCTGTAAAGCGCAAAGTGGTGATGATTTGGCTAAGTTGCGGTTGCTAAAAAAGAATCATTGGTTCATTATTTCCCCGCGCTTTTTTGAGCTTCATCTAGAAAAGCGATGTCTATATCAGGTATAGTTCGCCTATGAAATTTTAAGTAAACGTTTTTGGTTCCGATATCTGTCGGACAATCATTAAAAAATGTTTACTTAAAATCTTTAATCAAGGTTCTGACAGTGGGGTTTTTCTCACCGTTAGAGCTTGGCAAGCCAGGAGTAATCCCCGCATGAGTGCCATCGTAGCCCATCATTGGTCGTTGATTGCTTTTGTTCTAGGTGTTGTTTTTTTGTTGGGCTTTATGCTGACCGTTCCTCTCTTGATGGGCGGAAAAGCAGTGGGTCGTACAAAGGAAGAACCATTCGAGTCAGGTCAGCTTGGTGCTGGCGGTGCTCGTTTGCGGTTGTCCGCAAAGTTTTATCTGGTGGCGATGTTCTTCGTCATCTTCGATGTTGAAGCCCTCTTTCTCTATGCATACTCCGTTTCCGTCCGCGAAAATGGCTGGGTAGGCTTTGTCGAAGTTGCTGTCTTTATTGTCGTGCTGCTCGTTGGGTTGATCTATGTTTGGCGCATCGGTGCGCTGGATTGGGCACCTGAAAAACGCCTTGCGCTTGAAAAAGCTGCACGTCAAAAACATGGCAGCGAACAAGCACCATTGGATCTTGCTGAAATCACGCGTTTCATCCCGATGGAAGAACTCGAGCTTGATAACCGCGGCATGATTCCCGGACAGTCGATCGATGCAGCTGCAAATGCTGTGCAACAAGCTAAGCTGCAAAAGGAAAGCGTATGAAATACACACTGACTCGCGCCACTCAAGATGGCGAAACAGCCCTGCAATACCCCGACCACTCCAGTGAAGTTGTCAGCGATCCGCTGCAAGACCAAGTTGATAAAAACATCTTTATGACCAAGCTTGAAGACTTGGCGCATTTGGCTGTGAACTGGGGTCGTAAAAATTCACTCTGGCCGTATAACTTTGGTTTGTCATGTTGCTATGTTGAAATGGCAACCGCCTTCACCTCACCGCATGATCTTGCGCGTTTTGGTGCAGAGGTTATTCGCGCATCACCCCGTCAAGCCGATTTGATGGTGGTTGCGGGAACTTGTTTTGTTAAAATGGCACCTGTCGTACAGCGTCTATACGAACAAATGCTTGAACCTAAATGGGTGATTTCAATGGGTGCGTGTGCCAACTCCGGTGGCATGTACGACATTTACTCTGTGGTGCAAGGTGTCGATAAATTTATTCCTGTGGATGTCTATATCCCCGGCTGCCCACCGCGCCCAGAAGCCTTTCTGCAAGCGTTGATGTTACTTCAGGATTCAATCGGTAAAGAGCGTCGTCCTTTATCGAGTGTTGTTGGTGATCAGGGTCTGTATCGTCCTATCATGCAGCCTGAGCGTGATCGTAAACAAGCTGAGCGTATTGCGGTGACCAATCTGCGTTCGCCGGATGATGCGAGCTAAGAAGTTTCTCTTTAATTTGTATGGACTTTTGACCTGATTTCATCTGCATGCATCAATAAGTAGCATAAGCGGTTAAGTAAAAAGCAGCATCAGATGAGTCAGCGATCGCCAAACAAAGCATTTAAAACATATTTAAGAAATTGTTGTTATTTGGGAAGTCTAGCAATGGCTGAAGCTCAAGCGGTAGCATCTGATGCGCAAGATGCGAATCAAGCTGCACCTTTTATAGATCCTCGCCCTGCATTCGCGGTGGTAGAGGAATTACGTGTCAAGTTCGGTGATTCGCTGTTTTTGCAAGCGACACACGACGATATGCCTACACTCTGGGTTGAACGTTCGCAGCTGTTAGAAGTGCTGATGTTCTTACGTACCCTGCCTAAACCCTACGTGATGTTATATGACCTCTCGGCAATTGATGAGCGCTTGCGTACTCATCGTGCAGGTCTGCCACCTTCTGATTTCACAGTGTTCTATCACTTGCTGTCTTTAGAGCGTAACAGCGATATCCGTATCAAGGTTGCGCTAAAAGAATCAGATGTTAACCTTCCAACCGCAACCAAAATTTGGCCAAACGCCAATTGGTACGAACGTGAAGTATGGGATATGTTTGGGATTACCTTTACGGGTCATCCGCACTTACGTCGCATTCTGCTACCTAACTACTGGGAAGGTCATCCACTGCGCAAAGAGTACTCTGCGCGCGCAACTGAATTTGATCCGTATCGTTTGAATGCCGAAAAGCACAAGCTTGAAGAAGAGTCAGGGAACTTTAATCCTGATGACTGGGGCATGAAGCGCGGCAACAAAAACGAAGATTTCATGTTCTTGAACTTGGGTCCAAACCACCCTTCAGCGCACGGTGCGTTCCGTATTGTGCTGCAGTTGGATGGTGAAGAGATCCTCGACTGTGTGCCAGAGATCGGTTACCACCACCGTGGTGCTGAGAAGATGGCAGAGCGTCAGTCATGGCACTCCTTTATTCCTTATACCGACCGGATCGACTATCTCGGCGGTGTCATGAACAACTTGCCGTATGTCATGTCCGTTGAGAAGCTGGCTGGGATCAAGGTGCCTGATCGTGTAAATACGATTCGTATCATGATGAGCGAGTTCTTCCGTGTCACCTCTCATCTGTTGTTCTTGGGAACGTACATTCAGGATTTGGGCGGGATGACCCCGATCTTCTTTATGTTTACTGACCGCCAAAAAGCCTATGATGTGATCGAAGCCATTACCGGTTTCCGTATGCACCCTGCATGGTTCCGCATCGGCGGTGTTGCCCATGACTTGCCACGCGGTTGGGACAAGCTCGTTCGTGATTTCGTCGAGTGGATGCCGAAGCGCTTGGACGAATACGTCAAAGCTGCGATTCAAAACTCGATGATCATGGGCCGTGCCAAAGGCGTTGCGCAATATGACGCACGTCAAGCCTTGGCTTGGGGTGTAACAGGCGCAGGTCTGCGTGCTACTGGTGTTGATTTCGACTTACGTAAAGCCCGCCCTTATTGTGGTTATGAGAACTTCGACTTTGAAGTGCCATTGGCCTATAACGGCGATGCGTATGACCGCTGTCTGGTGCGTATTGAAGAAATGCGTCAGTCGATTCGTATTATCAAGCAGTGCTTGGACAATATGCCTGAAGGTCCTTATAAAGCAGATCACCCTCTCGCCGTACCACCACCGAAAGACCGCACTCTGCAAGACATTGAAACACTGATTACGCACTTCTTGAGCGTGTCTTGGGGTCCGGTCATGCCTGAAGGTGAAGCCAGCATGATGGTTGAAGCCACCAAAGGGATTAACAGCTATTACCTGACCAGTGACCGCAATACGATGAGTTATCGTACGCGTATCCGCACACCCAGTTATGCGCATCTCCAGCAAATGCCTTCGGTGATTAATGGCAGTATGGTTCCAGATTTGATTACATATTTGGCGTCGATTGACTTCGTAATGGCTGACGTTGACCGCTAAGGAATTAATTGTATGATGATTTTAAAAAATAAAGCGCGAATCCTCAGCGATAAGCAACCGCATATCAATGTGGAAGCGGTCCTGACCGAGAGTGAGCGCGCTGCGCTGCATGATTTTATGCATCACTATCCAGATCCACGTGCGGCATCACTCGACTCACTCAAACATGTGCAAAAGCGCAATGGTTGGGTGGATGATGCACAGGTTAATGCCATTGCCCAAGTGTTAGGCATCTCGATTCCTGATGTTGAAGGGGTTGCGACATTCTATAACCGCATTTATCGTCAACCCGTTGGTCGTCATGTGATCCTGTTGTGTGATTCGATTGCATGTTTTCTGATGGGCAATGAGTCACTGGCTGCTGTGTTTAAAAAACAATTAGGCATTCAGTACGGTCAGACCACACCGGATGGTCGTTTTACGCTGTTGCCTATCTGTTGTTTAGGGAATTGTGATAAAGCCCCTTCGCTCATGATCGATGAAGATACCTACGGACTTGTGTCCCAAGCCCAAGTTGCCGAAGTATTGGAGCAATACCTATGACATCTGAAAATAAACCAGACAACAAAGATCTACCAGAAGGCAGTACGGTCAGCGTTGTTGCTGGCGTTGCAATTGCAAAAGCTGAAGAAAAAGCAGCTCAAGAAGCCGCTGCGAAAGCCGCAAAAATTGAAGCCGCGAAGATCCCTAAGACTGAGCCAACCCCGATTCATGGCAACGGTACAGCAGAGACGCATCCACTGACTTGGCGCTTGAAACATCATCAGCAAGTGCTCGGCATGGATACCTATGAGTCATTAGAAGGTTATCAGGGCTTGAAGAAAGCCTTAAAAATGACTCCAGCTGAAGTACAGGGCATCATTAAAGATGCAGTGCTGCGTGGTCGCGGTGGTGCTGGCTTCCCAGCGGGGATCAAGTGGTCTTTGATTCCGATGAATAAAGAAGGTTCCCCAGATGTAGGCCCGAAATATCTGGTCTGTAACGCTGACGAGATGGAGCCGGGTACATTTAAAGATCGCTTATTGATGGAGAAACTTCCCCATCAATTGGTAGAGGCGATGATTCTGGTGTCATATGCGATTGGTGCGCAAACAGGCTATATCTTCTTGCGTGGGGAATATGTCCTTGCCGCGAAAAATCTTAACAGCGCAATCTATCAAGCGAAAGCCAAGGGTTATCTCGGTGAGAACATCCTTGATTCAGGTCATAACTTTGACCTACATGTGCATACTGGCGCTGGACGTTATATCTGCGGCGAAGAAACTGCACTGATTAACTCGCTAGAAGGCCGCCGCGCAAATCCACGGACCAAACCACCATTCCCACAAATTTCCGGCGCATGGGGTAAACCCACGATTGTGAACAACGTTGAGACCCTGTGTAACGTGCCTGCAATTATCGTACGCGGTGCAACATGGTTTAAAGGGTTGTCCAATGGTCGTAGTGGCGATGCAGGCACCAAGATCTATGGCGCATCAGGTAAGGTCAAATTCCCGGGTCTTTGGGAACTGCCGATCGGGACCAGTGCCCGTGAAATTTTGGCACTCGCAGGCGGCATGCAAGATGGCCTTGAGCTGAAGTGCTGGTTGCCGGGCGGTGCCTCGACAGACTTCTTGATGCCAGAGCATCTGGACCTGGCGATGGACTTTGACACGATCGGTAAAGCAGGTAGTCGTATGGGTACCGGTCTTTTGATGGTGGTTGACCAAACTCAGAATATCGTCTCAGCCGTTCGTAACCTTGAAGAATTTTTTGCACGTGAATCATGCGGTTGGTGTACGCCATGCCGTGATGGCTTGCCGTGGGCGGTCAAACTGCTTAAAGGTCTGGAGCAGGGTGAAGGGAAAGCAGAAGACATCGATGTCTTGCTGCAACTGACTCGCTTCTTAGGGCCTGGAAAAACGTTCTGTGCGCATGCGCCCGGCGCGATGGAGCCACTCCAGAGTGCGCTCAAGTTCTTCCGCTCAGAGTTTGAAGCAGGCGTGCGCGCAACCAAGGTTGACGCGATTAATCATATTTCAGTTATACAAGCATAAGGAATCGAGATGGCAGTCATTCATGTCGATGGAAAGCAGTTTGATGTTAATGGAGCGGATAATCTCCTCAAAGCGTGTTTATCGCTGGGTTTAGATATTCCGTATTTCTGTTGGCATCCCGCGCTGGGTTCAGTAGGTGCGTGTCGTCAATGTGCGGTGAAGCAATACAACACCGCTGAAGACGCCGCCGCTGGTCGTGGTCGTTTGGTTATGTCATGTATGACACCCAATACCGACAATATGTATATTTCGATTGATGATGCTGAAGCGGTTGCATTCCGTGCCAGCGTTGTTGAGTGGTTGATGACCAATCATCCGCACGACTGTCCAGTCTGTGAAGAGGGTGGTCACTGCCATTTACAAGATATGACCGTGATGACGGGCCATGATCGTCGTCGCTATCGCTTTACCAAACGTACTCACCAGAACCAATATCTCGGTCCATTCATTTCGCATGAAATGAACCGCTGTATTTCATGCTATCGCTGCGTTCGTTATTACAATGATTACGCCGGAGGTAAAGATCTCGGTGTGTTTGGCGCGGCATCCAATGTGTACTTTGGTCGTGCGACTGAAGGCGTACTGGAAAGTGAATTCTCCGGTAATTTGGTTGAAGTCTGCCCTACAGGCGTGTTTACCGATAAAACCCATAGTGAACGCTATAATCGTAAGTGGGACATGCAATACGCACCAAGCGTTTGCCAACAATGTTCTAGCGGTTGTAACACTTCACCGGGCGAGCGCTATGGCGAAATCCGTCGTATCGAAAACCGTTTTAATGGTTCCGTCAATCAATACTTCCTCTGTGACCGTGGTCGCTTTGGTTATGGCTATGTCAACCGTGCTGACCGTCCACGTCAACCGTTGCAAACCGTAGCGGGCAAACAGTCAGCAATTACGGTTGATGCGGCACTGGATCAAGTGATTGCAACCTTAAAAGGCAAAAAAGTATTCGGTATCGGCTCGCCACGTGCATCGGTGGAAACCAACTTTGCACTGCGTGAATTGGTCGGTACTGCAAATTTCTCATCGGGTGTGTCACGCGATGAACAACTGCTGATCGAAAAAACTGCTGAAATTCTGCAAACCGAAGGCATCTATAACCCGAATCTGCGTGATGTAGAAGACGCTGATGCGGTATTGATCTTGGGTGAAGACATTACTCAAACTGCTGCACGTGTTGCCTTAGCTGTACGCCAAGCTGCGAAAACCCGCAGTGAAAACATGGCTGCCAAGCTGAAAACCCAAGAGTGGTTGGCAGAACCAGTCAGTCGTATTGGTCAGCGTGAACAAAGCCCGATCTTTATTCTTTCAGTCTCTGAAACCAAACTGGATGAGCTCGCTGAAGGCGTTTGTGTTGCAACGCCGAATGATATCGCGCGCTTAGGTTTTGCGGTTGCGGCGAGCATCGCTGGTGAGCCGTTGACAGGTCTTGCTGAAGAGGCGGTTGAATTTGCCCATCAAATTGCGGCGACATTAAAAGCGGCGAAGAAACCTTTGGTTGTGACAGGAACCACCTTACGTGAGCCTGCGCTGCTTGAAGCCGCAGCACAGATTGTTCAAAACTTGGGTGTGTATTTCGCGGCTCAAGGTGATGACGCAGGTCTGGCTGGTATCAATCTGGTCGTGCCTGAAGTCAACTCTATGGGTTTAGCATTGCTTGCTCAGCATGGCGGTGCACAACCCCTAGAAAACTTACTCGATGCTGATTATGACGTACTCATCATTGCTGAAAATGATCTGACTCGTCGTTTGCCGAAAGCCAAAGTTGAAGCGTTGTTTGCCAAAGCACAGCAAATTATTGTGCTGGATCATCAAGCGACTGAGACCACCGCACAAGCACAAATCGTACTGCCAGCAGCGAGTTTTGCTGAAGGCGATGGCACTGTAGTATCTGGCGAAGGCCGTGCACAGCGTTATTTCCAAGTGTTCGATGCGAGCTATTACGACGCGAAGATCACGATCAAAGAAGGCTGGCGCTGGTTGCATGCGGTTAAGGTCGGTCTTGAGAATCGTGCGATTGAATGGACCGTACTAGATGATGTGATTGAGTCCATCGCACGTCTGGTGCCATCGCTTGAGCACATCGTTGAAGCGGCACCGAATGCTGGCTATCGTGTTCAGGGGCTGAAGATTGCACGTGAACCACGTCGCTACTCAGGTCGTACCTCTATGCGTGCCAAAGTATCCGTTCATGAACCTCGTCAACCGCAAGATAAAGACTCGGCATTGACCTTCTCGATGGAAGGTTATGTGGGGCCGCAAGAGTCTGGTTCGTTGATTCCCTTTGCGTGGGCGCCAGGCTGGAACTCACCGCAATCTTGGAATAAATTCCAAGATGAAGTGGGTGGACATTTAAAAGCGGGTGATCCAGGTGTACGTCTGTTCGACCTACTGCGCAAAACTGCAAAACGTACTTATGTGGCACCTGATGCGGATGCTGGCGTTGGCTATAAATTGCTGCCAATCGCTAATCTCTATGCATCAGATGAGATGGCTGCACGTGCACCTGTTATGCAAGAACGTATCAGCGATGCGGTATTGACCTTAAGCACTGAAACGGCTGAACAATTGAAGCTGAAAGACGGTCAAGATGTTCTGTTGCAAGTCGGGATTGACGAAGTGCGGTTACCGATCGTTGTCACCGAAAACTTGCCTGTGGGCGTGATCGGTTATCCACTCGGCCAACTCACGGCATTGGATCTGTCACAAGCGGTCGTGATTCAGGCGGCACCACAAGTTCAATCTGCTGCGGTAGGGGGCTAAGATGAGAGCTGACCCAACGTTACCGAATTTTCTTGCAGGCACGCTGACCCAATCGCAATGGGATATTACCTTTTCGGTTGTACAAGCGGTCTTGATCCTGTTACTCGTAGTTATGGTTGCAGGTTTCCTGAGCTTTGTAGAGCGCCGTGTGCTTGCACTGTGGCAGGATCGGTATGGTCCAAACCGCGTGGGTCCTTTTGGTCTATTTCAGATCATCGCCGATGCGCTGAAGATGTTCTTCAAAGAAGACTGGACTCCGCCATTTGTTGACAAACTGACCTTTATCCTTGCGCCTGCCATTGGTATGGGGGCATTGATGTTGTCCTTTATCGTTGTGCCATTCACGCCGACATGGGGTGTGGCTGATTTGAATATCGGCATTCTGTTTTTCTTTGCTATGGCAGGTCTGGGTGTATACGCCGTGATGTTTGCTGGTTGGGCATCGAATAACAAATTTGCGCTTCTCGGTGGCATCCGTGCCGCTGCACAGACGGTGAGCTATGAAGTGTTCATGGGCTTGTCGTTAATGGGTGTGGTTGCAACTGTTGGTAGCTTTAGCTTGCGTGACATCGTTGAATATCAGCAAACCCACCTCTGGTTTGTGATTCCACAGTTCTTGGGTTTCATCACCTTTGCGATTGCGGGTGTGGCAGTGACTCACCGTAGTCCATTCGACGCGCCTGAAGCCGAGCAGGATCTGGGTGCGGGTTACCATACCGAATACGCAGGGATGAAGTGGGGTATGTTCTTCGTTGGTGAATATATCGGTGTGATTCTGGTGTCTGCCCTAATCAGTGCCTTGTTCTTTGGCGGTTGGCTTGCGCCGTTTAACTGGAATATTCCTTACGTACCAGCCATTTTCTGGTTTGTCGTGAAAATTGTATTTTTCGTCATGATGTTTATCTTGGTTCGCGCTGCATTACCGCGTCCTCGTTATGACCAAATCATGAATTTCGGTTGGAAAATCTGTTTACCGATTACGTTATTGAATCTATTGGTTACTGCCGGCATGGTGCTTTATACCAGCCCGCTGCAGCCTTAAAGCATGCTTTGGAATGAACATAATGAATAATTCTAGTGCAAACTTATTGACCGGTGTCTGGTCCCAAATTCGTAGCTTGCTGATGGTGTTTAGCCATGCATGGCGCAAGCGCGATACCTTAATGTATCCTGAAGTGCCGATTAATCCGCCGCCGCGTTATCGTGGCCGGATTATCCTGACCCGTGATCCCGATGGGGAAGAGCGCTGTGTGGCGTGTAACCTGTGTGCGGTTGCCTGCCCAGTGGGTTGTATTTCCCTGCAAAAAGCGGAGAAAGAAGACGGACGCTGGTATCCGGAGTTTTTCCGTATCAACTTCAGCCGTTGTATTTTCTGCGGCATGTGCGAAGAAGCGTGTCCAACGACTGCGATTCAATTGACACCAGATTTTGAAATGGCTGAATTTGACCGTCAAAATCTAGTGTATGAAAAAGAACATTTGCTGATCTCCGGACCTGGTAAATACCACGACTATAACTTCTACCGCGTAGCGGGGATGTCGATTGCTGGCAAACCTAAAGGTTCTGGCGAGCACGAAGCGGCTCCGGTCGACGTGAAGGGGTTGTTGCCATGATGACGACTATATTGAACGCTTGGCCGTTCTACGCGATTGCTGTGGTTGCGATCTTTGCAACCATCCGCACCGTAACCAATACCAACCCTGTTCATGCGCTGCTCAGTTTGATTGTTTCCTTACTCTCTGTTGCTGGCTTGTTCTTCTGTCTCGGCGCACCGTTTGCTGCGGCACTGGAAGTGATTGTCTATGCAGGCGCCATCATGGTGCTGTTCGTGTTTGTGGTCATGATGCTGAACTTAGGTCAGGCGACGACTGCACAAGAAAAACGCTGGTTTACTGCTGAAACATGGGCGTGGCCAGCTGGCTTATCGTTCTTACTCGCTCTGGCTGTGGTCTGGCTTTTGGCCAGTGGTCAATACGATCCACAAACGGCGATCACTGGTACTCAAGTGGTCGATGCCAAGTTGGTCGGTATTTCCCTGTTTGGACCTTACTTGCTGTTGGTTGAGCTTGCGTCATTGCTGCTGCTGGCGGCTTTGGTTGCTGCGTACCATCTGGGTCGTAATACCGATGGCTTCAATGATCCGATCGCGATCCGTGATGTCGCTGCAGAAACGACTGCACAAATTAAAGAAAAACAGTTGGCTCGCCAACAATCTCAGAATAAAGGGGCATCGAAATGATCATTCCTTTAGAACATGGCTTGGTGATCTCGGCAATTCTGTTTGCGCTGGGTTTTTATGGTGTGATGGCACGTCGTAATCTGATGTTTATCCTGATGAGTCTAGAAGTCATGATGAATGCAGCGGCGCTGGCATTTGTGGTCGCAGGTTCGCGCTGGGTACAACCGGATGGTCAGGTGATGTTTATCCTGATTCTGACCCTTGCCGCAGCGGAGGCCAGTATTGGTCTTGCGATCCTGTTGCAGTTTTATCGTCGATTCCAGCACTTGGATATCGATGCGGCCAGTGAGATGCACGGATGAGCCTATCAATGATTTCTTACTTGCCTTTAACGTTTCTCTTTCCGCTGGTCGGCTTCCTGATTCTGGCGATCTTCCGTGATCGTTTATCCGAGAATGTCGCTGCTGTAGTGGGTGTCGGTAGCATGGCCTTGTCTGCACTCGTTGCAGTATTGGTTGGTAATGAGTTTCTGCATATCCCAGTGGCTGATCATGCGATTGCGGCGCATCAAGTGCTGTGGACTTGGATGCAAGTGGGTAGCTTTGCACCTGCCTTTGGATTGCATCTTGATGGTTTGTCATTGACCATGACCGGAATCATCACCGGTGTTGGTTTCCTGATTCATCTGTTTGCATCGTGGTATATGCGCGGTGAAGTTGGCTATGCCCGTTTCTTCTCTTATATGAACCTGTTCGTTGCCAGCATGTTGCTGCTCGTACAAGGTGACAACCTTGTCCTGTTGTACTTGGGCTGGGAAGGCGTTGGGATCTGTTCGTACTTGCTGATCGGTTTTTACTATTCTGATCTGGCTAACGGTCGTGCGGCAATCAAAGCGTTTACTGTGACGCGTGTCGGTGACGTATTCCTTGCGATTGCGATGTTCCTGTTGTTCCGTGAGCTGGGTACCCTGAATATTCAGGAAATCATTCACCGAGCACCGGAACTGATTGCCAACAGCGCCAATGCACAATTGATTGCACTCATGATTCTGGGCGGTGCGATGGGTAAATCAGCGCAGATTCCGCTGCATACTTGGCTTGCCGATGCAATGGCGGGTCCAACCCCAGTTTCTGCTTTGATCCACGCGGCAACCATGGTGACCGCGGGTGTGTATCTGATTGCACGTCTGCATCCCGTATTCCTGATGGCACCAAACATTCTTGAGTTTGTAGGTCAAGTCGGTGCGGTCGGTGTGTTGGTGGCGGGTTTCTCAGCGCTGGCACAAACCGATATCAAGCGCGTGTTGGCCTACTCAACCATGAGCCAGATTGCTTATATGTTCCTGGCACTCGGTGTTGGGGCATGGCAAGCAGCGATTTTCCATCTGATGACGCATGCGTTCTTTAAAGCATTATTGTTCCTCTCTTCAGGTGCGGTCATTATTGCGACCCATCATGAACAGAACATCTTCAAAATGGGCGGCCTGTGGAAAAAGATTCCATTCGTCTATGTCTGTTTCCTCGTTGGTGGCGGTGCGCTTGCGGCGTTACCATTCGTCACCGTTGGTTTCTACTCTAAAGATACGATTCTGTGGCAGGCATGGGCATCAGGTCATCAAGGCTTGTTCTATGCTGGTCTGCTCGGTGCGTTCCTGACTTCGGTGTATACCTTCCGTCTGATCTGGACCGTGTTCCATGGTCAACCGAATGGTCATGCCCATGCGATCAAAGGTTCAAGCTACTGGTTACCACTGGCTGTGTTGCTGGTGTTATCAACTGCTGTCGGTGCGTTGATTCATCCTCCACTTGCTGGCGTATTGCCAGACTTCAAAGCACTGGCTCAGTTTGAACATGATGAACACTTTATCGAGTACCTCTCCATTGCGACTGCACTGGGCGGTGTATTGGTCGGCTTTATCCTGTTCTCAGGCAAACGCACTTTGGTCAACAAATTTAACCAAACCACGATTGGTGCAGGCCTTGGCTATTGGCTGTATAACGCGTGTGGTTTTGATGCGCTGTTTGACATCATCTTTACCAAACCGTTCTTGTTCATCGCACGTCTGGTGAAAAGCGATCCTGTGGATAAATTTTGGAGTATCGTCCCTGCAATTGTGCGCGGCGGTAATGCTGTGGCGACTAAAGGTCAAAGCGGTTCATTACGCGGTTATGCTGCAAGTACTGCGTTCGGTGCAATCATATTGCTCTTTGCACTGTTGGCAATTCAGGTGATGGGGAAATAAGATGGAACATTTTCAAAATAACCTGATTTTACCGCTACTGATCCTGATTCCTTTTATTACAGGATTCCTGTGCTGGGTTGGCGAAAAAATTAGTATCAGCTTTCCGCGTTGGATTGCCTTGTTCGGTATGTTGTTGACGTTGGGTTTGACGATACACCTCTGGATACACGGTGATTACAGCTTATCTGCGCATAATCTGGTGCAACCGGGTACAGCGCCAGTCTGGCAAGCAGAATATTTAGTCCAGTGGATTCCACAGTTGGGGATTAATATCCATCTGGCGCTGGATGGTCTATCTCTCATGATGGTCGCGTTGACTGCACTGCTCGGTGTGCTCGCAGTTGGCTGTTCTTGGGGTGAGATCCAAAAGCATGTGGGCTTCTTTCACCTGAATCTGCTGTGGAGCTTGGGCGGTGTGATCGGCGTGTTCCTCGCGATCGACATGTTCTTGTTCTTCTTCTTCTGGGAAATGATGTTGGTGCCGATCTACTTCCTGATCGCACTGTGGGGTCATGCCGGATCAAATGGTCACAGCCGTGTCTATGCGGCAACCAAGTTCTTTATCTATACCCAAGCATCGGGTCTGATCATGTTGGTGGGTATCTTGGCTCTGGTCTTGATCCGCTATCAGCAAACGCATCAACTCAGCTTTGACTATATGGCATTGCTGGGTACGCAGTTCCCACCGGGCTTTGAATATGCGCTGATGCTGACGTTCTTTATCGCTTTTGCGGTGAAGCTCCCGGTTGTGCCACTCCATGGCTGGTTGCCCGATGCGCATGCACAAGCACCCACCGCGGGTTCGGTTGACTTGGCAGGTATTCTGATCAAGACAGCGGCGTATGGTCTATTGCGCTTTGTGATTCCATTATTCCCGCATGCATCAGCAGAGTTTGCACCGATTGCGATTACTCTTGGGATGATCGGCGTGTTCTACGGCGCGTGGGTTGCATTCCTGCAGACCGATATCAAGCGTCTAATTGCTTATACCAGTGTGTCGCACATGGGTTTTATTTTGCTTGCGATCTACTCCGGCAATCTACTGACCATGCAAGGTCTGATGGTCCAAATGCTGGCACATGGTTTGTCATCCGCCGCACTGTTTATCATGAGCGGTCAAATTTACGAACGTCTGCATACCCGTGATCTGCGTCTGATGGGCGGAATGTGGGGGCGTGCGCGCTACTTGCCTGTTTTCCTGATGTTCTTTAGTGCCGCATTACTGGGTATTCCCGGTACCGGAAACTTTATCGGGGAGTTCCTGATTCTACTCGGAGCCTTTAAACAGTACCCGTGGTATACGGTGCTTGCGACAGTCAGCTTAGTCCTTGCGGGATTGTATTCACTGTACATGATTCACCTGACCTTGTTTGGTCATGCGCATGAAACAGTGATTCCTGCACATGACGAAGATGATGAACCTGTAGCAACAGCGCCTGTTGTTGATCATCATCACAGCAGCCCTGCAACATCAGCAACTTTTGCCATTACTGATCTTAATGCACGTGAGTTATCACTGCTGGTGGTGATGGCGGTGGGCTTGGTGTGGCTCGGCTTGTATCCACAAACTGTTTTGGATACCTCGAATCAAACCATGCAATGGATCAGTAATTCGTTTACCTCGCCACTGTTTCCAGCAGCAGTTCCAGCTTTACCGACAACAACTGGCACGGGAGTTCACTAAGCCATGACGAATGAACTCAATTTGGTCGATTTTCTGCCTTTAATGCCAGTCTTTATTGTCAGTTTGACCTCCGTTTTAGTAATGCTGCTGATTGCGATTAAGCGTCACCATAACCTCAGTGCGACGGTGACGGTGATTGGTCTGAATGCGGCGCTGTTATCGGTGTTCTTACCTGCAGTGCATCGCTTGCAAATTATTCCGATGGAAGTGCTACGCCGTTATTTCCAATTGGGTCCTGATCAAAGTTTCGGGATCAAAGAATTTATCCAGTTAGACTTTCTGCCTGAACAGTTTGTGACGGGCAAAGTTGCTGCGATCAATGCGATTAACTCGCTGTTCGTGGTGGATGGCTTTGCACAGTTCTATATCATTTTGATTCTGATTGCAGGTTTGGCGTGCTGTACCTTGGCCCATGCCTATATTCATGACTATAAAGATAATAAAGAAGAGCTGTATATTCTGCTGCTGATTGCAATTGCGGGCGGTATGCTGCTGGTTTGTGCACAGAACATGACCTCTTTCTTTATCGGTCTTGAACTGCTTTCTGTACCGACCTATGGATTACTCGCGTATACCCATGAGCGTAGCAAAGCGTTGGAGTCAGGCATCAAGTATATGGTGCTCTCTGCAACGGCTTCTGCATCGATCCTGATGGGTATGGCTTTCTTGTATGCCTACAGCGGCACACTGGATTTCCGTCAATTGGGCGAAGTCTTGGTTCGCACCTTACATGCGCCGCTTGCAGTGACGGGTGTTGGCCTGATTTTAGTGGGTGTTTCCTTTAAGTTGTCATTGGTGCCGTTCCATCGTTGGACACCCGATGTCTATCAAGGTGCGCCTGCACCCGTTGCCACATTCTTGGCGACGGTCAGCAAAGTTGCGGTATTGGCATTGCTCTTGCGCTTCTTGTTCAGCAGTGGTGCACTGGCGATGGAAGGGACACGTATCGTCCTGACCGTCATTGCAGTATTGTCCGTGATCATTGGTAACTTATTGGCTGTACGTCAGGTTAACATCAAGCGTCTGCTGGGTTATTCATCCATCGCACACTTGGGTTATATCCTGATTGCGATTGTGGTTGCGGGTACTGCAAGCTTACCGACAGTCAACATCTACTTGGTCGCTTATGTACTGACCACGATTGGTGCTTTTGGTGTGGTGGCCTTGATGTCGAGCCCTTATGACGGCGATGAAGCGGAGTCTTTGGCGGATTATCGTGGTTTGTTCTGGCGTCGTCCGGTGCTGACAGCGGTACTGACCGTGATGATGCTGTCACTCGCTGGTATTCCACTGACTGCTGGTTTTATCGGGAAGTTCTTCGTGATCCTCTCTGCGACCACTGGCGGTGCATGGTATCTGCTTGCTGTGGTGATCTTGGGTAGTGCGATCGGTTTGTACTACTACTTGCGCGTATTGGTTGTGCTCTACATGACACCCGCCAAAACCAAAGGGCTGGATGCACAAGGTAACTGGGGTACGCAAGCGGGTGGGGTGGTTGTACTCCTATGCTCGCTGCTGGTATTGATCCTCGGGGTCTATCCAGCACCACTCTTGGCACTGGCTGCGATGGCACGCTTCTAAACGTCGTTAGAGTTAAATAAAAAAACCAGACGTGATGTCTGGTTTTTTTATGCCTAATTTTCTGATCTGTATAATGAATTAAATCGACTCTTGACAATACGTCATAAACGCCTTCATCCCCGGTCCTTGATACTTTTGACGATGAACCAGCAAGAAAAAAGGGCGAATCAGCATCCAAAACGGCGTATTCAGCACCACCAATTGACCTGCATCAATCATTGGTTCAACGGCAAGGCGCGACACACAGCCAATCCCAATCCCACCCGCCACCACTTTTAGAATCGCTTCGTTATGACCCAAGGTCAGGCGTAAGCGGGCGTCCGGCAGGTCGTTCAACACGATCTTATCGAAGACCTCGCGGGTACCTGAACCCTCCTCTCGTACGATCCAGTCAGCATCGCGAAAGTCATCAAGATGAAGTGCGGCGTGTTGTTGTCTGATCGCTAGAGGATGGGTCGGTGCGCTACACACCGCCAGTTCATCCGCCCCCCATGGAATGGCTTGCAACTGCGGGAGGTTACACGAGCCTTCAATCAATCCCAGATCCAGCTGGAACTGGCTGACCGCTTCAATAATCTGGCGGGTATTGCCCACTTGCAGTCGTAGGTGCGCATCGGGTTTCTTCAACAAGAAGCCCGCCATCAGGTCGGGCATGAGATAGTCACTGATGGTCAGGGTAGAGCCAAGACGCAGATCAACGGTTTGTAGTTCACCGCGCGCCGCTTGTTCAAAGGCTTCCGCGCGACCTAAAATTTCCAGTGCTTGGGGTAGAAGATAGCGTCCCAAATCATTTAAATGCAGGCGCTTGCCCTGACGATCAAACAAGGGCGACTCGATACCATTTTCAAGGTCGGACAGTGCCATACTGGCGGCGCTTTGGGTGAGGCGTACGGCTTCACTGGCACGGGTAACGGTTCCCTCTTGGGCAATGGCAACAAAAACGGCAAGCTGGCGCAAGGTCATACGCATGGATCAATCTCAATCATGTTGATGAATCACTTTAAGCAAGCGACATGCTACCATGTTGGCAGGTGAGATAGGCCCAGTCAGTTTAAGTCAGTTAAAGTCCGTTGGGGAGATATTTGCGTGAGTGATGAGGTAGTGAGTGCGTCTGTGGTGGATGCCCTGAGCGAGAAATACACCAGAGAAACTGTCCTGAGCGTGCGTCGCTGGAGTCCAACCCTATTTAGCTTCGTCATGACGCGTCCTGCCCATTTCCGTTTTGATGCCGGACAGTTTGCCCGCATTGGTATTGAAGTTCCTGGTGCAGCGCCGATAGTCCGCGCCTATTCCGTGGTGTCATCTCCCTTTGCCGAAGAACTAGAGTTTTTCTCCATTGTGGTGGCGGATGGTGCATTCACCTCAAAGTTGCAGTTTTTAAAAGCTGGTGATCAATTACTGCTTGAGCGTATTCCTTACGGTTATTTGACCCTTGCACGATATCAAGAACCGTTGCCACAAGACCTATGGCTGCTGGCGACCGGAACGGGACTTGCGCCATTTCTCTCGATCCTGCAAGACTTTACCGTATGGCAGAGCTATCGTCATATTGTTCTGGCTTATAGCGTCCGTACGCTGGAGGAACTGGCTTATGTCACGGAGATTAATGCGCTCCCTGAGCTGTTCCGTGATGAAGGCGGTGCCATTTTCCAGTTCTTGCCCATCGTGACGCGTGATTCTACCTATCCACTGCATGAGCGCTTGCCTGTATTGATTGCATCAGGCCGATTGGAAGAGGCCGCTGGGGTAGCGCTAAGTCTTGAGAGTAGTCATGTGATGTTATGTGGCAACCCACAAATGGTGGACGATACGCGCAATGCGTTAAAAGCCCGCGGCTTGACCATGAATCGTCGTGGGGTGGGCAATATTGCGGTTGAGAATTACTGGTAGATTGCAAATGTTTAGAGGGGTTGGTCTCTAATAAAGATCAACCCCTCTACGCTATTCCCTAATTTTGTTTAAAATACAGACTAATCAACACGCCGTCCGCAATATTCTCAATCTGCGCATAGCCATGATGCAGGGCCATCACCTCGCGCACCAGCGTGAGACCAATCCCCGTACTTTTGCGTCCGCTTCCGGGCCTAGGCAATGAGAAGTAACGATCAAAGACTTGCGGCAACGCATAGTCGGGAATCGCTTGACCATTATTCTGGATTTGAATGCGGAGGTGAGGGTCCTGAGCTGTGGCAAGGGTGACACTGATGTGAATGCGGCCACCCTGCGGCGTGAAATCAATGGCATTGTCCAAAAGATTACCCAAGGCCTGACCTAACCAGAAAGGCTCGGCATTGAGCGTGGTATTGTTGGGTATATCCAGCGTAATCAGCAATTGCCGTGTCTGGATTAGGGCGCTGCGCTCATGCAGCAATTGCTTAAACTGCTCGATGAGCAAGACCGATTCCCGATCAAGAGGTTGCTCCAGATGATCCTGCTGTTTCTCTAAACGCGTGAGTAACAGTAGGCGCTCGATCAGCAGTTGCAAGCGCTCGGTTTGCTCATGAATGTTCTCGGCAAAACGTAGACGATCTGCGGTCGGTAAATCATCCTGCAAGAGTTCGGCACTGGCGGCGATTGCGGTCAGTGGACTTTTGAGCTCATGGGTGAGGGTATGGACATAGTTTTCGACATAGGCCTTTCCTGCTAGTGCTTCGCGCATGTCATCAATGGTTTTGGTCAGATCGTTGAGCTCACGGGCAATCCAAAAGCGTAATGGTTTAGCAGGCTTGCTGGACGTATAGCCCGAATCTTGCGGATGCGACTCGGTAGCGGATCTGGGTGTAAACGCCAAGGCATAGCGTCGTACCTGCTCAATGCCGTGTCGCAGCCACCATGCCACACCGCCACTAACGATCAAGGACAACAGCACAATCCACAGCGCCCTAAACATCATTTCATGTTGTGCACGGTCGATATAGGGTTGTACCGAGATACCCGGTTTTGCCAGTGACAGTACGCCAATGAGTTGCCCTTGCCAGAGAATTGGTGCGGCAACATACATGGTTGAGGTACTGGCATCATTGGGGTTAGTTCGGGTAGAGCGCACCCCATAGTGACCGCGCAGGGTCAGGTACACATCATTCCAGCGGGAATAATCATGGCCTACGGTAAGACCTTGCGAGTCGTAGAGCACAATGCCTTTGCTATTCGTAATATAAAGCTGCTGGCTGATGCTATCTTTTTGTTGATTCCAGATTTTGGCATCCAGTTTACGACTTAGAATTTGCTGCATCTTTTGCTGAAATTCAGGGGTCTGGACTTGACCGTTAGCGACGTCAGCAGCAATCAAAGTGGCGATGATATTGGCATTGTCCGCCAGTATTTCTTCAACAACCTGTCGCACACTCGGCTTAATCTGGTTTTGCATGGCGCTTAAGGTAAAGTAACTGCCGACCAGTAGCACGATGGCAAAGGCCAGCCAGATTCTTAAAAAAATCGACATGGGTAGCCTCCGCATCGTGTCATACGAGTATAGACGTGCATCGTTAATCTGCTCATGAGCGACTTAAGCTATAACCCAATCCCCGATGGGTCTGAATGGGGTCGATGGGATCAATCACACGTAGCTTCTGACGCAAGGTTTTTATATGGCTGTCGATGGTGCGCTCTAAACTATGATCCGGATGCTCCCATGCGGCTTGCATCAGCTGGTTACGGCTCCAGACGCGCTCAGGATGCTTCAGCAACACCTTCAGTAAGCGGAGCTCATAACGGGTGAGACTCAAGGGCTGCGCATGATAAAGCACATGGAAGGTCAGTAGATTTAAGTGCCATGGCCCCCAAGCAATTAGCTGTTCTAAGTCTGATTTAGGTTCTGGACTGGGGGCAGGATGGCTAGGTGCGACCTCCGAGGTCTGCATCCGTCGCCAGATCACTTTGATTCGCGAGATAATTTCACGCGGACTAAAGGGTTTGGCACAGTAATCATCGGCGCCGATCTCAAGGCCGATGATGCGTTCAATTTCCTCACTCCGTGCGGTGAGGAAGAGCAGTGGGGTACTCCACTGTTTACGGATGGCACGGCATAGATCAAAACCATCCATATCAGGGAGCCCGACATCCAGAATCATAAAGTCGTGTGGTGTCTCTTCTTGTAGATCTAAGGCGTGTGCGGCAAGCGTAACCCAATTGACCTGCCAGCCTTCGCGTTGCAGCGCATAAATCAGCGGTTCAGCAATGGCAGGGTCATCTTCAACCAACAGAATTTTTTTAGTCGTTGCAGGAGGAGTGATCGAAGACATAGCCAGTCAGGTCAGAAGTGATCATGCATTATTGGAATGAATCGCAAGTGATGTCCAGTATCGATTATGGATTTTAGGTGAAGTTTTGATGGGCGATCTCAAAACATGTCGTATGGATCAGTCTAGACCCCATGAGGGGATAGCACTTTTTCCATAAATAAGCTAAGTGGATCAGTCTGATAGCTCGCAAACGGACCACGCTCTATATAACCGATCTTCTGATAGAGTGCGATGGCCTCGGGCTGTTTGACACCCGTTTCTAAGCGCGCAATCCAGATATCCTGATCAATCAGGGAGGACTCAAGGGCACACATGATTTCTTTTGAAATCCCAAGGCCGCGGTATTCCTCAAAGACAAATAAACGTTTAATTTCACCATAGTGTCCATCGTCCGTGCGTATCCGCACAGCGCCACAGCCAGCCAGTTTTTCCTCTTGGGCAGGATTCTGGACATAGGCGCCAAGAAACAGCACATTGGATTGTTTCAGCACATTGGTACTGGCCAGATGATTACTCTCGCTGGGGTATAGGGCGCTCATATAGGCATCAGACTGCGTGATAATCATTTGTGCTTCATCAGAGTCTGGATCGAGGCGTTTGATGATCATAGGTTCCCTGCCTTTATTTTTTAAATACATTTCACGAAAGACCCTAGTCTATGCTGACAAGGATACATCGCACAACTTGAATGCAGATTGTGGCTCGCATACTATGCTTCAAAGCCTTAAAATTGAATGACGTGAGTACAATGATCGAGGGATTACGGGTAGGGCTATCATGCGGATAGCCATCACCACTAAGTTGTTTATAGCCATTCTGGGCATTAGTGCACTGGTCATTTTTGCTATGGGCGGGGCCATGACGTGGAGCTTGCGTCATAGCTTTAATGCCTTTAATGAACAGCAGGATGATCAGCGTGCACAAGCGATGTCGGTGACGCTTGCTGATCTTTATGATGATAAAGGCAGTTGGGATTTTATCCGTAATAAGCCCGAGCTATGGCGGGATATTTTGCGTTCGGACGGAATCTGGCGAGGGCTTAATAACAAGCAACCCATGGATCCTTCTTTTGGTGACCAGCTTAAAGGTCTGGTGAGTGAGTCCGAGAAAAAAACGCTTCAGGATATTCATAACGCTGCGGTTGCTAAAGCCGAGTCTAAGAAATCTCCCGTGGGCGGACAACACCCAGCAGAATCTAAACGGCCGCCCCCGAGTTCAGATTATCGTTCCAGACGTTTTGCTCATTGGAGTTTGCTGGATGAGAAGGGCGTTGTGATCGCGGGTAAGACCGATCTCTCTCAAGCCTCGCATCGTTATCCCATCCTCTTTCAAGCCAAGCCTGTGGGCTGGCTTGCAGTCTCTCCGCGGGAAAGACGAGCGATGCCTGCTGAGCAGAATTTCCTGGCTCAGCAGCGCAAGTCGAGTTTACTGATTATGCTCGGCGCGGCAATTGTTGCGATCATTGCTGCATTGTTGCTCGCACGGCTGTTTCTTGCGCCAGTACGTCGCTTGGCCGATGCAACCCAGCAGTTGATTGCGGGGCGTTATGAGACGCGTACCCATGTGGATCAGCAAGATGAGCTGGGGCAACTGGCGAAAGACTTTAATCATCTAGCGGCAACGCTTGAGCGCAATGAAAAAATGCGCCGTGATTTTGTGGCAGATATCTCTCATGAACTGCGGACGCCGCTTGCTATCCTCAAAGGCGAGCTGGAAGCCATACAGGATGGGATTAGAAAGCCGGATGTGGCTGCGATGAACTCATTATTATCCGAGACCCAAGCCTTAAGTCAGCTCGTTGATGACCTTTATCAGTTATCGCTTTCAGATGTCGGTGGTTTACGTTATCAAATGCAAGAGATGGACATTAATGCCAGCTTGCATCATGTGATTTCGCTTTTTCAAGAGCGATTCAAGCTGAAGCAGTTGACCTTATATGTGTTACTGCCGGATCAGCCTGTGCTTCTGCATGGGGATGAGCGTCGATTAACCCAGTTATTTAAGAACTTATTTGAAAATACACTGCGCTATACCGACCCCAATGGGCAAGTCAAATTTACCATGCGGCGTACCGATCACGGTGTCCACATCAGTTTGCAAGACTCAGCACCGGGCGTGTCTGACGAAGAATTGCCACAATTGTTTGAGCGTCTCTATCGGGTGGAAAGCTCGCGTAATCGGGCGACCGGCGGAGCAGGTTTAGGTTTACCGCTTTGCCAGACGATTGTTGAGGCGCATGGGGGCACGATCCAAGCCAAACATTCACCGCTCGGAGGCATTTGGATTGATATTGTATTGCCTAATGAGAACCCAGCTTTAGAAGGACTATGTGATGAGTGAAAAGAAAGCCTTGGTGCTCGTGGTTGAAGACGAGCCGAAACTGGCGCAAGTGCTAATCGATTATCTAACGGCCAATGACTATGCGACGCATTGGATTTCCGACGGTCGTGACGTTGCGAAATACTACAGCGAACATGCCAAAGCCGATCAACCCGATCTGGTCTTGCTGGATCTGATGTTGCCCGGACGTGATGGTCTGGATGTCTGCAAAGACCTGCGCCGGATCAGTCAAGTACCGATTATCATGATTACGGCACGGGTGGAAGAGATCGACCGCTTGATCGGGCTTGAGATTGGTGCCGACGATTATATTTGTAAGCCCTTTAGCCCGCGTGAAGTGATGGCGCGGGTCAAGGCGATTTTACGTCGCATTCCGCATGGCGATCAGGGCATTAAAACCACCGGATTAACTCACTTTCCGCAATTACAGCTGGATGAGGCACGCTTTGAAGCGCGTTATCACGATCAATTGCTGGAGCTAACACCTGCCGAGTTTCGTTTGCTGAAGACCTTAGCTGATGCACCGGGGCGCGTGTTTCAACGCGATCAGTTGATCAATCATGTCTATGATGACCAGCGCATTATCACGGATCGCACTATTGATAGTCATATCAAAAACTTAAGGAAGAAGATGGCGATTGTTGCCCCTGAGGATGTGATCCGTTCGATTTATGGTGTGGGTTATAAATTGGAGCTGTAGGATAAAAAAGCGGAGAAATCTGGCAGTGTACCTAAAGTGTGCATAAGTCACGCAAAGGCACATAGCTCCTTGTTTTCTCCTCATTTCCTGCAAATTGTACCGACATTTGAACGTTACTTTGGTCTTGTCCACAAAAAGCGGCAATTAGCCGTACCGACAAATCGGAGTCATCAAATGAGTACATTTATCTCGAAGCAATTGTCAAAAAAACAGCTCAGCAAACAGCCGAGTTTTAAACACTCTCTGATCGCGGCAGTCGTGATCGGTTGTGGTGGATTGTCCATGGCGAGTTGGGCCGATGACAGTGCGGCAAGTGCCGCCGTAGCGACAGCACCAGCCAGCGTGGCGCCCGCTGCTGCTAAACCAGAATTCACCGCTGAACAGCGTAAAGCGTGGCATGAAAAGCATAAAGCTGAACGTGAGGAGCAGCGGACTCAGCGCCGTACAGAACTTTTCAATCTCGCCGATACCAATAAAGACGGTACAGTGAGTTTGCAAGAGTGGTTAGCGTTTAAACCGCCACGTTCTGAGCATCGTTTTGAGGGGCATCGTGGAGGCCATGGTCCCGATCAAGGTCGCCCTGATGAGCGCCCAGAGCATGCAGGGGATCAACCACCACCGCCGCCAGAAGCAGATCGTGGTGCTAAACATCTTGCAGAATGGCTGCAAAAAGTAGATGCTAATCATGACAATCAGATTAGTCTTGCTGAAGCGCAATCGAATGCGCCATTTATTGCCAAGCATTTTAATGAGATCGATACCGATCATAATGGCTTGATTAGTCAAGATGAGCTGAAGGCTTACCATGAAGCACAGAAAGCAAAATGGGATGCCAAGCGTATCGAGATGCGAACCGAAGCCTTTAAAAAGGCAGATACCAACCATGATGGCCAGTTAACCTTGGCAGAGTGGCTGGCGTTCAAGCCGCATCACCATGGTGGTTTCTGGCATCATTTATGGGGTCGTTTCTTTGGTCATGAGCATCATCATGGCGGTGATCATCGCGGTCCATGGCGTGATCGTGGGGATTGGTTCAAGAAAATCGATACCAATGGCGATGGTCAGATTAGTCTGAGCGAAGCTCAAGCGAATGCACCAAAAATCGCACAACATTTTAATGAAATTGATACAGATCATAACGGTCAGATTAGTCAAGATGAGCTCCATGCTTTTTTCACGAATCAGCATGCCAAAACATCGTCATAAAAACGTTATCCATCAAGTATTAAATACTTGATGGTGTTATGAAAAAGGGGAAGGTGTGAATACTTCAAATCCAATCACGTTGAAAGCAGGTCTGGGCACACTCGTGGTGCTTGGGCTATGGGCTGGGTCGCTACAGGTTGCACAAGCGATTCCTCAGCAACCCGGCAGCAAGTATCGTGCTGAATCCGTCCATGACGCAAAATGGCATCAAGCTCATCCTAAAGCGGCGGTGACTCCACCATCGACCAAGGGATGGATTAAGACCTTACCGCATCGCTACCGGATTGTGAAATCCCATCACCAAACCTATTATTTTGCGAATAAACACTACTATCAACGTAGTGGTGCGGGTTATGGCATTGTCAAATTGCCTTAACGATTTATTCGCAATATCAAAGCCCAATATGGTTCTCCATATTGGGCTTTTGCGTTTCTAGAAGGCGTTATTAAGGCGCTATATTGAGAATTTTTTAGCGTGATGGAGTGAATTACTCAACTTGTGTAAAGAATCCGCTACAATATCGGCAAAATTTTATATGCTTATTTCATCCTAGTGTGCGTTATCAATGGCTAGGATCTCATCGTCAGGAGAGTTTTTGATGTCTACAAGCAGTGCAGGTAAACGTTTTCGGGAAGCCTTAGCGGCTGAAAAGCCACTACAAATCATGGGCACCGTAAACGCCTATGCCGCCATGATGGCCACCCAAGTGGGCTACAAAGCGATTTATTTATCCGGTGCAGGCGTTGCGAACTACTCCTATGGCTTGCCTGATCTGGGCATCACCTCACTTGAAGATGTGTTGATTGATGCACGCCGTATCACCAGCGTTGTTGATACCCCTCTGCTTGTGGACATCGATACTGGTTGGGGCGGTGCATTCAATATCGGCCGTACCGTTAAAGAAATGATCCGCGCTGGGGTCGCCGCTGTCCATATTGAAGACCAAGTCGCGCAAAAACGCTGTGGTCATCGTCCAAACAAAGAAATCGTCACCAAAGGTGAAATGGTTGATCGCGTTAAAGCAGCGGTTGATGCCAAAACCGATTCTGACTTCGTCATCATGGCGCGTACCGACTCTCTGCAAGCTGAAGGTCTGCAAGGCGTGATCGACCGTGCTTGTGCATTTGTTGAAGCCGGTGCGGATGCGATCTTCGCAGAAGCGATGACCGACATCACCATGTACAAAAAGGTCTGTGACGCGGTTAAAGTCCCTGTTCTTGCCAATATCACTGAGTTCGGCGATACCCCGTACTACACGGTTGAACAACTGCGCGAACAAGACATCGCGATGGTGCTTTACCCACTGTCTGGCACCCGAGCAATGCAGAAAGCTGCACTGGCCGTATTTGAAGCCGTACGTAAAGAAGGGACCCAAGTTAACGTACTCGACCTGATGCAAAAGCGTGTCGATCTGTACAAATTCCTGGATTACTACTCCTACGAAGATAAACTTGACGCATTGTTTAAATCTGAGAAATAAGTTTAAAAAATCCCGCTGACCTGCTTGAAGAAAAGCAGGTGAGTGGGGATTCGCTTTAAAAATAGAATGTAGACGTTATCCTTTAAATCAACAATCAATGGGAATAAACAACATGGCAGAAGCAAAAGTATTATCTGGTGCGGGGCTACGTGGACAAGTTGCAGGTAAAACTGCACTCTCAACCGTAGGCAAAGAAGGGGCAGGTCTGACCTACCGTGGCTATGATGTTCGTGATCTTGCAGAACATTGCGAGTTTGAAGAAGTTGCCTATCTGATTTTCTTTGGTGAGCTTCCAACCGCAGCACAGCTTGCAGCTTATAAAGCCAAACTGAAAACCTTACGCGGTTTGCCACAAGCACTGAAAACCGTTTTGGAAAATATTCCAAAAGAAGCGCATCCAATGGATGTGATGCGTACTGGCGCATCGATGCTAGGTAACCTTGAAACTGAACTGAGCTTTGCGCAGCAGCAAGACGCAACTGACCGTTTATTGGCCGCATTCCCATCGATCATCACCTACTGGTATCGTTTTTCGCACGATGGCGTGCGTATCGAAACCGAAACCGATGACGACAGCATTGGTTCACACTTCCTGCATTTGCTAAATGGCGAAAAACCAAAGGCACTGCATGCTCAAACCATGAATGTTTCTTTGATTCTGTACGCAGAGCATGAATTCAACGCATCAACCTTCACTGCACGTGTGTGTGCATCAACCTTGTCCGATATGCACTCTTGTGTGACTGCTGCGATTGGTTCACTGCGCGGCCCACTGCACGGCGGTGCAAACGAAGCAGCCATGGACATGATCGAAAAGTTCACCAGCCCAGACCAAGCAGAACAAGAAATGCTCGGTATGCTGGCACGTAAAGACAAGATCATGGGCTTTGGTCATGCGATCTACAAAGACAACGATCCACGTAACGGCATCATTAAACAATGGTCAGAGAAACTGGCGGCTGATGTGGGCGATACCGTACTGTATCCAGTTTCTGTGCGTTGTGAAGAAGTCATGTGGCGTGAGAAGAAACTGTTCTGTAACGCAGACTTTTTCCATGCATCGGCTTATCACTTCATGGGTATTCCAACCAAACTGTTCACGCCAATTTTCGTGATCAGCCGTTTAACGGGTTGGGCTGCACACGTGATGGAACAACGCGCTGACAACCGTATCATTCGCCCAAGTGCTGAATATACTGGTCCAGAACTGCGTAAAGTGACTCCGATTGCTGCACGCGGCTAATTCGCTACCGCTTTAATCATCAAAAAAAGCCTCTTTATTCAAAGGGGCTTTTTTTATTGCGGAGTATTCTACTGGACTTGAAACGCTTCAATTGTCATCAAAACACTATGGTAGGCTGATCGACATGTTGCTATGCTCAAAAGATCATAGATAACAATTCTTTTTGAGATATGGATATGCCTAAGCCGTTGTCGTCTCTTTTTTTTAAACGTTCTATTGCACCTCATTTATCCTCATCTTCCTGTCTGGTCCTCTTGTTGGGTCTGCCTTTGGTGGCAGAGGCCAGTTCGCATTTGACTGCGGTTACTGTTTATCCGGGAACCGCGACAGTGCAGCGTGCCATGACCGTAGATGCTGGAACCAAAACGGTCATTTTTGATTGCTTACCAGCAGGACTGGATCCACAAAGCTTGCAGATCACTGCGGATAGCGGAGTCAGTATTGGTGAGATGACTGTAGACACTCAAGATCGCAGTTTATCCACGACTTGTGCAGCACATCCATTAGATGCCCGTATCGATACCTTACAAGATCAGAAGGCAGCTCTGCAAGCTGAGAGTGACTCTTTGGATACGGTAAAGGGGTATTTGAAGAGCTATACCTATGACCCTGATCACCCATGGAAAGTTCGCTCTAAAAACGAGAATATCACCGCAACAATCGATGCTTTGCGCCGTTCTGGACAAGATAACAATGTAAGACAGTATCAGTTAGACAAAAAAATAGAAAACTTAGACAAGCAACTGCAACCCTTGATCACAGAGCGGGCTCGTACCCAGAAACACGATAAAGTCACAACCGTGAAAGCAACTCTCTATTCCTCTAGAAATGCTGAAATCCGCTTAAATTATCTGGTGCATGGACCGAACTGGTCACCCGCTTATCGTGCATCTTTAGATACGGGCACGGGCAAACTTAACATCGAGCGTCGGGCAATGGTGAGTCAATCGACAGGGGAGGATTGGTCTGGAGTCAAACTTACCCTATCGACAGGGCAGCCCCATGCAAATTCGAACTCACCGATTCCACGGCAATGGGGTGTTGATATTTTGCCACCCCCACAGCCACAACGTCGTTTTGCTGCGGCCAGTTCCGCACTCGAATATGGCCCACCAGCCCCAGCCCCAGCGCCAATAGCAACACCGCAATTGACAGAAGACATACCGATTAGACAGTCTGGTTCAGCGATGCAACCAAATTATACGCCCGAAGTGGTGAACTATGGCTACACTACCGCATTCAATATTCCCGGCAACATCGATGTTCCCTCTAACGGTGAACGCATTGCATTTTCATTAGGACAAACGGATCAAACCGCCAAGATCGTGGCTCGAACCAGTCCACTGCTCGATGCAAATGCCTATTTGGTAGCAGAGATAGCGCCACCAGACGGGATCTGGCCCGAAGGGCCGATGCAACTCTACAGAGATGGAGCTTTTGTTGGATCAACCAATTTCAATGTTGATCAGACCGACAAGCAGGATTTGCCTTTTGGTCGTGATGAGTTGGTTCGTGTTCTATCGGAACCTGTGCAGGATACGCAATCCGTCGCTGGATTTACTGGCTCACGCCGTGAACGACATATCACTCATGGCTATGTGATTGAAAATAAGCATAATCAGTCTATTACTTTACAAGTCTTTGAGGCGGCTCCAGTCGCTCTAGATAGTAACATCCATATCACCAGTCAGTTTGAGCCGACGCCAACTGAACAGAACTGGAATAAGCAGCAAGGTCTGACGCTGTGGAGAACGGAGTTGGGTTCAAACAAAAAAACACGCTTTGCTGCCAACTACACGATCAGTTCTCCCAAAGATGCACGTGTTGTTGAGCGCTAATCCTCTGTAAGGTGTATATAAAGGCTCAGAAAAATCTGAGCCTTTTTCATCTGAGAAATTCATCACATCTTGTGAGACAATTTTTGTACGACCTTCATTTGGAGTATGCTAATTTGCAGGCTTGGGGATTTTATTTGATTAGGAAATCATGAAAAAAATTATAGGGATATTTTGCCTGCTGTTATCCGCAAACGGACTCCATGCCGAGCAAAACAAGGAAACGTTTAGCCAAGCACTTGCGGCGTATAACAGCGATATCAATGCCTATAAATTGGCCCAGAGTAGGCATCCAGCGCACCTGATGACCTATGCCGACCCAGATGGCATGCGCCTGCGTAAAATCCTCAATCCTGATCGCTATGAAGCCACGCTCATCGCAGCACAAGCCAATACCGGCGATACTCAAAAGATGACGCAATTCACCCATAGTCAGTTGGACTTGATCGATACCATGTACATCGACGCGTTTACACGGCAGTGGGGCACTTATGATCAAGAGTATCTGGATATCCAAGAAATGAAGCTGCGTGTCTTTAAGCTGGAATGGCGGCAACTTTCAGCAAAGCTCAATCCTCAAAAGATGACGGCTGAAGATCGCGCTCAAGTGCAGCAGTTGTTCAATCAACCGGAGTCCATGATTGCTGAGTTGAGCAATCATATTCAAAAAAGACGCTTCTCCGCTGCTTATAGGGCACAGGCCATGTCACGCTTGGCGATGCTAAAAGGGATGATACAGGCCACCAAACCCAAGATCTAACTAGATTTGGTGATTTATCACATTTAAAAATTAAAATTTATTATTATATAAATTAATTACTTAGTTGTTTTAGGTTCTTTTTTTTTTGAAAAAGAACCCTTTAAACCCCCTCGAAATTGCCTTATTTTGAGTAAAAACTCTAAAAACATTCAAAATATAAGGTTATCATTTTGATTAATATAAGATTTGGGAAATGGTATTTTGAAGGAGTACAATACTGCAGCTTTAAAGCGAACATCATTTTGAAGCCCTTTTAAGCCAACATCTACGGATTGCTCGATATATCTCTTAAGAGACAAACAATAGTCTTATTTGAGCATAGATTAGATTTTTCGCGTTGAGCGAAGCAAGGTCGTGCTGATCCTGCATTGCAGATCGGCAGAAGAAGGCGCAGGTCGATCCAATCGACTCTCCCGCTACCCAGCCCCTTTGAATGTTAATGATTGAGCCTAGACGTCATATGAATACAGCAAACCGCAAACCCCTTCCAGGTACTAACCTTGATTATTTCGACACCCGTAGTGCTGTCGATGCAATCGAGTCAGGCGCTTATGCCAAATTGCCTTATACCTCACGCGTATTGGCAGAGAACCTCGTGCGTCGCTGCGATCCTGCGACTTTGACCGATTCGCTCAAACAGTTGATCGAACGCAAGCAAGACTTGGATTTTCCCTGGTATCCCGCTCGTGTAGTGTGTCATGACATCTTGGGTCAAACCGCATTGGTTGATTTGGCAGGTCTGCGTGATGCGATTGCAGACATGGGCGGTGATCCTGCTAAAGTAAACCCGGTTGTGCCGACTCAATTGATCGTTGACCATTCCTTGTCTGTGGAGTGTGGTGGTTTTGATCCGGATGCCTTCGTCAAGAATCGTGCGATTGAAGACCGTCGTAACGAAGACCGTTTCCACTTTATCGAGTGGACTAAAACCGCATTTAAAAACGTTGACGTGATCCCTGCGGGTAACGGCATCATGCACCAAATCAACTTGGAGAAAATGTCTCCAGTGATTCAAGCCCGTGATGGCGTGGCTTTCCCGGATACTTGTGTGGGTACCGACAGCCATACACCGCACGTCGATGCATTGGGTGTGATCGCGATTGGTGTGGGTGGTCTGGAAGCAGAAACCGTTATGCTAGGCCGTGCATCGATGATGCGTCTGCCGGATATTATCGGCGTTGAGCTGACTGGTAAACGTCAACCGGGCATCACTGCAACTGACATCGTGCTGGCATTAACCGAATTCCTACGTAAAGAGCGTGTGGTCTCTGCATATCTAGAGTTCTTTGGTGAAGGTGCAGATGATCTGTCGATCGGTGATCGTGCAACTATTTCCAACATGACTCCAGAATACGGTGCTACCGCAGGCATGTTCTACATCGACAACCAAACGCTTGATTATCTGCGTTTGACTGGTCGTGAAGATGCACAAGTTGAACTGGTAGAAATCTACGCCAAAGAAACTGGCCTCTGGTCTGAGAGCCTGAAAACTGCCGTTTATCCACGCGTTTTGACCTTTGATTTGTCAGCCGTAGGCCGTAACATGGCGGGTCCTTCAAACCCACACGCACGTGTTGCAACTGCTGATTTAGCAGCGAAAGGCATCTCTGGTGCTTGGGAAGAAGTCGAAGGCGAAATGCCAGACGGCGCAGTGATCATCGCTGCAATCACCAGCTGTACCAACACCAGTAACCCACGTAACACTGTTGCCGCAGGTCTGTTGGCACGCAAAGCGCTGGAATTTGGTCTGGTGCGTAAGCCATGGGTCAAATCATCCTTTGCACCGGGTTCTAAAGCCGCTGAGCTTTATTTGCAAGAAGCAGGTGTGCTGACTGATCTGGAGCAATTGGGCTTTGGTATCGTGGCATTCGCTTGTACGACCTGTAACGGTATGAGCGGCGCGCTTGATCCGGTGATCCAGCAAGAAATTATCGACCGTGACTTGTATGCGACTGCCGTACTGTCCGGTAACCGTAACTTCGACGGTCGTATTCATCCGTATGCGAAGCAAGCGTTCTTGGCATCACCACCACTTGTGGTTGCCTACGCGATTGCAGGTACGATTCGTTTCGATATCGAAAAAGACGTGCTTGGTGTACATGAAGGCAAAGAGATTCGCCTCAAAGACATCTGGCCATCTGATGCTGAAATCGACGCCTTGGTTGCCAAGAGCGTGAAGCCAGAACAATTCCGCAAGGTCTACATCCCGATGTTTGACTTGGGCAAGGTAGAAGAAGCGGCAAGCCCACTGTATGACTGGCGCCCAATGTCGACCTATATCCGTCGTCCTCCTTACTGGGATACAACGGGTGTAGGCGCACTGGCGGCGAACCCACGTACCTTGACCGGTATGCGTCCTCTGGCGGTACTTCCAGACAACATCACCACGGATCACTTGTCACCATCGAACGCGATCATGATGAACAGTGCTGCGGGTGAATATCTGCATAAAATGGGTCTGCCAGAAGAAGACTTCAACAGCTATGCGACTCACCGTGGTGATCACCTGACTGCTATGCGTGCGACCTTTGCTAACCCGCAATTGGTCAACGAAATGGCTGTAGTCGATGGTCAAGTGAAGAAAGGCTCGCTGACCCGTGTTGAGCCAGAAGGTAAAGTCACACGTATGTGGGAAGCGATTGAGACCTACATGGATCGCAAGCAACCACTGATCATCATCGCCGGTGCTGACTATGGTCAAGGCTCTAGCCGTGACTGGGCAGCTAAAGGTGTACGTCTGGCTGGTGTTGAGGCGATTGTGGCTGAAGGCTTTGAGCGTATTCACCGTACCAACCTGATCGGTATGGGTGTACTGCCGCTTGAGTTTAAAGCGGGTCAAAACCGCAAGACATTGAACATCAATGGTACTGAAGTGTTTGATGTGATCGGTACGCCGACTCCTCGTGCGACCATGACTTTGGTCATCCATCGTAAGGATGGCGAGCGTGTTGAAGTGCCAGTGACTTGCCGTCTGGACACCGCTGAGGAAGTGTTGATCTATGAAGCGGGCGGTGTATTGCAGCGCTTTGCACAGGACTTCTTGGAAGGTGCTGTGGCTTAATTAGCTTTAGTAATTATTGAAAGCCCTGCCGTGAGGCGGGGCTTTTTTGATGTTGTTTTAAAATTAGATATATTCTTATGCCGCTTGATGACAACTTCATCTACACCCCACCACAAGATTCCTTAACCATTCTGTTTGAGGACGATGACCTTGTGGTGATCGACAAGCCCGCAGGGTTATTGTCCGTTCCCGGGCGCCTGCCTGAACACCATGACAGTGCCTACCTGCGCATATTAGAAAAACACCCCAACGCCAAAGTCACCCATCGTCTGGATATGGCGACATCAGGCATTCTCATGTTTGCCAAACACCGTGATGCAGAAGTCGCGATCAGTAAAATGTTTCAAGCGCGCACGGTTAAGAAGCACTATATCGCTTTAGTCCAAGGCAATTTGATTGGCGAGGGGAGTATAGATGCGCCGCTGATCACCGATTGGCCCAATCGCCCCAAGCAAAAAGTAGATTTTGAGATAGGTAAAACCGCCAAAACGCTCTACCAGCAACTCGACTATAACGCTGGCGACAATCACAGCCGTATTTTATTAGAGCCCATCACTGGACGCTCACACCAACTACGCGTGCATCTGGCACATATCGGTCATCCCATTACCGGCGATAAGCTATATCACCCTGATCCCCTGCAAAGTCGCTTGAATCGTTTGGCCTTGCACGCTAGTTACTTGGCCTTTGAACATCCGCTACAGGGCCAGCCGATAGCGCTACGATCTCAGGTACCATTTTAGATAGCGTAGAGATAAAACACCGCAATCCGCTAGCTCAGCAGATTCATTCCGTTTAAGCTTGGAGGCGCTAGACCACACACCATAACAACGGAAAATAAAAATGAAAAAATTGGCTTGGTTGTCACTAGGGCTGGTGCTTGGACAGTTTGCATATGCTGATCCCATTGAAAGTGGTATTTCCTTTACCTCTGGGGATTGGGAGATCATCTGTGATAACACGCGAACTTGTCGTGCGGCGGGTTATCAAAATGAAGATAATGGAACTCAACAACCTGTCTCTGTATTGTTGACCCGTGCAGCGGGTAGGAATCAAGCGGTCGTTGGTCAGATTCGTTTAGGCGCTACTGATACCGACCCGACAGATACCGAAGTACAAATGAAGATCAATGGTCAGAATTTTGGCAAGGTGAGCATCAGTAAAGATGGTGATTTTATCGGTCACTTATCGAGTGCCCAGGTTGAGGGGATATTATCCTCAGTGAAAAAGACCAGCCCAATTGATTTGATCGGTAAGCAGCAAAAGTGGCGTATCTCGGATAAAGGCGCGGCCGCCGTGCTGCTCAAAATGGATGATGTGCAAGGCCGTATCAACACCACAGGCGCCATTGTGAAGAAAGGCACATTGACCGAAGCCAATGTATTACCAGCCTTGCCTAAGCCGCTAATCACCGCTGTCAAAGTCAAATCATCACCTGTATCGTGGAACCCCACACAACGGAGCCAACTCCGAGCGGCGTTGAAGTCGACTTTTAAAAGTGATGATGACGCTTGTTCGATGCTGACTGATCCACAGGAAGGGTCCAGCGAAATCTCGATTACACGTCTCAATGACCAGAAGCTACTCGCTTCAGCATTATGTTGGCGCGCGGCATATAACGAAGGGTATGGTTACTGGGTTATTGATGCCAAAGCGCCTTACCATCCTGTTCTCGTTACCACGGATGCCAGTGATTATCAGGAAGGTAAAATCACCTCTGTGCAAAAAGGGCGGGGCGTTGGAGATTGTTTGTCATCAGAATCATGGGCATGGGATGGCAATCACTTTATTCATACAGGCGCCTCGACGACAGGCGAGTGTAAAGCTGTGGCAGCCGGCGGAACTTGGGATTTGCCAACTTTTGTCTCAACGGTGCGTTAGATTTGTTTGATTTCCATCGGGGCAATAGAGCGTGATACGCATGTGACCTATGGATGCACAACAATAAGCAGCATCATTTTCCCTATAATCCATAGGGCATTGCCGCTATAATCCTTAGCAAGTTTAAATAGTCATTCGGTACCCTAATGAGCAACGTTCCCCAAATTAAAATCCCAGCAACCTACATCCGTGGTGGCACCAGCAAAGGCGTTTTCTTTAATCTGACCGACTTGCCAGAAGCGGCACAAGTGCCGGGCAAAGCACGTGATGCAATACTGCTGCGTGTGATCGGTAGTCCAGACCCTTACGGCAAGCAAATCGACGGTATGGGCGGCGCGACCTCCAGCACCAGCAAGACGGTGATTCTGTCGAAAAGCACTCAGCCTGATCACGATGTCGATTATTTGTTTGGTCAAGTGTCTATTGATACTGCATTTGTGGATTGGAGTGGGAATTGCGGGAATTTGTCAGCGGCAGTCGGTGCCTTTGCGATTAGTTCAGGTTTGGTCGATGCCAGCCGTATCCCGCAGAATGGCGTTGCCATCGTGCGCATTTGGCAAGCCAACATCAGCAAAACCATCATCGCCCATGTGCCGATTACCAATGGTGAAGTGCAAGAAACCGGTGATTTCGAACTGGACGGCGTGACATTCCCAGCAGCAGAAGTGCAAATCGAATTCCTCAATCCTGCTGATGAAGGTGAAGACGGTGCAGGTGGTTCGATGTTCCCAACAGGTAATCTGGTGGATGATCTGGAAGTTCCGGGTGTGGGCACATTCAAGGCGACCATGATCAATGCCGGTATCCCAACTATTTTTGTTAATGCCGATGCCATTGGCTATACCGGGACAGAGCTGCAAGAGGCGATCAATGGCGACGCCAAAGCGCTGGCGATGTTTGAAACCATTCGTGCTTACGGCGCGGTGCGTATGGGCTTGATCAAAGATATTTCTGAAGCCGCTAAACGTCAACATACCCCAAAAATTGCCTTTGTTGCCCCGCCGAAAGACTATGTCTCATCAAGTGGTAAAGCGGTTAATGCTGCCGATGTCGATCTATTGGTACGTGCACTGTCGATGGGTAAACTCCATCATGCCATGATGGGTACAGCAGCAGTAGCAATCGGTACGGCGGCGGCAGTGTCCGGTACGCTGGTGAACCTTGCGGCTGGCGGTGGTGCGCGTACTGCGGTACGTTTTGGTCATCCATCAGGCACTTTGCGTGTCGGTGCGGAAGCAACCCAAGTGAATGGCGAGTGGACCGTGACCAAAGCAATCATGAGCCGCAGTGCACGTGTGTTGATGGAAGGTTGGGTACGCATCCCTGGCGACACCTTCTAGAGTATGCTTGTCAGTGCGGGGAACTTGTCCTGAGTTCCCCGATCAGCAGGAAGCTTTGCTATGTCTGCTACGTTTGATCTCAATACCCGTCCTGATTACGATCACGTGATTCAGGACATCGCGGATTATGTACTTCACTACCAGATAGAGAGTATTGAAGCACTGACTACCGCGCGTCACTGTCTGATGGACACCCTAGGTTGTGGCATACTTGCCCTGCGTTTCCCTGAATGTACCAAACTGCTCGGTCCCATCGTTGAAGGTACGATTGTGCCGCACGGCGCACGCGTGCCTGGCACATCATTTCAGCTTGATCCGGTGAAAGCGGCTTGGGATATCGGCGCGATTATTCGCTGGCTGGATTACAACGATACGTGGCTTGCCGCAGAGTGGGGGCATCCTTCTGATAATCTTGGCGGGATTCTGGCAGTTGCTGACCATCTGTCTCAGGTGCAAGTCTCGCGTGGTAAAGTCCCAATCCCCATGAAGCAAGTGCTTGAAGCGATGATCATGGCACATGAGATTCAAGGCGTGATTGCGCTGGAGAATTCCTTTAATCGTGTGGGTCTGGATCATGTGTTCTTGGTCAAGCTAGCGTCTACTGCGGTCATTGCAAAACTACGCGGTCTGGATCGTGAGCGCACCATGGCGGCCTTATCTCAAGCGATTGTCGATGGTCAATCTCTGCGTACCTATCGTCATGCGCCGAATGCCGGTTCACGTAAGTCATGGGCGGCTGGCGATGCGACTTCGCGTGCCGTACGTCTGGTCGATATCGCCGCACGCGGTGAGATGGGGATTCCCAGTGCGCTGACTGCCCCGCAGTGGGGGTTCTATGACGTTTTGTTTAGCCATACCAATAAAGATCTAGCAACCAAAGCACCCGCAGACCGCCAGTTTAAATTCCAGCGCCCCTATGGCTCATACGTGATGGAAAATGTCTTGTTTAAGATTAGTTTTCCTGCCGAGTTTCATAGTCAGACGGCTTGCGAAGCTGCCGTTATACTGCATCCGTGGGTCAAAGACAAACTGGATCAGATTGATAAGATTATCCTCACTACCCATGATTCAGCCATCCGGATTATCTCTAAAGTCGGTCCTCTGGCCAATCCTGCCGACCGTGATCACTGTCTGCAGTACATGGTGGCAGTACCCCTCATCACAGGGAATCTCACGGCGGATGACTATGAAGATGATTACCATGCAGCACATCCGTTGATTGATGTGCTGCGTGACAAGATGATCGTGGTCGAAGACCCGCGCTATAGTGCGGAATATTACGATCCTGCCTACCGCTCAATTGCCAATGCCATTCAGATTTTCTTTAAAGACGGAACCTCAACTGCGAAGGTCGAAGTGGAGTATCCGCTCGGTCATCGCCGCCGCCGTCTCGATGGCATTCCTGTGCTGATTGAGAAATTTAAGACTAATCTGGCGACGCGTTTTGTGCCGAGTCGGGTTGAGCAGATTGTGAATCTGACCAATGATCCGGTGCAATTAGAGGCAATGCCTGTGCATGAGTTTATGGATTTGTTGGTGATCTAGGCGTTGAGTTAAACAGAATGTTTGTGCTCTTATAATAATCATTATAATTCAGTATTTTATTTTGTAATTATAGGCTATTTGTACAATTTGACAATGATTCATAAAGGGTATAAATTAAATCAAAAGCTCAAAGAATAATCAGACATTATTCAAGAATAAACCACGCAAAGCTTAAGGCTTGGGTGTTTAAAAAGAGCTGATGTGCCAAAGTAAACCGTTGTAGACACGTTAGCTGCTAAGCCGCTGTCTTTGTAGAGTTTAGATACAAGGAGAGATATCATGGCTGCAATTAGTCGTAATGTACTGTCGTATAAACCTGTTTGCCCACCATGGTTCTTAGCCATGGTCTTTATTGGTTCTTTTATTGGAAGTGTGTTTTTCTACGCCATGGAACCCATAGGCGGGAAATTGTTCTCCGATGCACCCATCATCACCGCTTTTTTCGATCCGAGTTCTGCCACCTCTGCAATGCATACCAGCCGTATGGAACATCCGATTGCTTTCTTGCTAATCGGCTTCTGTGTGGTGGTTCAGATTTTTTCAGCATTGATCTTCTTAAGAGAGTTTCCTGTGCTCCTGCTGTCTTCTAGCGAAGAGCGAGTAGCGCGTGCGGCAGGATTGGTGGAAACGACGCTATTGTTCATTGTTGCGAGTTTTGTCGTGATCATTGCAGCATCTGCAATGATGAGCTAGAGGATTCATCAGCGAGCTATAGGGCAGCAGTAGATTGAGATACAATATCTTGATCTGAATGCTGTCCTGACATAGATTGAGCTAAAAAACGACTTTAAAAAGAGTTCGTTTCTGGGGTTGGGTTTTTCTGTTAAAGGACTGGATTAGCACATCATTATCATTTGATGTGTATGTGATGCGCATAAATTACCCCAATTCGGTTACAATGCACCCTTTTTAAGGGCCTTTTCCCATGAGCGCATTGCCAAACTGTCCAAAGTGCCAATCTGAATATACCTATGAGGACGGCGATTTATATATTTGCCCAGAGTGCAGCTACGAGTGGAGTAAGAGTGCCGCGACTGAAGCTGCGGATGACAGTGCTGTGATCAAAGATTCAAATGGTAATTTGCTGCAAGATGGTGATACCGTGACGGTGATTAAAGATCTGAAAGTCAAAGGTTCATCTTTAGTGGTTAAAGTAGGCACCAAGGTTAAAAACATTCGCTTGTTGCCAGATGCCAGTGATGGTCATGATATTGACTGCAAGATTGATGGCATTGGCGCCATGAAACTGAAGTCAGAGTTTGTCAAAAAGGCATAATTTGCTTTTTTTGTGACCGCTTATCAGAAACCGCCCGGAGATTGGCGGTTTTTTTGCATGGTTAAAGTCATGAATCTGTATGATGCTTAATCGTCCGATTTATGACCAACCGGTAAAGATATTTGTATTTTGAATTGTTTAATAGGATAAGGACGCCTAGATCAATGAAAACATGGAATGTTGCCGCAGGACTGCTAGTGGCTGCATCGCTTTTGAGTGGATGTAAGTCCTATGAAGACCAAGCGGTGACGATCTCTCAAATCTCATCCCCTAAAGCCAGCTCAGACGACTGGCGTTCAGTGTCGACCACCAAGCATGCTGAGCGCTTTGAGTCACCCTTGGGGACCATTGAATTTAGCCAAACACCCAGTCTACTGAAAAGCATTGAACAGCCCAAAACCGCTGCGGCTTTCTCGATCCTGCGTAAACAAATAGAGCGTGACTTTAAGGCATCCAAGTGCAGCTTAATGAGTGCGACCGATCCCGATCAGTTAACCATCAACAATCATGATTTTTTGCATACCACCTACCGCACCCGCGATGTGCAAAACCAACGTCAGCGCGTCGAGATCTATGCCGCACCGATCAATAATATGCTGGTGACGATTATTGTCCGTATAGGCGATGATGCCGATATCTATAGCTATAGTGACTTACAAAGCTTTCTGACCGAGCGTGTACGCGCCATCAGCAAAGCTTAAAAGCTAATGGGTAGTGCATCGTCCTTGATGCTCCCTTTCTTGTTTTGTGTTGATCCGCTTCACGCAGCGATTTTCATTGTCTCATCCAGATATTTCCGCCAATGATCTAGTAGGGCAGTACGATCACGTTTAGCGGGATGGAAGTCGGCTTTAAAATAGTCCAGATACTCTGGTACCAGCGTAATGAACATATGACCCAAAAAAGCCACGCCGCGCAGATTACCGCGTAGCGCAAACAGGCTATTACGTCGATCCTGCCAAAACAAACGCCAAGTGCTATAGGCCACCAGAGAAGCGAACCCTGTGGTGACGGAGAGCATCACCTGACGGCGCACTTTGAGATCATTAAATACTTCTTGATAAACATCAAAGGCGACACTCTTGTGTTCCGCTTCTTCAATCGCATGCCAGAGCCAGAGACGCATGGCTTCTTGATCAAAGGATTCAACTAACTTGGGATTGCGTAGGATGTATTCACCGAGCATCGCGGTAAAGTGTTCGAAGGCACAGGTGACTGCCAGTTGATAACGTGCAGGTACGGCTTTGATCCGTTTGTCTTCACGTGCCAGCCATGCCATAAAGCTATCCAGTTGGTAGTCATCCCGACGCCAGCTTTGGTTGAATTGACTATGCGCTTGTGAGTGCATGGCTTCTTGACCAATAAATGCAGAAATCTGGGTTTGCAAGGCATCGTTTTTTACCCGATCACGCACATTCCGCACACTATGGACAAAGAACTGCTCGCCAATCGGAAAGGTCGAAGAGAGGGCCGTCAGTAAATGAGAGACCAGCGGCGACCGTGCAAAGTACTGACGCGGTATCCGCGCAGGCTGGAAGGCGAGGCGACGTACGGTAATGCCGATGGCTTTCGGGCGGGTAATGGGTCGAATAGCAACAGACATGGGGGGCATTCTCCAAACGATGCTTTACAGGCGACTGGTCATCAGAGGCTTGCAAACAAGTTTATTCAGAGAATTATCATGACAATGAGCAGTGTCAAATTAAATGGCGAAATCGATCATTTATGCATCCCAAAAGTCAGTTCTGACCAGTTTTAAAAGATGCTTCTTTTTTTATTTCTTAAATATTGAACCGAACGGTAAAAACGTGTTAACATTTATCCAAGCAATCGGTCAACGTTTTCAGAAGTTGAAGTGAGCTATAGATTTATTTAATATGTTGTTTATACAAATCTTATTCTAATTTTTAAAATTTTTATGAATAAGGTTAATTTTGTTTTAATCGTTACATAATTGACATTTGTTTACAGAGTTAGGACAGCCTAGCTACAGACTCAAGCTGCATGTGGACATATACTGCTTATGTCCCCCAAAGACAGTAAGACCCCTTTTCAGTCCGCCTCCCCCGGCGGACTTTTTTTATGCGTGTTGTATAGTCATGCCAAGACTTCATTCATATCACAGGCAATAAAAAACGCCCGATCTGGGCGTTTTTTTATGAAATAGGCAGGGACGAGGCTGGTCGTCTAGTTCCTATTAAGAATCGTTTGCGGAAGAGCCGAGTTGAGATTGGGTATAGTTTTGAATGCCAATACGCTCAATCAGATCAAGCTGGGTTTGCAGCCAGTCGATGTGTTCTTCTTCGCTTTCCAGAATGTCGTTAAACAGATCACGGGACACATAGTCACGGACTTTTTCGCAATGTTCAATGGCATCTTTCAAATCCGGATGCGCTTGCATTTCCATGCCTAAGTCACATGCCAATACCTCTTTGACGTCTTCCCCGATATGCAGTTTGCCGAGCTGTTGCAAGTTTGGCAGACCTTCCAAAAACAGGATACGTTCAATCAATCGGTCAGCATGTTTCATTTCATCAATCGACTCATGCCACTCATGTTCAGCAAGCTTGGTGATGCCCCAGTTTTTAAACATTTTGGAATGCAGAAAATACTGGTTGATGGCCGTCAATTCATTGAGCAAAACTTTATTGAGATAGGCAATAACTTGCGGGTCGCCACGTAATGACATGATAAGGCTCCTGATGAGTTCTAATAAGTGTTGGCATTATTGTAATCGCGTCTGCCATCAGAATAAATCAATTTAAAATCAAATATTGAGGAGATTTGTGACTATCAAGAATAGGATTCAAAAGTAGATTTATTTACGTTTGGAAGTGATTCTAATTTAGAAATGTGATTGTTTTATGATCGGATATCGAATGAGGAAAAGTGGTGCGAATGTTTATGGAATTGAGAGTTATTCAGGCGGTCAATTGACCGCCTGAATGGGAGGGTATCAGCACAACAGTGCCTAGATTAAGCCGCTCTTTTCTTTGGAACCCAGACCCAGATCATTTCACATTCAACTGGGCTTTGGCCCGTTTCATCGGTGATGATGCAAGAGACTGTCACTTCACCTTTAGGAGTGGTGGCAATCAATTCACGCTGAGTCTGAGTCAGGGTTGCGACCGCAGTAATATCACCCTTGGCAACTTTCTTGTATTCCAGTTTCATCGATTTAATCAGCACCAGTTTTTCACCATCAGGCAGGTTCATCGAGGTGACAAAACCGGTCGCAGTTTCTGCAACCAATGCCATGGCAACTGCATGCACACCATGAATATGATTTTGCATGGGGCGACGATTTTTGATGGTGCAGATGACTTTTTCTGGAGTAACCAGTTCGTAGCGGATGCCTGCTGTGCCAACCATGGGAACCGCTTTACCAAAAGCAGTAGAGAGTACTCGAACGCGAACCGATGCCGGTAGTAGTTTGGTTCCGTTCACGATAGTGGCGATTAGATTCTTACTCATAATGTACTCTCAATCCTGCAAGGGGTTTAGTGTCTAGATCTGATGGGCTTAGACCGCATCAGTCTTTAAAGTTATTGAACTGCAATGGTAAACCGAACTGTTGTTCTTTCAGATAAGCCATGATTTGTTGCAAGGTATCGCGTTTTTTGTCTGTGACGCGAATCTTGTCACCTTGGATTGAAGATTGAACTTTAATGCCGCTTTCTTTAATGGCTTTATTAATTTTTTTTGCGCTATCTGAGTCAAGTCCATCTTTGAGCTTGATCAATTGAGTGATGAACTTCCCAGAAGCAGCCATGTCCTGCGGATCCAGACTCTGGATGTCTACTTTGCGCTTGGTCATGTGGTTTTCTAACATGGCGTAAACGTTTTCAACTTGAAAATCGCTTTCGCCTTTGATTTTAATTTCTTTGTTTTTTTCATTCAGTTCAATACTGACTTCGCTACTGCGAAAATCGAAACGGGTCTGGATTTCTTTTTGTGTGTTTTGTACAGCATGATTGAGTTCAAAAAGCTCTAATTCTGAGACAATATCGAGTGATGGCATAAGGTAACCTATACGGATAAATTGAATGACGTCATTATAGCAAATTGTACCTACAAAACGCGGGGTGTCAGCGCTTTGACGTGTATGAAGTGTTAAGTTGAATGAACGCATCAGTTCAAATCATGAGGAGTAGTGTGGTGATTAAGCAATTAGCAATTATGGATTTTCCTGCAGTTCAACAGGATAAGCCGCAGGTGCAGGTCTGGGATGTACGAGATAGCAAGTCTTTTGCCGAGGGGCATATTGTGGGTGCGGTGAATCGCCCGATTGAGCATCTGGATGCATCTACCCTCGAAGGCATCCCTCAAGGTGAGCCTGTGTACGTGCTGTGTGGTGGTGGCACCAAAGCGGGTCGTGCGGTGACGATTCTGGAAGCCTTAGATCCAACACGCGATTATATTGAACTAAAAGGCGGCACTCGCGGTGCAAAAGCTGCCGGCTGGCCGATTGTCAGCGAAGCATAAACGCAGTCTAACGATAGCCTAACCACAGCGAAATTGGTCATGAGCACATCACCACGGAAAATCATCCATATTGATATGGATGCCTTCTATGCCTCAGTTGAGCAGCGTGATGATGCCAGCTTGCGTGGCAAACCCGTGGTGGTGGCGTGGAAAGGGGAGCGCTCGGTGGTCTGTGCGGCCTCTTATGAGGCCAGAAAGTTTGGTATACGCTCGGCCATGTCGGCAATCCGCGCCGAGCGCTTATGTCCTGATGCCGTCTTTGTTCCCCCTGATTTTGTCCGTTATAAAGCGGCTTCGCGGCAGATGCATGAGATTTTTCATCGTTATACCGATCTGATTGAACCCTTGTCTTTAGATGAGGCTTATCTCGATGTCACTGCGCCAAAGGCAGATCTTGGATCAGCGACTGCCATAGCCACCCAAATCCGTGCCGAGATTCGCGACGAGATTGGGCTTACGGCATCGGCTGGCGTAGCACCGAATAAACTGTTGGCCAAGATTGCCTCTGATTGGCGTAAGCCCGACGGGCTGTTTGTGATTCGACCTCATCAGGTCGAGGCTTTTTTACAACCGTTACCCGTGTCGAAGATTCATGGCGTGGGTAAGGTGATGCAGGCCAAGCTGACAGAACTGGGTATCGCAACCGTTGCGGATTTAAGACAACGAGAGCTTGCTGAGCTTGAGCAACGCTTTGGTCGTTTTGGTCGGCGACTGTTTGAGTGCGCGCGAGGTATCGATGAGCGTACGGTCGAGCCCAATCAACCTGTGCAGTCGATCTCATCTGAAGATACCTTTAGTGTCGATCTCCCCTTAAGTGCTTTACATGAAGCCATTCAGAAGTTGGCGCTCAGAACATGGAATGCGACCAAGAAGACCAATCGTATTGGACGCACAGTGGTCTTAAAGCTTAAAACTGCGCAGTTTCAAAGTATCACCCGTAGCTTTACCCCTCAGCACACGATTCGTTCCGAGACGGAATTCACGCAAATCGCGCTCGCACTCTGCGAGCGTGTTCAATTGCCAGAAAGCACTCATTATCGACTCGTGGGTGTGGGTCTCAGTGGTTTTGTCGAGCGAGATGAGATCTCGCTGCAAGGGGAGCTGTTCGATTAGGATTTTTCAAGCGGCCAGTCGAGGTGGTTGAGTGACGGGTCATTTAAGCGATTAAAGTGATCCGTAATCCGTTCAATCAGTGCATGGTCTTTTTCCCGATCAAGGCTTTGATAACTTTGACCATTGTAGCGATCATGATAGGTCAGTATGGGCACAATCGATTGCTGCTCCTTATACATCGAATGAATCAACTGGCTTTCTTTGTCATTCGGATTGATCAGACGTATCGCATAGAGTAGCCCTAGTGCGGTACCAAATTCCAGCATTGGTGTGGCAATCTCGTATTTCTGAGCCAGATCAATACTGCCGATGATGCGTTCTTTTCTTTGCAGTTTACGCAGGGGATCGCGGGCCACGCGAGCACAAGGGTCTTTAAAAGAGACCTTACAGCTTTGAATAAAATTCTGAATAAAGGTATTCATAAAGTTGGCGGACACAGGGGATTCTTTGAGAATGGCAGGTTTGATCTCATGATTGACCAGTTTTTTGACCAGTGCCAAAACCCGTGGATCACCCATGCCCTGACCAATACTTTGATAGCCCAGTAAACTGCCATACCATGCGATGATGGCATGGGTGCCATTGAGCAGTTTGTTTTTGATCATTTGAATTTCTTTCATATTATCAAAAACTTGAACTTGTCTTAATTGCTCCAGAATTTTACTGCCTTTTTGTGCATACAGCGCCATTTCAGGGCCGCTATTAAACACCGTCACGTTGAACGAATTGACGATATCCGTGATATTCGACATCACATCCAGTTTTTCAGAGATGCTTTGAATACTCTGATCGGTGGGGTCTTCACCTTGCGGCAGTATGGTGCGGATATTCTTGCGCGAGAGCAGATTCTTATCGGCAAGGCCCCCCTCCACACTATAAAAATTAATCTTGGCTTGTTTGATCAGCGCTTTATTCGATGCCTTGCTGACAATACGATTCACCACGGTTTCGGTAAAGTAAACGTGATCAATGATCTGTTTGCATGTCACCTCATCTGTCAGCAGGGATAAGGCCTGTTTGACTTGCTTTTTCACAAAGGTTGCGCCAGAAACTTTATTTAAGATAATCAATAGCGTGATCTCACGGCCACTGGCGTGGTGACGTGCAAGCAGCCCCTGGGCAATTAGGCTCGCCTGTTGTTTGATCGCCGCTTCAGGTAGGCATAAGCCGATGATCTCAGATTCAACATACATCTGAAGCATGGCCTCTTCATCAGCAATATCAATCAATCGAATATGATCAATGGTTTGGTCAAAGGCGAGTTTGCTGTAGTCCACATGATATTTGCCGAAGGCATTGATCAGATTTCTAAGGACGCTATTGCCCGTGGCGGCTGTGATTTCCATTGGACGAGTGTAGCCATCCCAATGAGAGAAGACTTGCGTCAGATAACCACCGCCCATGGCGCCAAAACCATGGATACCCACTTTTAATTGATTAATGGCTTGGGGAAAGGCATCAATCAGTTTGGGGATCGGTAGGTTAGGTGTTGCATCTGCCAATTCTTGTAGGAACTCAGTCATGCTTTCATAAAACTGAAAAGCTTTTTGCTTGATCTCGGGTTTTGGTTCTTTGATATCTTTAATCAGGATGGGGATCCCACCAGCACCAAATGCCGAGAGCAAACCATTTTCGGAGTCTTCAAACATAAAGCAGTGTTCGGGGGGGCAGTTCAGTTCATGCGCTGCGGTTAAGAAAATCTCTGGGTGAGGTTTGCCCAATTGCACTTCATCACCACACACGGTGATATCAAAGTACTTCATCACATTGGCATTGATCAGATATTCTTCTGCAATCTCACGGCGACTTGATGTGGCAACGGCCATCAACATGTCATTTTTTTTGAGTCGTTCTAGGACTTGAAACAGTCCTTTTTTGATGGGCACGCCGTATGTTCTGATGTGTGCTAGTTCAAGCTCATCGGCACGACGGCGGATATCTTTGTAGGGATAGTCAGTGCCATAGACACTTTGGGCTAGCTCTTCGGCTTTCTTAGCACTCAAACCCAGTGAGCCCAAGAGGACTTCATGACTGATGGGCGTTCCAAAGAGCTCATCGGACGCTTGCTGGATTGTTTTGAAGCGAAGTCGTTCAGTATCAAACATGGTGCCATCCATATCGAAAATGGCAGCCTTAATGGTTCTATCTTTAAAAATCATATATATACCTTTGACGCAATTGCGTAGTCATGGAAATGGAATGGATGTCAGCTCATAGATCTTTCTCTGTCATGTTCATGTTTGGGTCTATAGGTCATCGTCATTGTGTGGACTGACAAAAAGTTAAGACGGGTTGCTACTTTGCAGCGAAATACCGTCGTTATTCATGGATAAGCGTTCATCCTTGCGCTTTTAAAATCAGACATCCTGTTTTGTCATGGGTATGCCGTATCATGCTTAGCGCATTGTTTTATAAAAATTTATCGTATTTATTTTTGAGGCTGTATTTTGATGTGTTCAACTTGCCGCCGTTGATCATTTGTGAGTTGCATGAATGAGGTCGTAACTTATCGTAATGTCTGTGCAGGAAGTTATTCCATGAAAATTTCTGTCATGAACATTCCTATCAGCGCTCAGACGCGTTGCTTTGATTGAGAGTCGTATGTTCAATCGCGAATTGTATTTTACCACATGGTAAAGTTTGTTATCGGTGTAGGTGCCGTTAGTATGTTAAAAGATGTAAAACATCACCAAATTGGAGCACTGTGTCATCTTACGTTAAAATTGTAAGCGCAAGAGATAAGACATCGTAGGGGCATTGTAGCCGCGTGTGCTCAACATCTGTTTGAGCCAGATTATTTACATAAACGGGACGCGTGGGGCATCTTTTTAAAGGTGGGATGCTCTAAAATATAAGTCTGGTTTAGTCGCTTTGGAAAAGTATATGAATATCAATAAGCCCATGTTGCTGGTGTGGAGTAGCGTCTTTCTGGTGACATTCTTGTCAGCCTGTAATAAACACGAGCAACGTGTTGCCGCCGATGCCAAAGAGGCAGCACCCACGGAGACCGCATCAGCCCCGGCGCCCACCGCGAATCAAATTGCGATTGCAGGAAAGTATGAGGGCACTCTGCCGGGCGGAGACTCCAGTATTAAAACCATTATACAACTTAATGCAGATGGTACTTACACGTCCAATGAAACCTATGTTCGTGAGAAAGAGTTTAAGCAACCTGAAGTAAAAGGGCTGTGGCTGGCTAGCAAAGACGGCACCAATATTGCGCTGAAGTCCGATAGTGCTGTTCCTGGCAATATCGTGTGCTTTGGCGTTGTGGCTGGCGGTATTGTTAAATACGATACCTCATGCAAACCGATTGCCAGTGAACATGCTGCAATGTATACATTGAAGAAGTCTTAAGTATTTCTCGTTTATTCTGAAAAACAAAAAAGCCGCACCATCTTTCGATGTGTGCGGCTTTTTGTTTGCTTAGGGCATTATGCCGTTGCGGATTTCTTCTTCATTTGATCAAAGAAGTCATCGTTGGTCTTGGTATCTTTCATGCGATCAAGCAAGAATTCAATCGCTTGTAGCTCATCCATCGGATGTAGCAATTTACGCAGAATCCAAACCTTACGTAGGGTATCTTCATCCATCAGACGCTCTTCACGACGCGTACCAGATTTCTTGATGTTCATGGCTGGGAACACGCGCTTTTCGGCGATACGGCGTTCAAGATTGATTTCTTGGTTACCGGTTCCTTTGAACTCTTCGAAAATGACTTCATCCATTTTTGAACCAGTTTCGATCAGCGCGGTACCGATGATGGTCAGTGAACCGCCTTCCTCGATATTACGCGCTGCACCAAAGAAGCGTTTTGGACGTTCAAGCGCATGCGCATCCACACCACCGGTCAAGACTTTACCGGAGGATGGAATCACGGTGTTGTAAGCACGGGCGAGGCGAGTGATCGAGTCGAGCAGAATCACCACGTCTTTCTTGTGTTCAACGAGACGTTTTGCTTTTTCGATCACCATTTCAGCCACTTGGACGTGACGTGCTGGTGGCTCATCAAAGGTCGATGCGACGACTTCACCACGGACAGTACGTTGCATTTCTGTGACTTCTTCAGGACGCTCATCGATCAAGAGAACGATCAAATACGCTTCAGGCGTATTGCGAGTAATTGACTGGGCCAGAGTTTGCAGCAACATGGTTTTACCGGCTTTAGGCGGTGCAACCACGATGGAGCGTTGGCCTTTACCAATCGGCGCCATCAAATCGATCACACGACCCGTTAGATCCTCAGTCGTGCCGTTACCTAACTCCATGATCATCTGTTCTGTTGGGAACAGCGGGGTTAAGTTTTCAAAAAGGATTTTATTACGGGCATTTTCTGGGGAATCGTAGTTGATCTGATTCACTTTAAGCAGTGCGAAGTAGCGTTCACCTTCTTTTGGTGGGCGAATCGTACCGTTGATGGTGTCGCCTGTACGCAGATTGAAGCGTCGAATCTGACTTGGGCTGACATAGATGTCGTCAGGGCCGGCAAGATAAGAGCCTTCAGCAGAGCGTAGAAAGCCAAAACCATCACCCAAAATTTCAAGGACACCATCGCCAAAGATTTCGTCGCCGTTCATGGCGTGGCGTTTAAGCAGTGCAAAAATAATATCTTGTTTGCGATTTCTCGCCATATTGTCTAAGCCAATTTGTTCAGCAATATGCACAAGTTCGCTGATTGGTTTTTTCTTAAGTTCTGTAAGATTCATAGAGCAGGATTCGTGGAATGGAGGAGGGAGGGAGAAACAAAATGTTGCATGGTATGGATATCTTTCAATGGGGATCGGTTTCGTTCAGCTAATAAGATAAATTGGGGCATTTCTAGGTGCGACCTGTGGTTTTGCGAAATCCAAAAAGGACCAATCGCGTGTAAATACAGTGAGCAATGCATGAAGTGTCTTAAATTAAAAATTAAAGTTGTTGAGAGGGATATGTACAGTCTAGCCAGATGATATTGATTAGTTTTAGCGGGAACGCGAACCATCAGAGTGTAAGAGACTTTATGCTCTGAATGCAGGGTTGCTAAAAATGATCAAGTGAATCACTAAGTAAAATGCCGTCATCCCGGACAGTCATATTTTGTGTTTGTTTAAGATAGTGTACGTCGTTGTGTTATCTTAAAAGCATCATCTTTACTACATCATAACGCGTTGGTTCTGAAACAAAAACAGAATTCAAATCGTTTGATTCAGATCACTTTGTAACCCTAGATAAAGTATCAAAGCAAAATTATTAAATTTAAATCGATTCGGAACAAATTTTATAGGAGTGAAGTAGGTTTGACCGAGCGGTCGTCTTGAATCAACTGGCGGGGCAGTCTATCAAAAAATAAACATCTTTTCCTTATTTGGAACTATAAGAGCTTTGATAAGGACTTGTCAATGTTGTTACACATCTAAATTTAAAAACAATACAAAAAAAAGCATTAGTGGTGATGGGCATGCATGGCATGTCCATCACTCAAGATCTGTTAGATATGTTGTTCGATGAATGAAACCAATTGTGAGCGCGGTGCTGCGCCAACTTTTTGATCTACTTTCTCACCGTTCTTGAAGATCAGCAGAGCAGGAATGTTACGGATGTTATAATCTACAGAGGTTTGTTCGTTAGCAGTTACGTCTACTTTGACGATTTTGATTTTGCCTTCGTATTCTGCAGACAATGCTTCTAAAACTGGAGCGATTTGTTTACAAGGTGCACACCAGCTTGCCCAGAAATCAACCAGTACAGGGATATCTGAATCCAAGACGTCGGTTTTGAAGTTACTGTCAGTGGTGTTGATAATCAGGTCGCTCATGGCGGACTCCAAATAGGTGAATCGGTAGACCTACGATACACATGCTGATCGCGAAAGATTAATGGTTTGTTTGATCAGTATCAATCTCTGCGCTATTAAAGCATGGCGCTACTAAAACTGCGTAGTGTTGATATGTAGGGTAATGTTGCCATTTTCAAGGGTAAAGCCTTTACTGTCAAATGGGCTCTTCTGATGGGGCTGATCGGTTCTGTCGATGATGTCAGTTTTAAATCAGCGTGTTATGCAGATAAAAGTCACCTGTTAACGCGTTTCGATCTCACTAATATGACGACATGGTGAAATATTGGTAGCATTTTGAGTCGATTTGCATGACGTTTTGGTTGGGCTTTGGTGACGTTTCGCGTTAAACTCAGGTCAATTGACGTGTGATACGTTTGATGCAAGCGACTAGGGCGGGTAGGGGATTAACCCCAAATTGCGTTCTAGCGTTTTTTTTGGATGAGAATTTCTCCAATTTTTCTTTTTTCTTTTAATGGTTTTTATCGTTTTTGGATTTGCTGATGGCTGATTTTTTCCCTGAAGAAGAACTTTTGGCCGCGATTGATCTCGGGTCGAATAGTTTTCATTTAGCAATCGCGCGTTTAGATCACGGCGAAGTGCGTAAAGTTGCATCAATGTCAGAAAAAGTGCAGTTAGCCGCAGGCTTGGATGCTGACAAAGTATTGAGTTTGGAGGCGCAGCAGCGTGGATTAGATTGTCTTTCCCGTTTTGTGGGGCGGTTGGGGAGTGTCACTCCCCAGCGGATGCGCATTGTGGCGACCAATGCGCTGCGTGAAGCAACCAATGCTCAAGAGTTTATTGATAAAGCGCAGCGGATACTGCCGAAATCAATTGAGATTATCGCTGGACGCGAAGAAGCACGTCTGATTTATCTGGGCGTATCGCATACCACTGCGGCGGGTGGTCGTCGTTTGGTGGTGGATATTGGTGGCGGTTCGACCGAGTTTATTATTGGTCAGGATTTTGAGCCGTTGCAAACAGAGTCCTTACAGATGGGTTGTGTCGCGTTTACCCGTCAGTTTTTTGTGGATGGTCAGATCAATCCGATGTCTTTTGAACGTGCCAAGGCAGCGGCGCGTAAGGAAGTCACCGCGATTGCGGCGATTTATCGTGAAACGGGTTGGGATACTGTGGTTGGTTCAAGCGGTACGATTAAGGCCGCGCGTCAGTTGCTGATTCAGCAAGGCCTTAGCGATGAGCAAGGCCATATTACGTATGCGGCACTCGAAAAACTGCGTGAGCAAATTTTGAAGTGGAAACATACTGATGACATTTACTTTGAGGGGTTAAAAGAAGACCGTAAAGCAGTGTTGCCAGCGGGTCTTGCGATTCTGATGGGTTTATTTGAAATTCTTGGTATTGAAAAAATGGGTTACTCCGATGGCGCACTGCGTGAGGGGGTCATGTATGATCTGCTCGGACGCTTCCGTCATGAAGATGTGCGTGATCGTAGTGTCCAAGCGTTGATGGCACGTTACTACGCTGATCCACGTCAAGCGGAGCGAGTGGCATTGACTGCACGTACCTTATTTGAACAAGTAGCAGATGCCTTAAATCTGGATGAAGAAGACGGTGATTTACTGCGCCGTGCGGCTTACTTGCATGAAATTGGATTGGCCATTAGTCACGGCAGTTATCATCGTCATGGGGCTTACCTGCTTGAGCATTCTGATGTGCCCGGCTTTTCTAAAGTCGATCAACTACGTTTGTCTTTTCTCGTCGGCCTACATCGCCGCAAGCTTCGCGTTGAAACACGCGCACAAGTACTGCATGCCGGTGGTCAATCGTTATTAACACTATGTCTGTTGTTACGCTTATCAGTCTTGTTCCATCATTCACGCTATGATCAGGTCGTACCGACCTTTGTGTTATCGATTATTGATGAGAAAACATGGCAGTTGGCAGTAGATCAGCATGGCGCTGAGTGGCCAATGCTGCAAGCGGATCTGCAGCAGGAGATTGTCCAGTTCGCGAATTGGGGGATTGCACTGGATATCGTGCAATTGATTAAAGCTGAAATTGAAGCCTAACAGTGTCTTAACAGCAGTTTGCTCGCCTTGCTTGGCTCATGATTGAATAGGATAAAACATGAATGCATCACTGAACCCGATTAAAAGCGCATGGCAGACCGTGCAGATTGCACGTCATGCGGATCGCCCGCAATTTTTAGATTATGTGAATGGCTTGTTTACAGAGTTTGATGTCTTGCATGGCGATCGTGCTTTTGGCGATGACCACGCATTAATTGGCGGATTAGCCCGATTTAATGGTCGCCCAGTGATGGTGGTTGGGCAGCATCGGGGCCGGAGCACTGCCGAGCGGATTTATCATAATTTTGGTATGACCAATCCCGAAGGTTATCGCAAAGCACAGCGTTTGTTTGAAATGGCTGAACGCTTTGGTTTGCCCGTATTTACCTTTATCGACACCATGGGGGCTTATCCAGGCGTAGGTGCAGAAGAGCGCGGTCAAGCGGAAGCGATTGCGCGAAATCTGGCGGTACTATCCACGTTGAAAGTACCGGTTATTGCGACCGTGATTGGTGAAGGTGGGTCAGGTGGAGCACTGGCGATTGGTGTTGCAGATAAAGTCCTGATGCTTGAAAACAGTATGTATTCAGTGATTTCACCCGAAGGCTGTGCATCGATTCTGTGGAAAACCAACGAACAAGCTGAGCGTGCCAGTGAGGCATTGGCGTTGACTGCGCAGAAGTTAAAAGCTTTGGGTTTGATCGACCAAGTGATCAGCGAAGGTGAAGGGGCGCATCTGACGCCAGACTATGCTGTAGATGCACTGCGGATTGCACTGACGGCATGGCTTGATCAACTCAGTGCATTGCCCGTGGCAGAACTGGTTGAGGCGCGTTATCAGCGCTTAATGAAATTCGGGAGTCGTTTGCCTGCATTACCGGTCACGTGATGAGTATTGCGTGCGACTAAGACTAAACGGATGCAGCTTGCATGCTGATTGAACAGGCGATTAAGGAAACGCTGAAACGGTTTAAACCGAATCAGCGTTTTTTGTTGGGTTGTAGTGGGGGATTAGACTCCATTGCATTGCTGTTTGCGCTGCAGCGTATTTGTGCGGAAGCGGAGTCTGGCTTCAAACTGCGCGTGGTCCACGTGGACCATGATTTACAAGCACCTTCTAGCGAGTGGGCCCGTCAAGTGGTGACTCAGGCGCGAGCCTTAAATCTGGATGTGGTGGTCAAGAAAGTTCATGTCGCATCCGGTAATCTTGAGAATGAGGCACGCATTGCCCGCTATCGTGCATTTAAGGAAGTGATTGATGCCGATGAGGTGCTGGTGCTGGCACATCATCAACAAGACCAAGCTGAAACGGTCTTGATGCGTTTGCTGAGTGGCAGCGGTGTGAGTGGCTTAGCGGCGATGCGTGAAGTCTATGTGCAAGACGAGTTGACCATTGTCAGGCCGCTCTTGCACATCTCTCGTGCCGATATCCAGCATTACGCCCTCCAGCATCAATTGTGTTGGGTCGATGACCCGGCCAATCATGATTTGAATTTTGATCGGGTTGTATTACGCGAAAAAGTCTGGCCCGTGCTGCAAGCCCAGTGGCCGGGGTTTGAAACAGCGATGACACGCACGGCACTCTTGATGGCGGATGCGGAGTCCATGCTTACAGAGCAGGGTCTGCTGGATATTACATCGGTGCGGCAATCACAAAATACCTTGGATATTACTGCGATTCAGACCTTATCCGAGGCGCGAACGCGTTGGCTGTTGTCGCGCTGGATGCAAGGGGACGAACGCTATGCCCCGCCACTGAGTCGGGTTGAAGCCGTACGCCAGATGATGGATGCCCAGATGGATGCGACGCCCGAGGTGATTTGGAAGTCTGGTACGGGCAGTTATCAGTTTAGGCGCTATCAGGGGCGATTATTTCGTCTACCGCTTGATCTACCAAAAGCCGATATTCAGGAAAGATTTTTTGTGCTGGAGCAGCAGTTGGATTTAGCCACGGGCAAGTGGCATATCCAGTTGATGCCCAGCGGCTTGTCACTGACGCTGCTGAGGCAACCTTTGCGACTCCGTCCACGTCGTCCAGGAGAGTCGTTACATTTAAGTGGGCGGGTGGGGCGCTGGCCACTTAAAAAACTGTTACAGTCATTGGATTTGTCACCTTGGCAGCGTGAACAAATCCAAGTGCTTGAAACTTTAGATGCAGCGCCTTTAGCACTCCTTAGCGCGGCTGGATTTTGGCCCGTGGCACAGGTCGTCGAAACTCCTGGTTGGGGTTTGATTCAGTGTCATTAAATTCCAATAGATTTTGGTTATGCTCAGCGGCGAGATCATCTGTGATTTTGGCATGGTTATTTTAAGGTGCCGCAGATGATCATTAAGATCGTGATAAAAGGATCACGATCTTAATGATTGGTTTTTGATGACTTGTTTTAATGATGAGTTTTATAATTTTTATGAATAATTTTGTGGATTTAGTTTTATGAGCGTACAACACAATGTGACCCCAATTGATTCAACCAAAATCGTAGCCTTTATCGGCGGCGGAAACATGGCGCAGGCATTGATCGGCGGGCTTCTGGCAGAGGGTTTACCCGCGACAATGATTCGCGTTGCTGAGCCTGTCGCTGAGTTACGGGAGATATTGGCATTGCGCGGCGTCGGGGCGTTCTCGACCGCCACTGAAGCGGTGAAGGGTGCGGATGTTGTTGTGCTCGCTGTAAAACCACAAATCATTCAAGCGGTATTGGCTGAATTGGCTGATCTGGTTGCTGATAAGCTAGTGATCTCAATTGCAGCCGGTATTTCGGTGGCGACGATTGCCCATGGTCTTGCAGGACAAGAGCGGATCGTCCGTGCGATGCCCAATACCCCTGCTTTGGTGCAAACAGGTGCAACTGGTTTGTATGCCGATGATGTGCTTAGCCAGTTGGATCGAGATACGGCAGCAACCATTCTTTCAGCCGCAGGCTTAGTGCTGTGGGTTGAAGATGAATCATTGATGCATGCCGTCACTGCAGTATCAGGTTCGGGTCCCGCCTACTTCTTTTATTTGATGGAAGCCATGATCGATGCGGGAGTGGCGCAAGGGCTCGATGAACGGACTGCTCGTGCCTTGACCTTGCAAACGGCTCTAGGCGCAGCACAAATGGCGATTATCAGCGAAGACAGTCCTGCAAAACTTCGCCAAAAAGTGACTTCTCCAAACGGCACAACGGCGGCGGCGATTGACTATCTGGATGCCCATGCGGTGCGGGCGCATATTATTGATGCATTAGCCGCAGCAGAAACACGCAGTATCGAATTGTCAGCCAATTAATGCAGTCGCTTTTGATATCAAGTCGCATTGCCCGACTGGCAGTGTCATGCTTGATCGACTAAGTTTTACAAAATAGAGATGAGGACGCGGTTGTATGGATTCGTTAATTTTACAGATTTTTAACATCGTCACTGGCGTGGCAATGTTATTGTTTTTCTTGCGCTTTATGATGCAGCTAACTCAGGTTGATCCCTATAACCCGATTGTGATGTCGACCGTTCGTGCAACGCACATTGTGGATATTTTTGGTCGTATTTTACCGACAGTCGGTCATGGTCGCATTAATTTGGCAGCGCTTGGGCTGATGGTTCTGGTTCGCCTGATCGATTTAGGCGGTACGAACTTGTTGAATGGCTCAACCAATATCGGACCGGATGTTTTACTTCTGGAGCTGGTTTTTGGCTTGCTCGATGATTTCTTGTGGATGTGCAAGATTCTGATCTATGTGTCCATTATTTCAAGCCTTGTCATGATGTTTACGCAAGCACCAACGCCAATGATTGTACTGGTCATGCAAATGACTGAGCCGTTATATGCACCGTTTAGACGGTTTATGCCGGATCTGGGGCCACTGGATCTGTCGCCATTGGTTGCATTGCTTGCTATTGGAGCTACGCGCTTTTTACTCAGCTATGCACATAATTTCCTGCTGCAAGGCATGCTCTAAGCATGTTTTCCAGCAGCATAGACGCTCGTTCGCATTATTCAGAAATGAGTAATGGATTTGAGTGATTCTGTGCCTGTTTTTGTTTTCTTTGTCAAAGTTCAGCCCAATGCAAAAAAGACTGAGATCATTGGGCTTGAGACTATCAATCATCCCGCATCGAATATCCCCACGCCTATGTTAAAGATTCGTTTGGCTGCACCACCTATTGATGGTAAAGCCAACCAAGTGCTGTGTGCCTTTATTGCAAAGCAATTTGATGTACCCCTTCGGCAAGTCATGCTCCTTAGCGGCGAAACCGCAAAGATTAAGCGGATTCAAGTTGATCAGCCAAAAGTGATCCCTGAACATCTGAATAGCCTTGATTCGCGGGATTGAGTCTGGACTGTTCTGTGACAATTGTAGAGAGTTGTACGAAGGTTTGGTTTGATCAGCCATTTTTTCCGAGGATTGAACAACTCAAAGCAGTCAGAAACTGACATAAAGTGATAACTAGTTCACAATAATGTTGCAATTTTTTTTGTAACCGGGATGACATCTTCAATTCCATCTTCACGACCCATTCGGTAATATGCGGTCCGCATTGACTCGAAGAAGCTCACCTAGTCTAGCACGTATTGTTAAGCATACTTTGCATATATATGGATGAAGTGTGTAGAGCGATAGATAAGAGGTAATAATAAAATCAAAATAATGATAACTAGTTCACATTATTTTAGAATAAAAAGCTTTTTTATCGACCGATTGGTAAATATTCATTAAGTTTATCTAAATAATAAAATTAGAAATCTATCATAAACTGATTCCTGCTCCTTCATGGTAAGTCCACACATTTGATGCTGGTGAGCTAACGCGCTACTTAGCTTCTCTACATATGTCTGATGATTGCGATGGTCATGAAAAGGGTGCTCCAAAAGAACTTAATTCTTCACACCTGAATGAAAGGAAAACCGCATGAAAATTTCTGCATTAAATACCGCTTTAGTTCTCTCTCTTGGCACCGCAGCATTGTTGCCAATCAATGCACAAGCTGCTGATGGCTTGATCAACTTTGTAGGTCAAATCACTGCACAAACTTGTACGATCAGTGGTAACGGTGGTGGTAAGGACTTTACCGTGACTCTGCCTACTGTTTCTGTTCAAACTCTTCCTGCAGTTGGCTCATGGGCTGGTCGTACACCGTTCAACATCGCATTGAGCGGTTGTTCACCTGCAACTGGTAACGTCGCAACTTACTTCGAACCAGGCGTATCTACTGATCTGACCACAGGCTACTTGAAAAATGATACCGGTACTGGTCAAGCAACCAACGTTCAACTGCAATTGTTGAATGACGACACTACTGGTTTGCAATTAAACCAAGCTAAAAACGGTACTAACGGTTCTAAAACTGTTGCGCTGAATGCTGGTGCAGCAACATTGAACTACTTCGTGCAATACACCGCAGTAGGTGGTGCAGCGACTGCAGGTAAAGTGGCTAGCCGTACCAACTACACCATCGTTTATAACTAATTCGTTATCGACTCTTGGTTTTTTGTGGCGACACGGACTCGTTGCCGCATCTTCTGTGCATCAAAAGGACGTATTTCATATTGCTAAGGTTTACCTATGAAAGCTTCGATCCATCTAGTTTGGGCAGCAGCACTATTGTTTTGCAGCAGTCAATCTTTCGCAAGCGTCGTCATTAACGGCACGCGGATTATTTATCCTGCGCAAGAACGAGAAGTGACCATTAAGCTCGACAATAATGGGGATTCACCCTCATTGGTCCAAGCCTGGCTGGATGATGGAGACGCAAAGCAAGCCCCTGAAAAAAGCACAGCCCCCTTTCTTTTAACACCGCCGCTGACCCGTATTGAACAGGGTCGTGGACAAACCCTACGTTTGATTTATACCGGTACCCCGTTACCGCAAGATCGTGAATCCGTGTTCTGGCTCAACGTGCTAGAGATTCCCCCTCAAGCCAGTGATGCCGCCGCACGTAATTTTTTGCAGATTGCTTTTAGATCCCGGATTAAAGTTTTCTTCCGCCCCAAAGGTTTACCGGGACTTGCGATTGATGCCCCTGAAAAATTACGTTGGTCCGTTGTACCTGATCAAAACGGTTTGGCCCTGCAAGTGGATAACCCAACGGTCTATCACGTGTCTTTTAGTCAAGCGGGTATTACAACGAATGGCAAAACATATACCTATCAAGAAGGTGGAATGGTCGCACCATTTTCCAAGACCCTTTTTCACTTGAAAGCGCTGACGCAGCAGCCTTCCGCTGCCACCACCGAAGTCCACTATACCTTTATTAATGACTACGGCTCTGGTGTTGATAGTAAGGCAACACTACAAACCCCCTAATTCGCAATAAGAACTGTGTGGCATTCACTCAAAGTTGTTTTTTGAGATGATTTAGGAGTTTCTCTGTGCAAAAAATGGCATTTTCAATGGACTACGCACCGATTCAACATCGTGGCATTCGCCAATTGATGCCCAATCGTGGCTTTGCTTTAAGCACGTTATCGATGCTGATCGCAAGTTGTGGACTCTCACCTGTCGCATGGTCAGCGACAGGTGCTGGGGTAGCCGCGAGTGGAGGAAACACCTTCGTCTTTGATAGTCGTTTTCTGGCAGGTGAAACCGGTCATGTCGATTTAAGCAGTTTTCAAAAAAGTAACCCTGTACTGGCGGGAAATTATCGCGTTGATTTGTATATGAATCAGCGTTGGATTGGGCGTGAGGATATTCGCTTCCGTGCAGAAAAAGATCAAACGATTGCCGTACCTTGCTTTACGATCGCGCAATTACAGCGCTATGGTGTGGATACTTCTAAATTAGATTCTAGTCTTGCGCTAGGGGCGGATGAATGTCGTCCGATTACCTTCTTTATGCCACAGGCCAGCCATGACTTTGACGGTTCTGACCTGCGCTTAGATTTAAGCGTTCCTCAGGCGATGGTGAGTCGCTCAGCCCGTGGCTATGTCGACCCGCGCTATTGGGATCATGGTGTAACCGCCGCGACACTGGGCTATAACTTTAACACCTACCAAACCCAGATGAACGGTAAGGACCAAACCTTATCTTACCTCGGTCTAAATTCTGGTTTTAACTTAGGCGAATGGCAATTCCGCCATAATTCATCCATCAGCAAATTTACCGACTCCGCAACCAAATGGCAGAATATTGCAACCTATGCGCAATATAACTCTGCGGCTCTTCGTAGTCGTTTCATCCTAGGCGACTCCAATACCTCAGGTGAAGTGTTTGATACACTGGCATTTCGCGGGATTCAACTGGTCTCCGATGATCGGATGCTGCCAGACTCACTCCGTGGCTATGCCCCAGTGGTTCGCGGCGTTGCAGATACCAATGCACTGGTTGAAATTCGTCAAAATGGTTTCTTGATTTATCAATCAACCGTTGCTGCTGGTCCTTTCGAAATCAAGGATCTGTATGCCACAGGTTATGGTGGTGATTTAAATGTGACGGTGACGGAAGCGGATGGGCGGCAGCGCACCTTTGTCGTGCCCTTTGCATCTGTGGCGCGTTTATTACGTCCGGGCACCAGCCGCTACGAGTTGACCAGTGGTCAATATCGTGATGATCAGCTCAGCAGTAAGCCGTACTTTCTGCAAGGTTCTTATCAGTATGGTTTGTCTAACCTGACCACTGTCTACGGGGGTGCAAATGTCAGTGAGGGTTATACCTCATTGATCTTGGGCGGTGCATTAAATACGGCAGTTGGCGCATTTGCCCTTGATGTCACTCAGGCCAATACTGACTTTAAAAACCTGAAAAATTACAGTGGTCAGAGTCTTAAATTAGGCTATAGCAAACGCTTTACCGAAACCGACACCAATATTGCCGTTGCGGCCTACCGTTATTCTACTTCTGAGTTTTTAAATCTGCATGATGCCATTTACATGCGCGATTTTGACAGTCGAGGGTTGATGACGGGTGGTGTTGAGCGTCAGAAAAACAACTTCGAAGTGACTATTAATCAAACCATTGGCAAATCTGGCTCATTCTATGCCACGGGTTCGGTTCGCAATTATTGGGATCGGACAGGCACCAATACCCAGTATCAGGTTGGTTATAACAACAACTACGCCAGCATGAGTTATGGCTTCTCTGCGGCACGCACGCGGGATGTGTTGGGGCGTGATGATACCCAATACATGTTGAACGTCTCCTTCCCATTAGGCAATGGTGCTTATGCGCCATCGGTCAATACCACCATGAGTAACAGCACTCAGGGCGGCACGACCAGTCGTGTGGGATTGAATGGCTCTTATGGTGAAGATCGTAATTTGAGCTACGGCGTCAGTGTGAATAACAGTTCGCGCAATGATGACACCAGTGGTTCAGTCACTGGGCAGTATCTCAGCCCGTATAGCACCTTGACGGGTTCTTATACCGAAGGCGGCAACTATCGTACCCTATCCGCAGGTGCCAGTGGTGGCATCATCCTGCACCAAGGCGGTCTGACTTTTGGTCCGCAAAGCGGTGAGACCATGGCGATTGTGGAAGCGCAATCGGCAAAAGGCGCGCGTGTGGCCAACTACTCCGGTGTGCGTATTGATGGTCGGGGCTATGCGCTGATTCCATACTTGATCCCATACAGCAACAACACGGTTGAAATTGACCCGAAAGGCATCTCAACGGATGTGCAACTGGAAAGCAGTAGTCAGCAAGTTGCACCTTATGCAGGAGCCGTGGTCAAAGTTGGTTTTAAAACGACGGTGGGTCGCTCAATGCTTCTTCGCGTGAAGAGTGCCTCGGATACAGCGCTGCCCTTTGGCGCATCAGTCTTTGATGCCGATGGTCAGAATGTCGGTATCGTCGGTCAATCCGGCCAACTGTTTGCCCGTTTGAATCAGGATGTGGGCACGCTACTGATCAAGTGGGGCGAGCAAAAAAATCAACAGTGCAAAATCAATTACAAACTACCGCAGCGCACTGCAAAAGATACTGGTGCGCAGTATGAATTGCTTGATGTTCAGTGCGTGGATTCTGCGCTGACGTCACCGAACAGTCTAGTGAGTGCTCAATGATGAAAAGTCAATTTAAGGTGCTATCACGTGGCGTCATCGCGGGTTCACTGCTTTATGTGGTGGCAAGTCACACGGCTTTTGCCGCATGTAATGTCACGATGACATCGGGTCTACCGCAAGTGATTCAGATGGATATGGGTCGGATCGTGATTCCAGCAACTACAGCAATAGGCGCTGTGTTTGCAACACGAGATTTTCCAATTACTGGGATTAATGGTTACGGCAGTTGTACCGCTTCAGGCGGTAGTGCGATCGGAATCATGGAGCAGGGTAGTGATACCGGTGGTCGAATTTATAGTTCTTTAGTTCCTGGAGTCGGGATTCGCTTATCCCGCGTGGCCGGGAGCTTGGGGCAATTGGATTATCCGCATGTACTAACGCTTACAGGGGCATCGACACTGAATCTGAATGCGGGTTTATTCCGTGTAGAGCTGATCAAGACTGCCGCGACTACAGGAAGCGGCGCATTTGCTGCGGGCGAATACACCTCTTATTACTTAAATGGCACTGGTCCTAGCAGACCGATGCTGACTTCTGTCTTATCCGGAAATGGCATTACGATTGTCTCGCCATCGTGTACGGTGGATGCGGGCTCTCTCAATATTCCTGTTGATTTTGGTAGCGTCCCTAAAAGTACCTTTACGGGTGTGGGTTCAACTGCAGCAGAGCGCAATTTTGCGATTAATCTCACCTGCCAGCAAAGTCCGGGTAATGTATTGATTTCATTAGATCCTAATACTGGTGGCAGTACCTCAAGTCCGGGCGTATTGGCGATTGCAACGGGTGCAGGAGCGGCCACTGGGGTTGGGATTCAATTATTAGATGCCCGGAATGATCAACCCGTGACCTATGGGGTAGGGATTCCTGCGGGCAATCGCATTTCAAGCGCTGGCCCGTTATCGGTGCCGTTTAAAGCGCGCTATTACCAGACCCAAACCACCGTGACCCCTGGTACAGCCAATAGCACGGCGACTTTTACGATTCAATATAACTAGTTCAAAGCGCTGGTTATGAGCGTTTTTGTGTGTTGTCCAAAATGGAGTCGGGTGTGAATATTATTGCACGTTGATTCGATCACCATTGTCATCAATCGGCCTAATTTTTGGCCAAACGAGGAGCTAAAACCATGCAAGTATTATCTACGCAGGAAATTCAGCAGGTATCAGGCGGGTGCTTTTTTTTCTGTAAACCCTCCTTTTTCTTTTGTAAGCCAAAGCCGAGTTTTGGCTGCCATCCAAAACCACCGTGCAAACCAACAACACCAACAGAACCGCCAGTGGTCGGGACTTAATACCTTCTAAGTATGAGTGCTCAAGGATGAGCAATCTGTTTTTAAGCCCCAAATAATAATTCTAATGATGCGTCAGAGGTCAACTGGATCAAGATTACCAAACCAGCCTAAGTCCTAATTTTTGTAAACTAATAGACATCTTTTCGCTTAAATCTATATAGTTATGGTTGACTATTGGTCGTAATAGGAATACTTTTTCAAAGACTAAGTCCTTACATTGACAGGTTAGTCGGTCTACCTTGGAATGAAAGAATTGGTGATGTGGAACAAATTTGAAACATGTGGGTCAATTTAAAAAAAATACAATTTAAAAATCAAATATAGAAAAATTAACCATGTCAAATAAACCCCTTTTCCGAACAGAAGCGCTGAATGCCCAGCAAGTCAATTGGCTGGGCAACATCATTCTTGCACGCCCCATTTCTTTTAGCATGATGACTGCATTTGCAGGCATCCTTGCATTGATCGTGGTTCTGTTTCTGATCTGGGGAACGTATACCAAGCGCAGTACGGTTACAGGACAACTCATCCCCAATACAGGTCTGGTGCAAATCTATGCGCAGCAGCCGGGTATTGTTTTAGAAAAAAAAGTGGTCGAAGGGCAGGCGGTCAAGCAAGGCGATGTGTTGTACGTCCTATCCAGTGAACGTCAAAGCAGCACTCAAGGTGATACGCAAAATGCAATCAGTCGGCAGGTTCAGGCGCGTGAACAGTCCTTGCGCGATGAGTTAATCAAAACCAAAGCCATTCAGCAAGATGATCAATCTGCACAAGCCCGAAAAGTGAGCGATCTACGCGCAGAACTCTCTGCTTTAGCGGGTCAGATTCAAGGTCAGCAAAGCCGCGTGGCATTAGCTGAACAAACCATCAGTCGCTATCAGAGTCTACTGAATCAAGATTATATTTCAAAAGAACAATTTCAACAAAAACAAGAAGATTTACTGGATCAACGCAATCGACTGCAAAGCCTAGAGCGGGATCGCATCACGGTTGGACGTGAACTGGATGCCCAGCAGCACACGCTAGGCAGCTTATCGCTCAATCAACAAAATCAGTTGGCACAGATTGACCGCACACTCGCCAGTACCAGTCAGGAACTGACAGAGAGCGAAGCGAAAAGACGCTTGGTGATCACCGCATCCGAATCAGGTATTGCGACTACGGTAACGGCAGAAGTTGGGCAAACAGTGGATAATAATAAGCCTCTGGTTAGTATTGTGCCGCGAGGCTCAATTTTACAAGCGCAGCTGTATGTTCCGAGTAAAGCGATTGGTTTTATCAAACCGGGCGATTCTGTCTTACTGCGTTATCAAGCCTATCCTTATCAAAAGTTTGGCCATGCCAAAGGGGTCGTGGTTTCCGTATCCAAGACGGCTTTGCCGAGCAGTGAAATCACCAATATGAGTATCCCGATTAATGGCACGACTCAAAATAGTGAGCCGCTGTATCGCATTACGGTCAAATTGAATCAGCAAACCGTCCAGGCCTACGGCAAAGCACAATCTTTACAAGCAGGCATGTTGCTGGATGCCGATATTCTGCAAGAGAAGCGTCATCTGTATGAGTGGGTGCTTGAGCCCCTATATAGCTTGACCGGTAAACTTTAAATTTTTTTAAGTCTCTATTTTTAGGCTGCTAATGATGACTTTTCTTGATGAGCTGTCTTTTGGGTTTTCTAAAAAATTACCACTCATACTGCAAACCGAAGCGACGGAGTGTGGTCTGGCCTGTTTAGGCATGGTTGCGGGTTTCTATGGCCATCGTACTGATCTGGCGACACTGCGCCGCTCCTATCCAATCTCGCTTAAGGGCGCGACACTGGCCAATCTGATTCAAATTGCTAATCGTTTAGAGCTAGCAACCCGTCCGTTGAAGCTAGAGCTTGAGGATCTCGATCAACTGAAGCTACCGTGCATTTTGCATTGGGACTTTAATCATTTTGTGGTGCTCAAAGAAGTTCATAGCGGATCAGTCATCATCTATGATCCTGCTTTTGGTTCACGTAAGTTATCGTTGAGTGAGGTCTCTAAGTCCTTCACAGGCGTAGCGCTTGAGCTTTGGCCTAATCCTGAGTTTAAAAAGAAAGAAGAAATTCAGGCAGTACGACTGCGTGAGCTTATGGGGCATGTCAAAGGACTGTGGCGTTCCTTAAGTCAGATCCTATTGCTTGCGCTTGCATTAGAGGTCTTTGCACTCGTCAGTCCATTCTTTATGCAGTGGGTAATCGACAATGTGATTGTGACTGCGGACCGAGATCTGCTGGCAACCTTGGCCATCGGCTTTGGGATTCTAATGCTGATGCAACAAGCGGTCAGTGTGATGCGCTCTTGGGTCATCATGTATATGGGGACGACGCTCAACGTGCAATGGCGTGCGAACGTCTTTACTCATCTGATTCGTCTGCCTGTACAGTACTTCGAGAAACGTCATCTGGGTGATGTGATTTCACGCTTTGGTTCGATAGACCAGATTCAGCATACTTTGACTGCGACATTTTTAGAGGCGATTTTGGATGGTTTGATGACCGTCGTGACGTTGATCATGATGTTTATCTATAGTCCAAAGCTGGCATTGATCGCCATTGCGGCGATGGTCCTGTATGCCTTAAGTCGCTGGATCTGGTATCGCCCCCTGCGCAATGCCACTGAGGAACAAATTATTCACTCAGCCAAGCAAGAAAGTCACTTCATGGAAACGGTGCGTGGTGTTAAGGCCATCAAACTCTTTGAGCGCCAGGATGAACGCCGTTCCACATGGCTGACGCTGGTAGTAGACCAAACTAATGCTGGCTTGCGGACTCAGAAACTACAAATTCTATTCAGACTGTTTAATGGGGTGTTATTTGGGGTTGAAAACATCCTGATCATTTGGCTCGGTGCTTTACTGGTGCTGGATGGTAATTTCAGTGTCGGTGCCTTGATGGCGTTTATGGCGTATAAAGGGCAGTTTGATGGGCGGGTTGGCTCGCTGATTGATAAGTTTGTTGAAGTCAAAATGCTGCAACTGCAAGGTGAGCGTCTAGCCGATATCGTGTTGACTGAACCTGAGGAGGTTTTCGGGCGTCAAACGCTGGCTGAGGATGCACCACTCACACCATCCATCACCGTAACTAATCTACGCTATCGCTATTCAGACCAAGAACCTTATGTTTTGGATGATGTGAACTTTACGATCGGTGCTGGGGATTCTGTCGCCATCATTGGTCCTTCAGGCTGCGGTAAAACCACCCTCATGAATGTGTTGCTGGGTGTATTGCCGCCGACTGATGGTGATGTGTTGATCGGGGGGATCAGTACCAAGCAGCTCGGTATCCATACCCTGCGCAGCATGGTCGGTACGGTACTTCAGGACGATGTACTTTTTGCAGGCTCTATCGCCGATAACATCAGTTTCTTTGATTCTAAAGCCGATCAGGCATGGGTCGAACAGTGCGCCAAGATGGCGGCGGTGGATGCTGAAATCTCCGCAATGCCGATGGGCTATAACACCTTAGTGGGGGATATGGGCACGGTCTTGTCAGGTGGGCAGAAACAGCGAGTTTTATTGGCGCGCGCACTGTATAAACGTCCAAAGATTCTCTTTCTCGATGAAGCAACCAGTCATTTGGACATTGCTAAAGAACAAGAGGTCAATCAGGTTGTGAAATCACTGGATGTGACCCGGGTGATCATTGCCCATCGTCCTGAAACGATTGCATCTGCCAAGCGTGTGATTGTACTGTCGGGCGGTAAAGTTGTACACGATGTCCCCGTTGAGGCGGCACTACAACCGTCAAGTGAGCAATGATATGAGCACGTCTGCTCGTCATGGGATCACTGTAGGAGTTTTGACCGCACTCTATGCGGCAATGATTCCTGCCCATGCTTTTGAAATCGACCCTTTTTCAGTCAAAAAACTCTATTCAAAAACACCATCTAAAGGTCAAGTGTTGGTGAAAAAGCCGCCTCAGTCCGAGTCATCCTCTATCACGGGGGGTGAATCTGCGACAAAGCCCACAGCGAATAGCACGCTTGATAGAGCCATGGCCGATCCCTGTACTTGGGGCAGCATTAAGACTTCGGTCGATTTGCTTGAGGTAGTCGAACGGGCAATGTGTAGTAATACCGAAGCGCGTCAAGCGTGGGTCAATGTCAAGATTCAAGCCGCGCAAGTCGGTGTTGCGAAAGCGGCTTATCTTCCTACCGCCGATGCAACATTGAGCTATAGTCGTGGACCCAATAATTATCAGGTGCAGGATCGACCCGATCTAAGTTTTAATTCCAAGACCTCCGCCCATAATGTCGGCGTGAATGCCAATTGGGTGCTGTTTGATTTTGGGCTGCGCCGCGCCAACCTTGAAAACGCGCGGCAATTGCTGATCGCAGCCAATGCCACCCAAGACCTGACATTACAGAAGGTTTTTGTGGCCGCTGCACAAGCTTACTATGATCTGATGAGCGCCCAAAGTGCTCTGGATGCCTATAGCGAAGCAGAGAAGACATCTGGTGAAAGCTTCAAAGCAGCTGAGGCCAAATACAATGCTGGCGCGGGGACACTGGTCGACAAATTGCAAGCCCAGACGGATTATGCACAGGCGCGTTTGGATCGTGTGAAAGCGTTGGGGGATTTGAGAACCGCCCAAGGGACGCTGGCTGTCGCGATGGGTGTTGATGCGAATACGCCTTTTACAGTCAATACTGATACGCGTGATCTACCGGATACTGCATTTGTTACCTCAATCAATCAGCTGATTGCGGATGCCAAGCGTACGCATCCCAGCTTACGGGCGGCACAAGCGCAATTGGCTGCCGCCAATGCCAATGTGAATGCTGTACGCGATGAAGGATTACCTTCGGTGTCTTTGTTTGGATCGGCAAACCGCAATCGGCAAATCGGTCAACCACCTTCGGCGACTGAATCCGATAACAGCAGTGTGGGTATCCAATTGAAAATCCCGCTCTTTGAAGGGTTTGGCCGTAGTTATCGTGTCCGTGCTGCGAAAGCACAAGCTGAACTGAAGTCCGTGGAGCTTGAAAATGCGGAACAGCAAGTTTCGCTAGAGGTCTGGAAAAACTATCAGGCATTGGCCACGGAAACAGAAGGACTTAAAGCCACTGATGATCTCCTTAAAAGTGCACGGCAAGCGTTTGATACCGCGAAAGGTCGTTATAAGGCTGGAGTAGGCAGCATCATCGAACTGCTGAATGCACAGAGCTCTTTAAGCAAAGCGGAACAGCAACGTGTACAGGCGCTGTCGAATTGGCATGTGGCGCGTTTGAAGCTGGCCAGTAGTTTAGGGCGATTGGGGCTTTGGGCACTTTAAGTTGATAGTAAAACTAAACGTATTAAAAAGTAGTAAAAAAAGACCCCGTGATGATGCTGTCGTAATAGACAAATTCACTGACCGTAAGTGTGACACGCCCGCTGCGACTTGAGCTTACCAATTGCGGGCTTCCACCAGCAGTGCTTGTTCAACTAACTCTGCTTGAGTTGATTTATTCTGCCAGCAAGATTCTTCCGCAAACTTCAGTTCACGTTTTGCATCTATGCACGGATACCCAAGAATATGGATCGTGGTCATTTTTATAACTGCCTAACAAAAAATTCGATAGGCTAGTGTGATTATTTATAAACATGAATTAAACTCATCTTTTTAATGGTAAGATGAATAATACTAATGTTATGTCATTTTTATTTTTAAAAGGTACGCTTCATGCTGGAACTTCGCCATCTGAAAACATTGCATGCACTCCGTGAGCAAGGTTCCTTGGCTGCGGCATCTGAGCATTTGCACCTCACACCCTCCGCGTTGTCACATCAACTCAAAGAGCTTGAGCAATGGCTATCGATGTCATTGGTCAATCGCAAGACTAAACCACTCCAGTTTTCAGCAGCTGGGCTGCGCCTACTCCAGCTTGCCGATCAAGTCTTACCGTTGATACAGACAACGCGGGCGGAGCTGACGCGATTGGCGCATGGACAAACAGGTCGTCTGTTACTGGCATCTGAATGCCATAGTTGTTTTGACTGGCTGATGCCCGTGCTGAATCGTTATCGACAGGATTTTCCCGATGTCGATTTGGACTTTGCCAGCGGTTTTGAGCCAGAACCCCATACTCAGCTACAGCAGGGTGAGATTGATCTATTGGTCACCACTGATTGTCTACCCGTCAAGGGCATTCAGTATCTCCGTTTATTTGACTATGAGTCCCGGCTAGTGCTGGCACCATCTCACCCCCTTGCTGCGCAAGAGGTGATCCATGCTGAGGAAGTCGCGGCACAGACGCTGATTGCTTATCCGGTCGAGCCGACACGACTGGATATTGTTGCGGGATATTTAACCCCCTATGGCTTAAAACCTGCTCAATTACGCACTACTGAATTGACGCCGATGCTGATTCAGCTAGTCGCGAGTGGTCGTGGTATTGCGGCATTGCCTGATTGGGTGGTTAAGGATTATGAACAAAAAGGTTGGGTGGTCAGTCGCCGATTAATCCCTAAAAATGCTGAAGGCTCTCAGCAGGGATTGCGCCGTACGCTCTATGCTGCCGTACGAGAGGTCGATCAGGAGTTAGTGTTTATGCAGGGCTTTTTAACGTTGCTGGCCCGCATGACACAAGGGCGATAGTGACATTTTTTGTCACGACCCATTCGTGTCATAATGCCAAAGTTTATCGCTGAGTGATGGTGTTAATTTAGGCTGATGATGCTTTTTAACACTTTTATGCAGAATATGTCACATATTGACGTATTTATTGCATGAGTTGGGCATTGACCTAGTTGCGTGCTCATCTTTGCAAATGTACACTCATCAGGAAAGCAGAAAAGGATGAATCTGCAGATTGCCAAAGGCAATCATGAATGGGAGCGATCAGATGATCGACAAGCGGTATCATGTATTTATCAGTACGACTGGCGCAGATATGCAAGCTGAGCGGTCGGTACTGGCACAAACTTTGGCCAGTTTAGGCTTTTTCTCGTGGGGACTAGAGACTCGTACACCACTGACGACCGCTTTTGCTCGCCGTCAAATCGATGATTGCGATTACTTTGTATTGATGCTGGGATCACGCTACGGTGAGTTATCGGCTTCAGGCGTCAGTTATGTCCATCTTGAATATATCTATGCAATCACCAAACAAAAACCCGTTTTTGTGATTCTGCATGAGTCGCCTGAGACCCGTTCTCCTGATTTTCAAGAAAAGACTCAAGAAGGGCAGGTCAAGTTTCAAGATTTCCGCCGCCAATTGCAACGCGAACGCGATATGGTGGTTACATTCCGTGAACCGCGCGAACTCGAAGTGATTTTGCGCCATGCCATGCCTCAGCTCACACAGCGTTATCCCTCCTTGGGCTGGGTGCGTCCAAACGATGGTCCGATGCAAGCGTTGCAAGCCGAAAATGACAAACTACGCCTTAAAGTTCAGCAACTGACGACGCTGGGTCGTGGTCGCTCTACGGCAAGACCAACTCCAGTAGATGCTGAAGTTGAACAGGCTTTTGTGGATATCGAAGAAAAACCAGCACCGCTTGAAGTTCCTGTAGTTCGTGGGGATGAGGTGGTTGCTTTTGATTACCGTGTACATGCTTATCAGGATGGCAACTTCCGTGAATTGCGTCCGCGTCGCCAAATGTCATGGAATGAACTGCTGATGGCAATGGGCCCCGGCTTTCGTCCACCAGCACCCGAAGAGGACTTTGCACGGATCATCAATGATTATTTGAACATCTCAGCACTCGGTGATGTCAAAGATTCTATGCCCCGTGCCCATGCGACAGCACGCTGCCAGATTAATATTCGTGCATTGCATGCCATTAAAATGCAGCTTAAAAATAATAAATGGATTGTTCCTGTTGGGCGTGATGAAAAGCATCGCATCCTATGGGGCTTATCAACGCAGGGAGAGGGTCAACTTAATAAACTCATGGCAGGTCAGCGCCTTGAAACAGGTTCATAGATGACATCGAATACCTCAGATTCTTCTTCAACCCAACGTGCTGTACTTCTTGTTAATCTCGGTACTCCCGATGCGCCAACACCGCCGGCTGTGAGGCGTTTCTTACGTGAGTTTCTCTCTGACCCGCGGGTGATTGAGATTCCACGGCTCATCTGGGCCATCATCCTCAATCTATTTGTGCTGCCCTTTCGACCTAAACGCGTCGCCCATGCCTATGCCTCGATCTGGGCCATGGGCGATTCACCGATGCGGTTGATTTTGAACGCGCAGGCCAATGCGCTCCAGCAAATGCTGGATTTTCAGATTGTACATCGTGATGTCGCGGTGCTGCCTGCGATGACGTATGGTACCCCGAGTTTGGCCGCAACACTGGATCGTTTATCTGCTGATGGGGTCGAGCAGATCATCATCTTGCCGCTTTTTCCTCAGTATTCAGCTACATCCACCGGTGCGGTCTATGATGTAGCGACACGTTGGATGCAGACACAGCGCAATTTACCCACGATCACGTTCATTAAAGACTATTTTGCACATCCGCTTTATATCCAAGCACTTGCTGATAGTGTGCATCGTTATCAGGTTGAGCACGGTGTTCCTGATCGGCTGTTGATGTCTTTTCATGGCATTCCTATCCCTTATGCGGAGCGGGGTGACCCTTATCCTAAGCGTTGCCATGCGACGGCTAAACATGTGGCAGAGGCGCTGGGTTTACGTGATGATCAGTGGGCCATCAGCTTCCAATCGCGCTTTGGCAAGCAAGAGTGGGTTAAACCTTATACCAATGTGCTGCTGACTGAGTGGGCGCAAGCGGGGGTCAAGTCGGTACAGATCATTAGTCCAGCGTTTTCGGCAGACTGTTTAGAAACGCTAGAGGAACTTGCGATCGAAAATCGTGATGTGTTCCTTAACGCTGGAGGCGCGTCGTATCAATACATCCCAGCGCTGAATGCTGATGTCGCCCATATCGAAATGATGGCAGCGCTGATTAATCCCATACTAGATGGCTTTGAGGCGATTTCTTGAATTCATTGTCAAAATGCTTTTGAGTCAACAAGTGTTCTGAGAGATTCAGTCTCTTAAACGGATAAAAAAATCCCTTCCTTTTTTACTTAAGGAAGGGATTTTTTAGTTGTTATGGGGAATTAAACCGCATTGGCAAAAGCCTGTTCTTGAACAGGCTGAGCGGGCGGCTCAATGAGCTGGACATGGGTTTGTGCTTGATAGCGTAAATGACCATTTTCAAAACCCAGTAATTCTCCCGAAGTAAATGCAGTCCACTGTTCGTTGTCTGTCAGTGGTTCGGTTGCAATGACTGCAACACGATCATCAGGCTTGGCATAGTGACTAAAGTCGATGTCGAGATCCATATCAACCAGATGGGCTTGGCTAAAAGGCCATGAGCGAATCAGCCAATGCAGATTAGTTGTGGCATAGGCAAAGAGTGCCTGACCGTTAGATAGCATAAAGTTAAAGGTGCCATGCGCCGCAATGGTCGGTGCAAGTTCGGCTAGCACTGAGAAAATCTCAGCAAGATCCGGCTCGGTGTTTCCAAAGCGATCCCGCAACCCTTGTAGCAGAGCACAGTACGCCAGTTCGCTGTCTGTCGTTCCGACAGGCAAGTAAGTGCCATTTAACGCTGGGGCATAATTCTTAAGATCGCCATTATGAGCAAAGATCCAGTGTCGCCCCCATAATTCACGCATGAAGGGGTGACTGTTTTCAACTTCAATATTGCCTTGCGTGGCTTTACGAATGTGCGCGATCACGTTCTTGGACTTAATCGGATTACGACGTAAACAATCCGCAATCGGTGAGTTCACCGCAGATTGATTGTCAATGAACAGGCGACAGGCTTTATTTTCAAAGAAAGCAATTCCCCAGCCGTCGGCATGATCCGAAGTCACACCCGCACGCTGCGAGAATCCCTTAAATGAAAAGGTAATATCGGTCGGTGTCGCACAGTTCATGCCGAGTAATTGGCACATATCGAAGTTAGGCTCCATTTGGGCATTAATCGCATAGTTTGACAGAATTGGTATTCTGACATGCTATTGATGCATTGAAATCAGACATCCATTACGCCATCTAAAACGCAAGAAAGCCACATGAACTTATAGTCTTAATTCTGCCGATTATAACGACCTTAATGCAAATAATGAATATAGGATTGGTTTGCATCACTTGTGCTATAGAGTGCAAAAGGAGCAGGTTTTTATCCTAAAACAACGTAACTAGGCGGATCCACCACCAAGAGTGCAGCAATCCTTATGCCAAATTCTATGAGGAACTGCATGCCCAATCTAATGAGATAGAGTGCTTTTGTAGGTATAGGTGATTTGTGTTTATTTCAGTGGTATGAAATGTCAGACGAAAATTGAGCACAACTGCATATTTTTTGCGCTACAATATACATGATCTAGTCATATAGGACGTATGACTTTTCAATACAGCAAAAAAACGCGTTCATAAGGGCAATATGAGAGCTGGTCGGAAATCACCATAAAAGAGTTGGTGGATTTTGGCGATTTCATTACAGTCGTATGAACAATACACGCCAGCTGATTTGTGACGGAACATGAATATCAGTGATTTAAACCCCAAAGACCTCAAAACGCAAATTATTGCATTATATAAACGGACTCTTGGTTCGGTTATCGTGATGGAGTGGAGTTTTGCCCAAAAAAGCATGTTGTTGCTCGTATTCATGATTATGCTTTATTCCTCTTATGTCCTCTATATGTTTGCAGTACCGCTGAATCCAGAGTGGGCGGCTTATATTGATGTTCCTCTTTTCAAAATTCTGATTTGGAAAGATATTCTAGTCACACTGCTCGCAGCTATTTTCTTCTGTTGTTGCTATATCTGGCGTAAAAGTGCTTGGGCTAATCGGCATCTACCTCTTTTTATTATTGTGTTTTATGCAATCTCCATGTGCCTTACAGGGTATCTGGTTGGTGCAATGAGTCCCGCCACGGGCATATTTCTCATTGGTACGCCACTGATCGGGCTTGCCTTGTTTCCTCGCGGTATGGTGCTGTGGGTGACCATACTTGCGACGATCTTGATGACACTCCTAGCATTTGCTGGAGTCTCTGGCTGGATTGCGTATGCGCCGCTCTTTGCCAGTGGCGGGATTCTAGATTTAAAGCAGCATTCACGGTTCTATTTCTACAGCCAAATGTACTTTATGCTGCCTCCGTCGCTGATCATTTTGGTTGCTGCGGATGTGATTTTAAAGCAATGGCATATGCGTGGGCGTGAAGTGACTTTACTGAGTCAACTCGATTCATTAACCAACTTGTTTAATCGGCGAACGATTAATGAACATCTCGAGCGTTTGATTATTGAAAGTACGGAAGTGGAACGGATCTCGATTTTGATTTTGGATCTTGATCACTTTAAGCAGATCAATGATACCCACGGCCATATGATTGGCGATGAAGTTCTCAAAGCAGTTGGGCTGGTCTTACAACAGAGCATGCGTAAAAATGATGTTGCGGGTCGTTTTGGTGGGGAGGAGTTTATCGTGGTTCTTGCGCGCTCGGAGCGTCAGGTGGGTATGCAAGTGGCGGAGCGGATACGCAATCGCATACAAGCGATTCGAATTCTGGATAAAAACGGGGATGAGATTAAGATTACGACCAGTGTTGGTGTCTCCAGCTGTGCGCCGCAAGCGATGGCGGGTATCGATCCGATGCTGCACGAAGCAGATCAAGCGCTCTATTTCGCAAAAAATGCCGGACGTAATCAAGTGATCCATTTTGATCAGTTAGTTGCAGAGCAAGCTCCCGATTTCCATATTTACGATGCGAAAGCTGATGTTAATGAAGAGGGGACCTTGGTTAAACACATGGGGGCATATCCCATACCCCCTTCAATTTAATAGGCAATAAGTCAGTAATTTGTATACTGTGTCACGATAAGTCGCTAAAATGTATTGCATTTAGGCTTGGTCGAATGGAAGCTTGCACTTTCGACCTGCTCTGATTTGTGAGCGTAAATTATTAAAATGGGTATGTGAACCATGGTGACCCAAGCACTAACACTTAAAAAAATTAGACAACACATTCGTGAGATACGACAAAAAAGTCTCAGCTCTATGATCATTATTGAGTGGAGCTTTATTCAAAAAAGTATTCTCTTGCTTGCGATTATGGTCGTGCTATTTACGTCGTATGCGTTGTACGTTGCTTTTGTCATGCTTCATCCAACATTACATCATTTTATTAACGTCAATTCGACGATCTTGCTTTGGAAGGATGTGGTCATTCTGATGATTGCATTTACTGCAATGATTTTTGGCTATACATGGCGGACCAGTGCACGGGTCAATCGTTATTTTCCGATCTTCTGTATCATTTTTTTCGCAACTGCGATGTGTATATCAGGATATTGTTTGGGTGCATTGAGTCCTGCGACAGGGGTGTTTTTGATTGGAACACCTTTGATTGGACTGGTTTTATTTCCCCGAAAGATTGTCCTGATCATGGCCGTCCTGACGATGCTGACCATGGTAGTTTTAACCATTGCCAGTAATTTGAACTTGATTCCTTATGCACCCCTATTTGCCAATCAAGACGTGGTAGGGATGCAAGGTTTTACGGCGTTTTATTTATATAGTCAGCTTTATTTTACTCTGCCGCCATTGCTATTTATCTTATTCATTATGGATGTGATCTTAAAGCAATGGAGTCAACGCGAACGTGATGCGGCGATGCAAAGTAAACTGGATTCCCTCACCCATCTTTTAAGTCGGTATAGCATTGATCAGCACTTAGAGCGGTTGGTGACACTGAGTTCTGATGAAAAAGAAATATCAACGTTGTTAATTGCTATTGATCGAATTGAATATATTCAGAAAACATATGGTCGTACTTTTAGCAATGAGTTGAAGAAAAAGATCGCCAACCTTTTGCAGCTTAGTCTGCGTAATCAAGATTTAGCGGGCAGCTTCGATGATGATCATTTTATCGTGATTTTATCTGCTGCTCATCGTGACGTGGGTTTGGCTGTCGCAGAGCGAATCAGGGCTCGGATTGAGAACCTCATAATTGCAGATGGATTTGGACTTGAGATTCAGATCACGGCGAGTATCGGTGTTTCTACCTGCGTGCCTTTTGGCATGGTGGGAGCCGATTCAATTTTGATACAAGCTGAACAAGCGCTCGCTCAAGCCCAACAGAATAGTATGAATCTGGTCATACACTATGATCAGGTGCCCATCGCGGCCCTTAAAGAGTCGGATGTCGTGTTTACATCATGACCTTGCTCTATACCTCATCATCATCCTGATTGGCATCATAGCGAGTCGTGGTTTGACGTTCTGGAACCCGATATTCTTCATTGGCCCATGCGCCTAAATCAATCAATTTACAGCGCTCAGAGCAAAAGGGTCTGCTGGGATTGTCCGTCCAGTGCGACGGCTTGCCGCACTGAGGGCAAGGAAAACTGGGGATAGCAGGAGTAGACGGTGTAGTCATGGTTTTCCTTCATTGATTAGATTTTAAAACGAATATTGCTAAAGCGACTTCAGCAATATTCGATATCTGAAAAGTCTTTATGGGGTCATTAGAATTTGACGGCAAGGGTCTTAAAAGCCACAGGCGTATTATTGATATCAAACAGTTCAACCACTGCAAGATATTGCTGACCACGGGCGACATTATTATTGACCGCATTGGTGATGAGCGTCGTTGCAGGTGCAATGATCTGACGCACAACGGCATTGTTTGAACTATCCACTTGGCTTGGATCGACAATCAAGACCACTGCGCGAGTGGCGTTGTTTACAAAGGTCCAGTTAATCAGATCGCCTGTTTGCGTTAATGCAAAATTATTGGGAAAGGTAACGGAGTCTTTATAAACTTGCCAAGTGCCTTTATCGGCAACGGTATAACTTCCACAGTTATTGACGGTTTTACGATCATCACCACTTTTGTCGATGCGATTGTATTTGCCAGAATAATTATCGGTTGCCCGAGAGTAGCTACCTGAGAATGTTGCCGCAAATGTGGGATTCAACTGATCCCAATTCAAAGTGTCTAGCGAACCTACGGTTTTTCCGGTGAGGTAAGCTGTGGTTTTTTGTCCTGTGATTTGCAGGGCATTTGTCCGCTGGCAATCGTAGAACTGATAGGACATGCGACCATTAAACCCACCCTCACTATTGGGCAAGGACAGATACATTCCGCCCACGGTTGAGGGCGTATCTGCGGTATCTGCACTTTGTACATAATAGCCGTAGAAACGGCCTCCAGCACCATCGGTGAGGGCAGGCGGTGTAATCGCATCAACGATAGCATCACCCGTACCACCGCCGCAGCCAGAGAGTAGGATGGTAGCGGTCAGGCCGATAAGTAGCATTTTTTTGTTGTGTAACATGAAGGTTCCTTTTTTCGGTCTTGCGTGATATTCAATCTCAAGATTGAAATTCTAAAATTGGGCGTTATAGGCTTTGATGCTTCTTCATAATGGCTTGCCATTCAGCAGGACTGACTGGCATGAGCGAAAGTCGATTGCCACGGCGAACCAAAGCAAGGCTTTCAAGCTCTGGCATCAAGCGTAATTGTTCCAGTGGCAGTTGCTTCGACCAAATCTCACCAAACTTGACATCCACACCTGTCCAACGTGGATTATCCAGTGTAGATTTCGGATCATAGTATTTGTGGTGGGGATCAAATTGTGTTGGATCAGGATAGCCCGCACGACTAATCGTCATCTGTCCAACTATTCCCGGCACTTTGGTGTTTGAGTGGTAGAATAGTGCTTCATCACCCACAGCCATTTGTCGTAAAAAGTTACGTGCCTGATAGTTGCGTACCCCATCCCAAAGTGCCGTGCTGCGTGCTTTAAGATGTTCAATGCCAAATGTTTCTGGTTCAGATTTCATTAGCCAATAGGCCATAGGATGCTCCCGTTTTGAGTCCTTTTATTACTGTTGATTCTCACATTCCCTTAGCATTGTATATCCACATGCCATGGTGCGTAAAAAAATGCCCTTACTGTGATTTTAACTCACATGCTGTGCCGCAAGGTACATTTTCGGTAGATGGCACGTTATCTATCAGTTTAGAGCAGGAGTATCTTGCAGCGCTGCTCGCTGATGCCAAGCAACAAGTCGCATGGGCACAGAATCGACCTTTGGTGAGTGTGTTTATTGGGGGAGGGACGCCATCTCTCATTTCTGCAGCGGGCTATCAATGGCTTTTCGCTGAGCTACGCCAAATTTTTGAGTTTGCCGCTGATTGTGAAATCACGTTAGAAGCCAATCCAGGCACGCTAGAACATGCTCCCTTCTCGGAATATCTGATAGCGGGTATTAATAGGTTGTCGCTGGGTGTGCAGACGTTTAATGATGAACTATTGCATATGTTAGGGCGAGTTCATGGCTCAGACGAGGCAAGACTGGCAATTGAGCGTGCGTGTGCAGATGGTTTTGATCGATTGAATGTGGATTTGATGCATGGATTACCCAATCAAACGGTGGAAATGGCGCTGTTTGATCTGCAAAATGCGATGGACTGTGGGGCAACCCATATCTCTTGGTATCAATTGACGATTGAACCCAATACGGTTTTTTTTCGGACTCAGCCCGTACTGCCTGATGAAAACCGGTTAGCAGACATTCAGTCGGCAGGTGAGGCGTTATTGCGTGCGCATGGGTATGTGCAATATGAAGTCTCCGCTTGGGCGAAGGAGTTGCCCAGCCGTCATAACCTAAACTATTGGCAGTTTGGCGATTATTTGGCGATTGGAGCCGGTGCGCATGGCAAAATCACTGTGAAGGAGCAGGGCAGTCCTGCGCCTATGATTTATCGGTTTCAGAAGTCACGGTTGCCTAAAGATTATTTAGCGCAGGTTCCCGCGCCCCCACTGCAATTTGAGCCCGTCTTAGCGGAAGACTTGCCCTTTGAATTTATGATGAATGCTCTGCGATTAGTAGGTGGCGTGCCACAGTCTTATTTTGCAGAGCGGACAGGGTTATCACTTGATCGTATCGGGCCCACGGTTAGGGCTTTGCAACAAGAGCAACTGATGCAGCCAAATGCATCACAGCTGGTTTGTACGGCATTGGGCTTTAATTACCTCAATGTCGTGCTTGAACGTTTTAGCATGTCCGATGACTGAACACTGAGGAGAGGTTATGGCTGCTCTTCGGGTTGGACTTTTTCATCATCAATTATGATGCCCCGCGCTTGCCATTCTCGCCAGACTGCGAGTAAAACGGCCAGAATGACCGGTCCGATAAATAAGCCTACGAGACCAAAAGCCCCCAACCCTCCCAAGACACCGAACATGATCAGTAAGAAGGGCACCTGCGTGACGCCAGAGATGACCATAGGGCGAATGATATTATCCACCCAGCTCACCACCAACCCTCCCCAAAGTGCCAAGCCAATAGCCGGGATTGTATGACCTTGGGCAAGAAGCCATAAGCTGACACCACCCCAGGCAAACGGGGTCCCAAAAGGGATCAAGGCGAATAACAAGGTCATGACGGTGAGTAGGATTGGGCTAGGGGCACCTGCAAATGCATATCCAATGCCTGCAAGCAAGGCTTGAGCCAAGGCCGTTAAACCAATGCCGTAGACCACTGCTTGCGTAGTGAGGCCAATTTCAGACAGATAGCCATCTACACGTTGACCCATGATGTGATGCAGTGCCCGGCGGATTTGCTTGAGCACGGTATCACCATCACGATAGAGAAAGAATACAGTCATTAAGGCAAAGCCCAGTTTGGCTGCATTGCGAGATATCTCATTGATGATTACTTTGCCGTAGGTCAGATGGGCTTGAGTCCACTGACGAATCATTTGTACCGTTTCACTGGGGTCGTTATTGATTTTATCGACAATGATTTTAATCTCACCGCCAATCGCAGGTAGGCTCAGTACGGAATCTGGCACGATCAATCGACCTTCGGCAATCTGTCCTTGCAGACTTAGATAGAGATTACGGGCTTCTTGCTGTAGTAAGAAAGTTCCAATCAGTACTGGGATACCCACGACCAAGATCAGTGCAAAGGTCATGAGTAGGGCGCTTAAATTATTGCGTTCCCCCAGTCGGCTTCGCAGACGGCTATAGAGAGGCCAAGTGACATAAGCCAGAATGGCAGCCCAGAGTACCGGAGAAATAAAGAAGACGAGAACTTGATAGCTTAGTAACAGCAGCCCAGTGAGTAAAATGAGCAATAAGAAGCGCTGGGTCATTGATGTTACAGGCATAAAACTCTCAATCTCTTGTTTTTATCGTGGGTGAATGCATGAGCCTACGATAGTCAAAAAAGTGGCGCTGGTTTGTCAGAGTTATGTATGCATTCACGATTCATTTGCCAATAAAAAGCCGCCTAAATATAGGCGGCTTTAGATCAGATAAATAACTGGAGTGATTTAAGCAAGTTTTTGAGTGTTTTCTAAAACTTGCAAATGCTCCAACGGGTCTTTGCTGTCGTTGGCTACTGCCGGAAGGCGTTCTGGCTTAAGCGTAGGTTTTTCACCACTGTTGATGACCGCTTCAGTCACCTGAACCGTTCCGACATCTTTCATGGAGGGCAGATCGTACATGGTGTCTAAGAGTACATTTTCCAGAATCGACCGCAGGCCACGCGCACCAGTCTTACGTTCCAGTGCTTTCTTGGCAACCGCTTTCAGTGATGCTTCATCAAAAGATAAATCCACGTTTTCCATTTCAAACAGACGCTGATACTGTTTGGTTAATGCATTACGGGGTTCAGTCAGAATTTGAATCAGGGCTTGTTCATCCAGTTCTTCAAGCGTAGCAAGTACAGGTAAACGGCCAATGAACTCAGGGATCAGACCATATTTGATCAGATCTTCAGGCTCGACTTCACGGAACAATTGTCCCAAAGTCTTGGTACCATCTTTGCTCTTCACATCAGCACCAAAGCCAATACCGCCTTTTTCACTGCGCTGTTTAACCACTTTCTCTAGACCAGAGAACGCGCCGCCGCAAATGAAAAGGATGTTTGACGTATCAACTTGCACAAACTCTTGCTGAGGGTGTTTACGTCCACCTTGGGGTGGAATAGAGGCAACCGTACCTTCAATCATTTTGAGCAAAGCTTGCTGGACGCCTTCACCAGAAACATCACGGGTAATGGATGGATTATCGCTTTTGCGGCTGATCTTATCGATTTCGTCGATGTAGATAATACCCATTTGCGCTTTTTCGACATCGTATTCCGCCTTTTGCAGCAGCTTTTGTACGATGTTTTCAACATCTTCACCGACATAACCCGCTTCGGTCAGCGTTGTGGCATCGGCCATCGCAAACGGGACATCAAGCAAACGTGCTAAGGTTTGAGCAAGTAAAGTCTTCCCTGAACCCGTAGGACCCACTAGGAGAATATTGCTCTTTGATAGCTCAACCATGGCTTCACGTGCGCCTGTTTTGGCCGGCACGTTATGAGACGCTTTCAAACGTTTGTAGTGGTTATAAACGGCGACTGCGAGCGTTTTCTTCGCTTGCTCTTGGCCGATCACATATTGATCAAGGGCTGCACGAATCTCAGCAGGTTTAGGCAAAGGACGCTCTGCCCACGAGCCTGTTGCGGCAGGAGCAGGGGTCTGAACCAGATCAATACAGATATCCACGCATTCATTGCAGATATATGCGTTTTCGCCTGCAATCAGCTTTTTGACTTCATCCTGACGTTTTCCGCAGAATGAACAACTCTTGTCGCTATGACCAGAGTTTTTGGGAAGATCAGTCATGGGAGCTCCCAAGTTATAATGTAAAAATCAATGTGAATAATTATAGCAAAACCTTGCTTATAGGTGAGGTTATTCGGCAACACTTGGTCGTTTAGTCAAAACGGCGTCGATCAAACCATAATCACGTGCGGCTTCTGCACTTAAGAAGTTATCGCGATCCGTGTCTTTTTCAATGGTTTCCACCGATTGCCCCGTATGAAGTGCCAAGAGGTTATTCAGTTTTGAGCGAATATACAAAATTTCACGTGCATGTATCTCGATATCTGAGGCTTGGCCACGGAAACCACCTAACGGTTGATGAATCATCACACGAGAGTTATCCAGTGCAAAACGTTTACCTTTGGCGCCTGCGGTCAGCAGGAAGGAGCCCATTGAACAGGCTTGACCGATACAGATGGTCGAGACATCGGGTTTGATGAATTGCATGGTGTCGTAAATCGCCATGCCCGCAGTCACTGAGCCGCCTGGGGAGTTGATATACAGGTGAATATCTTTGTCTGGGTTCTCTGCTTCCAAGAAGAGTAATTGAGCAACAACCAGATTTGCCATATGGTCTTCAACTTCGCCGGTCAAGAAAATGACGCGTTCACGGAGCAGGCGAGAAAAAATATCAAAAGAGCGTTCGCCGCGAGCAGACTGTTCGACGACCATCGGCACTAGAGCATTGCGTTCAGGGGTGTATAAATCAATCACCGTATCTCTTCCTTTTAATATGAATGCTATTAGATATTAGGGGCTAATTCTTGAATATGGGGGATATTGCACTAAATTGCAAAGGGCAACTGTAAAATTTATTTGTAAAAAAAGGCGCTAATAGCGCCTTTTTTAATCAAATCGATCTTAAAACCAGATTTTAAGCACTTGTCTTAATTTCTGATTTTAATAGATGGAATTAACCTTGTTGCTGTTGGTTGCGTTTTAACAGCTCTTGGTAATCGACAGTCACTTCAGTGACTTTAGCACCCGCAAGAATGTGATCAACCACTTGGTCTTCAAGAACGACGGCTTCAACCTGAGCACGTTGTTGTTTGTCGTTAGTGTAGTATTCAATGACTTCAGTCGGGTCTTCATAGGATTCCGCGGTTTCAGCGATCATCGCTTTAACACGGTCTTGATCTACCTGCAGATTTGCATCAGCAATCACTTTGCTGATCAATACGCCTAGCTTCACTGAACGCTCTGCTTTGTCGCGGAACAATTCATCTGGCAGCATGTTTTCATCAAACTGCTGTGCACCACCGAATTGTTGAGCGAATTGCTGAAGCATCAATTTACGCTGACGGGTTGTTTCTTCAGCGATCATTGCTTTAGGCACTTCGATTTCATTGGCTGCAAGAACCGCATCAAAGGCTTGTTGTTTCAGTTGGTTGCGCAAGCTGCTTTTCACTTCGCGTTCCATGTTTTTACGCACGTCAGCTTTGAGCTTTTCAATACCACCTTCATTTGGCGCAAGGTCGATGCCGAATAATTGAAGGAATTGAGCATCAACTTCTGGAAGCTGAGCAGTTTCAACTTGTGATACGTTGATTTTGAACTGTGCCAGTTTACCAGCCAAGTTCTCTGCTTGGTAGTCAGCAGGGAAGGTGACATCGATTACTTTTTCTTCGCCTGCTTTCATGCCGACGATGCCAGCTTCAAAGCCAGGGATCATTTTGTTTGAGCCCAAGACCAGTTTAAAGTCTTTCGCTGCGCCGCCATCAAAGAGTTCGCCATCAATGCTACCTTCGAAATCAAAGGTCACTTGATCGCCATCAGCAGACGCACCATCTTTAACTGCAAAACTTTGACGTTGTTTACGCAAGTTGTCGACCATGGTGTCGACATCAGCATCATTAACCGTGCTGATTTGACGCTCAACGGTTAAACCATCAAAGCTGTTTACAGTCACTACTGGATAGACTTCAACGAGCGCCTTATAGGTTAAGCCTGCGTCATTGACATCTACTGATTCAATGTTAGGCATGCCTACTGCTTGGATTTTTTCTTGTTCAATGGCTTCAAATACCGTGTCACGAACGAGATCGTTAATCACATCTTGTTGAATGCCTTGACCATATTCAGCTTGGATACGGGATAGTGGCACTTTGCCTGGACGAAATCCGTTGATTTTTGCTGTTTTGGCAACGCGTTTCAGACGTGCGTCGTATTGAGATTTAACACGTTGTGCTGGAACGGTAACGTTCAGACGGCGCTCTAGCCCAGAGACCACTTCAGTCGTAATTTGCATGGTTTCCTCGATCCTAGAAAATGATAATTAGGGTTGTTTGTAAAAAATAGCTAAAATCAGTTAAGTTCTGCAGTACGGAAGCTTAAAAAGACGCTCTACAAGCTACGGGTCGCATTGCATGAAAAAATTAGTGGCGAAGTATAAGCGATATTGTCGGCGGATTCAAAAGGAATGAGATAGACGCAAGAAATTTGTTTGCATCACTCCTAATACCTCTATTGAATTCACTGAAGTATGCTTTGGCAATGCGTATGCTTACGGTGGTGTCGGCAAGGTTTCTGATTTTGCATCAGCGGCGTACTTAATTCGCTGGTCTGTTTTTCTAGGGCTGCGAGCTGATTCAATGCATTGGTATATACCGTTTCACCATACAGAGCACGGAGATTAGTTAACTCTAACTTGGCTTGAGTCGGCTGATTATTCAGTGCCAATGCTGCTGCATAGTGGTAAAGATTGGCGATTTGTGGGTAGCGATACGCCACGTTGCGAGTCCAATCTAATTGCTGAGCCGTCATCCGAGCCGTTGGATCGGAGTGCTTTAAGCGAAGACGGTCACGGAGCTGGGTCAGTAAAACTGCATGGCCTTCGCTTGAAAGTGATGTTCCTGCGGTTTGAGTTGACGCTCTCTCTTGGTAATTTTTATCTAGATTTGAATATTCTTGTCCAATCCATGCCATACAGCTGACACTCACAACCAGAAAACTTGCAAATGCAATGCGTGGCAATGTGAAGTCGGGTATAGCAATCCATTTAAAGCGAGGTAATGGCGGTACACCGATCTGTGTAAGCTGTCTATTGCTTAAACCCAGCAGAAAGCCTACAGGTAATAGAAAATAAGCATAACAGAGTGGGTATTCAAGCATCCCATGAATGAGCACAAAACCCACGGTCATGAGACCAAAGATGGTTTCTTGATTTCTTGCTGAATAGCCCAAACGGAAAATCCAGACACCGATTACAGCGATCATGAGCATCCCGACAACGGGTCCATTCCAAACGAGCAAGTCGAGTAAAATGTTATGGCTCGAATTGGTCATCTGTGCCACGGGAAACACATTTGACATGGCAAGTTGAGCCACACTGACCTGATTCCAGCCATAACCCCACCAAGGACCATCGATAACAGCCAGACTGAACTGTTGCCATAGGCCTAGGCGTTCAAAAGCTTGGGCATGACCGGCTAAATCGACTTCTCCTACTCCTAGGTAATCCGTAATGATCGGCAAGCTTAAGATCAGACCGACATATAAGGTGATCCAAACAATAAGGCTGAGCCAAGAGAGACGAGAAGTGAGAAAGCGGCTTTTCCAAGCCCACCAGACCAATACAAAAAATGCTCCCACCCATGGAGTGCGAGATTGAGTGAGTGTCACCCCGCAAATCAGAAATCCGGCTAACAAACTACTTGCGGTGCGGCCGATCAGATGTCGTTCGAATAAATACCAAACACTTGCCAATCCCATGCAAAGAAGGGTTGCTAAGTTGTTCGGTTGTCCAAAGTTGGCAAAAGGTCTATAGCCTGAATTAGGTGGGATATAAGCGGAAAAGCTATTAAAGCCACTATCAAATTGGAGCCATTGTCGAAATGCTAGCCATGTCGAGATCACCGACCCTATGATCAGTACACTGGCCAGACCCATATAGGCTTTGTTTCTTGTACTTTCATTGCCCGCAAAGTTATGTCCCAGCATGATTGCGGTTGCAAGACCAAGCAGATAAGACGAGACAATAACAGCATCACCTAAAAAGAAGATGACTCCAAATGCCCATTGGATGATTGGAATGAGCGCGCATATCGCGATAAAGATGCTGATTCGAGGTAAGGTAATTTTTGCATTAAACAATAATGGACACAGCAGCAATGCTGCAATAAAAGCAAGAAATTCACTATCACTGGTTAACCAAGGGTTATAGTGATGGGGAATAAGCCAAGATATTAAGAGAGATAAGCCAGCCAGTGTGGAGATTATGGTTTTGGTCACTTGCAACCTTAGTGTCAGGGTTTTGATTGAATGCCGTAATTATAGACATTTTTTTTTAATTGAGTAAAAAATGTAGAGCATAGTGATTTTTTGCTTAGTAGCTATCTATCGATTCTTATTAAGAATCGATAGATAAAATTATTTCCAAGGCTTTAGATTTACGATAGAAATTACACGCCCATCCTTTTTATTGATTAGTACTACCATATCTTGAATATTTCCTTTGAGAGGTAGCCATGCATTTGCTTTAGGCCATGCAAGCAAGATTTGTTGAACTGCTTCTTTATTGTTGAATTCGTTTAATTTTATAAGTTGATTAGATTTATTGCGAATAATATCTAAACTCTCACTGAGAGGTAGGTATAAATCAGGGCGCTGGGGGATGTCATAGCCACCTTTGACTGATTCAATAAAGATTTGTTCGCGCTCTTTTTTGTCTGTAGGGAATTTTGCTGAAGCCCATGCTGGCCCACGCCAAGAGACCTGCTGATAATTTTTTTTCGCTTTAGATACTTTGCGTAGGTCGATATCGTTTGCTTGGACGAGATCGAATCTATCAACATTAAACACAATCCATGCTGGACGAGCAATTGCGACAGTGTGTAAGCCGTAACTAAAAACACAAAGTTGAACGATAATGATCACAGTTAGGTCAAACCTAAGACTTTTTTTACCAACTTTATATACCAGTAAAGTGAGTACTGGGCCGATGCTTACATCTGCAGCCAGCATAATGAGAAAAATGTGGGAAACACCTGTAGCAATATGCAAAGGTGAAGGGTACCAGATGTAAAAGACTAAAATAAGTGTTAGGAATGCTAGGAGAGACGAACTAATCAGGTGGATTAAAAATGCTTTAATACGCTTGGACATCAGTATTTACTCATATGGAATTGAAGAAAGCAGCTCTAGAGCTGCTTTCTTTCTTATAAGTTGTTCTAGCTAAAGTATTAGATTAACGGCAAGATGAAGGAGCGTATTTAGTTAATAGCGTACCTTTCACAGCACCCGCCATTCCAGCTTTAGTCGATGCATCATCGGTTAGAGAGTTACAAGCCCAATCTAATGCTCCTGTTGTACCAGCAGCTTGTGCTGCAGCAAGAGTAATAGCTGTACTAGCCGTCCCTGTTGCACCAGCCGCAGATCTAACAAATGGAGAGATGATTAGAGTATTAGAACCACCTGCAATGCCGACAGCTTTAGCATTATAAGTAATAGAGATAACACCAGTAACATCAGTTAACAGGACACTTTCAACGAACTTACTATTAGCACCAGTAGCGCCAGCTTGAGCATTCCATGTTTTAACTACATTTGTTAAGTCATCAGCTGAAGTTGCATCGGTAGCGATCATTTGTTTTGCACTATCAGCCAAATTTAGACCTTCAGTGACACGAGTACGAACGGTATAGTCAGAATAAGCAGGAATAGCAATCGCGGCCAAAATACCGATGATCGCAACAACGATCATCAATTCAATCAATGTAAAACCCTTTTGTACAGTATTCATTTTAACTCTCCTAGAGGAATAAGTAATCAGTACGTACTGATTCTGTTAGAGATTATGCAGAAGGCGTGCCAGTTTTGGGTTATTATATTTAATTGATATAAATTAGTGAGATATGTAAATTTAGTAATAAACAGCATGTTGATGATCAATGTGGATCTATGACAATTTGTGTCAGATAGTGAATTATTGTGTTAGCTGGTGTAATCGTTATGCATTACAGCAGCTAAAGGACGGATTTTAATCAGAAAGGAGCGCTACTTGATGGACATAATTTTCGAGTGCACGAAGTACGTCTGCTTGCTCTTCTTCCGAAGCTTGTTCGACCTTGGCTTTCTGCACACGCATGACGTGCTGACGTAAAGTATGGCGCTCGGCGGCAGGGAACTGGCGTACGAAGTCATTCAATGAACCGTCACCTTGTGCAATAAGACGATCAACCCATCTTGTGATTTGTGCTTGTTTTTTTGCTGGTTGCTTGGCATTAAATGTGGCTAAAACTGCCCCCTCATCTTCGCGCTTGAGTAATTTCCCGATCAGTTGTGATTGACGACGACGTGCTTCAAAACTAGGAATGCGTGCCATCTCTAGTAAATTATCGATCAATACTTCATTGACGGGTAATGCTTTAATACGCTCTGGCGGTAGCGCGGCAAGCTTTTCTCCTAAGAGTTGTAAGCGAGCCATCGCTTTTTTCTGTTCGGTTCGACTTGGGCGATCTTCAAGATCTTCAAAGTCAGGGATATCAGTATGTGGTTTTTTACGCATGATGGATTTTTAAATCAACTCTAAAAAATGAATGAATATTAGAAGAATAAAGAGTTAACAGATGGGGTACTCAAGAAGATACGTGGAGTATCCTCTTGAATCTGTGAAATCGGTTACGAATGCTTTATTCCGCTTCGTGAAATCTAAGAGCGAATAATTCTCGTATGGCATCGTGGGCTTTGTCTTGATCGGAGCCTTGGATGACGAGCCTTAACGTTGAGCCTTTACCCGCACCCAGCATCAATAAAGCCATAATGTTTTTTGCATCAACTAAAGCATCGTCTCGACCAATACGAATATCACAGCGATGGCGAGAGGTCACTTCAATAAGCTTGCCACAAGCACGTGCATGTAAGCCTAATTTATTGATCACGTCGAGCGTGGTATCAATCGGATCGTTTTGTGCTGTACTCATGACCAATACTTTAATTCACGGTGAAGGGTTTGGGTGGGCCATTGCGCTTTGAGTGCATCAGCAAGTCGGTTAACCAAATAAACGGAGCGGTGCTGCCCACCCGTACAACCAATAGCCACCGTCAAGTAATGCCGGTGACTTGCTGCGAAAACTGGTAGCCATTTTAGCAGAAAAGCAAGGATGTCATTATACATTTCCGTCACATCTGCATTACCGTTCAGGAATTCTTGGACTTCCAGATCCATCCCAGTCAGAGCACGAAGTTCAGGTTGCCAGTGTGGGTTGGGAAGATGACGTACATCAAAGACAAAATCCGCATCGAGCGGCACACCACGTTTATAGCCAAAAGATTGTAAAATCAAAATCATACGTTCATTTTGGCCCATCTTAACGGACAGCGTATGTTGCAGCTCATGCACATTCAGATTGCTGGTATCCAGCGTTAGTGTTGCATGACGTGCAATTCCTGATAGTAAGGAGTCTTCGGCTTGTAAGGCTTCTGCTATGGTATTGTATCGATCAGTCAAAGGATGCCGTCTGCGAGTTGCACCATAGCGGGCCAATAACACATCATCACGTGCGTTCAGGAAGATCACTTCGATCTCACCATGCTGGCGCAGTTGTTCGAGGATGTCTTCGAATTGCATGAGATCTGATTGAGGCGTTCTGACATCAACCCCTAGGGCCAGCATTTCGATATTTTTTTGAGCGTTTAGTTTTGCCACAATCTCAGGCAACAAAGAAACTGGCAAATTATCAATACAATAATAGCCAAGGTCTTCAAGCATGTGCAGTGTCGAGCTTTTCCCTGCTCCAGAACGACCTGATACGATAAGAAGTTTTTTCAAAATAAGATCTTCACAATATAGTTTTCCAGTTCATTATTATTCGCAATAATGATGACAAAAGTGCTTTTCAGCTAAGTTTTCTGTTAAGAGTGCCATCATAATCGTTTTACACGTGATGAATATAATTGATTTTATCATTATGAACGGTCTTTTATCGAAAAAAAAACCCCCACGATGTGAGGGTTTATTTCGAAATGTAAATGAATCCAACTTTTTATAGAAAATAAGAGGTTACTTTTATGCGCTAGGTAGAGTGACTGTCAAATTGTCGATTAAACGCGTTTTTCCAAGTTTTGCTGCGACCAAAATGACCCATTTGCCCTGATCAACTTGCGCAGGGGTGAGATCTGGATTGCGAATCTCAACGTAATCAACGGCGAATTGCTGATTTTCAAGCACCTTACGGCCTTCTGCAGCGAATCCATCAAAATCAATTTTGCCACTTTCAGACGCTTCTAAGATATGCGCTTGAATAGTTTGCAGAGTTGTATAAATAGCTGGTGCGAGAATCAGTTCTTCTTCAGATAAGTAGCCATTACGTGAGCTGAGTGCCAAACCATTTTCTGCACGTACAGTTGGCACACCGATGACATCAACATCAAAGCAGAGATCATTAGCCAGATGGCGGATGATCGCGAGTTGTTGATAATCCTTTTCTCCAAAGAGGGCGACAGTCGGTTGAACGATATTAAACAGTTTGGTGACAACGGTTGCTACACCTGTGAAATGTCCAGGGCGAGTTTGACCGCAAAGATCATCCGCAAGTGAATTTACTTGAACGGTTGTTTTTTGAGGCTGTTCGCCATAAATTTGTTCGGTACTTGGTGCAAATAAAATATCGCAGTTTGCTTCAGCCAGCAGATTACTGTCTGCTTCAAAGGTCCGTGGATAGTTGGCAAAATCTTCGTTTGGGCCAAATTGTGTGGGGTTTACAAAGATACTGACCACGACCACATCGCAGAGTTGACTGGCTTCTTGTACCAGTTTGAGATGACCTTCATGAAGGTTGCCCATTGTTGCGACAAAACCAATACTTTTACGACTGGCACGCACAGGGCTGAGTGCGGCATGTAGCCCTTGGATAGTGGTTTCGGTTCTCATGCTTAGCTTACTCTACGAATTAAATCTTAAATAATGACTTCAAAATACAGCAAACGGATGTGTTACAGCGTTATATGAAAGGCGTGCTTTGTCTCAGGATACGCCCGGTTTTGTACGGAATGATGAAAATCACGAAAAGCTTCGACAATATTGCCTTTGCCTTGTAAAAAATCATGAACAAATCGGGCCGGTTTTTCAAAATTAAGCCCCAGCATATCGTGCATGACCAACACTTGACCATCGCAATCGACACCTGCACCAATTCCAATGACAGGCACATTAAATCGCGCCTGAACTTCTTTTGCAAGTTGCGCAGGCACGACTTCGAGCAATAGTAATGCAGCGCCTGCATCGACAACGGCTTGGCAATCGGCCAAGAGTTGGTCTGCCGCATCACGGTCACGTCCTTGGAGCTTATAGCCTCCAAAAACGTTGACAGATTGAGGCGTTAACCCCAGATGAACGCAAGTGGGAATACCATTTTGTTTGAGTACGCGGATGGTTTCTGCCAGCCAAGCACCCCCTTCGAGCTTTACCGCATGTGCGCCGGCTTGCATCATCGTGGTTGCGGCACGGATTGCATCGGGCAGTGTAGCGTAGGACATAAATGGTAAGTCGGCCATGATAAACGCATGATGATTCGCGCGCGCAACTGCACGGGTATGGTAGGCAATATCTTCGACAGTAACGGGAAGTGTTGAGTCGTGTCCTTGAATGACCATACCCAGCGAGTCGCCAATTAAAATAGAGTCGATTTCTGCGATTTCCATAGCCTTGGCAAAACTGGCATCGTAGCAAGTCAGACATGAAAACGGTTTACTTTCAGCTTTATATTGGGCTAATTGACTGAGACGAATCATTTAAGTGACTTCCTTTTTTGCATCACATCGATCTGTGACGTGTTTAGGGGGTGACAGGGCACTACCGCTTTAATCTGCCCAACCAACAGTTTCAACAATCCGGATTCCGGTTTGTTCTGTTGCGGCAGAACATTTGGTCAAGATAATACCACCGATGCTCAAACTCGCGTCGAGTTCCAAGAGTGGTTGCACGACAAATGACCGCTCTAAAATTCCGATATGTGGGATAGTGAGACGTTCATCTTGCATAATCATCTGCTTAGGAACAGGATTCTCTGCATTATCGCTTGCGAAAATGTCCCCTTCATCCATAATCAAAATATCTAAATCGAGGGTACGCTCCCCCCAACGACGAACGCGAACACGACCAGCAAGTTGCTCTATCTTTTGTAAGGCATCAAGTAAGTCGTGAGGGGGGAGGGTCGTGTGAATCAGAGCGACTGCATTTAGGTAGTCGGGTTGGTCTTGGGGACCCATTGGGCTGCTGGCATATAAACTTGAGACTTGAGTTTTGTTCGTACTCAGGCCCTGTAATGCATGGACTGCATCACGCAGAATCTGGTGTGAGTCGCCAGATTCATTCGCAAGATTACTGCCCAAACCGATAAAAGCACGCGCCATTTATGACGCATCTTCTGATTGAGCCGACACGATGGTTGGTTCAATTTGAATCGGTTTACTGCGCGGTTGGCGACGACGTGGGGCGAGGCTATAGCGACTATCGCTGCTATTGCTCGAGCCTTGACCGTCGTTACGATTGGATCGACGTTTTGCACGAAGATTGGCATGAATCATCGCCGGATCATCTGAGGGCAGCAATTGAATGGCCTCCACTGACTCAAGAGGCTTGTCATTCATTGGAGCCGATTTGATCGGCGTGCTTTCGTCAAAAATCGCCGCTTCTTGCACTTCAGCCGCAAGTGCTGCAAGGGTTTGCTCATGTGTCGCTGTTTTAGGCTTACGATTTCGTACACGCTTTGCTTTGGTTGTTGGTGTCGTGATATTCAATGTTGCGTTATCTACCGTATTTTGAGTCGTGATTTCTGCTGTAGAAACGCTATGATCAGCTTCAGCAATCACTGCTTGTAAGGGCTGTACGGTTTCACCTGCTTGACGTTTACGTTGCAGGCGCTGTTGCAAACGATTGAGATCGGCAATGGCGCGTTCACGACCATCATTACTCAAAGTTTGGTAGTCATGCCACCATTGACCCATGGTGCCCACTAATGCATCACCAGTTTGCTCACGCATAAGCAAAAAGTCAAAGCCCGCACGAAAGCGCGGGTGTGCGGCGAGTGCTGGAACTTGGCGTGGTTTGGGCTGTTCTAAACGCGGCTGTAATTCCCACACTTCACGGATGAACATTTCGCTAAAGCGTGGAATGGCGGTGTGTTTAGACTGACGGCGTAGTACGTCGAGACCCGCTTGTGTCCATGCGATGGAATGCGGGGCACCTGTGGCAACCAGTTCTTTGACGCGCGCAAGGAATGGTTCCCACAGCAACACGGCGTAGAAGAATGCTGGATTAATGTTTTTACCGATCGCGATCCGCGCATCCGTATTTTCTGCGGCTTGCTTGATCAGGGGGGTCAGTTCCGGCGAGACGTCAATAAAGAGACGATTCCAGACATGATACTTAACCATGAGAGGCAAGAGTGGTGCTAAATGACCGCCCGAAAACATCTTCTGTGTTTCGTCGTAAATACGGTGCGGAGAGACTTCAAGCAATAATTGGGTCATTGCGGGTGTCAAAACTTTGGTGATCTCGGGATCAATCTTGAACTCGAGCTTCGCTGCAAAGCGCAATGTCCGCAACATCCGCACAGGATCTTCTTCAAAGCGGACAGTTGGTTTGCCTTGTAGGGTCAGTTGCTTATTTTTGATATCTGAAATCGCGTGGGTAAAGTCTAGAACGACTCCTTCGCGTGGCTGGTAATACATGGCATTGATGGTGAAGTCACGGCGCACGTAGTCCTGCTGGATGGTTCCCCAGACGTTGTCCCGGGTAATCATGCCCGAGGCTGTCGTTGAGACTTTACGTGGAGGTGCGCGGAAAGTGGCAACTTCGATCATTTCACGGCCGGAGTAGACGTGAGCAAGCTCAAAACGTCGTCCGATAATGCGTGAGCGTTTGCCAAAAACGTCGCGAATTTGGGCTGGAGTTGCGTTGGTTACCGCATCAAAATCTTTAGGACGTAAACCCAATAATAAGTCGCGTACACCGCCGCCAACGATATATGCCTTAAATCCTGCACGCATGAGGGTGTCGATGACATCCAAAATTGCGGCGGAAACCATGGATTCGTTAAGACCTAAACTTGAGGCGGAGAGGGTTTTCAGAGGCACAGATGCTCCTTAATGTGAGCGGAATTGCATAATACTGGAGAGATAATACTACATTATGCAACTGTTTTAAGGATTGTTTTAATGGTTCATTTCGTGATCAATGGCATGGCGCTGATGATTAGCCACCGGTCATATTCATAAAGCGCACAATTTGCGGTTCATTATTTAGGTCAAAGTGATGTTTTTCGGGTTTCATCAGTAGTGCTGTTTTGATACGAGAGGCAATGAGTTCATCACGATCCCCTGCACGTAGCAAGGGCATTAAATCGGTCCCTTCCTCATTGCCCAGACAGAGCAGGAGGCGTCCTTCGCTGGTGACGCGCACACGATTACAGTCGCCACAAAAATTATGACTATGCGGGGAGATAAAACCGATGCGAGTGCCGTGCGGATTTTGAGGCAGAGCGATTTGCCAATAGCGTGAGGGACCGCTGGTGTGATGTGTGCTCGATTGTAAATCAAAACGCGTTTGGATCACTTGGCGAACCTCAAGACTGGACATAAATGCCAGTTGTCTTGAGTGTTCATCGATAACACCCAGTGGCATTTCTTCAATGAAGCTGATGTCTAAACCGCGTGCAGTTGCAAATTCAACCAGAGGTAAGATTTGATCGTCATTGCGCCCCTTCATCATGACGACATTGAGCTTAATTGAAAATCCCACTGATTGAGCCGCATCAATGCCATTGAGCACATCTTTGAGATGACCTGTCCGGGTTAATTCATGGAATTGGTGATCATTCAGCGTATCTAAACTGATATTAAGGCGCGATAAGCCCGCTTGTTTGAGAGGTGCCGCCAGTTTGTCTAAGCGGGAGCCATTGGTGGTCATGACGACCTCGCCAGATTGCGCCAGTTGCTCAACTAACCACGGCAGATCGCGACGAATCAGAGGTTCACCGCCCGTGAGGCGAAATGTTTCCACACCGAGGCTGGCAAAGATTTGACCTAAACGTACCAACTCTTCAAGCGTCAAAACGCGGTCACGAGGCAGAAATTGCATGTCCTCACTCATGCAGTACACACAGCGAAAGTCACAACGATCCGTGACCGACAGCCGAACGTATTTGATCGAACGCGCAAACGGGTCGATGAGTTCGGGCTTTTTGAGTTGATCAGCATGTGCATTCATGCGCGTTATTGTTGCTCCAGATCTAAATTAGCTGTTTGGGTGGAGATACGCTCTAAACGTTTTGCCTCATCCCATAACTGATCCATGGTGGCTAAATCCGCTTCCTCAAGGCTGATTCCTTGAGTTTTGAGTTGTTTCTCCACGAAACTAAAGCGTCTACGAAACTTGGCGATGGTGCCGAGTAATGCACTTTCGCTCTGAATTCCTGATTTTCTGGCCACATTGACCAGTGCAAAGAAACTATCGCCCAGTTCATCTTCGATCTTTGTCTGGTCTTTAGTGGCAATTGCTTCATCCAGTTCGGCAATTTCTTCAGACAGTTTATCACGCGCACCTTGGACATCCGGCCAGTCAAAGCCGACTTTGGCAGCGAGTTTTTGTAAAGAGTGGGCTTGGATGAGTGGGGAGCCATGTTTGACATCATTTAAAATGGAAGTCAGTTCTCCCTTGGCTGCACGTTCCGTTTGCTTGACTTGTTCCCAAAGCACACGGACATCAGAAGCTTGCGCTGCAACATCATCACCATAGACATGGGGATGACGTCGAATCAGTTTTTGGGAAAGTGTCTGGGCGATGTCAAAGAAATCAAAATGCCCTTGCTCAGCATGTATTTGAGCTTGAAAGACCACCTGTAGCAGCAAGTCGCCGAGTTCATCACGAATATGATCAATATTGCCTGTTTGAATAGCTGCTTCGACTTCGTAGGCTTCCTCAATGGCATAGCGTGTCAGACTGGCTGGCGTTTGCGCTTGATCCCATGGACACTCTGCACGAAGGCGGCTCATGACGGCGAGTAGCTCAAGCAGCGGTTCGCTCACATGCGGTTCTTGGGAGTGGGTCGATGGCTCTGAGATCATTGGATTGGTCGTCATGGCTAGGTGGATGAATGAAAGTGGTGAGGCGTGAAATAGAGATTTTGAATCTGTCGTGGATCCAGTTTGCGTGTCTCTTCGAATCAATTGTACGTGAAAGGATAGTGCATCACTATACTTATGCTCGATGTGCTTTAACTTACGAGATGATAAAGTTGCTTTACTCTAGTGCGACCAAGTCGCGAATTAGTCGATAGACGTGGCGGTATTTTGTTTATTCTGATAAAAAAATAGCTTATATTCATTGACAATATACCGTGATATGCGTTTCATTTAGGTGTGTTCGTTATATTCGTATTCATTTGCCTAGTTGACCACCCATGACAACCGCGACGCCAGATCGTGAACTTGAGTTAAATCAAGGGCGCGTCCAGCCAACTGCTTTTGAAAAAGCAGGCTTTACCCATTCAAGTTGGAGTCATCTTCCAGACTTGACGGCTGGTCTACGGGCGACGCTTAGTGAATATCTGCTTGACTCGCAAATTAAACAAGTCATGGATGCCTGCGCTTTTGCCGATACTGCCCATTTAGGCGTAACACGCAAAAGTGGTGAGCCTTATATTGTTCACCCGATTGCGGTGGCAGAAGTATTGGGCAATATGCGGCTCGATACTGAAAGCCTGATGGCTGCGCTACTACATGATGTGATTGAAGATACTGAAGTTAGTAAAGAAGAAATTGAACAGCGTTTTGGACAAACCGTTGCGGATATTGTCGATGGCTTGACCAAGCTCACGGTTTCCAATGATAAAAATGATAATAAAGCTGCAACCTTACGTAAAATCCTGACCGCGACCTTAAATGATCCTCGCGTCATCGTGATCAAGCTTGCCGATCGTCTCCATAATATGTCGACCCTTGCGGCGCTCAAGCCTGATAGGCGACGGGCGATTGCTTCGGAAACCTTGAATATTTTTGTCCCGATGGGGCGCTTGGTTGGTGTCAATGAGATTGCCGATCAGCTTGAAATTCTGTGTTATGAAAATCTAGAGCCTGAGCTGTTTAAACGCTTGCATGATGAGTTGGTACAAAGTACCGATGACCGACTGCGCGCAAAGCAGCATTGGGCAGGTGAGATCGGGCGCTTTATTGCGGAACATCACTTACACGGCACCCCGATTTGTATTAATAATGACATTACACTCTATCAGCGCTTCTTAAATGAACATGCGGATATTCCGACCTTATTGCATACCCACGCTTATGAGATAGAACTTGAAAGCATCGCGGAATGCGATCAGTTTGCAGCGGTGGTTCGTGAGCATTTCTTATGGTCACAATTGACCGATCATATTCGTAATCCACTACCCGGCGGTAATCAAGCACTGCAGTTATCGCTCAGTGATGAGCGGGGAAGACTTGACATCACGCTCCGTACTCAGTTAATGCGTAAAGCCGCGCAATTGGGCGTGGTACTGGGTGATATTGCACCGCAGTCATCGCGTTCTGCGATTCAGGCTTCGCTACGTAATTTAGGTGAGCTGATCGATAAAGATTGTGCGACCAATACTTTTGATGCACTGCTGGATTATCTGCATCGTGAAAAAATCTCTGTCTATACACCAGATGGCGATTTGCATGAGCTCCCGCAAGGTGCGACTGCGGTTGATTTTGCCTATGCCGCCAGTTTATATCTGGGTAATCATGCCATTGCTGCAACTATCGATGGTCAACCCTGTCCACTGGCGACACCACTCAGTACCGGACAAGTGATCGAGATCATTACGGATGATCTAGCAACTCCTAATCCAGACTGGTTGGGCTTTGTGAATACGGGTAAGGCACGACGTGCCATCCAGCAAGTGCTTAAAGCCTCTGAACCCACGGATCGTTTGGCCTTGGGCCAACAAGCTTTAAGCCGTGCGTTGCAACTGTATCAAATTGATATTCAAAGTTTGTCTGATGAAGATTGGTTAGGTGTATTGGACTGGCAGCATCTAAAAGGCAAAGCCCAACTCTTTGAAAAAATTGCGCTCGGCGCACTCTTGCCGCAAATGGTTGCGACCCGACTGCTCACGCATCTTTCCGAGTCGCATGGTGCAGCCATTGCTGAAAATTCATTGCATGTCAATCAATCCAATAATTTGATTGTTGGTACTGATGGTTTGGATGTGCGCTATGCACCGTGCTGTATTCCTATTCTCGGTGACCGCATCGATGGTCATTTGACCCGACGTGGGCTTGTGGTTCATCGCAGACGTTGTCCGAATTTAAAGCATGAACTCAATCGCCATCCTGAAAATGTGGTGAGATTACATTGGCAAACCGCTACAGATACCGACCCGCGTTTCCCTGTACACCTCAAAATCGATCGTCCGATCACTGATGAAGAAAGCACACAGCTCATTTATTTGATCCGCCAGTTTCAAGGTGGGGTTGAGCGTTTAGAAAGCTTGGAAGAATCGAGCAACCTCTCTGTTTTAGTCCGTGATCGTAATCATCTCGCTCGCTTAATTCAGGAAATGCGGATTTTGCTGGATTTTCCGAGGGTGACGCGGTTTGGGGTTTAATAATCTACGTCTACATTGGTATTTAAATTATAAAAATAGCAATTACCTCAAAAAACGTTATTCAATATTCTTTTTCTATGTTATGAACATAATATGTTGATTAACTAGATCAATTAAATGAGGTTGGTTGTGTATATTAAAATATTAAAACTTAAAAATTGGCGTAATTTCCGCGAAGCGGAGATTAATATGTCATTAATATCATACGTTATTGGTCCTAATGCCTCAGGTAAGTCCAACTCTCTTGATGTCTTAAGGTTTATGAGAGATATCTGCAAAGCGGATGGTGGAGGGTTGCAAAAAGCAGTTAAAGATCGAGGTAATATCTCAAAACTCAGGTGCTTACATAGCCGTCAAGATACTGAAATAAAACTTGAATTCCACTTCGTTGACCAACCTGATGATGACCTTATAAGTTGGCGATATGTCTTGGGTTTCAAGGCAGAGGGTAGGGGTAATCATCGAATACTTATTTCGACAGAAGAGGTTTGGCAAGGCGATACTAAATTGTTAAGTAGACCAGATGATGAAGACAAGGTAGATCGACAGTTATTGACAGAAACTGCATTAGAACAAACTAGAGCAAATAAAAAATTTAGAGAAGTTTCAGACTTTTTTGCAAATATTACCTATTTGCATTTAGTTCCCCAGTTGTTGAAATTTGGCGATGTTATTGGCGGTAATCGAATAGAAGGGGATCCTTTTGGTCAAGGATTTTTAGAAAGAATTGCTAAGACCCCTAAGCGAGTTCGTGATTCTCGACTTGGCAAAATTGCTCTTGCATTATCTAAAGCAGTTCCGCGCTTTAAAGAGTTACGCTTTTCTCAGGATGAAATGGGTCATCCACATTTGGAGGCTCTTTATGAGCATTATCGTCCAAATGCTGGGTGGCAAAGAGAGGACACTTTCTCCGATGGTACCTTACGCTTATTGGGGATTTTATGGTCATTGCAAGATGGATCAGGGTTGCTTCTATTAGAAGAACCAGAAATTTCCCTTAATGAGGGTGTTATTGAACAAATACCTTTATTAATTGATACGATCCAACGTAGCAATAGAAAAGCTAGAAGACAAATTATTATTACAACGCATAGCCAAGCATTGTTAAGAAATAGCGGAATTGACTATCGTGGGGTCATTGTTTTAGAGCCCCAAAAAGAGGGAACAAAAGCTAGGAAAATTGATGAAGTTGAACAAGTTGGTTTGGATGCAGGGCTTACAATCGCTGATGTAGTTCTTCCTAAAACTCGTCCAGAAACTATAGAACAAATGGGACTCTGGGAATGAAGGGTTTTTATATTGCAGTTGAAGATCAACTTAGTAATGCTGTAGCTGTAAAAATATTATCACATTATCATCCGACCGTTCCTATCGTAGCTTCAATTGTCACAAATGGAAATCAAGAGCTGAAGAAGAAAATAGAGTCTTTGATAAGTGTAGCAAGAATCTTACCAGTTTTAGTCTTAACTGACCTTGATCAAATATCTTGTGCTCCTCGTTTAATTGAAAGTTGGATACATTTTAAAAATATACCTGCCCAGTTTTTTTTTCGGGTAGTGGTTAAGGAAATAGAAAGTTGGCTTCTGGCAGATAAAGAAGGTTTCTCTGGGTTCATAGGTTCCCCTTTGACAATGATTCCTAATAATGTTGAAACTTTAGATTCAAAGCGGGCATTACTACAATTAACCCAACGCTATGGGACTCGATCACTCAAAGCTGATATTTTGCCAGCAAGAGGAAGTCCGAGCAAAGTTGGAATAGGATACAACCAGTGTTTAATTAAATTCGTCAATGATACTTGGTCTGTCGAAAGCGCCATACAGAACTCCCAAAGTCTAGCCCGTGCATGTAGAAGAATAGAAGAGTATTCTGCGCTATAGTATTTACTATCCATTGTTCGAAATATAATTAAATCTATTTTAGAGTATCGATTTACTACTTATGACAGCTTCTCTAATCCCCCTTCCTGAACGTATCCGTCCGCGTCGTTTATCCGATGTTATTGGTCAGCAGCATCTACTAGGTGAACATGGTCCACTGAGACAAGCTGTTGATCAGGGGCGCCTGCCATCAATCATCTTTTGGGGACCACCCGGTGTAGGTAAGACCACGTTGGCACTGCTCTTGGCTGAGGCCGTTGATCGTCCATTGATTAGTTTGTCGGCGATCAGTGCCGGGGTTAAAGATATTCGCGATGTGATTGGGCAGGGCGGTGAGCAAGCGGGATTATTGGCACCGCCAGTGGTGTTTATCGATGAGATTCATCGCTTCAATAAGTCTCAACAAGATGCACTACTTGCAGCGGTTGAGAAGGGCAAAATCACGCTGATTGGTGCAACCACCGAGAATCCTTCATTTGAAGTGAATTCTGCGTTGTTATCTCGCTGTCAGGTTTATACCCTGCATGGCCTGAGTCGTGAGGAACTGATCGCGGTGGTTGAGCGGGCACTGACTCTGGATACGGAGCTTAAGAATCGCAGTATTGTGCTGCGCGAACCGGATGCATTGTTGCAGTTGTCTGGCGGAGATGCACGTAAACTACTCAATCTGCTGGAGCTGATCGTCGATACGCAGCCAGTAGATGCCGACGTGGTGATCACCAATGATTTGGTGCTACAAAGTGCACAGCAAAATATCGTACGCTACGATAAATCGGGTGACCAGCACTACGATATTGTCTCTGCATTCATTAAGTCGATGCGCGGCAGTGACCCCGATGCGGCGCTGTATTGGATGGCGCGTATGATTAAAGGCGGGGAAGACCCGGTATTTATCGCGCGGCGTATGCTGATCTTGGCATCGGAAGATATTGGCAATGCCAATCCCAATGCATTGCTCCTTGCGGGAGAGTGCTTCCGTGCGGTGCAAGCGATTGGTTACCCTGAGTGCCGCATTATTTTAGGGCAAACGGTGGTGTATTTGGCGACCAGTCCGAAAAGCAACAGTACCTATCTTGCGATTAACGCTGCATTGGATCTGGCTGAGAAAACTGCAGAGCTTCCTGTGCCGATGCACCTTCGCAATGCGCCAACCCGCCTAATGAAAGAGCAGGGCTATGGCGTGGGTTATAAATATGCGCATGACTTTGCGGGAAACTTTGTACAGCAGGAGTTTTTACCGGAACGTCTGCAAGGAACAGTTTTTTATCAAGCCGGCGATAACCCGCGTGAGCGTGAAACGGCCAAGGCAATGAGCGATAAGTGGCAGAACTTTAAGAAAAAGTAATAAGGTCTATATGGTTTGACCCTCTTGACAGTGACACATTGTCCTGAATTTTTTTTTCGTGAAAATGGATTCTTGGAACGGATATTGCTTACCACATGGTTAGTATGTTTTTCATTTTGAAAATGCACGATCTGTATTTTAAAAACTGAAAAAACATTTTCAAAATACATGATCTGTATCACGAAAAAATTGAGGTTAGAGCAATGAGTACTTCCAGCAAGTGGGAATCGTTAGATGTTCATTTATTACAAGTTTTGTATGCGTTGCTTTCGGAAAGTAGTGTGTCAAATGCAGCAAGGCGTTTGAACCAGTCACAACCAGCAGTCAGTACTTCTCTTCGTCGTTTACGTGAAATTACCGGGGATCAACTATTGGTGCGTAGCCGCAACGGTATGATTCCAACGGAGCGTGGACAAGCATTACTCGAACCTGTGCGTACCGCGCTGAGCCAAATTGAGGCGATCGGCATTCAACAGGTGCGTTTTGACCCTAGCCAGTCACGTCGGGTCTATAACTTGGCAACACCGGACTATTTAAGTGCAGTGATGCTGGGTGAGATGATGAGCCGGATTCGCAGGCTTGCACCGAACTCACAAGTGATCCTGCATTCACTTGGACCTGATTTTAACTATAGCAATGCATTAGAAACAGGGATGCTCGATGGCGTGATCGCCAACTGGCCTCAGCCACCAGAGCATTTACGTTTAGCACCATTGTTTGAAGATGAAGTGGTGTGCCTGATGCGTAAAGCGCATCCATTGGCGGGGCAGACACTGACCAAAGATACCTATTTGAATGCAGAGCATCTGGTGCCGACACCGTATACGGTAGGGCAGCGCGGCGTCATTGATTTACATCTGGCCAAAGAGCGCTTGAAGCGCAATGTCGTGGTGTATGTCCCGTATTTTAATATGGTGCCGTATATGCTGATGCAGATGGATGCGGTGTTTTCTGCCCCGCGTATTTTTGCAGAGCATTTCTGTTCATTGATGCCGCTTAAGGTCTCTGATATTCCCATTGATTTTCCGCCGATTCCATTCTATTTGCTTTGGCATGATCGATCACACCATTCCGAAGAGTGTCGTTGGTTCCGCGAACAGGTGATTGCGGTGATGAGAGATACCAAGTCTGCATATTTACGTCCTCAGTCTACACCGGCAAAAGTTCAAGCACCATTGTCAACCAAGCAGCCAGCTCCTCATGTTGCTTATGCTTAATGTCTGACTTGAACTAAAGCGGATAGATTGAAAAAGTAGCGATAAAAAAGCACTGTACCCAGAAGGTATAGTGCTTTTTTAGTGGCTGACATTATCCTTTTCTGAGGTATCCGTTAGGCATCAATCAAGAGTCCATCTAGGCGTAGGCTAGCGATACGGCTGATTTGTTGCAGAGCCTGCTCAAATTCCTGCTCCGCCGTGTGATCAAGCCGGGTTTGGATCGCGGCAATGATGGCATCGACATTCATGCCGCGCACAGCGACAATAAAGGGCCAACCGAACTTTTCCATATACGCAGCATTAAGTTGCTGGATTTTTATCAGTTGTTCGGGGGTGCAGGCATTAAGTCCTGCACCGGCTTGCTCATGAGTAGATTCTTTGGTGAGTTGTCCTGAAGCGGCTGCTTTACCAGCAAGTTCAGGGTGAGCACGAATCAGGTCTAAGAGCTCATCACGGCTTGCGCACCACATCGCGGATTGCAGCGCACGTTCAAGGTCACTGCGATTGTGGAACGGGCGATCTGCCCAAGCGCGTGCAGCAACCCAAGGTGAATGTTCAAAAATGCCTTCTAATTTGAGCACAAAATCAGATTGATCCAATTTCGACAGTGCGGTGACCGCAATATGCGATGTCGGCTGCGCATCGATCTTAGGCAGTGTGGTCAAGGTCATAAAAGGTTTCCCTGCGCTTGGTGATTTGTATCGGGTTTCTGTATGGATTGATCTATCAATCTTTGTGTATACGGTGAAAGTATAAGATTCTGTAAACGGCATCAAGTGGGTGCATGCATATACCGAAGTTGCGCTAATTCATATAAACCCATCAGCACGTGCAGCATGGAGCTGATGGGTGTTGTTTGAGCTAGGGTATTGATTTATTGTTTATTTGTGGTACTGTCGAGCCATGTGCGAAGCTGTTCACGTTCTGCATCGGTCATGCCCGTTTTATTCATAAATGGCATGGTGTGGCTGTCGACCGCATTGGCGCGAATGCGTGCTGCCCATTGCTTCATTTGAGCTTCATTGTCCAGCATCACACCCATGGGGGCTGTCGTGAATGTTGAGTCGGTTGGTGTTTTGGAGTGACACACTGCACAGCGTTCTTTGATGATCGACTGTGCTTGCGCGTTGATATCCCCTGAAGGCGCTTGAACCGCGTTGGTTACCGTTGGTACGGCGCTGCTGGCGGGTGTTGTATTCAGGGGTAAACCTTCACTCACTGGCGTTGAAATGCGCGGCACGCGTTTCACGGGCTTGGGAGCTTCTGGCATATGCGGCTTTAAGATGAAGGCCAAGGCGAAGAATGCGATAAAGCCGCTAATCAGGATTGGAGGATGAATTTTGCCATGATGGCGCAGATTGAAAAAATGACGTACCCACATACCGAGTAACACCAAAATCACCAGTACCAGCCATGCATGGGCATTGCCATAGGTCATCGGATAGTGGTTGCTTAGCATGAGAAAAACGATGGGTAAGGTGCCGTAATTGTTATGCAATGAGCGTAGTTTTGCCGCTTGGGCATAGGCTGGATTTGGAGTCTTGTTGAAGCGTACGGCTTCTACCAGTTTGGTTTGAGCAGGCATGATGACCCGCCAAACGTTGAAAACCATACAGGTACCGATCGATACCCCGACCAGTAGATAAGCCGCACGACCACTAAAAATGTGGTTGAGCGTAAAACTCAGCAGACCAATCAGTACGATGAGCAGCGCCGCAAAGGCTTTACCCTGAGTACGTGCGAAGTTCGTACGACAGAGCGCATCGTAGATTAACCAACTGCCAAAAATGGCGGCAAGCGCTACGGCTACGCCGATTTTAGGTGTGAACGCAACCTTGCTGGGATCAATCAGATAGGTTGTTGCTCCAAAAAAATACATGAGCGATAGCAATAAAAAACCACTCAGCCACGTGCTATAGGCTTCCCATTTAAACCAATGCAGATGCTTGGGCATCTCTGGTGGGGCGAGCTGATATTTGGCGACCTCATAGAATCCGCCGCCATGAATCGCCCAGAGGTCGCCCTTGATTCCTTTGTCTTTTTTTTCCTGAGGGGGCTCTGCGAGGCTATTATCGAGCCAGACGAAATAGAATGATGCGCCAATCCAGGCAATTGCCGTGATCACGTGGATAAAACGAACCAGTAAATTCAGCCAGTCCAACAGATATGCGCTCATGGCTTCTCCCACGCTTTCTTTAGCGTAAATGTTTAAAAGTAATGATCAAAAAAATTAGCTACCGCGATAAGTGCTATAGCCGTATGGATTCAGGAGTAAGGGGACGTGCAAGTGTTTGAGTGCACCATCGGACTGAAACTGTAGGCTGACTTCAGGAAAGAAAGCCGCTTGTCCACGTGCTGCAAAATAATCGACTAAGTGAAAGGTCAAGCGGTAGTGACCAATGAGCGCAAAGACTTGCTCGCCCCAATAGCGGATTCGCCCGTCGGGATCGGTCACTCCCGATCCCAAATGATGCCATGCATGATCTTGCCAGATGGCGAGTTCCACAGGGATATCGGCTGCGGGTAAGCCGCGACTGGTATCGAGAACATGCGTGCTGATTGTCAGCATTATCGACTCCATGAGAAAAAGGATTATGGATAAGAAAGCAAGTAGGATGGATCCAGATCATCTTCGATGCAGTTCACCCCAGAGCCTTGACGATCGACCACCAGAAAATCACAGGTTTTATGCAAAGCCAATAAGGGGTGATGCCAAACGCCAGCGTGATAGTTGACCCCTTGGTTTGCCGTGGCTATAAAAGCGCGAAGCTGCCGAGGAGAGTCAGTTCCTGTTGCCACAACCACCAGATAAGGCTCACCTGAAAGCGGGATAAAGGCTTGACTACCGAGGGGATGTTTTTCCAGCATATTGATAGAAAAGGGAAAGTTTCGAGCCTCGGCTCGGAAAATAGAGATAATGGCGCGAGAGTGGTTTTCACGCGCGACATCATTATTCTCTTCGAGCAGCTCAACCGCAGCCAAGGCGTGAAAACGCTCAGTCGTGCCGTTGTTAATCAGGAATGAGTGTGCAGATTCGGTCTGAATCACATCACCAAAAGGGGCGAAAGATTCAGTCGTCAATGGCTCAATCTTCAAGGTCATCGGGTCAGACATGACTTGCTCCTTAAGTGTTCACTGCACTGAATCGACTTTGCCCCAAAGGCGTAAACGACTGATACCGCCATCTGGGATGCTGTTGAGACGGACGTGACTGATTTTCCCGAGCTTACTGATTTCATTGATATAGCTATGGATACTATCGGCAGTCAGGGGCTGTTCAGGAATGAGATAAGGCCAGAACATACTGCGCGTAACTAATGCCCGCTCCAAAGTCACTTCTTCAAATGCGGCTTGAATCGAAAAACGATCAGGGAAATTTCCTTTGAAGTGCGCGGTATCGATTTCAATTTTTTCAATCGTGCCCGCTTGTCCAAGTGCCAGTATGCACCACTCGTTGCCGGGCTCACGGCGACGGCGAGTTTCCCAACCATCTCCCATGTCTTTACCGCGACCCGGTTTTAATATCTGACGAGGTTCACCGTAGTGGGCATCGCTCCATGCCACTTGGCGACCACCATTTTCAAGGGCGATTAAGTCGTAACTTTGACTCAAATCCCGATTTTCCCAGTTGCACCATGGCAAACCATAAATGCGCAGCCGTGCCATGCCGCCATCCGGCCAAATATGCAAGCGCACATGACTAATCGTTTGCTGGCTATCTATCGTATGAAAGTGATGTTGATTTCCAGATAGGGCAACTGAATCAATCAGCGTCACCCAAGTTGTCTCTTCATCGGGCTCACCTTCCGCACAGAAACAGCCTTCAAGAGATGCCGCTGGTGGAAAGTTTCCGGAAAAGAAACTGGTATCAAAGTCTACGCCCAGCAGTGTGCCAGCATAGGCCAAGCGAACCACGCACCAGTCATGACCGGTATTGCGACGACGACGAGTCTCCCAGCCATCCATCCACTTGCCATTGTCATCATACAGCCCAGGATAGAAGCGAGCAGGCGCAGGGTTCAGCATACGCTCGCGCGGTGCGAAGAACTCATCGGTTACGCTAAGGACGACGGCATTTAAACTGCCATCGGCAAGGTTCATACCGGTCTTGGCAAACTCAGGAAGTTCAACGGCAGGTGATTCAATAAAATCCATGAGGCGTTTCTCTACAATAAAATGAAATTTCAATATATGCGTTTAAGGGGTTTGGAAAGGGTGGTTTTCGATCCAATGCTTTGCGATATCGACGCGACGACAAACCCAGACATGATCGTGTTTTTGCACATAATCTAAAAAATGCTGTAAGGCTTTGAAGCGCCCAGGTCGTCCAATCAGTCGGCAATGCAGTCCAATAGAAAGCATTTTGGGTGCTGTGCTGCCTTCGGCATAGAGGATATCGAAGGCATCCCGGAGATAGTGGAAAAAGTCATCACCCGTTGCAAAACCTTGTGGCAATGAGAAGCGCATGTCATTGGTATCTAGGGTATAGGGCACGATCAAGTGTGGTTTTTTCTCGCCGCTCGATAGCTCGACTTGTGTCCAAAAGGGCAAGTCATCCCCGTAATAATCACTGTCATACAAGATTGCGCCTTGTTCGAGTTGATTCTGTTCAACCAGTAGACGCCGTGTGTTGGGACTATCGCGACCGGTATACCAGCCTTGGGGCGCTGCACCATAGAGTTCTTTGAAAAGCGTGATGCATTCTTGCATATGGGCACGTTCGGTTGCTTCATCGATGTTTTGATAGCTAATCCAGCGCAAGCCGTGCGCGGCAATCTCATGTCCCAGTTCTTGAAACTTCAGTGCCAGTTCTGGGTGGCGTGCTAAAGCCATGCCGACACCAAAAATGGTCAGGGGGAGATTACGCCGTTCAAATTCATGCAAAATGCGCCACACCCCAGCACGAGAACCATATTCATAGATGGATTCCATCGATAAATGTCTGTCTTCAAATGCAGGAGGATTAAACATTTCGGAGAGGAATTGTTCCGATCCTGCGTCCCCATGCAAAATGCTGTTTTCACCCCCTTCTTCATAATTCAGTACGAATTGGACGGCGATGCGTGCTCCATTGGGCCAGTTGGCATGTGGTGGTGTTGCACCATAACCGATCAAATCGCGCGGGTAGCTGGTGATGGACTTGGACATGCTTGTCGCTCCTCAAAAGACCGCTAAATGAATCCTATGCATTGATTTTTCGCAGGAAACAGCATCTGTTTTATCTAGGCGTTGCTTGAATCGGGGGCGGAATAAATCCGTGATTTTGATCATTTTAGCTTATATTGGCAGAGCTTTATTTCTTATACAAGATCAGTTATGGAGAACATGCGGGACTATCTATAGTCTTAAAATTGGTCAGGGTTTTGCAAAATGAATAACAAGAAATAAGTTAATCACAAAATTGACTTAGTAGTAAGACCATCACTTAAGCTTAGGGGGAGTTCATAATGATTGCTCAGTCAGTCAGCGTTTTAAACACGGCCATTTCGACGAAAAAGTTAAAAAATAGCCTGCTTTGCGGGCTGGGGCTGTTGGCTTTGGGGACACAAATTCATGCGGCAGAGTGGAGTGATACGTCATTGGGATGGCGTTATGGCACCACATTCGCTGAACCCTATGACAACAAACCCGATGGTAGTCGTCAGGATATCAGTAAGAATATCATCTCTTTAAATCACGTCAGCGGCTATAAATACGGTACCAACTTCTTTAATGCGGATGTGCTGCTATCGGATGATAAGGATCCGGGCAAAGGCACTAAAGACGGCGCTCAAGAGGTGTATGTGGTATATCGCAATACCTTCAATTTAGGCAAAGCGTTTAAAAAGGACTTAAAGATTGGTCCGATTCAAGGGTTTGGGATTACCGGTGGTTTTGATCTTAATACCAAAAATGACAGTTATGGCTCTAAAAAACGCATGCTGGTGCTTGGACCGACCATCATGATGGATGTGCCGGGATTTCTTAAAATCAGTGTATTGGCACTGAATGAGAGCAATGACCCTGCGGGGATTGATAAGCGATATACCTACGATACCCATCCGATGTTAGAAATGGTCTGGGGGATGCCGGTGTTCTCATTGCCATTATCCTTTGAGGGCTATGCACTTTTTATCGGACCTAAAGGGAAAAGTGAGTTTGGCAGTGCAACCGCGCCCGAAACTCATGTAGATATGCAAGTCATGTATGACTTAGGTGCTGATCTGGGCATGTCTAAAAAGACGTTCCGCGTGGGTGCTGAATATGAATATTGGCATAACAAATTCGGTAACCCAGAATCTCAAGCGGGCAAGGGTGCAACGGCAAGTACGCCGATGATCCGAGCGGAATATCATTTTTAATCCGCACTTAAGAGCTTAACGATATCCCCTTACGTACAGTTTGGGGATTTTTTTTGACGGCAGATATCTTGTTAATTTCATAAAAATAATGCTTTTAAATAGTCATTTATAGCGACCATCTGGTTTCTTGATGGCGTGGTTATTGCACCTTTAATTTTGACAGATCATTTATTTTGCGTGGGTTGTTTCGCTGTTTGAGCAACTGCATGCTTTTTTGTTTTGAGAGCATCTATGCTGACCTTCATCAAAAAATCATTATTTATCCAAGTGCTCTTTGCTTTGATTGTGGGTGTCATCATTGGTGTGATCGTGCCTGATTTGGGTTTAGATCTAAAACCACTTGGCGATGGCTTTATTAAGTTGATCAAGATGATCGTGGCGCCGATCGTCTTTTGCGTGGTGGTGCTTGGCATTTATGGGGCAGGTAACCTGAAGAAAGTCGGGCGTGTAGGCGGTAAAACGATTCTTTATTTTGAGGTTGTGACCACGGTGGCACTGGCTTTGGGATTACTCATGGCCTTCGTCTTAAAGCCAGGTGTCGGGATGAATATCAATACCCAGACGCTGGATGGAACATCCATGGCGACTTATGTCGAGCGCACCAAAAGCCTGCATAGTGTGTCTGATTATTTGCTCAATATTATCCCCTCGACGGTTGTGGATGCTTTTGCGCAAGGCGACATTTTGCAGGTGCTATTGATCGCGCTGCTCTTTGGTGCAGGTATGTCGATGATTGGTGAGCCAGCCAAGCCGGTGGCAGACTTTTTGGAGAGTCTGTCACAAATTCTCTTCCGCATCATGGGCATGATTATTAAATTGGCGCCATTGGGCGTGCTGGGTGCAATTGCATATACCACGGCCAAATATGGCGTGACATCCCTCAAGCAGTTAGGGATGTTGGTGCTGGTTTTTTATATCAGTTGCATCAGTTTTATCGTGGTGATTTTGGGGCTGATCTTGAAGTTGGTCGGCTTTAATATTTTTAAGCTCATCGGATATCTAAGAGAGGAGTTACTCATCGTATTGGGTACGGCATCCTCAGATGCCGTCTTGCCACAAATTATGCGTAAGCTCACCCAATTGGGCATTAAAGAGTCAACGGTCGGCTTGGTGATTCCAACTGGGTATTCATTCAATTTGGATGGATTTTCGATTTATCTCAGTTTGGCGGTGGTGTTCATTGCACAAGCGACCAATACGCCGCTATCCATGCATGATTTAGGGTTAATTCTACTGGTCTCACTACTGACGTCTAAAGGTGCACATGGCATTCCGGGGTCTGCGATCGTGATTTTGGCCGCGACATTGTCTGCGATTCCGGCGATTCCTGCCATTGGCCTGGTCCTGATTCTATCGATTGATTGGTTTGTGGGGATTGCACGTGCACTGACCAATTTGATAGGCAATTGCGTTGCGACTGTGGTAATTGCTGTTTGGGAGCGAGATATTGATCGGGTGCAAGCGCAAAAAATGCTGGATGCCGTATCGATTAAAGACCTGAGTTAAGAATTCATTAACTCAGGTCCCTGATATGACTTGATCTTTGAGTTATGCCTCAAAGGAGATTTTATGGCCTTGAATATGAGTCGCATAGATATTGCGTTCATCGCCCATGATCATCAGCGCAAAAAGCCGCTCAGATAACGACTCTACACCTTGTAGGCGATAATCCAGTTCCTCAATTGTACTGGTGTCGATCACGATAAAGTCGGCTTCTTTACCAGATGTGAAGTTACCAATAAACGAATCGAGATAAAGCCCTTTAGCCCCGCCCAAGGTCGCCAAATACCAGCCGCGCAGTGCGGACAGCGGTTGTTTGTGCACTTGAGCGACTTTGTAGGCTTCGCCGAGGGTACGAATCAGGCTGAATGAGGTGCCACCGCCGACATCTGTTGCAAGGCCGATGCGGACATTGGCTTCGGCTACTTTACTGTAATCAAAGAAGCCACTGCCCAAGAATAAGTTAGACGTCGGACAGAAGGCTGCGGCAGTGCCTTGCTCACTCATCGATTGGATTTCACGCGGGGATAGGTGAATGCAGTGGCCGTAAATGGTTCGCTCTCCCGTCAACCCATAGTACTCATAGACATTCAGGTAGTCGAAGCGCTCTGGAAACAAGCTACGCACCCAATGAATTTCATCCCAATTTTCAGCAAGATGAGACTGGACATGTAAATCTGGGCGACTGTGATAGAGCTCACCAGCGATGTGGAGTTGTTCCGGCGTGGAGGTCGGTGCAAAGCGTGGGGTGATGCTATAGCGTAGACGTCCCTTGCCATGCCAGCGATCAATCAAGTCTTGGCTTTCAATTCCCGATTGTTCCGCAGTGTCACGTAGATTATCCGGACAGTGGCGATCCATCATGACCTTGCCACACAGCATTCTTAAGCCATATTTCTCTGCAGTTTGCATAAAGGCATCGACGGATGTCGGATGCACGGTCGCAAAGACCGAGGCGGTGGTGGTACCGTGAGCCAGCAGGCGTTTGACGAAGTATTCCGCACCGCGCAGTGCAACATCGGGATCTGCAAATGCCGCTTCGGTGGGGAAGGTGTAGTCATTGAGCCAATCCAGGAGCTGTCGCCCATAAGACCCGATGACCTTAGCTTGGGGATAGTGGCAATGGGTATCGACGAGTCCTGGCATGATGAGTTTGCCCGAATAGTCATACAGCGTTGCCCGACTTAGTTTTTCTGGTGTGATGTTTGAGGTGATCGTTTCCCAGTTGCCGACTTTGAGAACCTTACCCTGCTCAATCCATAAAGCACCGTCTGCGAAGTATTCATACGACGACGGATCGTCATGAATCGGGTCACTCAGAAAGTGCAAAATTTGACCACGAACTAACGTTAAAGCGGATGACATAACCCTGTGCCTCAGTGCATGAATGATGCACGTATTCGAAAGAAATAACGATTGTGAGAAAACTTAAATCATAAGCTGACGCGCAAAATGATTGTGCTGCTCAATCAAGACTGGCAGTTCAACCGTTGTCAGACGCCCCTCACGCACCACCACTTTGCCGTTGATCACGGAGAGATCGACTTGCTGAGGCACACAAAAGACTAAAGCCGCGACAGGATCATGCACTGCGCCTCCTGCCATCGCCAAAGTATCACTTCTAAACGCAACTACATCTGCGGACATGCCTATCGCCAGTGCCCCGATATCATCCCGACCCAATACGCGTGCGCCGCCCAGTGTGGCCATCTCTAAGGCTTGCCGTGCATTCATTGCCGACTGCCCATGACCTACGCGTGCAAGCAGCATGGCTTGTCGTGCCTCACCGAGCATATGCGCACCATCATTGGAGGCTGAACCATCGACACCCAGTCCAACAGCAACGCCTGCTTCCCGAAGCGCTGGAATGGGCGCAATGCCTGAAGCCAGTCGCATGTTCGAGCAAGGACAATGTGCAATCCCCGTGCCTGTCCGTGCAAACAGTGCAATTCCTGCGTGATCGAGTTTGACGCAATGCGCGTGCCAGACATCTTCACCGACCCAACCCAGTGAGTCTGCATACTCGGCAGGAGTCATGCCGAACTTGGCGCGGCTATAGGCAATATCGTTGTCATTTTCAGCTAAGTGGGTATGCAGAGAGACATGATAAGAGCGGGCGAGTACTGCGGACTCACGCATCAGATCGCGACTGACTGAGAAGGGAGAGCAGGGTGCAACAGCAATACGCAACATGGCGTGACGTTCGGGATTGTGCCAGCGTTCAAGCAGACGCTGTGTGTCTTTCAGGATAAAGTCTTCTGCTTCGACCAGATGATCAGGGGGGAGGCCCCCTTGGCTTTCGCCCACACTCATGCTGCCACGGCAGGCATGAAAGCGCATTCCAATTTGATGGGCTGCCTCAATTGAATCATCCAGACGGCAGCCATTGGGGTAGATATACAAGTGATCGCTGGATGTGGTGCAACCCGACAGAATGAGCTCAGACATGGCAGTTAGCGTCGAAACCTTGATCATTTCAGGCGTTAGTCCTGCCCAGATCGGATACAGTCGCTGTAACCATGCGAAAAGCTCGGCATCTTGTGCGCCGGGGATCGCGCGAGTCAGGCTTTGGTACATATGGTGGTGGGTATTAATCAATCCCGGGAGCAGAATGCGCCCTGTCATATTGATGACTTCATCTGCCTCGGCAGCATACTTTGCCAGTTCTGCACTGCTCCCTACTGCCTCTATCACACCATCCCGAATCCATACGGAGCCATCTTTGATTTCTCGACGCGTAGTATCCATGGTGATGACGACGTCGGCATGCTTGAGGAGGAGTGTAGACATGGGTTTTCCTTATTTCATTGCAGGTGCAGTTTTGGAGCAGGTGTATTTTTCTCTCAAGGATTATATGAGAGAAGTGTTAGCTGGCGATGCATACGATGAGATTATCGGTTCTGTCGTGGTGGGTTTTATTTCCTTGTTTCATCTGGCTTTGATGAAACAAGGAAAGCTGATCGGCATCACCTCAGGGCAAAAATGATTTACCCAATGATGCAGGCAAATTCATCTGGAGGACCTTGCGATCACGTGAAATGACGACTAGCACAACGATGGTTGCGACATAGGGTAAGGCCGCTAGGAGCTGTACCGGAAGGTTAATGCCCAGTGCCTGCGCTTGGAATTGCAAGATGGTGACACCGCCAAACAGGTAAGCACCCAGCATCAGGCGAGCGGGTTTCCATGTGGCAAAGACCACCAATGCAATCGCAATCCAGCCGCGCCCGGCGACCATATTTTCAACCCAAAGTGGGGTATAGACCGTCGATAGATAAGCACCGCCTATACCGGCCATCGCTCCGCCAAACAGGGTGGCACCATAGCGAATGGCCAGAACAGGATAGCCGATTGCATGGGCGGCTTCAGGGGATTCGCCTACCGCTTTAAGCAATAACCCTAAGCGTGTCTTGGCCAGTACCCACCAGACGATCCCAAAGGCAATGATCGAAAGATACACCACGAAGTCTTGGTGAAAGAGAACCTTGCCGAGAAAGGGGATGTCAGAAAGCAGAGGAATATCCCACGGTTTTAGACCCGGCAGGCTATAACTGACATAGTGCTGACCAATAAATGCCGAAAGTCCTACACCAAAGATGGTGAGTGCCAGACCACATGCCGCTTGGTTTGCGGCTAAAGATAAGGCCAGAATGGCAAAGAGCAGCGCGGCTCCCATGCCAGCCGCTGCACCGGCAAGCAGTCCTGCTCCAGCGCCCATACCTGTCTCAGCCGCACAGGCAAAACCTGCCACAGCACCAATCAGCATCATCCCTTCGACACCGAGATTGATGACTCCGGTACGTTCGGTGACTAATTCGCCAAGACCCGCAAAAATGAGCGGCGTGCCTGCTGCGAGCGTGCCTGCAAGGATCGGAACTAAATCAAGCATGGCGTTATTTCCTCAAAATCCAATAATTCAAAATAGGGCTTCTTATCTATGTGCAAACTTGTTATGCAGGTTTTGCTCCTGCACGGCGGCGTAGACGATTCTCAATAAACGCATCAGACCCCAGCAGGAAGAACAGCAACATGCCCTGAAATAACCCCGTGATCGCCGCGGGTAATTGCATGGCCATTTGTGCCGCCTCTCCGCCGAGATAAAGAAGCGCCATCAGAAACCCAGATAAAACCATGCCGATAGGGTTTAAACGGCCTAAGTACGCGACAATGATCGCGGCAAAACCATAGCCCGGGGAGATGTTTGGGTTGAGCTGCCCGACAGGTCCAGCGATTTCACCAACGCCCGCGATTCCGGCCATCATTCCTGAGATACAGAGGCTGAACCACACAGTGCGCTTGGCGGAGAAACCTGCATAACGCGATGCAGCTGGGGCTTGCCCCCCGACTTCTAATTGATAAGAAAGAAAGCTGCGTGAGGTGAATAGCCAAAAAGCAAACACCGCAAAGAGTGTGATAAATACCGAGGCATTTACCCGTGATCCTTCAATCAGGATCGGAAGTAGCGTACTGCCATCAAACATGATCGATTGTGGAAAGTTCATGCCTGCAGGGTCGCGCCATGGACCATTAACCATATAGAGCAGGATAAAAGTTGCCACATAATTGAGCATTAACGTGGTCAGTGTCTCTTCGGCATTGAACTGAGTTTTGAGCAGGGCAGGCAGGGCGCCCCATAATGCACCACCAATCGCACCACCAATGACCATTAAGGGTAGAATCCACCATCCGGTCATGCCCTGAAACGTGATCGCGATCCCCCCGCCAAACAGTGCACCCATGATCAATTGGCCTTCGGCACCGATGTTAAAGATGCGGGCTCGAAATCCAATCGCAAGACCCTGAGCAATCAGGATCAGCGGACTGGCTTTAATCAATAGCTCACCCCATCCATAGCTACTGGTTAGTGGATCGATAAAAAAGACCTTAAACGCTTCAATCGGATTCTTGTCCAGCGCAAGAAATAGCAGACTTCCCGTGATCAGCATGAGGGCAATCGCAATCAAAGGCGACAACCATTTCATGAGTTGTGACGGATGGGCGCGTGGCTCAAGTAAGTGCATAGGGCAGTCCTATAATTCTGAAGAACATCAATGCTCTATATGAAAATAAAAAAATAATCGGGTTATGCTGACTCAAGCATAGATTTTTCTGCTGTCTTTTGGCTCTTGAGACCTGACATCATGAGGCCAATGGCCTCGGCATTGGTTTCAGATTTCAGCCGGGCATCGGAGAGCTTGCCTTCTGCAAGGACTGCGATGCGGTCGCTGATTTCAAACAACTCTTCAAGCTCTTCAGAAATGACGAGGATTGCAACGCCTTGCCTAGACAAATCAATCAGGGTCTGACGTATAAAGGCGGATGCGCCAACATCCACACCCCATGTCGGCTGGGCAACGATCATGACTTTCGGGGTTTGCATGATTTCACGGCCCACAATGAATTTTTGTAGATTACCACCCGATAGGGAGCGTGCCGCAGACTCCGTACCACCCGTACGCACATCAAAGCGCGTAATACATGCTTGAGCAAACGCGCGGGCTTTTTGGTAACTGACCAGCCCGAACTTTACGAAGCCTTGTGCATGTGCAGTGAGGAGGGCATTTTGTGTGAGTGACATGGCGGGTACAGCACCCCGCCCTAGGCGCTCTTCGGGTACAAAACCGAGGCCTAACGCACGACGTTTGCCAGCATCCAGATGCCCAACATCAACACCGTCTAACGAAATATGTTGTTTTTTACTGGTCATTTCACCTGACAATGCGGCAAGTAATTCCGCTTGACCATTGCCCGATATACCTGCAATGCCAAGAATCTCTCCTGAGTTGACGGTCAGATTGATCTCATCCAACTGCGTACCAAAAGGATCTTCCGACGTTAAGCTGAGATGACTGACTTGCAGGATCGGGTGGCTGATACCTTGATAGGCTGGGCTTTCATAAGCAGGTAGATCGCGACCAATCATCATGCGCGCAAGGCTTGCCGTCGTCTCTTCTTTGGGCTTGGCAGTGCCTGTGACCTTGCCACCGCGCATGATCGTAGCGCTATCACACAGCTCTTGAATCTCGTGGAGCTTATGGCTGATATAGAGGATCGAAACACCTTCACTGGCCAGACGACGCAAGGTTTCAAACAGCTTGAGTACGGCTTGAGGGGTGAGGACTGAGGTGGGTTCATCCAGAATCAGCAGTGACGGGTTCTGTAATAAACAGCGTACAATTTCAACACGTTGTCGTTCACCAACCGACAAGCTATTGACAAGTCGATGCGGGTCAAGCGGTAGACCATATTTCTCAGACACGGCTTTGACCCGCGCGGCAAGCCCTGCCAAGTCATATTTCTCTTCTAAAACCAGCGCAATGTTTTGCACCACGCTTAAGGTTTCAAACAGTGAGAAATGCTGATAGACCATGCCGATGCCGAGACGACGTGCAGCCGCAGGATTGTCGATTTCAACTTCGCGCCCATTCCAAATGATATGGCCTTGATTGGCCTTGGTCGCACCGTAAATGACTTTCATCAAAGTACTTTTTCCAGCGCCATTTTCACCCAGCACAGCATGAATTTCACCTGCTGCGACACTGAGACTCACATCATCATTCGCCACGACACTGCTATAGCGTTTGGTGATGTTGTGCAGCTCTAAACGCTTGGGCAAAAATCGCGTTGCATCTTGTGATGGAGCCGGTGCTATGGATTCGGTCGTCGGCGTCATGAGATTTCCTGAACTGTGTTTTGAGTCAAGTGCTGATCAAGCACGAACCATCGGTTCACGCTTAATGTTTTAAGCATCATCAAATAGTAAGCAATCGCTGAGCCATAATCAGATACCGTTTGTATCCATCTATATTTGCTATAGCAGATTGCATATAAAGCATAAAGTAGACGCTATCAGGCTCTAGATTAGTGTATTTTATGCAGATTCATTTATGGTGATTGGCGTCAAAACGTGTAGGCAGATTTGCCAGTCACCTCATCTATGCGGGCGAAACAGCATGACCACACATCCTCTGGATTCTTTGATTCAACAATTACCCAAAACCGAGCTGCACTTGCATATCGAAGGCTCCTTAGAGCCAGAAATGATGCTGATGTTGGCCGAGCGTAATGGCGTGACGTTAAATTATGCGGACATCGATGCGATTCGCGCAGCGTATGATTTTAAAGATTTGCAATCCTTTTTAGACTTGTACTATGCAGGTGCGGATGTCCTGATCCATGAGCAGGATTTTTATGATTTGACTTGGGCATACCTTAAAAAAGCTCATCAGGATCATGTGGTGCATACCGAGATTTTCTTTGATCCGCAAACACATACGATGCGCGGTATTCAGTTTGCGACTGTCTACAACGGCATACGCCGCGCGCTGGATGATGCGCAGGCTAAATGGGGACTAACCTCTAAGCTGATCATGAGTTTTCTACGTCATTTGTCTGAGGCAGAAGGCTTTGATGTGCTTGAGCAAGCAACCTCTTACTTGTCGGGGATTGATGGTTTTGGTCTGGATTCCAGTGAAAAGGGTCACCCGCCTTCAAAATTTGAGCGTCTCTATGCGCGCTGTCATGCGCTGAATCTACCGGTCGTTGCCCATGCGGGCGAAGAAGGTCCGCCTGAGTATGTCTATGAAGCGCTGGATCTATTGCAGGTTAAGCGTATTGATCATGGTGTTCGCAGTCTTGAAAGCGAGGCCTTGGTCAAGCGTCTGGTCGCTGAGCGGATGCCGCTGACAGTCTGCCCGCTGTCTAACGTGCGCTTAAAGGTCTATAACGATTTGAAGCAGCATCCGCTGAAAAAGATGCTGGAAATGGGTTTAGCCGTCCTGATCAATTCCGACGATCCTGCCTACTTTGGCGGCTATGTGAATGACAACTTTATCGCGTGCCGTGCGGCTTTAGATTTGTCGGATGCTGATATTGTGCAATTGGCTAAGAATAGTTTTGAGGCAGCATGGATGAGTGATACTGAGAAAGCCAAGTGGCTGACGGAGATTGACCGGATTTGGGCTGCATGGCGGGTTCAGTAACTTTGGATAGAACAAAGACCTTGCAACAATAGTCCGCAAGGTCTTTGTCATCACATGTATGGTCATCATGCCTAATTGAGAGGAGCCGACCTATTTTACTCAGACCGTTTGCTTAGACAGTCTGATGAATCCATACGCCTGAATAACAAACCAAGACAGTTCAAGTACGGCAAAAATCCAAGTGACCGGATTGATGTCGTAACGGATTAAATAATAAAAGAACCATATTGAAAAGAGCGCCCGACCTATCGAATCATAAAAACCATAAACGGCTTGAGGATCACGGATCCTCAGGATTGACCAGACGAGCACGATTGAGCCAAAGAGATTAACAAAAAGAACATGGGTAGGTTCGAAGGGCGGGATAGGGGCGATCGTGTTTAAGAGTTGGTATATGACTGCAAATGTCCACGGAGTTGCAAAGGGTGCCGTCACCACCAAGTCATAAATTGCCGAAGCGCGGACAATTTGTCGATATTGAGTATGCATCATCATTCACTACCTTCTATAGAGAGTTAGCACTGGGCGTTGTCAAACAACGCTAGAAAACACACCTTAAACCTTGGTCTATAGACCAAGGTCAAGTGTTATGATTGGGCTGTAGACGAGGGAGTGGGCGGATGAATATCAGTGAACTGGCAAGAGTGACTCAAACGACGACAGATACGATTCGTTATTACGAAAAGCAGGGTCTATTGGGAACGCCCAAGCGTCAAGACAATGGCTACCGATTCTATAAGGACGATGATGTTCGTCACGTGCGATTTATTCGGAGTAGTCAGACACTGGGTTTTTCTCTAGCTGAGATCAAGGACATCATGTCGGATGTACTGGATGGAAAATTTGGTCGTATAGAGATCGAGAAGCGCTTGGCAACCAAAATTGATCAGATCGATCAAAAGATACAAGCACTTCATGCCATGAGAAAAGAACTGACGGACACGTTTAGTCAGTTGACTTGTACCGTGGATACGTCATTGTCTATAGCTGCCGTAACGCGGTGATTCATTTTATAAAGAGAGAAGTGTGATGTTAGGTAGAGCGTTGACCCGTGATGAGGTCAAAGACGTATGGACGATTGATCGCAGCGAGATTATTCATCATATCTATTATCGGATCGATGGTGAACTGGTCTTAAAGCCCGAGTACTACGATATGGATGGCTGGCCAGAGGGAGAGGCTGGGCAATATACGCCGATTTTAGAGGCTTGTTATGATCGTGGCGGTTGGTTTTATGGACTGTTTGATGGTGGAAAACTCATCGGCGTTGTGGTGGTCGATAATCGCTTTTTGAGTCATGATCAGGACCAGTTGCAGTTGAAGTTTCTGCATGTCAGTAGTTTATACCGCGGCAAAGGACTAGGGAGACAACTGTTTAACTTGGCAGTCGCCGAGGCAAGAAGACGCGGCGCCCAATCTCTCTATATTTCCGCAACGCCGTCTGAGAGTACCGTTCATTTTTACCAAGGCTTAGGCTGCACGATCACTCTGCAGCCAGATCCAGCGCTGTATGCACTGGATCCTGAGGATATCCATTTTATCTTTCAACTATAAATTCGGTTTAGCGGCATGATCTTAGTCACGCTGATCGATATATTCGACATAGCCGCGCCCAGTCAGCGGCTGACCATTCCGAGTACCCTCCCAATGATATGCACCGACATACCCCGCCGCCAACCCATAGAGCATGGGGGTATCGACGGTTGCATTGATTTCAAAGAGACTCTCTCCGGTGCGGCTGGTGATGGTCCAGCGGAAGGTCTGTGGTAATGTCATGGCAAAACCATCTGGTGCAATGGCTGGTTCTGCTTGTGCAGTCAGGACTTTAAAGCGTACATCAGCATCCAGTTGCTGACTTCCTCCGCCAACTGTTCTGATATACGCAAATTTAGCCAACGGACGATCCAAGAACGCCACATAGGCGAGAAGCAGTTGGGTTTCCTGATTCAAATTGATCACTTGATAGGTGAAGAAATCCGCGCCCAGTTTAAAACGTCGTGGGATCAACTTGTTGACAGGGAGATACAAAGACACTGCCTGCCAGTATTCCCAAGTACAAAGTCCTGTTATCGGGATCGATTTTCCGTGATGGGTGAATGTCCCGTCATAGCGAATCAGTAAACTGAAATGCTGATAAAAGGGACTGTGACCAAACCATGTGATATCGCCTGTGGCTGTCAGATTGATGTCCGTACTAAACCCATCGCGCTGGCTTTTGAGTTTAAAGTTGGGGTAAACCCCAGAGAGCTCTGCATCCTTGCCAAAGCGAATCAGACTGCCATCCGCCTTAATGTCCATGTCAGTCTTCATCCCATAGGATGAAAAAGCATCGTTAGGCGTTTGAGCCGTACCGTGAACCAGCAGCGCCGTATGGCGTGGTCCATCGCTACTGACGGCATGATCTACATCGACAATTTTGACGCCGAGCATCCCCAGTATCGAAGCAAATGACATGAACTGGTGAGGCGCGGGTAGATCTGGAATCATGATGCCAAAATGCGTACTGCCAAAGCGTAGGGAATCGACATGCGGTGAGAATAAGGCCAGGGCTGGAAATGGGATCTGCTGTCCAGGTTTGGGAATACCAAAAAGTGCTGCAATCGACTGGGCGGCTTTATTGGCGAGACGGTCTTTTATGCCTTGTGGTGGTCGATGGCTGTCGGGGAGCGAACGCCCATGAATGGTCAGTGTTGAATTTCTGGATGAGTTTGCCATCAATCGATCTCTAATCAGAATGGTTTTTTAAGTTAGTTCTAAAATGATACTGATTAAATCTATAGTCTTATGGCGATAGAGTCAATGGATGCGACACATGGGTCGGGGAAATGAGAGGAGTATCTATCCTGATTATTCTTAATAAAATGCATTTGTTAGGGCGAAGAATAAAATATATGCAGTGCTAAATTTGACCAAAAGGTAATTTTATTTAATTGATAACTATATGCTTGGTTGGAATAAGATAAAATAACAACTGATTAGAATGATACTTAGGCTGTACTGATGAAGTTTTTGAATTTTCCCTTAGCAGCGCTGACATGCACTGCGGTATTAGGGAGTGGTAATGCAAGTGCGGATTTAAGTGTGACTAGCGGCAATGCGACATTGAAGGCATTTGGTTTGATTGATACAGGCCTAGTAGCAGTGACCCATACTGGCGATGGACATCAAACCAAGACCGATACGACTGATGGGATTTTAAGTGCATCGGGGCTAGGTCTAGGCGGCAATTATGATTTTGGTTCTGGGTTCAAGGCGATTGTGAATCTGCAGGCAAGCTTTAGTCCTTCCAGACTACAAATTCCAACCAACCATGAGCTCTTCTCACGCAATGCCTATGCCGGGCTTGAAAGTCCGTGGGGTACATTTACGCTGGGTAAACAGTGGGACTTTAACGATGATTGGTTTTTTGGCACTGTTTTTAAGGGCGGCTATAACACTGGGGCAATCTTTAAATTTTCCGAGTTTGATGCGATCAGCGAGCTGTATCGTAATACCGTAAAATACACCTCGCCTGAAATCTCAGGTCTGCAAGTCGGTGCCATGTATGGGCTGAATGATTACCGTAAGCTTGAGCAAGCGGGCTCCATGTATAGTTTGGGCGTCAAATATACGGCAGGTCCACTCATGGTGGGCTTAACCCATAACCATGAGGAAGACACCGGGGTGGATGAAAACCACACGGGCAATCGATATTTGCTCACCACTCTAGGCAGCAGTTATAACTGGGGCTGGATTAACGGCAGGCTTGGGCTGACCTATGCCGATATTTCAGGTCCAGCTAAATTACAGTCGATCGGTGCCATGTCGGCACGTAAGGCTTACGCTATGGAAGTCGGGGTGGACTATCCGTTTACTTCAGCGTTTACTGGATCTGCCGATGTGATTTATCGTGATAATACGACGTTGTCGAACCAGACACTCATGTATCGTTTGTCTGGTGAATATAAGATTTCTAAGCCGCTCAGTCTCACGGCCAATTTGGCTTACTTGCACAATCAAGGCGGTGCTACGGAGTCTTTTGTGAATACCCAAGCTGACTGTGTTGGTGGTGGATACCCCAATCAAAACCAGATGTCGACAGCCGTAGGTGTACGCTACCGATTCTAAAGTCTATCAGGGGCGAGTCACGCTGATGATTTCGCCTCCCATAGTCTCATCTAATTCGTCCGATTTTAACGCTCATATGCCGTTAATCAGATAGACGTTATATCCAGATTCAGCTATGTTCAATGGGTCATATCCGTTAGTTTAATGAGGCGAGCTTACCTTTCTGGTTGAGTCAGCTTAAACCTTGATGAAGGACGGATCTGAGCAATGAAATATCTACGTCATGCGATGCGTCATTGTTTCTGGATGATATCCATTCCTGCCTATTTACTGCTTTCGGGGTGTGCCATGTCACCACAGGATCAGTCGTTAGATTTCGTCAAATTGCTTTCGCTGGAGCCTCATCCAGAAGGGGGCTACTACAAGCAGACGTATAAGTCTGAGGAGCAATACACACAAGCGATGCTCCCCGCACGCTACAAAGGCCCACGCTCGACAAGCACCGCAATTGAGTTTCTATTGAACAAAGGCGACTACAGTACCTTTCATCGTTTGCAATCCGATGAGTTATGGCACTTTTATGCTGGAGGACCGCTGAAACTGTATGTGCTGATGCCTGATGGTCAACTGATCATTCATCTGCTAGGAAATGATCCGCATCAAGGGCAGGTCTTTCAGGCGTTGGCACCGCGTGGCAGCTGGTTTGCGGCAGAACCCGCGGTAGGCAGTGAGTATTCGCTAGTCGGTTGTACGGTGAGTCCGGGGTTTGATTTTGAAGATTTTGAAATCGGATCGCGTAGCGCGCTGCTTGCCGCATTTCCTCAGTATGTTGAGATCATCACGCATTTGACGCGCAAGCCATAGCATGTGAGGAAATCCTTCGCAGCCTTCTCTAGCCAAGGTTTGATGACTGGGAGATTTTGCCGCCATAGATCCGTTCGGTCTGGAGATGGGTGGTATGGATTTGCAGCATCTGAGCGACCACTGACACTGCAATCAGGGCGGGTTCTTTACTGTAGATGCCTTGAATGCCAATCGGGCAGGTCATCTCTTGAAAACGCAGTGCATCAACCCCGCGTGAGTGCAGGCGATGCTCAAAAACAGCCCGTTTACTCTCCGAACCAATCAAGCCAAAGTAGGCAAAGTCATTACGTTTGAATAACTCTAAGCACAATCTAAAATCGAGTGCATGGTTGTGAGTCATAATCAGGAAGTAGCTGTTGGCGGGTGCGTGAGCAATTTCATCTTCAGGTTGATCGCTACTGACATAATCAATGTGTGCTTCTTGATGCTCAGGAAAGCCATGATCACGCGAGTCGATCCAGCGAATTTTTGCATCAAGTGGGCGTAGCGCTTCGACCACAGCACGGCCGACATGTCCTGCACCAAACAGATAAACGGTAAATGGGCTACCCAGAATTTCTTGTTCAAATTGCCATAAGGCTTCGGCCGTCTGAGCCTTTTCCATAGATGATTTTTTTGCGGCGCTATGATCAAGTTGAACTCTGTTCTTGCCTGTTGTGTGAGTGGCCCACGTCGAGTGATTCTGATCATGACGAAGTGTACGGAGTAGGCATGCACCTTGTTCTAACGCGTTAATCGATGCTTGCCAACTTTGCGAATGATTCGATGTGATCTTTTCAAAAATGAGCCATACAACGCCGCCACAGCATTGCCCTAAACGGGCACTGAGATTAAAGCGTTCAAAGTGAATTGAATGTGTGGACTCGGAGCCTACCAGCATCTTTTGAGCGATGTCGGTCGCTTGCCATTCCAGATGACCGCCGCCAATGGTATCGATTTGGAGTGCTTGACCCGTTTCATCGACACCTATCAACATGGAAGCACCCGCTTCACGCGGGGTAGAGCCTTCGACTCGCGCAACGGTGACCAGTATACAATCTCGGGATTGTAGCCAAGTGGGCAGGGTATTGAGCCATGCTTTCATGGCCGTAATCCGAAGGGTTGGTTGATTCCAAGGTGAATTGCCCGCAAGATCGACTCAGGTGTCGCCGGTGCTTCAAGCTTAGGTTTTAGTTTGGTTCTGATGCCTGTTTCCGCTTCAACCGCAGCGCTCACGGCATCGCGCAGTGCAGAAAAGACGGACAGTGCCAGCATAAATGGCGGTTCACCAACTGCTTTAGAGCGATGTATGGTGTTTTCAACATTCTGATTATTGAAGAGTTTGACATTAAAAATCGAAGGACAATCAGCAGCGGTGGGAATTTTATAGGTCGATGGCGCATGGGTAAATAAATGCCCAGTCTTGGCACCGCTTTTGACCCAATACAGCTCTTCGCTGGTCAACCAGCCCATCCCTTGAATAAATCCCCCTTCAATCTGACCAATATCAATGGCGGGGTTAATCGATTGTCCCACGTCATGGAGTACATCCACACGTAGGATCTGTGTTTCGCCGGTTAGGGTATCGATTGCGACTTCGGTTGCGGCAGCGCCATACGCGAAGTAGTAAAAAGGTCGTCCAAAACGAATGGCCGGATTCCAGTGTATATCGGGGGTCTTATAGAAACCACTGTCCCAGAGCTGGATCCGTGCTTGATAGGCGCGCAGCACCAATTCCCCAAAGGTCCATTTTTGCAACCCTTTACCATCAATCGCGTCATCGGTTCCAGCATAGACGTGACCCTCACTGAACACGACATGATCCAGTGTCGTATGGGCAAGCTCTGCTGCAAAGATTGCCAGACGGGTGCGAATCGTGATGCAAGCGGCTTGAGCGGCTTTACCATTTAAATCAGTGCCGCTGGAGGCGGCAGTTGCGGATGTGTTAGGCACTCGGCTGGTATCGGTTGCCGAGAAGCGGACATCAGCTAAGGGAATGGCGAATTCATGGGCGACAATCTGGCGAATTTTGCTATAGAGGCCTTGTCCCATTTCTGTGCCGCCATGAGTGAGCAGTACTGTACCGTCACTGTAGACATGGACTAAGGCACCCGCTTGGTTGTATAGCGTCGCATTAAAGGAAATTCCAAACTTTACGGGTGTCAGTGCCAAACCTTTCTTGATAATGGGGCTTTGTGCATTGAATGCGTCAATTTCTGCCCGGCGGGCAGTGTAATCACAGCTTTGCGCCAGCTCTTTGACAAGACTTGGAATGACATTATCCGTAATGGTCGTGCCATAGTGGGTGGTATTCCGTGCAGTTTCAGGATGGGCTGCGATCTGTGTAGCATCATCATAGAAGTTGATCAGGCGGACTGCTAACGGATCATGGTCTAGATAGTAGGCGATATCGTCGATGATGTATTCGATCGGAAACATGCCTTGCGGACCACCGAATCCACGAAAGGCAGTATTGGAGACAGTGTGGGTCTTACAGCGCAGACTACGGATTGCAACGGCATCCAGATAGTAGGCATTGTCGATGTGACAGATTGCACGGTCATTCACAGGACCGGATAGATCGACTGAAAAACCACAGTTTGAGGCGATTTGAATTTGTAGTCCTAGGATGCGTCCTTCATCATCAAAGCCGACATCCCATTCAAAATCAAAACCATGACGTTTGCCAGTTGCGACCATGTCATCATCTCGATCAAGGCGCAGTTTGACGGGTTTTCCAGTTTTGACGGCGAGTAGCGATGCGATGCAGGCCCACTGCGCCGACTGCGATTCTTTGCCGCCAAAACCGCCGCCCATACGCCGTGCTTCCACACTGACTTGATGAGCACGATAACCCAATGCATGGCAGATGAGATGCTGCATTTCAGTGGGGTGCTGGGTTGAGCAGTGAACGTGAATGGTGTGATCTTCTTTGGGGTAGGCATAAGAGATTTGCCCTTCCAGATAAAAGTGCTCTTGTCCACCGACAGCGCTTGATCCTTGCAGACGATGGGGGGCGTTCTCCAGACCTTCTGCCGCTTCACCACGTTTAAGATCAACAGGAGGTAAAACCCAAGACTCTGCCTTGATGGCCTCGCCAATGGTCAGGATGGGCTCAAAAGCTTCATATTCGACTTGAGCCAGACGAACTGCGGCACGTGCCTGTTGATAGGTCTCTGCTGCAACCACAAAAATGACTTGTCCATAAAACTGAATGACATCATCAGCGATGATCGGTTCATCGGCAACGATGGGTCCGCAGTTATTATGATGCGGGATATCCTTGGCCAGATACACACAGCGCACGCCAGCCGCCGTATACACGGCACTTAAATCGAGTTTCTTAATCCGCCCATGCGCGCAGGTGGATAGACCCAGTGCCGCATGCAAGGTGCCTTCCCATTCGGGTAGATCATCGATATAGGTCGCTTGGCCACTGACATGCAGATGCGCACTTTCATGCGGGATCGATTTGCCGATAGGTCCGGCGTTCTTGAGCGCGGGGTCTTTATTGATGTGAATGACTTCAGATAGATTAGTCGCTTGATTCATGACTTAGCCCTCCACCGTTTGAGTCGGGATCAGATCACTTAAGCGCATGGCGTGTTGTGACTGTCCATGAGAGGCATCATCTTCTGATAGAGTCTCAAACCAGAAGCGGGTCAGCAGATTTGCCGCGACAATCTGACGGTATTCGGCACTGGCACGACCATCGCTAAGCGGTGCAAAGTCTAGGCGTAATGCATTTTGTGCTGTTTCAATGAGGGCCCTGGACCAAGGCTGCCCAACCAGCGCGGTTTCACAAGATGTCGCACGTTTGGGAATTGCAGCCATGCCCCCATAGGCAATTCGTGCGCTTTGTACGATTCCTGTTGAATCGAGTACCACAGCAAATGCACCGCATACTGCAGAAATATCCTGCTCATTGCGCTTGGCGATTTTATAGGTATGAAAGTATGCAGACATCCCCATGATTGTTTTAGAGATGGGCACACGAATCGCCGCAACAAACTCTCCATCCAACAGCGCGGTTTTTTGGTAATCGAGATAAAAATCTTCAAGGGGTAGGCGACGCGTGGATGCACCGTGCTGCAGAACAATCTCTGCAGACTGTGTAATCAGTGCAGGCATGGAGTCGCCAATCGGCGATCCATTGGCGACATTGCCACCCAAGGTGCCTGCGTTTTTGATCGGTTCGGAGGCAAAGCGCCGTGCCAGTTCTGTCCAGCCCGTATCTAGACGGGTGAGCGTGGCAAAGGCATCAGTCAGCGATACCATCGCACCAATCTCAATGTAAGCATCTTGATGATCAATCCTTTTGAGATCCGCAACATGACCTAAATAAATCACATCGCCTAACTGACGACCTTGTTTAGTGATCCAGAGACCGACATCCGTACTCCCCGCAAGCAACCGCCCTTGTGGATGTTCAATACGTAACGCTGCCAGTTCTGCACGACTACGTGGTGCAAAGAACCGTTGACCTGCGATGTGATAGCTCAGTGAGGGGAGTGCTTCCAGTGCTTTCAGGGTACTGATGATCGGTTCGCGTTCAAGGGTAACCCGTGGCAAGTCATAAGCTGCAATGGCGGCATCCAGGATTGGGCGATAGCCCGTGCAGCGGCATAGATTACCCGAGATGTGTTCAGTGGCTTCCGTACGAGTGGGGGCGTGGGTTTGGTTTTCATACATTGCCCACAGCGACATGACAAAGCCCGGCGTACAAAAACCACATTGTGAGGCGTGGTGATCCACCATCGCTTGCTGAATCGGGTGCAGTGCTTTGCTTGCGGCATAGGCTGAATGTGCATCGATCGCAGGCGAGTCAGTGTCTTTAAGCGTTTGCAGTGCTTGAATCTGCGCCAGATCTTCGACCGTAAATAAGGCTTTACCATCTAATGTAGGTAGGAATTGAATGCATGAATTTACCGTACGTAGCTGCAAGAGTTCTTTACCGTCTCGTGAAGCCAGTTCTGCGACCACAACCGTACACGCGCCGCAGTCTCCTTCGGCGCAGCCCTCTTTGGTTCCAGTATGGTGGCAATCTTCGCGTAAATATTGCAAGACGGTACGGGTGGGGGAAATCGCCTCCACCTGCTGGACTTCACCGCGGAAGTAAAATTGAATAGCGCGTGAAGACATATCAACCTCATTAACGATATTGAAACATGTCGATGTTTCAACAGGGTGTTCAAACTGTTTTAGATCGTCGAGCAATCTCTTATGGTGCAGCAAGTCTTATTCCAATCATGCACCGTTGCCACATCGTTTTACATCAGTGAAAGTGATCAGCAGGCACAAAAATCGTTACTGCCAAAACCCTTCGTGTACAGCAGCAGCTTCTTCAACTAAGCAGGGTCCGATCACGGTTGTTGGACGCTGACCACTGGCAAATACTTGCCTACAGGGCAAGGAAAGTGTTGGGTTTTCTGGGTGGTTCCCCGTGATCTCAAGTAAATGAACTTCAGAAATGCCATAAACCACGCGACCAATCCCGCCCCAATAAATCCCACCAGCACACATCGCACAGGGCTCGGCGTTGGTATAGAGCGTACACCCTTGCATCTCATGCGGGGTAAGAATTTTAGCCGCCATACCTACAGCCACAATTTCGGCATGACGCGTCGGGTCGCCTTCTGGTGGCAGGGAGTTATTTCCTGCTTGGGCAATGATTTTCCCGTCTGGATTGACCACGATAGCCGCGAAAGGATGTTTGCCTTGTTCGCGGGATTGCTGTGATAGGGCAATGGATTGACGCAAAAAATCCTGATCGCGAGTAGACAAGGATAGTGTTTCTGTAGGCGCTGATGTGTTTATAGCGGCTTCTATTTCTGTATTCATGTTTTCAGCATGCCTAATCAGGGTAATGAAAGGTCAGACCGGCTCTACCGATCTGCACATTACGATCAATGGGAGGCTGCAAAGCCAACATGACTATGAGTATAGGACGGAATTCAGGGCTTAAAAATTCGATTTTACCAATACTCCACATAACCGCCGCAACATGGGTGGCACAAGAATTAGTTGCTAGTATCGGGTCCATGTTGTTGGAATGTGTTTTTTCTTTTGCAGTCTGTAATCGCCTATCTGGGGTCAAGCAGGGGGGCAGCCTGCTTTTAATCATTTTCATTATGCCATTGGGGACTATTATGAGTGAATCTAGGCGTGTCAAACAGCATGGCGAACCATCTTCGCCTTCCTTAAAGCTGGTCAAAAATGTGCTAGCACAAGCCTTGAGCCGTGCCAGTTTTGAAATGACGTCTAAACACTTGAGTCAAGCCAGTTCACTGGGAAAAATTGGTGGCTTGCTTTTGGGGATGACTTTACCAATCGGAATGACTTGGGCAGAAGATGCCCCTCAGCCTGCACCTGTTGCCGATTCGGCAGTCGCAGCACCCGCAACAGATTCCTCAGCAACTGCAACCCCTGAAGCCGCACCGAGATTGGAAGCTGTTACGGTTACAGCGTCGCGTCGTACTGAAAATATTAAAAATGTGCCTGTTTCGGTCTCTTTGATCCGCGGTGAACAATTGAATGTACTCAATTCCAGCGGACAGGATATTCGTGTGCTTGCGGCTAAAACACCCAGCTTAAACATTGAGTCTTCAAATGGTCGTAGCTTCCCGCGTTTATATATCCGTGGCTATGGCAACACCGACTTTAACACCTACGCCTCTCAACCCGTGTCTCTCGTTTATGATGATATCGTGCAGGAAAATGCCGTACTAAAAGGCTATCCGATGTTTGACTTGGCGGCTGTAGAAGTATTGCGTGGTCCACAGGGCACTTTATTTGGTCGTAACTCGCCCGCTGGTGTGGTGAAGTTTGACTCCGTCAAACCGACGTTAGACAATAAAGTCAGTGGTTACTATAGCCTTTCCGATGGAACTTATAATACGGCGAATGCAGAAGGTGCGATCAATATTCCTTTGAACGATGTCTTGGCGGTACGGGTATCGGGCTTGGTTCAGCATCGTGATGATTGGGTCAAGGATTCCGTCACAGGCGGCAAGCTGGAAGGTTACGATGAGAAAGCGGGACGCATCCAGTTGCTGTACAAACCGAGCGATGACTTTTCAGCGTTATTGAATGTGCATGCGCGGGATATGAGTGGCTCTGCACGATTGTTCCGTGCAAACATTATTCAACCAGGCACCAATAAGCTCATCGATGGTTTTGATCCTGCCGAAATCTCAACCGATGCACATAACAAGCAAGAGCTACAAACATCGGGTACAAATCTGCATCTGACCTGGAATTTTGATCAATTCAAAATCAGCTCGATTACCGGTTATGAAACGATTAATAAATACTTTACACGTGGTGACATTGATGGTGGATACGGTGCTGTATTTGCTCCACCTTCAGGCCCGGGTTTAATTCCATTCCCAGTAGAAACCAGTGGTAGCGTGAATGATCACAAACAGCTGACCCAAGAGTTCCGTATCGAATCCAAGAGTGGACAACCACTGAACTGGCAAGCGGGTGTCTATTATTTCTGGGATGATATCACTGGTGAATCAGTAGGTTATAACACATTGTCCAATCCGTCAGGTCAGAAAACCACGGATATGATTTGGGAACAAGACAATAAGGCTTGGGCTGCGTTTGGTTCCGCCAGTTATGATCTAACGGATAAACTAAAAGTACGCGGCGGGATACGTTACACCCACGATGAGCGTAATTTTGACGTGAAGCTTGCGGATCAAGTACCGATGCTCGGTGCGAAAAGCGCAGATGCCGATGTCAATAAAGTAAATTGGGATGTGAGCGGTACCTATGCCATTACGCCAGATGTGAACTTGTATGCGCGTGTCGCAACAGGCTTCCGCGCACCAAGTATCGCGCCACCTACAGAGTTTGTACCGATCACAGTTGCACAAGCGGAGACGGTCACTTCCTATGAAGCGGGCTTTAAGTCGGACTTGTTTGATAAACGTGCTCGCTTGAACTTTAGCGTTTTCCGCTATGACGTGAAAAACCAACAGTTAACTGTCGTTGGTGGACAAAACAACAGCAACGTGTTGATCAATGCGGATAAGAGCATTGGACAAGGTGCTGAAGTCGACTTCCAAGCCAATCTGACAGAGCACTTAAAATTCACTTTGGGCACCAGCTATAACGATACCGAAATTAAAGACCCGAATTTGTATGTCGCGCCTTGCCGCACATGTACCGTTACCGATCCTGAGATTGTGTCAAATGGCAAAACTTTAGTATCGATCAATGGTAATCCACTGCCTCAAGCACCGAAGTGGATCAGCAACATGACGCTCCGTTATGGCATTCCATTGAACTTGAATAAAGATGACGAGTTTTTTGTTTACACCGATTGGTCATATCGTAGTTCAGCCAATTTCTTCTTGTATGAGTCGGCAGAGTTTAAGAGCCAGCCTATCCTCGAGGGTGGACTGCGAGTGGGTTATAACTGGGATGCAGGTAAATACGAAGCGGCAGTTTTTGCGCGGAATATTACCAATACCATTCGCACCACCAGTGGGATCGACTTTAACAACTTGACCGGCATGATCAACGAACCGCGTATGGTTGGTGTTCAGTTCAAACAGAACTTCTAACTTTTCATGATTCACTTCTTTCCTTCCTCCGCGACGTTTAGCTAAACGTCGCTTTTTTTTGAGGTGTATATAATGTTTTCTCCTCGTAAATTCATGTATTCCGCCATCACACTGTGCTGTTTGGCGTCTACTATCCCCGCGAATGCGGCAGATCAGCGTAAAGTCATTTTGGATGATGACATTGCCGGCCCCAGAGCTGCGCAGCTCATGGCCTTGATGTCACCCAATGTCGATGTACTGGGGATTACTGTGGTGAGTGGCGATGCTTGGCGGGACGAGAATGTCGCCCATGCACTGCGTATGCTAGAGATAGCTGGGCGTACAGATATCCCTGTGGTGCCCGGTGCCATTTTTCCGCTCTTAAATACCAAGGCCTTTACCAATAAATGGGAGGCATTGCATGGTCGTTTGGTGTGGAAAGGGGCGTGGATGGACGATAAGTTCCCCGAAGGTACGATTCAAACTCAGCCTAAGTTTCATGGGCCATATGAAGTTCCTCATTTGCCTGAGGGTGATCCACAGATCAAACCTTCCAATGAGATTGCGGCGAATTTTCTGATCCGTAAAGTGCATGAGTTTCCGGGACAAGTCTCGATTATTGCGACAGGGCCTTTGACCAACTTGGCGTTGGCAGCGCGTCTAGACCCTACCTTTGCCGCAACCGCCAAAGAGCTGATCTATATGGGGGGGAGTGTCAATCCGCATCAGCAGCTCACTTCCAAAAGTGCCGAGCAGTTTGGCCGTGAATATCGCAATACGCCGCGTTTAGAATTTAACTTCCGCTGGGACCCTGAGGCGGCGCGCATCGTATTGCGTGAGCCTTGGAAGCATATCGTGATGATCCCTGTTGATCCATCGACCGCAACCGAGCTAACACCGAAATTGCTCAATGACATGACGGCATCACAGACGCCAATCGCCAAGGCGCTGAGACAATATAACGAGGCCGGATTCCCGCTTTGGGATGATATTGCGACAGCAGTGTGGCTTGATCCCAGCATCATCACCCAATCCGACGATCTGCTGGTGGATGTCGATACGGACTCGGGTGCAGGCTATGGCAATACCTTGTCATGGGCACAAGGCTGGGGGCCTGATCTGGGAGAACGGGTAAACACCGTAGTGCGTAACGTGAATGTTAAAGCACTGGAGAAAATGATGATCACGATCTTAAATCGGCCGCAGCCCCAAGCAAGTCCGACCTCCATTAAGTGAGTCATCCAAGAGTCCGCTATCTCACCGTCATCAATGCGTCAACTGTCTATCGTATTTTGCAATATTGTACATAACAGCGAACGCATAGAGCGGTGGTATATAACTTGCTAGTATCAAAGCTAGAAAGCCAAGGTGTAGAGCCAGGCGATTTGAAGACAAGAGATGACGTTGCTGGGGTGTTAAAACCATCTGCAAATGATTAAATCAATGATAAATATCCGGGGAGCACATTCATGTTTCAACGAGACCACCAACACAGCGTCACAGGACCCACTATGCTAAATACCGAACATACGGCTATGTCATCTCAACCGAGTGCATCGCCATTGAGAAAATCGCCACTAAGAAAAATGATTGCAGCGATTGCTGCAAGCAGTGCATTGACTTTGGGTTTGCTGTCGACGGCCTATGCCGCAGATCCAGTGAAATCTGCATTTGTATATATCGGACCAACAGGTGATCATGGCTGGACTTACTCGCATGACCAAGGTCGTCTTGCCAGTGAGGCTGAGCTAAAAGGCAAGGTTAAGACGTCTTATGTTGAAAACGTTCCTGAAACAGCCGATGCTGAACGTGTGTTCCGTAACCTTGCACAACAAGGCAATAAAGTGATTTTCGCGACATCATTTGGCTATATGAACCAAATGGCGAAGGTCGCCAAAGTTTTTCCGAATACCGTTTTTATGCATGCTACCGGTTATAAAACGGACAAAAACTTAGGGACCTATGATATCCGTACTTACGAGGGTGCTTATCTACTGGGTGTCGTCGCGGGTAAAACCAGTAAGACGAATAAGTTAGGTGTTGTTGCATCATTCCCGATTCCAGAAGTGGTGCGGAATATCAATGCCTTTACCCTAGGTGCACGCAGTGTGAATCCAAAAATCACGACTCGTGCGATTTGGGTGAACTCATGGTTTGATCCGGGCAAAGAGCGTGATGCGGCATTGGCTTTGATTTCGCAAGGTTGCGATACCTTGATGCAAAACACGGATTCACCAGCCGTAGTACAGGCCGCTCAGGAAAAAGGCATCCATGCCTTTGGTTGGGATTCGGATATGAGTAAGTTTGGTGCCAAAGCACAACTGGCAGCATCCGTACTGCATTGGGATGTGATCTATGACAGCGTGCTGGCGGATGTGTTGGCTGGGAAGTGGAAATCCAGCAGCATCTGGTGGGGCGTAGATAAAGATGCGATCAACATCGAGAAGTTTGGTCCAGACGTTTCTCCAGAGGTGCAGAAATATGCGCTGGGTGTACGCGATGCAATTCACTCCGGAAAATTACATCCTTTTACTGGTCCTCTGACCAATCAAGCGGGCGTCGTGTTCTTGCCTAAAGGTAAGGTCTACTCTGACGCTGATCTCGGTAAAATGAATTTCTACGTGCAAGGCGTAGAAGGTGTTTTACCAAAATAAGCACTTGATATTGCCCTGAAGGATCAGGGGCAGTGAACCATAGCATGCTGAGGTAATCCTCTACCTCAGCTGCTTTTTTATAAAGCGAACCTTGATTATTCCCTAATAAATTATTGCTTTAAAAATCATAGACTGCACAGGTTGTTCATTATGCGTCATTCGATCATTTCTCGTGATTTTATCCAGACTTTCAAAAAGACTGCGCTATGCGTGACACTAGGATTCGCTGCACTGATGACGGGCTGTGCGTCTTTAAGTTCGCATGAGCTCGCGACGTCTTCAACAGTATCTAAAGCAAACAAGCATTGCTTGACTGAGTGCAGTCCACGCTTAGGCATCATGGCGGCATTTGGACAGGAAGCCGAGTTGCTCCTTGCGCAAATGCAGGATAAATCAACCGTACTGATCAATGGCAAGTCCTTTACTACGGGTACCTTGCGCGGTGTTCCCGTAGTTTTGGTCTTAAGTGGCATCAGCATGTCGAATGCCGTGATGACCAGCCAGTTGCTGTTTGATCATTATAACGTGCGCCAGCTTGTGTTTAGCGGCATCGCAGGGGGCACCAACTCACAGTACCATGTCGGTGATGTGGTTGTAGCACAAAGTTGGCTCGCTCCGAATGAAGTGTATTACGCCAATAGTACGGCGGTCCCTGCGCCTTGCGGTAAGGAGAATGATCTGACCTGCTTGGGCTTAAAACTCATGCCGGATGTACCGCCTTATGCGGATGGCATCTTCTTACGTGAAACCAATGTCTTAAATGCTAAAAATAGTCAGCAAGAAGCCCTGATTGATACCTATTCGGGCAAGGCGATTGTGCATGGCGAGATGCGCTCTGATTATCCTGTAGATCCGCAGATGTTGGTCGTTGCCAACGGTCTGAAGGCAACGACTACATTAGAGCCGATTTGTACCAGCCCAACCAGTTGCCGTACACCAAATCTGGTGATGGGCCGTCGCGGGATTTCTTCCGGTGCATTTCTGGCCAATGCCAAATACCGTGATTATTTGGAAAAGAACGTCCAAGCCGACTGTGTCGATATGGAGACAGCGGGTGTTGCGCATGTGGCCTACGCCAATCAAATTCCTTTTATTGCCTTCCGCAGCTTATCGGATCTTGCCGGAGCGGATGCCAATCCTGATGTGGGTGCTTTCTTTGCGTCAGGTGTTGCCCAGCGTAACTCCGCCAAATTGACTATGGCTTTTGTAGAAGCATGGGCACCGAATGTGAAATAAGCTTGGGTGTTACAGACCCTATTTTTAAAAATGATTTATTAGGCACCCCTATGATGAAAGCATCAACGATTACCTCTGCTCTGGGTCTCTTCGGGTTCTGTCTAGCAACCCTTACGACCAGTATCTATGCCACTGAGCCAACTGTACCTGTGCCAGTGATGGCATCTTCGACGAAACTTGCGCCTAAGCTTCTCATCATCAGTATGTTTCAGCCCGAGGCACAGCCTTGGCAAGACCATTTGAAATTTACGCAGAAGATCAAAGTTGCCGGTTTAAATCCTCAATACCCGACTCTTAACTGTACGGATGCGGGGATTTGTCAGGTGACGACGGGGATGGGCTATGCCAATGTCGCAACGACGGTCACGGCGCTTTTACAGAATACGACTTTTGACTGGCGCAAAAGCTATTTTATGGTGGCGGGCATTGCGGGGATGAATCCGCATATGGCAAGCACGGGGAGTGTTGCATGGTCAGATTATGTGGTGGACTTTGGCATTGCCCAAGAGTTTGATGCCCGTGAAAAACCGAAAAGTTGGCCGACTGGCTATGTGGGTATCGGTACGTTTGACCCATTAAAAAAACCCGTTTTAGAGTATCAAAACGAAGTGTTTAAACTGGATGAAAAACTCACCAAGCGACTCTTTGATCTAACCAAAGCAACAGCCTTGGTGGATGATGAGACTGCGCAAAAATATCGTGCACATTATCTTGATGCGACCGCTAAAAAAGCCCCGTTTGTCCTCACCTGTACAACCCTATCTGGGAACACGTGGTGGCATGGAAAACTGCTCGGCGAGCGGGCAACTCAGTGGGGAAAATTACTCACTGATGGTAAAGGCGAATACTGCACCACCCAGCAAGAAGACAATGCAACGTTGACTGCGATTAGTCGTGCGGCAGATGCGGGTCTAGCTGATATAAGTCGTGTCGCTGTACTGCGCTCTGCGTCGAATTATGATCGTCCTTATCCCAAGCAAACCGCTGAGCAATCCTTAAAAGCCAACTCTGGTGGCTTCGATATTTCCCGTGAAAATTTGTACCGCGTGGGCAATGCATGGGTATCGGAACTGACGACCCATTGGCAGGACTGGGAGTAAGTCGGGATATTACTCAAGTCTAGAGAAATGACCATTTTTGACATTGTTCACTACAGGGCGGAGGTCTAAGATCGCCCTGTATTTATTTCAAATGGTATTTTGTTTTTTTAGCACTATAAATACAACAAAATATCTATTCCAGTCGCTATAACTATCTTGCCTCTGTCACATAAAAAGCGTTTCATAGAAGGCACCAAGAAGGATTTTAAGAGACCCCAGATATGCCATTTTATCAAGACCCAGATTCGCTCGAAACTCAAGAATGGCAAGAAGCCTTTGATGCAGTAATTAAGAATGTTGGTGTAGATCGTGCCGCTTTTTTGCTTAAAACGCTCTACCAGCAAGCCATTAGTGCCCATGTCCCGATCCAACGCTTCAACACCGCATATATCAATACCATCCCGACTGAAGAAGAGCCGAGTATTCCGGGTGATGCGCATATGGAACGCCGTATTCGCGCCTTGATCCGATGGAATGCGTTGGCGATGGTACTCCGCGCCAATAAAAATAATGATGAACTCGGTGGACACTTAGCAACGTTTGCGTCATCAGCAACGCTCTATGATGTGGGCTTTAACCATGTATTCCGTGCCGCCAATGATCATTTTGGTGGTGACATGATTTATTACCAAGGTCACTCGGCACCCGGTATTTACGCACGGTCCTTTTTGGAAGGACGTCTGACCGAAGAGCAAGTACAGAACTTCCGTCGTGAAGTCGGCGGTAAAGGTTTATCCAGCTATCCGCATCCTTATTTGATGCCGGATTATTGGCAATTCCCAACTGTATCAATGGGCTTGGGACCGATCATGTCGATCTATCAAGCGCATGTGCAAAAGTATCTGATGAACCGTGGCCTACTGGAAACACAAAATCGTAAAGTCTGGGCATTCTTAGGCGATGGTGAGATGGACGAGCCAGAAAGCTTAGGTGCGATTGGTCTGGCTGGTCGTGAAAAGCTCGACAATTTGATCTGGGTGATTAACTGTAATCTACAACGTCTTGATGGCCCTGTGCGCGGTAACGGCAAAATCATTCAGGAGCTAGAGTCCAGTTTCCGCGGTGCCGGCTGGCGTGTGATTAAAGTGGTCTGGGGCCGTCGTTGGGATGCCTTGTTGGCTCGCGATGTGACTGGTGCTTTAAGACAGCGTATGGAGGACGCGGTGGATGGGGAGTACCAAGCGTTTGAAGCGCATGGTGGGGCATATGCTCGTGAGCACTTCTTTGGCAAATACCCAGAACTGGCAGAAATGGTTGCCAACATGTCTGATCAGGAAATCGATGATCTGAATCGCGGTGGTCATGACCCCGTGAAGGTCTATGCAGCCTATGATGCGGCGATGAAAACGGTCGGGCAACCAGTCGTGATTCTGGCGAAGACCGTGAAGGGTTATGGCTTGTCCGATGCAGTGCAAAGCGCCAATAAAAGTCACCAGATCAAAAAAATGGGAATGCCATCGCTACAGTACTTCCGTGATCGTTTCGACTTACCGTTTACCGATGAGGAACTGGAACATCTGCCGCTGTACCGTCCGGCCGAAAACTCTCCAGAAATTCGTTATCTGAATGCACGCCGTGAAGCATTAGGCGGCGCATTACCCGCACGTCGTAGTGGTCATATCCCACTGACGACCCCAGAACTGGAAGATTTTAAAGCGGTTCTGGAAGGTTCTGGAAATAAAGAGCAATCCACGACCATGGTGATGGTACGGATTATCTCGATTTTGCTCAAAAACAAAGATATCGGCTCACGTGTTGTTCCCATTGTGCCGGATGAAGCACGCACTTTTGGTCTGGAAGGCATGTTCCGCCAGTTGGGAATTTACTCAGCCGTGGGTCAGTTGTACACCCCAGAAGACAATGAACAGTTGATGAATTATCGTGAAGATAAAACTGGACATATGCTTGAAGAAGGCATCAACGAGGCGGGCGCAACATCGGCGTGGATTGCACTGGGTACCAGTTATTCGACCAATGCCTTGCCAATGATTCCAATGTATATGTTCTACTCGATGTTTGGCTTCCAGCGTGTGGGTGATTTGATCTGGGCTGCAGGGGATTGCCAAGCACAAGGCTTCTTACTGGGTGCAACCGCAGGTCGTACCACACTCAATGGCGAAGGTTTGCAGCATCAGGATGGACACTCGCATGTCTTGGCAGCGACTGTGCCAAACGTTGTGAGCTACGATCCTTGCTTTGGTTACGAGTTGGCGGTCATCGTGCAGGATGGTTTACGCCGCATGTATTCTGAAGGCGAGCGCGTGCTGTATTACCTCACACTGATGAATGAAAACTATACCCATCCGCCAATGCCAGAAGGCGTGGAAGAGGGGATTCGTAAAGGGTTGTACCTCTTCCAGAAAGAAGAAGATGCAACAGTGCAACTGATAGGCTCTGGTGTGATTCTGCGTGAGGTGATCAAAGCGGCCAAACTATTGAAAGATGAATATGGCATCCATGCTAACGTCTGGAGTGCAACCAGCTTTAATGAGTTGGCGCGTGATGGTATGGCGGTGGACTACCACAACCGCTTGCATCCTCATGATCCTGTTCAAGTCTCTTGGGTCGCAGAACAACTGGCACCGCATAAGGGTGTGGTTTTGGCGGCTACCGATCATATCCGTGCCTATAGCGAACAAATCCGTAGCTTCCTGCCTGATCATCGTCCTTATGTGACTCTGGGTACGGATGGTTTTGGTCGTTCGGATACCCGTGAAAATCTACGTTCATTCTTTGGTGTCGATGCTGCCAACATTGTGGTTGCGGTATTGAAGTTACTGGCTGATGAAGATGAAATTGATGTGCGTTTGGTGAAAGATGCGATTTCAAGTTTTGAGTTAGAGACCACCTTACCACCGCCATGGTTGCCGCAGCCACATCTTGAAAATAACCATGACGCCCCTGCACCGCATGTTCCCGATCAAGCTGCACCGCTTGAAGGCATTGAAGCGGATATTGCCGATGGAGAGCCCGTCGCCGATACCCCTGCAACTTCGCAGGAGGTATCATCATGAGTGCTAACGATCAAAGCTATCAAGTCAAGACCCCAGACTTGGGTGTAGAAAAAGCCGAAGTTTCAGAAATTTTGGTCAAAGTGGGCGATAAGGTTGAAAAGAATCAGAGCTTGCTTGTGGTTGAGTCCGCTAAAGCCAGTGTCGAAGTACCGAGTCCTGCGGATGGTGTGGTTGAAGCCATTCTGATTAAGCTTGGCGACATGGTGCAAGAAGGTGTTGCACTGTTTACGTTGTCTGGTTCGACCGCTACTGCTGCACCTGTGGAAAGTAGGCCTGCTGAGGAAGCAAAACCCGCCGCGCCAGTTGCGGATGTAAAGCCTACGGCTGAGGCGTCATCGACACCAACTTCTCAATCGGTTGAGGTGCCTGATCTTGGTGTTGATCAAGCCGATATTTCTGAGATTCTGGTCAAGGTGGGCGATGTCGTTACTGCGGGTCAAAGTCTAGTGGTGGTTGAGTCTGCCAAGGCCAGCGTCGAAATCCCAAGTCCATCGGCAGGTACGGTTGAAAGTATTGCAGTGACGCAAGGTCAAACGGTCAAGCAAGGCGTTGCATTACTGGTATTAAGCGGTTCTTCTGGTGGCGGTGCGACAAAGATTACGCAATTGTCTGCTTCTGACAAAGATACACAGGCACCAGCCATAGCCATAATAGAAAAAGCTCCGGCTGTTGAGACTAAAGCACAGGCAGTGAGCACGGCACCTCAATCCGCACAAAGCGTGACAGTGAATGAAGACTTAAGTCAAAACGCCGATGTCTATGCAGGACCTGCGGTGAGGCAAACAGCACGTCAGTTAGGTGTCAACCTGACTAAAGTGAAGGCGAGCGGTCTCAATGGTCGTATTCTTAAAGAAGACGTTTATGCTTATGTCAAACAACGGCTCACCACTGCGCCTGCTGCAAGTGCTGGCGGCGGTATATTCACTGCGGCATCTGGTTTACCGCCATTACCAGACCTGAGTAAATGGGGGGCGTCTCACGATGAGCCACTGACCCGTTTGCAGCAGGCGGCGATTCCGCAGTTATCTCTGAATCTGTATATGCCGCAAGTGACGCAGTTTGATCATGCGGATATCACCGAGCTTGAAGCCCTACGCATTGAGCTGAAAGATGGCTATAAGAAAGCCGGGATTGGTTTAACCATTTTGGCGTTCATTGCTAAAGCAACAGCGCATTTGTTGCTGCAAGAGCCACGTTTCAATAGCCATTTAAATGACGATAACAAGTCCATTAAAGTGCGTGAAGAAATTCACTTGGGTATTGCAGTTGCTACGGATGATGGGTTGATCGTGCCTGTGCTGCGCAATCCAGATCGTTTGAGCATTCGTGAGATCGCCAAACAATTGGGTGAGCTGGGTCAAAAGGCTCGCGATAAGAAACTGGGGCCGAATGACCTGTCCGGTGCAACCTTTACCATTTCCAGTTTAGGTGCTATGGGCGGCACAGGCTTTACCCCACTGGTGAATTGGCCGCAAGTGGCGATCTTAGGCTTGTCACCTGCGGCGATGCAGCCGATTTGGGATGGTCAGACCTTCCAGCCACGCCTGATGTTGCCATTGTCATTGTCTTATGATCATCGTGTGATTAATGGCGTGGATGCTGCCCGTTTTGCACGGGCTCTAGCTGTGTTATTGGGCGACTTAAGGCGGGTGCTGTTGTAATTGCAGTTGTAACTGCAATATCTTGAAAATACGTTAGAATGAGAAGTAGTACACTAAGGACTGGTTAAATCGATCAGTCCTTATTTTTTTATAAATAAATATAACGGTTCATTATGTCTCTTATTAAAAATAGTTTTGCAGTATTAGGCGTGATTGCAGTAGGTGTTGTCGGGGCTGATTTTTTAATGCCGGAAGAACAGCATGTCAAGCTCAAGACTGCGGTGATGCATCTGATCAAATCTGATCAAGCTGAATCCGTGGGTAAAATTACGGTCTATGAGTCGCAAGGCAAGCGCGGAGAAGCAGCTTTTTCTGATAAACAGCATGGTCAAGCGCGACCTCGCGTTGTGGACACGACCAAAGGCACGACGTTTCATACCGAGTTGTCCAAGCAAGAACCCGATCAAGAAGGATCAAATTTCAAACCCACGCCATTACAACAAAAGGCTGCGGCATTCAAACAAGCTCAAATGGATCACATCATCAATCAGTGATGGTTTCATCTCATTCTAAGGTCAATGCCTGAGCAGGGAAGTGCAGTGTGCTATCACGGATCACAATTGGTAGCGGCGTGGTGGGTGGGAATATCTGTAGCTTCAGCTCTGAATACATCGGAGCTGCGATATCGCGATGAATGGGGATGAGCGAATGCAGTGTTTCGTGAATGTTGGCATGCGTCGTTTGGTTAAACTGAAGCTTCATCGGGCCGTTGTAATCAAATTTCACATGACTATCTACGGGCACATTGAGTGCGATGGGCAGGTTGAATTCCAGGGGTAAGCGAATCTTGATGGGTAGGGTTGGTAAAAAACGACTCTGATAAATCAGATCGGTTGTGGCTTCAATATCCGTATAGCTATGGATCGGGATGGTCTGATTCACTTTAAGGGTAAAGCGCACAGGGACATCGGCTTTCATCTCAATATTACTCTCGGCATCGTAATGCAGTGGGATTGCAAAATCCTGATGAATTGGGACGTCGGCATGGAGCTGTCCATCGAGTCGAATTTTGACGATATTGGTGATATTCGCGTCTGCATCAAGCTGCTTCGGTAATACGATGGTTGCAGGTTGATTCTTCAACTGCAACTCAATGAACAAACTGCGATATAACCAAAATCCTAGACTTCCCCCGAGCGCAATGAGCCCCAGAAAGCCAAGTCCAAATAGCAGAATATGTAGGCTACGCATTTAGGGTTTGGCCTGAGGTGTGTTACTTGTCTCGCTTGGTGGTGCTATGAGCAGGTCTTCAAGCTGTGCTTGAGTCTTGGGGGTGGGTGATGTCGAATTTTTGGTATGTAGCTTAATCGTGCGCAGTGGGATATTCAGCTCGGTTCGCTTAATCATCATATCTAGTGGCTGATCAATATGAATTGTTGTTTCCAGATCGGACTTAACAGGCACCGACATCATGCCACTGACTGGGATGGTAGTATGGATGTCGGCCTTCAGTGGCACGTGTAGACTCTGCTTGAGTTTGGCTTTCAATGGTGTGGTAAATTTTAAGTCGATATCCTGATCAACCGGCACATTCAATTCAATCGGAATGGCTGTCTTGATTGGAATATCCCCGCGCAGTGGTAGCGTGATATAGCGTCCCAGTACTTTCACTTGAACTTGGGAGTCGACGTGGATCACTTGATCCAGTGGAATCGTATCTTTGATCGGGATATTCATCTTGATTGGCATTTTGCTGTCGAAAGTTGCCAGAATATTTAAGGTATCGTCGATAGGTACCGTGATTGTTTGATTGACAGGGGCGACAGTCTCGATCTTGCCTTGTAGCATGATATCAAGGTTATTGAGAATTTTAGCTCGGGCAGGAAAAACGGGTGGGAGCTCAACCGTGGCTTTTTGATCTTGGATGAGTAGTTTGGCATCGACATGTTTGAATATAAACCAACTGGCAAACATTCCCCCTAAGATCGCTGCGATCAGAATCAGGCAAATTAAGAGAATCAAGGTTTTTCTGGATTGGGTCAACATAGCCAATGACGAGCGTTAGGATACTATCCTACATATTTTATAGCACTTGTCTTACAAGAAGTCAGATGTTTGTTGGTGTTTTTAGAGGAATATGGTATCAAAAATCCTAACTGATCGTAGCCTTTGCGGTCAAATTTCGTATTTTTAGTTTAAGTATTGTTGGACAATTTATTTTAATTGAATCGCTAGTAGTACTCAGAGAAGATGTTGATCAGTATTCAGTGGCAAATTGATCGTTATTCATGACGTACATGCAACAGGTTACAGACTAATGAGTTGCCCTTGTGTATAATGCCGCATTGAAATTACAGTGTTATAAGCACCATGAGGACACCATGCTGACTATCGTACAAGAAGCCCTCACCTTCGACGACGTGTTGTTACTTCCTGCTTTTTCCAACGTACTCCCTAAAGATGTGTCGCTCAAGACGCGTTTAACGCGCGGCATTGATCTGAATATTCCTCTTGTTTCTGCTGCGATGGATACTGTGACTGAATCCCGTATGGCGATTGCGATTGCACAAGAAGGCGGTATTGGGATCCTTCATAAAAATATGGATATCGCAGCGCAAGCCGCTGAAGTCCGTCGTGTTAAGAAATTCGAAGCGGGAATGGTAAAAGATCCGATTACCGTTAGCCCTGATTTAAGTGTAGGCGAGCTTATCGCATTGACTACTGCTCATCGTATTAGCGGTGTACCCGTTGTGGTTGGTGACAAAGTAGTGGGTATCGTGACTAGCCGCGATATGCGCTTTGAAACTAATCTTGAGCAGCCTGTCAGTAACATCATGACCCCGCAAAACCAATTGGTTACGGTGCGTGAAGGCGAATCAAGCGAACATATCAAAGGGTTGTTACATCAGCATCGTATTGAAAAAGTGCTGGTGATTGGCGATGACTACACCCTTAAAGGTTTAATCACCGTTAACGACTTCCGCAAAGCGGAACTCTATCCAAGCGCTTGTAAAGACCATTTGGGTCGTTTACGTGTTGGCGCAGCAGTAGGTACAGGTAAAGAGACTCCAGATCGTGTGATCGCGTTGATTGAAGCTGGTGCCGATGTATTGGTGGTTGATACTGCACATGGTCATTCCAACGGTGTGATTGAGCGTGTACGCTGGATTAAACGCGAGTTTCCAAATATTCAAGTGATTGGTGGCAATATCGCAACTGGCGATGCTGCACTTGCATTGCTTGATGCGGGTGCAGATGCCGTGAAAGTCGGTATTGGCCCTGGTTCGATCTGTACCACTCGTATTGTTGCTGGGATCGGTGTACCGCAGATTTCTGCAGTGGATAACGTTGCCCGCGCACTGAAAGAGCAGATTCCACTGATTGCGGATGGCGGTATTCGTTACTCTGGTGACGTAGCCAAGGCAATCGCTGCGGGTGCAAGCTGTATCATGGTCGGTTCATTGCTTGCGGGTACTGAAGAAGCTCCGGGTGAAGTTGAACTCTTCCAGGGTCGTTACTTCAAGGCTTATCGTGGCATGGGTTCACTCGGTGCGATGTCTGGTCTGTCAGGCTCCAGTGATCGTTACTTCCAGGATGCCAAAGATGGTGTTGAGAAGTTGGTGCCAGAGGGCATTGAAGGCCGTGTACCGTATAAAGGCCCAATGAGCGGTATCGTGCATCAGTTGGTGGGTGGTCTGCGTTCTTCGATGGGTTATACCGGTTCTAAAGACATTCCGACGATGCGTAGCGAACCGAAGTTCGTCAAGATCACCGCTGCAGGTATGCAAGAGTCGCATGTGCATGACGTAACCATTACCAAAGAAGCGCCGAACTATCGCGTGGGTTGATGGATTGTTGTTTAAAGAAAAAACCAGCATTCGTGCTGGTTTTTTTATGCGCTTAGATAGTGGGACCTACCCAATTCTTCTGTACAGGAAATCCTTGCTCACGCCAAGTCTGAAAACAGGTAAAGCCCATCTGCGACCATTGGCTGTCATCCATCAGCGTCTCTACGTCCTCGACTAGATGGAAAACCTCAATCGCGCCTTCTTCACTGCCGATGACCCGATCGGCTTGATCTGGAGTGAGTGCAAAAGCAAGTGGAGTAAATTGAATGGCACCTGTATCGGGCTCATGAATCATATAAATGGGTGGTAGATCATCAACAAAGTTTGCACTAAGAGTGAGTAAGTCAATCCCAGCTTCTTCTTGAAGTTCGGCGATCAAGGTGTCGATGAGCGCGCCATGGCCCAGACTGTCGCGATCTGGTGAGAAGTGCCCACCAAAAGCCGAGAGTTTATGGGGGTAAGTATCAACTAAACTTGAGCGACGTTGCAAGATCACTTGCTGGCGTTCAGGGCAACAGAGCAGGGTACCACTGCCTATGGCCGCGAGAATCATGCGGTGCTTACGCAGTGTTTTAATCGCGGCATAGTCGCTAATAACATAGGATAAACAGGTCATATCGGGATGAATCTGGACGGTACAAATCGCCTGACGTTCGACATAGCCACCACTGGATAAAATATTGCTTTTAAGCTGAGTCGCCTCTGCATCATGTTCTGTAGACAAAATGAGCACGCCCATAGAGCTACAGGTGGGAATGGTCTTGAGCGGTGTCGCATTTTTCAAAGCTTACTCCAAAATCAATCTTTTCAGATATTACCTGCGGCAGTGGGATCGCAGTGCCTGATCATTGATTTCTATCGTACGATAGAACGAGTGAATTTTGCGTGAAATCGGTGTGGAATTGTTTGAAAGATGTGATATCTGTTGATTATTGCATCATCAGTCGCGCTTTCATTTGCGTCCGAGATACATAATTTGTCACAATCAACGCATTAATAAAAGAACAGGAAATTAGGCATGAGTCACTTTGGAACTGACGGGATCCGTGGCAAATTTGGTGATGATCCGATTACGCCTGAGTTTGCATTAAAATTAGGTTATGCGGCAGGTAAAGTCCTTGCGGCACAAGGGCGGGCGCAAGTGATGGTGGGGAAAGATACCCGGCTGTCAGGTTATGTGCTTGAGGCTGCGCTGCAAGCGGGCCTCAATGCTGCAGGTGTGAATGTGCGTTTGCTCGGACCGCTACCGACGCCAGCCATTGCCCACCTGACCCGTGCATTTCACGCGGATGCTGGCATTGTGATTTCCGCGTCGCATAATCCCTATTTTGATAATGGGATTAAGTTTTTCTCTGGCGAAGGGAAGAAGCTGGATGACGCAGTACAAAATGAGATCAGTGCCCAACTCGCATTGCCGATTACCATTGAAGCACCAGATCAATTGGGTAAAACCAATCGTATTACCGATGCAGCGGGGCGGTATATTGAGTTCTGTAAGTCAACCTTTCCCTATAACTTAAGTCTACGCGGTGTAAAGATCGTGATTGATTGTGCCAATGGTGCAGGCTATGTCGTCGCCCCGGCCGTTCTACGTGAATTGGGTGCTACCGTGATTCCGATTTTTAATGCGCCGAATGGTTTGAATATCAACGACGGTTGCGGTTCAACTCATCCCCAAGCACTGCAAAAAGCTGTGGTTGAGAATGGTGCTGATATCGGCATTGCACTCGATGGTGACGGTGATCGTATTGTGATGGTCGATCATCGCGGTGAACTGGTCGATGGAGATAGTATTTTGTATGTACTGGCCACGCGTCCGAGTCAACCCGCGCCGGGTGTGGTCGGAACACTAATGAGTAACATGGGACTGGAGCTCGCACTGCGTGATCAGAACATTGCCTTTAAACGCGCCAACGTCGGTGACCGCTATGTCATGGCGGCATTGGATGAGGCGGGCTGGCAATTGGGTGGAGAGGCATCAGGTCATATCCTGTGTCTGGACAAGAGCACGACTGGTGACGCGCTGATCGCGGGGCTGCAAGTCCTGTCTGCGGTGATTGAGCAGGGCAAATCTCTGGCGGAGCTCACCTCTGTGCTGAAAGTCTTCCCACAAGTGTTGGTCAATGTGCGTTTGGCAGAAATGCGTGATCCCTTTGCGGATGAAGTACTAAAAGAGGCCTTTGCCAAGGCAGAAGCATCGCTAGCGGGTCGTGGTCGATTGCTGATTCGTAAATCTGGTACTGAGCCGATGATTCGGGTCATGGTTGAGGGCGAGAACGAAGTTCAAGTGACCAAGCTTGCCAATGATCTGGCCGACCTAGTACGCACACGTCTAAGCTGATTGCTTTTGTTTTCTTAGTTTTTTTATTGAGTGCTGAAGGCATGACGGATTTAACCAAGTTAACCCATCGAAGTGATTTGGCTTCTTTACGTCAGTCTTATGAGAAAGGGGCGCTGCATCGTGCGGATGTGGACCCCAATCCTTTTAAGCAGTTTAAACGCTGGTTTGATCATGCCCTCACCAGCAATCAAAAAGAACCTTATGCCATGACCTTGGCGACCGCCAACATGTCAGGTCGCCCGAGTGCCAGAACGGTACTGCTACGCCAATTTGATGAGCATGGTGCGGTGTTCTATAGCAACTATGATAGTCATAAAGGCGAAGACTTGGCGAATAACCCATATGCTGAAGTGCTGCTCTTTTGGAATGAGCTTGAGCAACAGATCCGAATAGCCGGTCCAGTTGAAAAGCTGACAGAAGCAGAGTCAACAGCGTACTTTCATAGCCGTCCACATGGTAGCCAAGTTGCCGCATGTGCGAGTTTGCCACAAAGCGGTGTGATTGCGACCCGTGATGTTCTAGATCAGCGTTTTAAAGATTTATTGCAGCAATATCCTGAAGGCTCTGTCGTTCCAAAACCTGAGTTCTGGGGCGGCTACCGCATATTGCCCGAAGTCTTTGAGTTCTGGCAGGGGCGAAAAAGCCGTTTGCATGACCGTCTGCAATATCGCCTAGTAGATGATATCGAGACGGCGCCCACAACTCAGAAGTGGGTCATTGAACGATTGATGCCTTAAGCTTCAAGGCATGCTCATATTTACTTCACCAATGCCGCGGTGACAATGACTTCAACTAATAGTGAGGGATCAGCAAGCTTGGCTTCGCTGGTTGCGCGTGCTGGGGTATGACCTTCAGGAACCCATGCGTCATATACGCTATTCATGCCAGCAAAATCAGAAATGTCTTTGAGCCAGATAATCACTTGCAAAATGTGCTGCCGCGAAGAACCGGCTTCAATGAGGAATTTATCCACTAAAGCCAGTGCTTCAGCGGTTTGTGCTTCTACTGTTTTGCCGGTTTCACCGACTTGACCTGCAAGATAAACCGTATCGCCATGAATCACGATTTCACTCATGCGAGGCCCAACATGTTTACGAATAATACTCATCAGTGACTCCTGAATAGAAAAATATGTAATGTGCGAATATCCACAATAAAAAATGCCCCAAAACAGGGGCATTTTTTCGCTCAAAACATTAGAGCTTACTTTTTAGCAGCTTCGATTGATTTGAGGATTTCTTGACGTGCAACTTCAGCACCTTGCCATCCGCTGATTTTGACCCATTTGCCTGGCTCAAGATCTTTATAATGTGTGAAGAAGTGTTCGATTTGCTTGATCAATAATGGTGGCAAATCGGTATATTCTTTAACATCTTTGTAGATGGGGGTCAATTTGTCGTGTGGAACTGCAATGAGTTTCGCATCGATACCGCCATCATCTTCCATGTCGAGTTTACCAACAACACGTGCACGGATTACTGAACCCGCAACGACTGGATACGGGGTAACAACCAACACGTCTAGTGGGTCGCCATCTTCTGACAGGGTGTTTGGAATATAACCGTAGTTCGCTGGGTAGAACATGGGTGTACCCATGAAACGATCAACGAAAAGCGCGTCAGAATCTTTGTCGATTTCGTATTTGATTGGATCGTTATTTGCTGGGATCTCGATTACGACATAGATGTCATGTGGAACATCTTTGCCAGCTGGAATGTTGTTATAGCTCATCGCATACACTCATTAAGTCTAGAATAGGAAATTTTGCGCTACGTATTATAGCGACAAATCACGTCAATGTTTGAGTTTGCATGTTAGCAATGCGTTAAATTTTTTGAAAACCCGATTTAACGCATGCTTTGGGAACATGAATTAGCCAGCAGTTGCAGACATGTAGAGCAGGAGTAGCGGACAAGCAAAGCCCAAAAGCCAAATAATTGAGCGTAATGTCGCCAAGTCAGCAAGATAAGTGACGATGTAAAAGATGCGCAGTAAGACATAAGTCCATGCGAGTTGATTAATCACATGCTGATTAATCACCATATATTCAGCCATCAAAACCGCAGCCAAAAACACAGGCAAGGTTTCATAACTGTTCATTTGAGCGGCTTGGGCACGCGCTGCGATACCAGTCAGATTCTTTTGGAAATCACGGGGATTATGATTGTCGTTGAGCTTAAATTTGCCCAGTATCTTGGAGATTTGTGCGGTAAAGAAGGGTAGAACGCTGGCGGCGATCATGGCATAGATGGCATAAGAGAGCGCGTGCATGTTATGAGATTCAGTGATTTGTATATCTTAAGTATGCCATGAGAAGCATAAAATTTTCTGCAATCAGTTGCGAATATTGAAAATTCCTTCCTGAGCAATGATCGGGGCACGGTCAAGATTTTTGGGCACGATGCCAAATGATTCCTGCGGTGCTGTCACACCACTGCTCAGCGCGATTGAGCGTGCAATAAATGTTACTCCGTATTTTAAGAGTCGGGGGAACTTTGAGACACTTTGGGTTTCGAAGTGGAAACGGTTTTGAGCTTGAGACAAATCTTGCTGAGATTCCTGACAGCAGTCACGATCAAACCCCTTTTGACGAAAGTGGGTATCGTGCAGGGGTGCGGGCTGGATTAAAGGAGCCACATCTACGCTACTCAGATTATTCAGCATCTGCTGAGGCATCGGGGTGCCTAATTCTGCATAAACCGTTGTAGAAGATATACAAAGTAGACAATACAGCCAGATTTTTCCGTCCATAGATCATCGCGCTATAAGTAGAGGTTCTCGTCCATTATATAGACAAATGATCTTTTTCATAACCCCAACCTTTCACCTCTGACTCAATGGTCAATGCACGTCGCTGAGTTTTAAACCCATAATCCCGGTCAAGATCAATGCAATGCACATGAGGCGAATCGGCGAGGGGCTTTCCTGCAAGAATACAATGCCTACAGCCGTTACGCCCACTGAGCCCAATCCCGCCCAAACAGCATATGCAGTCCCGATAGGGATGTGCTTTGTACCTTGTGCAAGCAAGAAGATACTGGCAAAGGTTGCGATGAAGCACAGCACGCTAGGGATGAGCTTGGTGAGCCCATCGGAGTATTTGAGTAAGAGTACAAAGGCTATTTCTACCATTCCTGCTGCTGCGATAAAAAGCCACGCCATGACACCTATACCCACATTGATTTTCAGACAGCTTAGCGCTATGGTCACTTGTAGACCAGTACGCACTTTTGAGTAACCATGAACTCTCTTACAAAAAGCTTACGCCAGCCTGAAAGCAACATGGATTCAACGATACCGCTCTCTGCGGCAGAGCAGTTCATCCAAGCCTGCCCATCACGGCAACTGATAGAGGTGATTTCCAATAAATGGATTCTGTATATTATCTGGGCACTGGATTCCGGCACGATGCGTAACAATGAACTACTGCGTAAAATCGAAATCATTTCACAGAAAATGCTGACGCAAACATTGAAAGAAATGATTCAACAGGGCTGGGTAATCCGCACGGATTATCAAACAGTGCCGCCGCATGTGGACTATCGCTTGAGTTCTTTAGGGATGTCGTTAAGTGAGGTTTTGCGACCACTTGATGTTTGGGCCGCAGCGAATATTAAGTAAGTACTGGTGAATAATAAAAATCCCCGTTACCGAGGGGGATTTTTTATTATGTGAGTATCGCAAGTTTAGATTTTTATTCTTCGTCAAACAGCCCTGCGAACAGTACCGATGACAGATAGCGCTCCCCTGAGTCCGGCAGAATCACTACAATGGTTTTGCCTTGCCACTCTGGACGTTCTGCGACTTTAACTGCCGCAGCAACTGCAGCACCTGCGGAAATGCCGCTCAGGATTCCTTCTTCATTGGCTAAGCGACGAGACCAGGCAATTGCTTCATCACTGCTGACGGTTTGCACTTCATCGACGATCGATAGATCGAGGTTTTTCGGTAGAAAGTTTGGACCAATACCTTGTATCTTGTGCGGGGCTGGTTTTAGCGGCTCGCCGTTGCGTGTTTGTGTAATGAGCGGGGATTCAGTGGGCTCTACGGCAATACTATGCAATGCCTGACCTTTGACTTGTTCGAAGTAACGCGATACGCCGCTGATGGTTCCGCCCGTGCCTACACCTGCGACCAAGGCATCCACTTTCCCACCTGTTGCTTCCCAAATCTCAGGTCCGGTAGTTTTGACATGGATTTCTGGGTTGGCAGGGTTTTCAAATTGCTGGGGCAGAAAGTATTTTTCAGGGTCGCTGTCCTTGATGCGCTGTGCTTCATCTACAGAGCCTTTGATGCCGAGTGCGGCATCGGTCAGGACGAGTTTGGCGCCCAATGCTTTGAGCACTTTGCGGCGCTCCAGACTCATGCTGGCGGGCATGGTTAGAATGATTTCATAGCCTTTTGCAGCGGCAACAAAAGCAAGGGCGATCCCGGTGTTACCACTGGTGGGTTCAACAATCGTTACCCCTTTTTTCAGAACGCCACGTGCTTCAGCATCAGCAATTAAATTGGCGCCGATACGGTCTTTGACCGAAGCTGCAGGGTTGCGGCTTTCGATCTTGGCGAGTAGGGTCACACCAGCTGGTGCCAGTTTATTTAGGCGGATCAGCGGGGTATTACCAATCGATTCGGCATTGGAGTTGTAGACGGCAATGCCAGAATTTTTCGTTACGGATTCAGAAGCTTGGGCTGCTATAGTCATAATTCTATCTTTTAAGGTGGTGACGGAAGTGAAAAATTGATATAGGTCTATGGTGCACTGAAATACAGGCAATGATCAATAACAGTTTGTGTAAATGTGAAATAATTAACTATTTGTTTATAAATAATAAAATGTGTTTAATGTGCATTTTGAGTATGCTTTGCAGGATAAGTTATAAGTCGTCGGGATAATTTGCAGCTTTTTGAAAAAGCATATCTCAAATTTTTAGAATGGCAAATGCCCGAAAAGGGTCTTGATTTAGGCATGATGAGTTTTTAGAGAATTGCTTAGGACAATCATGAAGCCTGAAACACTTGCCATCCATGCCGGTTATAGCCCTGATCCCACCACGAAGTCGGTTGCAGTACCGATCTATCAAACGACTTCGTATGCATTTGATAGTACTCAGCACGGTGCCGATCTCTTTGATCTGAAAGTGCAGGGTAATATCTATACCCGTATTATGAATCCGACCACAGCCGTCCTTGAGCAGCGTCTCGCAGTGCTGGAGGGCGGAATCGGTGCGCTGGTGGTGGCATCCGGTATGGCTGCAATCACCTATGCAATTCAAACCATTGCCGAGACGGGGGATAATATTGTTTCCGTATCGGCTCTTTACGGGGGAACCTATAATTTATTTGCGCATACCTTCCCACAGCAAGGCATCGAGGTGCGCTTCTTTGATTATTCAAAGCCTGAAGAAATTGCCAAGCTGATCGACTCCCGCACTAAGGCGGTATTTATCGAAACCATTGGCAATCCACTTGGCAATATTGTGGATCTAGAAGCGATCAGTGCCATCGCGCATCAGCACGGTATACCTGTGATTGCAGATAGTACGGTATCAACACCCATCCTCGGGCGTCCCTTTGATCATGGTGTGGATATTGTCGTGCACTCCCTGACTAAATATATCAGTGGTCATGGCACCAGCATTGGCGGTGTGATTGTTGATAGCGGTAAGTTTCCATGGGGCAAATATCCGGAGCGATTCAAGCGCCTAAACACCCCTGATGTTAGCTATCATGGGGTGAATTATGTTGAGGCGTTGGGTGAGGCTGCATATATCGCCCGTGCGCGCGTGGTGCCACTGCGTAATACTGGTGCTGCAATTAGCCCGTTTAATGCTTTTCAAATTTTACAAGGCTTAGAGACCTTACCGCTGCGTATTGCCCGGCATAGTGAGAATGCACTGAAAGTTGCGCAATATCTGCAAAAGCATGACAAGGTGACGTGGGTCAAATACGCAGGACTTCCTGATCATCCAGAGCATCATCTGGCGCAGAAATATCTCGGGGGGCAAGCATCAGGCATTCTGTCTTTTGGCGTGAAAGACGGTCTGGAAGGCGGTACCAAGTTTATTGATGCATTGCAGTTGATCACCCGCTTGGTGAATATTGGTGATGCGAAAAGTTTAGCGACTCACCCTGCGACCACGACTCATCGTCAGCTTAACCCTGAAGAGCTTGCGAAAGCTGGCGTGAGTGTCGATCTGGTGCGTATTTCGGTAGGGCTGGAACATGTCGATGACATCATTGCCGATTTGGAACAGGCATTGGCGAAAGTCTAAGCCGTTTGCCATACTTGATGGTTTTCCCTTGATATCAGGATGGAGGAAGTTGTCCATCCTGATTTTTTATTTTGTGCGTTGGCCTTAGATATGGAGCGCAGACATTTACATCGCTTTCTCGCAGTTGATCATCCAGGGAATCCCGAACTGATCGACCAACATGCCAAAGCGCTGCGCCCAAAAGGTTTCTGCGATCGGCATATGGATCGTGCCATTTTCGGCGAGTCCAGCAAATACACGTTCCGCCTCAGCAGGATCTTTGATTTGTAGAGAGGCATTAAAACCTTGTGGCGTGACTTGATGACCCTCAGGCATATCTGCACCCATCAGCACAGATTGACCGATGTTCATACGCATATGCATGATCTTATCCAGCCATTCAGGAGCTGTTTCAGCCGCCATCGGCGAGTCTTTATGGGTGAACTTCATGGTGATGGTTCCACCCAAAACCTTGGCGTAGAAATTAAACGCTTCTTCGCATTGACCTTTAAATGAGAGATAAATATTCAGTTCCATGATGCATTCCTTTGTGGTTGTTTTGCGTTGTTGTGGCGGGGTGAATCTTTTTATTGGATGAGCATAAATCTTGTTTGTGACAGCTTATTGAATCACCAGTCCTGCGCGGTTTAAACGCTCAGTGACAGAAGCCAGATTACCTTCATATCCCAAATACATGATCCTGCCATGAGAAGACGATACAAGCAGATATTTTTCCGTCACCGATTGAATGCGATCAACGGCAATCAGTTTTTCAACAAACAACTCGTCATTGACGATTTCAGTAATTTCTTTATGGTCTTCGGTATAACCGTGAACGAGTAGTGCAGTTTTAACCCGTAATGAAATGAATTTCATGAATCAATATTCCTAATCGTGTGTCGAATATAGTAGTTATCAAATTCATCTTGTTCAATGCGCCTAAAGCCATGGCGCTGATAAAAGCGATTGGAATCACTGTCTTTCAAGGCGCCAACACGTATGGGCAGACCTTGAGTGTCAGCTTCGATAAAGATATGGGCTAAAACTTGACTGCCTACTTTTTTTCTTTGTGCTTTGGGGAGGACATACAGATGGTCGAGCAACAATTGATTGAGTACGGGTTTGACTACGACAAAGCCCACTTTACGACCATTGATTTCAATAAAGCGCGTGTGCTCTGGTGAGAAGCCCTGGCGAAAACGCTCCCTCGCGCGCTCCGGATCAAAGCGTCCAATCCGTTCCAGGCTCTCTCGCATCGCCGCAATACGAATTTCAACGAGTTGCTCGAAGTCATCGGTCTGGACTGCTGAAAGCGTGATCGGCGCAATTTTGGACATATTCTATACTCTGCAAATCAAAGGAGCGTTGAATGCTCTTGGTCTTAGTGCTTAGAGAGTCACATCGATCACTTCACCAGACCATGTGCTTCCATTCTTTGTCGCAATTATTAAAGCATTTCCCGTGCCGAGAGCGGTCACAATTAAGCTGCCATCAGGTGCCCAGAATGCACTTTTTCCTGCGGAGATATATTCTCCTGAAGGCCCCGCATGATTGGCCATAAGCACGCCTATGTGATGCTGCTTTGCATAGCCTTGTAGTAGAGCCGCATCTTTAGCATAGCCCGATTCAGAGACTAATACACTGGCAACATAGAGTGAAGCCCCCGTCGCTGCGGCCTGTTCTGCATGAATGGGGTGCGTGGTATCCGCACAAATTCCAAGTGCAAATGACTCGTCTCCAAGCGGGTATTTGAGATTAATTCTTTCGCCGCTGATTGCATAAGGTGCTTCGCTGCTATGTACATATTGTTTATGGTATGTCTGCATCGTGTCATCGGGAAAAAAAGTGATCGCGCTGATGGTGATACCATCCGCTGCTTCAAGAGGAACACCGATCACCACGGTCATCTGTATTTCGTTGACCAATTTCCGAATGGGACCTAGGCGGGTATCGTCGGGTTTGATCGCGAGACTCTTGAGTAAAGGTAGTTCATAACCAGAGAGCGATAGCTCTGGAAAAACCAAAAAGTTTACGCCTGTTTGATGCGCTGCACGCATGAATTTCAGATGAATGTCGATATTGGCAGCAATGTCCCCTGCGAGAGATATCGATTGTGCGGCGGCAATACGGAGCGTAGACATAACGTACTCAGACTCAGAAGTTCTTCATGGATAAGAATGGGGCCGCACCGAGAGTTTTAGACTCACTCAACCAGCGCTGTATCCGATTTTTCAGTTACAACAGGTTCATCGTGTGGCAATTGCCAGAAAATCCATGCAGCAGCCGAGGTCATGAGCCCTACACAAATAAAGGTGGAGTGGAAGGCCTCTAAGGTATTTGCCACATTACCCATGATCTGGGTAAACCCAGCCAAGACCGCTGCAGCACTGGCAACCCCCAAACTCATCGACAGCATCATCACCATTGACAGCAGTCCATTGCCACTGCTGGCCAGCTTGCCATCGAGGTCTTTTAAGGTCAACGTATTCATACAGGTGAACTGAATGGAGTTAAAGAAGCCAAAGAGTCCCATGTGAATCACACGCAGCCATGTAGGTTCGTCACCGGTCATCAGCGCAAAACTGGCGATGCTGAGTCCCACCAATACCGTATTGGCAACCAGCACTTGGCGATAACCAAACTTACGTACCAGTGGCGTGACAAAGTTCTTGGACAGCATCGCTGCGAGGGCCACTGGGATCATCATCATCCCGGCTTCAGCAGGAGTATGACCTAAGCAAACTTGTAGTAGCAGTGGCAACAAGAACGGCATACTGCCGCTACCGATGCGTGCAAACAGATTGCCCAAAACCCCAATTCGATAACTCGGCAAGATAAAAAGTTTAAGACTAAATAAGGCAGCATCCCCTTTACGACCCGCATGTAGCCAATAGGTGGTGAGGGATACAAATCCAAAAATCAGGAGCAGCATCACGGTGGCGTGAGGCAGATGGAGTTCTGATAGTCCATCCAGAGCAATCGATAATGCCACCATGCCACTGGTCAATAGGAAATACCCTGCACTGTCAAAAGGCATCAACGCATCACTACGGATATCGGGCATAAAACGTAATGTGGCAAGTCCGCCAATGATCCCGATCGGAACGTTGATCAGAAAGATCCAATGCCACGATAATGCTTCAACGAGCCAGCCCCCGAGAGTCGGACCAATCAGCGGACCTATAAGACCGGGAATAGTGATAAAACTCATCGCGGGCAAAAACAAGTGACGTGGCAAGGCACGCAGCATGGTCAATCGCCCTACAGGGAGTAGCATTGCACCGCCGACGCCTTGTACCACACGAGAAGCCACGAGCAGCGGTAGTGTTTGTGAGCTGGCGCAAAGAATCGAACCCAGCGTAAACAGGAAGATCGCACTGAAGAAAATCTTACGCGTACCAACGCGATCTGCAAGCCAGCCACTGACTGGGATGATGATCGCCATGGTGAGCATATAGGCGATGATGACTGACTGCATGCGCAGTGGGCTTTCGCCAAGGCTTCGTGCCATGGCGGGCAAGGCGGTATTTACAATCGTAGAGTCCAGAGCTTGCATGAAGAACCCCATCGCAACTAGCCACAGGAGTGGTCTATAGTTCTGGGGCTTATCAGATGCCATACTTGGCGTGTCGCTGCTGGACGTCATACGATTTCGCTTCTTATCAAGGCAGAAAGTATCAAAGCTTACGCTATCAAAGCAGGATAGCGCTTATGATTTACAATCCTTACTCAAAAAACATTAGCCAAAGAAAATGGCAGAGCCTGCAAGTACTGCTGCAAGACGTTCACCGCCTTTGACATACTGGCTGGCGTAGCGCTGTAGCGTACGACCCAGTAGTAAGCCAGTGCCATATAAGCCGCCCAAAGTCACCAGCATTCCTGCGAGGAACACTGCTGGATTGAGTCCGGCAGGAACCTCAGCCCCATGTGCAACGCCATGGAAGAGGCCTAAGGCCGCCACTATGCCGAGAAATGCCGAATGCGAACGCATCCATAAGGCGACTGCGAGCACAAGCAGTGAAGCACCAATCCCGTACTCAGCCCAATCCGCACCGATCAATCCGGCTACGCCTAAACTAAAGCCCGCAACCAATGCACCCATAAGAAATACAAGCCCAGCAACGCGGGCACGCTTGAAGGTACGTGCCATGAGTAAACCAAAACCCAAGCCCATCGCGAGATGGTCGAGTCCAGTTAACGGGTGCAGCAAACCTTCAACAAAAGCCGCCTGATGTCCTGCATGACCCGGATGGGCGAGAGCGAAGCTTGAGGCCAGTAAGGTCGTGAATAATACAGCCAGTCGAGAAATACGCATATTTATACTCCATGGAAATCTAAAATGTAGAGGACACTTGCTTAAGAAGCGGTGAGTAAACCTTGCTTTTCGATGAACGCGATAATCTCATCCAGTCCATCACCATCTTTCATATTGGAAAATTGAAAAGGACGATCGCCGCGCATGCGTTTGGCATCTTGCGCCATGATCTCAAGAGACGCGCCGACCATTGGAGCTAAGTCGGTTTTATTGATGATCAAGAGGTCTGACTTGGTAATGCCGGGGCCGCCTTTGCGTGGAATCTTTTCGCCGCCTGCGACGTCGATCACATAAAGCGTAAGGTCAGAGAGTTCTGGGCTAAAGGTTGCCGCCAAATTATCCCCGCCACTTTCAATTAGAATGAGCTCAAGATTCGGGAATTTACGATTGAGATCGGCAATTGCCGCAAGGTTAATTGAGGCATCTTCGCGAATCGCGGTATGTGGACAACCGCCTGTTTCAACACCAACGATACGGTCGGGCGACAAGGCTTCGTTACGGGTTAGGAAGTTTGAGTCTTCTTTGGTATAGATGTCGTTGGTCACTACGGCAAGGTTATAGCGGGTACGCAGGACGCGGCAGAGGTTGAGTGTTAGCGCTGTTTTGCCTGAGCCAACAGGACCGCCGATACCGACGCGAAGGGGAGAGCGTTCAGACATGAGATGTTCCTTTTTCCTTTAAATATAGGTGATGTACTAAGATCTAAATAAACGTGAATACTGACTTTCGTGCCCAATCGATAACATCGCAAGTCCTGGTAAGCTACTGCTGATGATCGCATCACTTTGCAAAGCGCGCGCCACACCTGCGGGGACTTGTGCATAGACTGCCCATAAAATTCGCTGGCCACTGATTTGCCCGAGGGGCACGGTTTTAACCGCTGCAAGTACAAGATTCTCAAGTTGGGTAAAGGCATATGCGGTTAGGCATTCTTCTGTTTGCAGCCCTAGGCTGACACACAGCACCGCATAGACAGGTAGGAAGCCCAAACGCTCATCAACCGTCACCGGAATTTTGGCGACTTCCCGTACCCAAGCGGTGAGAGAGAATCCCAATTGCCGTGTTTCTGCGAGCAGTTCACTGCTTTCCCGGCTGGCACAATATTGCGCTGCAAGCTGCTGGAACTCTGCATTATTTTTGTCACGGCTTGCCTGCATCATACGCGCCAGCATCGGCAGTTCAAATCGCGTAAGCATCAGCTCCAGCACATCTTCAAAATAGGCAAGAGCAGTCGATTCATTCCGAATCCACTCCCGATCAATCGCCGACTCCACGCCTTGAGAGTAGCAGTATGCACCCACGGGCAGTGCAGTCGAGCTCAACATCAACAATCTCAATAAGGATTGTGGTGTCGTGATCGGGATGGCGCTTTGAGTCAGATTAGACATGAGTTGTTTGGATCAACCTTTAGTGGTGAACTGGTAGTGGGCGCAATCGTGTTTCATGCGCATGCTGCGCATAAGCGCCGCTTTCGGGCTCAAACGGATGTTGCATCCTTGCCACTGTCAGCCCCAAACCTTCGACCATTTCTGCCAGTACATGATCGGGCTCAAAGTAAACGGCATCGGGGGTGAGCATGAGCGGTACGTGACGATTCCCCAAGTGATAGGCGGCTTTAAGCAAAGTGAACGAATCCGATGCCGAAGCTTGCATGACCGTCTCAGGAGCTGCAATGATTCGCAAGGCTTCATCGGTCTGCGTCGCAATATATGCGCCACTGCGTAGCACACCCGTACGCGGCAGATCCACACCGATGTCAACGCCGCTCGCGAGGGTTGCGCGGAAGCGAGATTTTTGACGGGTGTCAAAAGGCAGGGCAAGGGTTTCAACGTCTGCTTTGGGCTGGAAGTCCTTTGGGAGGCGGATAGTGTAGAGGTTCATGAATGTATTCCATTGGGGTGAATTGCCCAGCTTTTTAGACAAGGCAATATTGATTTTTTAGTCTTAATAAATGGAAATTTCCTTAAAATAAAAAATACCTTTGCGTCAGCGGCAACACATCCGCAGGCTCACAGGTCAGTAATACCCCATCCGCACGCACATGATAAGTCTCAGGATCAACTTCCATCACTGGCAAATAGTCATTGAGTTTCATATCACTTTTGCGTAGTTCGCGGGTTTTAGAGACTGCACTGACTTGTTTCTTCAGTTTCAACTGATGATGCACGCCTTCGTCAATCGCCAGTTGCGAGAGGAAGGTTAGGCTAGAAGCATGTACACCTTCAGGCAATGCCCCAAACATCGGACGGAAATGCACGGGTTGTGGGGTTGGGATTGAGGCGTTGATATCACCCATCGGCGCTGCTGCAATCATCCCGCCTTTGATAATCATCGACGGTTTTACACCAAAGAAGGGCGGACGCCAGAGTACGAGGTCGGCGAGTTTACCGACCTCAACCGAACCGACCTCATGGGAGAGTCCGTGAGTAATCGCAGGATTAATTGTGTATTTGGCGATATAGCGTTTGATGCGGTTATTGTCATTGCGTGAGCTATCGCTTGAGCCGTCGAGCAGGATGAGGCCTCCACGCTGTACTTTCATTTTATGTGCAGTTTGCCATGTGCGGATGATCACCTCACCGACACGACCCATGGCTTGCGAGTCCGAACTCATCATTGAGATCGCACCGAGGTCCTGCAAGATGTCTTCAGCCGCAATCGTCTCACGGCGGATACGGCTTTCAGCAAAGGCGACATCTTCGGCAATAGCGGGATCAAGGTGGTGACAGACCATCAGCATATCGAGATGCTCATCAATGGTATTAACCGTGAATGGTCGTGTCGGGTTGGTTGAGGAGGGCAGCACATTGGCTGCACCAATGGCTCTTAAGATATCGGGTGCATGACCGCCACCAGCGCCTTCGGTATGGTAGGTATGGATGGTCCTGTCTTTAAAGGCTGCAAGAGTAGTTTCAAGGAAGCCCGCTTCATTCAAGGTGTCTGAGTGAATCGCAACTTGCACATCAAAGCGATCCGCGACCGATAGACAGTTATCGATTGCTGCTGGTGTTGTACCCCAGTCCTCATGTAGTTTTAATCCAATTGCGCCCGCGCGGATTTGCTCTTCAATGGGCTGTGGCAAACTGACATTACCTTTGCCCAATAAACCAATATTCATCGGTAAGCTATCAATCGCTTGTAGCATACGCGCCATATGCCAAGGACCCGGTGTCACGGTCGTTGCACTGGTGCCAGCCGCAGGACCCGTGCCACCACCAACCATGGTCGTGATGCCAGACATCAGAGCGGTTTCAACTTGCTGGGGGGCGATCCAGTGGATATGAGTATCAATACCACCAGCAGTCAGGATTTGTCCTTCGCCTGCGATGACTTCGGTTGCTGCACCTAAAGGGATATCGACATTGGGCTGGATGTCTGGATTGCCTGCTTTACCGATTTTCCAGATGCGACCATTCTTGATGCCGACATCGGCTTTGACGATACCCCAGTAGTCGATGATGAGCGCATTGGTGATGACGGTGTCGGCAACATCTGCAGCCAGCAGTTGGGATTGACCCATGCCGTCACGGATGACCTTGCCGCCCCCAAATTTTACTTCCTCGCCGTATACGGTGTAGTCGTGTTCCACTTCGGCGATGAGGTCGGTATCGGCAAGACGAACACGATCCCCTTTGGTTGGACCAAACATTTCTGAATAAGCGCGGCGTGACATTTTCATGATTAATTCTCGGTAGCAGTATTGCCGTCTGTATCTGATAGCGGACCCATGACCCGTCCTTGAAAGCCGTAGACCGTTTTTAGTCCTGCCAGTTCAACCAATTCCACACGGCGTGTTTGACCGGGCTCAAAGCGTACGGCAGTACCCGCAGCGATATTGAGCCGAAATCCACGAGCGGCTGCACGATCAAATAGCAGCCCATCATTGACTTCAAAGAAATGAAAATGCGAACCCACTTGAATTGGACGATCACCGACATTGGTAATATCAAGCGTGCGTGTTTCGCGTCCGGCATTGAGTTCTATGTCGCCTTCATCGAGGAAATATTCACCAGCAATCATCATGTTTTCCCTTTTTAGTGTGCTGTACAGATCATTGATTTGCTGCGATCAGATAATCGGTTGATGAACCGTGACCAGTTTTGAGCCATCAGGAAAGGTCGCTTCGACTTGAATCTCATGGATCATGTCCGCAATACCATCCATTACATCATTACGGGTGAGCAGGGTAGTCCCGTAGTGCATGAGCTCACTGACGCTCTTGCCATCACGAGCACCTTCTAATAGCGCCGCAGAGATATAGGCAATGGCTTCAGGATAGTTGAGTTTTAAACCGCGAGCTTTGCGTCTTTCTGCCACAAGTCCTGCGGTGAATATCAGCATTTTGTCTTTTTCGTGCGGCGTGAGTTCCATGGTGCTTCCTTTTGCGGGTATTGCTGATCAGTCTTAAATAGTTATGAAAGAATCATACCAAGAGCGATAACCTATTTTGAATAAGTCATATGCCTCACTTGACATTCCGCGCCTAATCTTTCATCCATCTGGAAGAAAATGCTAATCGCTTACTTCAAGCTTTCAGATACAGTCTGATCATATTACAAATTGTGATTAAGCGGACACTTCATTGGGGGTGTCATTTGAGCGGTTAAGCAAGATGTGGAGCGTAGTGAATGTCTGATTTCGTAGAGAATAGTGTAGAGTCGTTTATTGATGAGTTGCAATCGGCTTTAAAGAACAATCCAAAACCCATCAATATCAAAGCCCTTAAAAACTGGGAACCGTCGGGCCTCACGACCGCACTACTGCGTAAAGTTCAAGGCTACGCGACAGGTATGAAACGTCGCAGTACTTTCGTTAAATCTCAAAAGATTGTCTGGCTTGAAGGCGGTAATCCGCATGGCGAGCCTGTCTTACTCCTGCACGGCTTTGCTTCGAGTAAAGAAAACTGGGTGTTATTACTGCCGTTTCTAACCCGACGTTATCGGGTATTTGTACTGGATTTACCGGGTTGGGGTGAGAGTGAGTTTAACTATGTTGAGCAATATAGTTTAGAAAAACAGCTTGATCGCGTCGACAATTGGACTGGGCGCTATATGCCCAGTCAGTTTCATATCGTGGGCAGTTCGATGGGTGGAGGCATTGCTGCTCTCTTTACGGCGCGCCACCCAGAAAAAATACTCAGCTTAACGCTCATGAATGCATTAGGGGTATTTGGCCCCGAGTCGACTCATTTTGAGCAAGAGCTGAAAAAGGGGAACAATCATTTGATTGCGCATCGTCTGACCGATGTTGTCCGTATGATGAGTACTGTGATGTCTTATAACCGCTGGACATTGACGGCGTTATTGGTGCCCTTGATGTATCAGGAGCTGGTTTCAAGACGCCATATCAATCAGCATATGTTTCACCAGTTACTTGAGCATGCCCCACCGACCATGTTTGAAGGAATTGCCCATATCACTTCGCCGACTTTGGTGCTGTGGGGAGAGAAAGATCGCATACTACATGCTTCCTGCGCCACCGTATTCAAACAGCTCATTCCGCAAGCCGAGGTGAAAGTCTTCAGTGAAGTTGGGCATTTGCCCATGGTTGAAGTGCCGCAAATGACGGCGCGTGCTTTATTGGGTTTTTGGCGGCAATTGTCCAAAAAGCATAAAGTCAAAGATCATCACGGTTTATCCGCTGCATAATTTAATCCGCTCGGTGATATGAAGATTGAGGGGAGAGGGACTGATTCTGGTTGTCACAAGAGTCCCCTTTATCTTTTGCTGATTTGGGGCTAAAACAGACATTTCAAATTGGATGAGTGGAACTGTGATGACGACAATTCGTGCCTATGCCGCACTTGCGGCCAATCAACCCTTACAAGCTTTTCAATATGAAGCTGGTGCGCTCAAAGCGCATGAAGTTGAAGTCAAAGTTGAATATTGCGGAATCTGTCACTCTGATATTTCTGTGATTGATAACGAATGGGGCAATAGTATTTACCCCGTTGTTGGTGGTCATGAAATTATTGGCAAGATTACAGCATTGGGTGCAGAAGCCCGTGGACTCGAAATCGGGCAAACGGTGGGTATCGGTTGGACTGCCGACAGTTGTCAATATTGCGATCCGTGTATCCACGGTAAACAAAACCTCTGCGCAACATCAACCGCAACGATCATTGGTCATCATGGCGGCTTTGCTGAAAAAGTTCGTGCCAGTTGGCAATGGGCGATTCCGCTACCAGACAATGTCGATCCGGCCAAAATGGGTCCAATGCTATGTGGTGGTATCACGGTATTCGCACCACTCTTGCAACATAACACCTTGCCGATTCATAAAGTGGGTGTGGTGGGCATTGGTGGTCTAGGTCATATGGCGATCAAATTGTTTAAGGCATGGGGCTGTGAAGTTACCGCTTTCAGTTCGAATCCAGAAAAGATTGATGAAGTCAAAGCAATGGGCGCGCATCAGGTGGTATCCAGCCGCAGCAAAGCTGAACTTGCCAAGATCAAAGGCACGCTTGATCTCATCGTAAGTACGGTGAATGTACCGCTGGAATGGAACTCTTATCTTTCCGCGCTTGCCCCAGAAGGCACGCTGCATGTGGTTGGTGCCGTGCTAGAGCCGATTCCTGTTCCTGCTTTTAGCTTGATTGGCGGTGCGAAGAGTGTGTCAGGTTCACCCACGGGTTCACCCTGGGCGCTGCGTACTATGCTTGATTTTGCTGCCCGCCATGGGATTGCGCCGCAAGTCGAAGAGTTTCCAATGTCGCAGATCAATGAAGCCATTGAGCATGTTAAAAGTGGCAAAGCGCGTTATCGCGTGGTGTTAAAAGCGGACTTTTGATGTTGATGTGGTGATGAGAAATCTGAAAAAGCCAGAGTATATGACGCTGGCTTTTTTTTATGGGGGAACTTAAGGATTACTTGACTATTCAACCAATCGCTCTTTAGGAAAGCGGCATAGAAACGTCGAGCCTTGCTCACGCTTTGAGGTGATCTCCAAGCGTCCCTCATGCTGCAGCATAACGTGTTTCACGATAGCGAGCCCCAGCCCCGTACCTCCGGTATCACGGCTGCGGTCACTATCAACACGGTAAAATCGCTCTGTCAAACGATTAATATGATGCGACTCAATGCCGATCCCGTTGTCCGTCACGCTAAAGCAGCAGTCATCGCCATCATCAAACCAGCGGACTCTGATGATGCCGCCTTTGGGTGTGTACTTAATTGCATTGGTAATCAGGTTGGTAAACGCACTGGTCAGCTCTTGCTCAGCGCCGAGAATACTGCGGAAGCTTTCGATCTCCAGATTCAACTCGTGCTTGAATTCAGCATTATAGGCTTGAGCATCATCAAAGATTTTGTTCAATAAATAGGGCATATCAATGACTTTGCGTTCAGTCTGTGCACTGCTATTTTCCAGGCGTGATAGCAATAGCAAGTCTTTGACAATGTTAGTCATGCGTGTGGTTTGTTGGCGCATTTGTTCAAAGCCACGGCGCCAGCGTGGGTTAAGGTCATCCTGATCCATGTAGGTTTCAAGATAGCCCGACAGTACAGTCAACGGGGTACGTAGCTCATGCGAAACATTGTCTACAAAGTCTTTGCGCATTAACTCTAAATTATGCAAGCGGGTAACATCGTAAGCGACCAGCAAGCGATCATTTTGCCCAAAGCGGGTGAGTTTACATTGAAAGTAACGCGCTTCATTAATCCACGATTTAAGCTTAATCTCTTGGCTATAGTTACCTTGTTGGTAGTAACTGACAAACTCTGGGGCACGGCAGAAATTCAGGATATTGCGACCTTGATCGCCAGACTTTAAGCCCAGTATTTTTTCTGCAGCAGGATTCCACCACTCAATCAGTGAACTAGCATCGATCAGGACCACCGCTTCTTCAAGCGCGGCAACAGAGGTTTGTGCACGGCTGATGACACCCAGCAGATTTTTGCGTGAACGATGTTCACTGATCTGGATACGGGTGATGTTGTACAACAGTGCAGACCAGACACCACCCAGTTCAGGAGGTTCTTGATCGGGCGTGTGCTGCATCCAGCGATAGAGTCGATACAGTGAATACCACTGTAAAAGTAAAAATAGAAACAAAGCCAGCAAGACCGCCAGCCAAGGCATACCAACGACCCAGCCGATGCAAAAAAAGATTAGCACCAGCCCAATTAAACGTAATAAATCCTGATAGACAAAGTCTAATAAAGAGGTCGTTGAATTACTCATGTGGGCAGTTTAGCCGATTTCAGCAGAATGCTGTGAATCATTATGATCTGCCCTTATGGCTTTAAGTTGCCGGTTGCAAGTCGATGCGGGTCGAGAAACGATATCCTGTACCTCGCACCGTTTGAATAAAGCGATCAAAGCCATGTGGCTCTAATACTTTGCGTAAACGGCGAATATGCACATCAATGGTGCGATCTTCCACGTAGACATTACCACCCCACACTTGATCAAGCATTTGAGTGCGGGTGTATGCACGTTCTGGGTGCGTCATAAAGAAAGCGAGCAGGCGATATTCAGTCGGCCCCATTTCAACCGTATGCGTTCCAACACTGATGCGCTGGCTCACCGGATCTAATGTCAAGCCATCGGCATTGATTGCACGGTCGGCATTAAGCGCACTGGCACGGCGCAAAACCGCTTTTATGCGCGAGACTAATTCACGAGTCGAGAAGGGTTTGGTCATATAGTCATCGGCGCCTGCATCAAGACCTTGCACTTTGTTGTCTTCTTCTCCGCGAGCGGTCAGCATAATGACGGGTATTTCAGAGAGGGACTCATCTTTCTTTAAGCGGCGACAAAGCTCAATCCCGCTCATACTGCCCGGCATCATCCAATCGAGTAAGATGAGTGCTGGGCGTTGATCGACGATAATGGCATGTGCGGTACGGGCATCTTCGGCTTGCACGCAGTCAAAGCCTGCGAGATCAAGCGCGGTGTGAATCATTTCACGAATAGGGGCTTCGTCGTCAACAATTAAAATACGGTCTGTCATGGTTTCTGTGATCCATTTGCTGGCAACACACTGCCCAGTGCAATGCGTGATAACCAGATCGTGACAATTGTTTAGGATATTTTTAAGTTTAACGATAGTTAAACAATATCCAAAAGCAACGTCAAACTAATAATGACAGTAATATTACAACGAATATTGTTACGGTTTGATTACGGCAAGATTCTTGCTTATCGTCTTTCATCCCGTAATTCGCCCAGATTATCGACAAAAGCCCACTATTTTTGATCTTAATGTCAGTGACAGCATCAACAACTGGTGCTAGAGTGAATGCCGTTTTGTCTTTTTGACAGGTTGTATTGCATAAATGCATCGTGTCTATGATGGGTCTCATTGAGACGGTATTTTATATTTTAAACATCGGCATCTAATTTTTTTTTTGATTAAGCACTATGTGTATATGCCAACTTATATCCTCCATGCGAGCTTCTACTATGACTCTTCCTGTCGTTCAACTACCAGTGCTCAATCTATCTACGCATCCGTTTGATTTGTTGTTAGCGGGTTTAGGGCTACGCATGATTCAGTTGGCGTATACCAGTCCAGAATTTAAGGCGATTTTAGAAAATCGTTCATTCACCATTCAGATTGAGTCGCAAGATGGCATCGCCCGTAATTTTACGGTGCTGAATAATCAGGTCAGCATGGCTAGTGGTCTTGCACCAAAACCAGATTTCACTTTACGTTTTAAAGATGGCGACTCAGCGGTACAGATTCTCAAACAGGGGAATCCAGCGGCATTTATGACCGGCATGCAAGATGGCTCTGTACAAATGGAAGGCGACTTTAGTTTATTGATGTGGTTTAACCAAGCTTCAAAAATGATTGTGCCAAAGATTCCGAAACCGATCTTGGCCAAAGTCAAGCCTGCGCTCAAACATGCGCGTAAGTTGCAGTCACGTTTTACACGTGCACGCTCTGCATAAAACGGTTAGATTCAGGTTAGATTGTTTTTCGGCAATAGGATAGGTTGAAATGATGCTACGTAATGATTGGACACGCGATGAGATCGCGGCACTCTTTGATTTACCCTTCAATGATTTGATGTTTCAGGCGCAGACTGTCCATCGTCAGCATTTTGATGCCAATGCAATTCAGGTCAGCACCCTGCTTTCAATCAAGACTGGCAATTGCCCCGAAGATTGCGATTATTGCTCACAATCCGCTCATCACCAGACTGCACTCGTTCCTGAAAAGAAAATTGCGATTGAAAAAGTTTTAGAAGCGGCCAAGGCCGCACGTGATACCGGTGCTTCACGTTTCTGTATGGGTGCAGCATGGCGTAATCCACATGAGCGTGATATGCCTTATGTGCTGGAACTGGTCAAAGAAGTCAAAGCCATGGGGCTTGAGACCTGTATGACTTTGGGCATGTTGTCCTCCAACCAAGCAGAGCGTTTGGCGGAAGCTGGGCTGGATTATTACAATCATAATCTGGATACCTCTCGCGAGCACTACGCACATATCATCCGTACTCGTACCTTTGATGACCGCTTGGATACCTTGTCTCATGTCCGTGCCTCAGGCATGAAAGTCTGTAGTGGCGGAATCGTTGGATTGGGTGAGTCGCGTCAGGATCGTGTGGGTCTGCTGCATGAGTTATCGACCTTACCTTTGCATCCTGAATCCGTGCCGCTAAATCTGCTGGTTGCTGTAGAAGGAACCCCCCTAGGCGATACCCCGCAACTGCCGGTGATTGAGTGGATTAAAACTATCGCTGTTGCGCGTATTTTGATGCCAAAGAGCTATGTGCGCTTGTCGGCAGGTCGTGAAGGGCTCACAGATTCTGAACAAGCATTAGCATTCTTAGCTGGCGCGAATTCACTGTTTTATGGTGAGAAGCTATTGACGACACCCAATGCCGATTCATCACGTGATGACCGGTTATTTGAGACGCTCGGCTTACACCGTGAAGCCGCTCGTGTTGATGTGAAGTTGACGGCGCTTGATGCGATGAGTGCGTAATTGCAATCTTGATGTATAAAAAATCCCCCTTCATCACAGGGGGATTTTTGTTTTAGTCGCTCAAGATCACATATTGATTGTTGAGTCAGTATTCATCAGCCTGTAGAACTTGATATGACGCTCAATGCTTTTAATCTCTCTGAACAACTGGCTAGTCTACAAGCACAGTCTCTCAAGCGTACTCCGCGTGCACTCTCTCATGGGGTCACGCCGAGTATCTGGCGAGATGGTAAAGAGTTCCTGAATTTTTCCAGCAATGATTATCTCGGCATTGCTGGTCATTATGCCCTGCGCGATGCCGTGGTGGAGACACTTAACCAACACGGCATTGGTGCAGGCGCTGCACATTTGATCACGGGTCATACTGAACTCCATGAGCAATTGGAGCGCCGATTGGCCTTGATGAGTGGCTATCCGCGTGCTTTGCTGTTTTCTACCGGTTATATGGCGAATATGGGCGTGCTGGAAGCGCTTTTGACGCCCAAAAGCACGGTCTATCAGGATAAGCTGAATCATGCTTCACTGATTGATGGTGCCCGCTTAGCGGGTGCTGTGCATCGTCGTTATCCGCATCAGGACTTGGCGGCACTTGAACATTGGTTAGCAAGTGATACCTCGCCTTTAAAGCTCATTGCGACTGATCAAGTTTTTAGTATGGAAGGCACTGAAGCCCAACTGGAGCCACTTCGACAACTTGCCGATCAATATCAAGCGGCGCTGATGATTGATGATGCACATGGTTTTGCGGTACGTGCTACGCCGCTGCCAAAGGTCGATGTCTATATGGCGACATTGGGCAAAGCGGTCGGTACCTTTGGTGCATTTGTGGCGGGTTCTGACGAACTCATTGAATTCTTGCAGAGCCGAGCTCGAACATTCTGTTTTACCACGGCAACACCCCCTTTGCTTGCGGCAGCGACGTTAGCGGCACTGGACGTGATTGAAAGTGAAAGTGAAAGTTGGCGCCGTACAAGGCTGGTAGCACATATCGTACGGCTACGTACTGCACTCATCGAGCAAGGTTGGCAGTTGACGGATAGTCAGACGGCAATCCAACCGATCATCATTGGTGCGGCGGATCGGACGTTAGCGATCTCCAAATGGTTGGAGAAGCAAGGGGTATTGGCCGTTGCCATCCGTCCACCCACAGTGCCAGTGGGCACCAGTCGGCTACGCATTACGCTCTCTGCTGCGCATTTGGATGAAGATATTGATCGATTGATTGAGTGTTTACAGCAAGCAAGAATTGTTTTTCCTTAAAGGGATGTGAGCCATGATTCTGGATTTCAATGCCATTGAGATTTTTGTCAGGACGGTGCAAGCGGGTAGTTTATCTGAAGCCTCGCGGCGCACACATGTCCCGCTGGCAACGCTGAGTCGCAGAATTATTGCACTGGAGAAACAACTCCAAGTCCGCTTATTTGAGCGTGGATCACAAGGGGTAAAACTCACTGAGCAAGGTTCACGTTTCTTTGAGTATGCGGTGCAAGGCGTTGAAACATTGCACGATGGCATTCATCAACTGCATGCCGATGAGAAGAAAATCCAAGGACTACTGCGGTTGTCTATCCCACCTAGTTTTACGCCGTGGTGGTCACTACTACAAGCCTTTCAGCAGACTTACCCGCTTATCGACCTCAAAATTTTTAGTACTGATCAGCGGATGAATTTAACCAACGATAGCATTGATGTGGCACTACGTGTCGGTGATGTTGTCCATGAACAAATGATCGCAAGACGCTTGCTGAGCTACAGGCATGTGCTGGTGGCGAGTCCTGCGTTTCTTGCCAAGCATGGTGTGCCGACGGCGCCGGAAGATATTTTATCACTGCCTTGTGCGGGTTGGTCTAAGATGGATGATGAGCTGCACTGGAACTTGGGTGGCGACTTACTGACGCCACGATCGACGTTACTGACCAATAACTATCAGCATTTACATCAGGTAGCACTCAGTGGCGATGTGATAACAGAGCTACCGCCTTTTATTGCGAAAGAGTCCATCCAAGCGAGGCAGCTTGTACCCTTGCTTATCGACTATCCGATGCCTGAGCAACAGTTAAATTTGCTCTATCCATCGCGGCGGTATCTCTCAAGTGTTGTGCGTGCTTACTTAGATTTTTGTCAGGCGGAGATTGGCAAATTTATGGATGTGGCTTGAGTAAACAAATCGTATTCTTTTGAAGTAAAAAAGCCTTCTCGAAAGAAGGCTTTTTTCTGATGGCTTTTAGAGCCCTGCGCGAATCATATCGACCGCTTTTTCGGCAATCATGATGGTTGGGGCGTTGGTGTTGCCATTGACTACCGCAGGCATGATCGAGGCATCAATCACGCGTAAGCCTGCAACGCCATAGACTTTGAGGGTTGGACTGACCACAGCCATCTCATCAGTACCCATTTTACAGCTGCCCACTGGATGGTAGACCGTATCGACCCGTGCACGCAGCACGGCACGAATGTCATCATCGGTTTTCACATCGGCCGTAAAGAGATCTTTGGTGATGGTGTCTTTAAACGCATTGGCATCCATCAGCTTCTTGGTCATCTTAAAGCCATCGACCATATCTTCAACATCAGCAGGATCACCGAGGAAGTTAGGATCAATCAGTAGCGGATCATCCATTGTCGGACCACTGAGTTTCACCGTACCGCGGCTGCGTGGATTGAGCAGACACACATGGCAAGAAATACCATGACCCAAGTGCATGGTACGGGCATGGTTATCGACGAGCGCAATGACAAAGTGGAGCTGAATATTGGGGATGTCGAGACTGGGTTTAGTCTTCAGAAAACCGCCGCATTCTGCGAAGTTACTGGAGATCATACCCGTATGGTTCTTGCGGTACTGCTGGATCTGACCGAGCACCCGGAAAGAACCAGCAACAGAGAGACCAAAGCTATCTTGAGTATTGTTTGATTTGTAGCCGAAGACAAAGTCAGGGTGGTCATGCAGATTTTTACCCACACCTGGCAAGTGGTGAATCACGGGAATCCCTTGTGCTTCAAGTTCAGCACGATCGCCAACTCCTGAAACCATCAGCAGTTGTGGAGATTGAAAAGCACCAGCTGACACGATGACTTCTCGGGTTGCTCGGATAGTTTTCTTTATGCCATTTTGCTTAAATTCAACGCCGACGGCACGACCATTTTCAAAAATAATGCGTTGGGCGAGGGCATTGATCTCTATGTGCAGATTGGGGCGTTTATCCATGTGTGGAAATAGATAGCCTTTGGCGGCACTACAGCGTTCACCATTGATCTGAGTGACTTGGTAAATGCCTAAACCTTCTTGCTCAGCACCATTGAAATCGTCATTGAGTGGATAGCCGACTTCACGGGCTGCGGCAAGGTAAGTTTGTTGTAGGGGATTATCTGTTCTCAGTTCACTGACGTTGAGTGGGCCGCCTTGACCGTGAAATTCATTGTGGATGCGTTCGTTATTTTCAGCTTTTTTAAAGTAGGGCAGCACTTCATCATAAGACCAGCCTGTATTTCCCAGAGCCGCCCACTGATCATAGTCTTTACGGTTACCGCGGATATAAGCCATCGCATTGGTTGCAGAAGAACCACCCAAGCATTTACCACGCGGTTGATAGCCTTTGCGACCATTCAAGCCTGATTGCGGGACCGTTTCGAGGGCCCAGTTATTCATTTTAGTCGGCATGATGACTACGGCGCCGACAGGTGTATTCACCATCCAGCTGTTACCGCCGCCGCCTGCTTCAAGAAGACATAACGATAAGCTTGGGTCTTCGGTCAAACGTCCTGCCAGTACACTACCTGCAGAACCGCCTCCAATGACGATATAGTCGTATTCAGTATCCCGCGATGCCGCTGCTGTTGTGTGATCAGTGTTGTTCATATCGCTCTATCCATAGAGGGTTTAGTACCCTTGATTATATTGAAAAGCTATGCCAAAAGAGGGTTTGTGGCGAATTTTGTTTGGTTATTAGCGAGTTTCATCTTCAACCAGAGTTTGAGTGAAATCTTGTCCTTGAATCATACCGATCCATAATTTAAAAAGGTGATATTTTTCAATATTTTTCTAATACAAAAAAGAAAGGTTGGGTCATACCGATCAGATCCATGATGCCCAAGAGTGTATTGTCATCGACCTTACGAAAGACATCGTGGATCGGGTGACCATTATAGATCATGGTGGCAGAGACTTTGCCACGAAATTCGGTCATACGCAGGTGTGCTTTGGGCTTTTGTGTTTTTAACAGGGGCATCAGCACCGAAAAGAAACGTCCAGCCAGTGCAGACTTCGGGGTTGGGAAGTCAGATGTGAGTAGCCATAACGGGATGTGCTCAGGATTGATTCGTATGATTTGATCAGCGCTGTTTTTAAAGAGCATGGGATCGACTTGGTCTTTGTCGTGAAACGCCTTACCATACCAGCCATAGGCTTCTAATAAGCCATCCATACGATGCTGAGTTGGAAAACCTGAACCATGCCAGCGACCCAGCATAAAATTCAGATCAACAGGCTCCAGTGAGTCATAGAGTGCCAGAGCTTGCTCCGTTGTTGTTCCTTTCCGCAAAGATTCAAATGTATTCATGGGAAGACTCTATGGTGTTGCACGGGTTAAGGTATCCATGCAACAAAATAGAGAAAAAGACGCGACTGATCTATGGCAAGAAGAGACATTGAGATCGGGAAGATCAGTCACTCAGGCATAAGAGTGACTGATGGTTGCAAGAACTGGATGCCATTGAGCCTGCATAGTTTGATAGAGTTTTTGTTGATGATCAAAAATGGTTAGCCCTTGACCTGCAAGCTGTGGATACGCACTACGTTCAGTGATCCATGCGATGGGATCTTGACCCAGTAACTTAAAGAACTCCTGCAGTTGCTTGTTGGTTGCTGATTGCGCCCGTACGCGATTGGCCAGTAGATGAATTTGGACTTTTCCTTTACGTACGCGTTTGATGTCGTCGATATTCTTTAAAAAGCGCTGGGTACTGTCGATATCAAAGAATGACGGCTGGATCGGTGTAATGATCGCATGACTTTCTGCGATTAACTGCTCAGCATGGTCGCCATTTAGAGCACCGGGCGCATCAATGATGAGCCAATCAGTACGCTTGGGGACTTCACCGATACTTTTGTCGTTACGCCAATCCAGACTGGTAATTGGATGAGCACTTTCAGGTCTGCGCTTGAGCCACTGTAGGGAAGATTTTTGCGGGTCGGCATCGGCCAGAGAAACTTTCTCACCACGGGCTGCAAGGGCAGAGGCGAGGGTAATGGCAGTCATGGTCTTGCCACAGCCACCTTTTTGATTAGCGATTAAAATTGTCTTCATCAGTGCGTCCATTCAAGTGCTTTTACAGCAGGGCAAAACCTGAGCATAACAAAGTTTGGCTCAAGCGTAATGGCTGTTTTGTCAATTTGTACGCAGGGTTTTTGTATAAAAAAAATCAGACAGCCGTTTAAACGCACTGTCTGATCTTTAGGCAACACACTTTCTAGTAGAGGATTAGTCTAAGTAGTAGGTTGCAAGAGGTGGGAAGCCATTAAATTCAACAGATGAGTACGAGTTGGTGTAGGCACCTGTGGTCAACCAGTAGATTTTGTCACCGACAGCCAGATTCAATGGCAATTGGTAGTCGACGTTTTCATACATGATGTCAGTTGAGTCACAAGTTGGGCCTGCGAGCACAACGCCGCCTTCTTTCTCTTTGTCTTCCATTTTTGGCGTGTAGATCGGGTATTTAATCGATTCACCCAGTGTTTCGATCAACCCTTGGAACAGACCAACATCGAGGTAGACCCAACGTTTCAAGTCAGTACGTGATTTGCGAGAGATCAAGACTACTTCAGAAACGAGTACACCTGACTCACCAACGAGTGAGCGACCTGGTTCCAGAATGATTTCTGGCACTTCATCACCATGGTCGTCATGCAAGTAACGCGCAATTTCTTCTGCATAGGTCTGAATCGGGTTAACCTCAGAGATATAGTTAGCAGGGAAACCACCGCCCATGTTAATCATTTTTAGGGTGACGTTTTCTTCGTACTTCATCCAGTCAAACATGTATTTTACTTTAGACAGTGCCGCATCCCAAACCGCGATGTCTTTTTGCTGACTGCCCACGTGGAATGAAATACCGTAAGGAATCAGGCCGAGCAATTTGGCTTGGACCAGCAGGTCGAGAGCCATGTCTGGGTGACAGCCGAATTTACGCGAAAGTGGCCATTCAGCAGTTTCGCCGCCTTCTACCAAAATACGTACGAATACTTTAGAACCCGGTGCATTGTCCGCGATGCTTTGCAGATCGTTTTTCGAGTCGGTGACGAACAAGCGCACGCCTTTTTCATAGGCATATTTTACATGTGCAGCTTTCTTGATGGTGTTGCCATAAGAAATGCGATCAGGAGTCACACCGCACTCAAGGACACGGTTTAATTCAAAAATTGAGGCGATATCAAAACTTGAACCGAGTTCATTCAGCAATTTAACAACGGGTGCACCTGGGTTGGCTTTCAGCGCATAGTGCACTTTTGCACTTGGGAAGCAGGTGGTGAGCTCTTTGTATTTTTGACGAATAATTTCCAAGTCGACCACCAAAAAAGGCGTTTCTTTACCTTGGGAAAACTCTTGAATTTTGGTCCACTCGGCGGGGGAGCAATAGTTATTCAGGTTCATGGTGGATCAACTCAATAAAATGAAAAAATAGTCCTGAGGATGGCTCAGAAACACCTTTTTGCTGCACGTTTGCTATGGTGTAAATAGCACCGTTTTGCAGGTCTTGCTAAGTTCGCCAAAGATATAGTTATAGACGATGAGATTCAAGCATAACTGTATGTCAATTTGCTAAAAAATCGACAATCTAAAACATTAATTGACGAACAGCGCACAAATCCCGTTGATCGGGGTTCATGCTACTATTTTTAGGTCAGTTTAATGTAGGAATGTGACAGGTGTTGTTACTTCGGTCACATTAGTCGGGTGCAGCCAAACGACGTGCTTCCAAGTTGGCTGCTTCGAGCTGTTCGGGATGAGTCAACGTGAGTTTGAGATCCTGCAGCAAGCCATTTTCTAGGCTATACACCCAGCCATGGACTTCAAGTTTTTGCCCGCGGGCCCATGCGTCTTCAACAATCGTGGTTTGCCCGACACTCAAGACTTGTTCACGGACGTTGAGTTCGCAAAGTCGAGATACGCGCTCAGATTCAGGTAATGCAGCCAGCACTTCTGCGTATTTGCGTGCGGTGTCTTGAATATGCTGCAGCCAATTATCGATGAGTCCCAAGCGAGTATTGGCCAGTGCAGCTTGAATACCGCCGCAGCCATAATGACCGACAATAATAATGTGCTCCACCTTTAAAACATCCACGGCAAATTGCAGGACGGATAGGCAGTTAAAGTCGGTACAAATTACCTGATTTGCAACATTACGGTGAACAAACATTTCACCGGGTGCCAGTCCCACCAGTTCAGTGGCTGGGACTCGGCTATCGGAGCAGCCAATCCACAAATATTTTGGGGTTTGCTGATTGACGAGACGACTAAAGAATTCAGGGTCACGGGCGACGGTATCGGAAGCCCAAACACGGTTACTGTCTAATAAGTTATCTAAAGGCATGACAACTAAAACTCAATAAATGAAAAGGCTGAATAAAATGAATCTGATGGATGACGACAGTCTCTATGATACGAGATTTTAGTCATCAATGACCATTAAGATTGTGAGTCATTTGGCGACGCGACATCACTGATTTCTACACGGGGTTCATATTGTTTGAGATCATCGGTATGAAGCGCAGAAAAGAGACGTATCAATTTGCGCTCACTGTACATGGCTGTGTAGATTTGAAAGATAAACCCAGCCAATAACGCAATGAATGCCCAAAACAAGAGTCCACCCAAAGCTGCAAGTTGTGCCATCTCGTTACTGGGCATCTTGCCCACTTGTACTTGGTTCGCCAATAGCGACGGGTTTAGGTACAAAGGTTTTTGCTGATACAACCAATAACAGATCACTGCAAGGAACACCCAAAACAACCAACCCACCATGTTCCAGACTTTAATCTGACGCATTCGCTGGCGGATATAGGCTTCTCTTTGGCGAGCAAGTTTCTCTTTGGGGTCAGTTATTATGGCATCGTGGTCCATCGTCAATCTTCCTTATAAACGGATAGGCTCTTGTTTTTAAGCGTATATGTTGATCATACACGACTCTAAATGACAACGTAACCGTTCTATCGGATGGATTACTGGCAAGGTTGGATTAGCGCACACGCACTTTTTCACGTTCACGTTTAACCAGTTTGTCTTTGATGCGTTGGCGCTTAAGCGGAGATAAGTAGTCTACAAACAGTTTACCGCTTAAATGATCCATTTCATGTTGGATACATACGGCAAGTAAACCATCTGCATCGATCTTGACGGCTTTACCGTCAAGATCGATGGCTTCAATACGGATACGGGCAGGGCGGTTCACACTATCCGTGATTTCCGGTACCGATAGGCAGCCTTCTTCGTAAGGCACCAGTTCTTCAGTCAGCGGTGTGATTTTGGCATTGATGAAAACCATTGGCTGATCTTTAGTCTCAGAGACGTCGATGACGATTAGCTCAATGTGATGATTCACCTGAGTCGCAGCCAAACCAACTCCTGGTGCAGCGTACATCGTCTCCAGCATGTCTGCTGCGAGGGTACGGATTTGATCGGTCACCTCAAGAATGGGCTTTGCCTTAGTCCTTAGCCTAGGATCAGGAAAATGTAAAATAGGGAGTAGTGCCATGATGAATTGTGTTCCTCTTGCGGTGATAACGGCAAGTTAATGTGCTATCTATAATATTGCGATATTTTAGCGCTTTCCCACGCTAGATGAAATGTACATTTTGGTGAAAACTTCGCAGAGTTTATGCGAAGGATTGATTGTGTGACGTGTCTCTCAGATGAAACGAAAAAATTCTGTCCTGATCTGCAATTAACCGTGTATGCACACTAGACTTAAGATGTATAAACGCTTATTGTAAATACTGACAGGGGACTGACAGGCAGTATAGCCTGAACGTGCGATCTATTTTATAGGGAAATGATAATGAGCGTGTTTACATCTGCATGTGCGCAGGATTCTATACAAGGTTTATCTACACAAGTTACACCTCTTGCTGGCCCAGCATCTTATCACACACAAACACTGCTATCCGGTTCGACTTTTATAACCAAAAGCCGACTGACAAAAATCGTCTTAGCATTGACCTTAGGTCTAGGCATGCCGATGCTGGCTTCTGCTAAGAACAATCCAGTACCGAGCGTACGTGCTGATGCACCTGATACCTATATTGTCAAAAAAGGCGATACCCTATGGGATATTTCTGGCAAGTATCTAAAAGATGCGTGGCGCTGGAAAGAAATCTGGGCGGTCAATCCTCAAGTGAAAAACCCACATTGGATCTATCCAGGTGACCGTTTGATTCTGTGCGTGATCAAAGGACATAAAGTGGTTGGCGTGGACATGGGCGATGGTTGTGTGGGCGTAGAGCGTCGCATGAATGGTTCGCCTGAAGACGATCTGAATACTGTTAAGTTACAGCCGAAGATCCATATTGATCCCTTAAATGTTGCCGTGCCTGCAGTGCCTTTAAATGCGATCAAAGGTTGGTTGATTAATGCCAATGTGGTCAGTGCAAATACGCTGAAAAAAGCACCTTATATCCTTGCAACCAAAGATCGTCATGTCGTTGCTGGCCGTGGTGATACTGTCTATGTACGCGGTGGTAATCTTGTAGTGGGTGACAGTTATGGTATCTATCGTGCAGGGGATGCCTATGTGGATCCAGAGACCAAAGAAATATTGGGCTATGAGGCACGTTTAATTGCTCGCGGTACTGCAACAGGCTTGAATAACGATGTTTCAACGGTTGAATTGACTGAAAGTGTTCAGCAAGAAGTCCGTGCCGATGATAAAGTTTTACCAGAGCCAGAAAGTAACGAGCCTGGTGTTTTCTATCCAACCAATTCTGAAAATATTGCTCCTGGACGTTTAATTCGGGTTATGGATGGTATAGACACCGCTGCGGTTAACAGCACGATTGCGCTGAATCGTGGTGACCGTGAAGGTGTTGCGGTGGGCCAAGTGTTTGCAATTTATCGCCGCGGCGCATTGGTACAGGATTCACATGATGGTCAGCTCGTCCGCTTACCGAGTGAACGTTCAGGTCTTGCCATGGTTTTTCGTACATTTAATAAACTGAGCTATGCTATCGTACTTGAAGCGAGTGGTCCGATTAAGACCGGCGATGAGCTGCGTCCACCTGTATCGACAGGCGACTAAGCGAGTCGCAAAACTGATTAGAAACTTGAACGTTGTAGACTTTGCCGTGGCTGAAGTTTACAACGACTGCACTTTACGGAAAAAAGCTTATTTCTACGCACAACCTGTCCAATCTACAGACTGAGATCAATTTCTCGCATTCATCCCAAAGCTGGCTCTATGAGCTGGCTTTGTGGTATGTGGTCAACCATTCTATCGTGACCTGGCGTGGTCTCATTGCCCATTTTCACACGGCTGAGCAAGCATTGGCCGCACCTGCAAGTGATTGGAAGGCGCTTTCTGTCCATGCCTCGCATTTAAAGCGTTTATCTGATTGGAAGATAAACGGTGCGATTCGTCAGCAATATAATCAGGCCGTTCGAGCCATAGAACAAGGTGACTATCATTTGCTCTATGAGCAAATGCCTGAATACCCGAAGCTTTTGGCGACGATTACTGACCCCCCGCCATTTTTATTTTACCAAGGCAATATTGGTTGCTTAAACCAACCCCAATTGGCACTGGTGGGTACACGTAAGCCATCACCCTCTGCACGCAAGATTGCATTTGATTTTGCGTGTGAGCTTGCACAGTCTGGGATTTGGATTACGAGCGGTCTGGCCCATGGTGTTGATGCGGATTGTCATCGCGGTGCACTGGCAGCTGGCGGCGGCAGAACGATTGCAGTACTGGGGACAGGGATTGATCTTTGTTACCCTTCAGCGCATCAGTCGCTTCTCAATCAGATTGTGGCTGAGGGCGGACTAATTCTTTCTGAATTTACGCCAAAAACAGAACCACTGGCGCACCATTTCCCGAGACGCAATCGAATTGTCAGTGGACTCTCACTGGGAGTCTTGGTCGTTGAAGCCGCATTAAAAAGTGGCTCCCTGATCACCGCACGGCTGGCAGCAGAGCAGGGGCGCGATGTCTTGGTCATCCCAGGTCATATCGCCAATGAACAAGCAGCTGGCTGTCATCAACTGATTCGTGATGGCGCACGACTGGTCACGAGTGTGGCTGATATTCTAGAAGATTTAAATCTATCGCGAAATCCACTGTTATCAAGCTCGCTTGAGTCGGCTGTAGCGCAACCCGTTGAACCTGCTCAGCCACTTGATGTTCATTTACAACCGCTGATGGCTCATTTAGATTGGCAGGGTCAAAGTATCGATAGTTTAGTGGACAGTTCAGGAATTGATGTTGCAACCCTGTCAGGTTTTCTGATGGAGCTTGAACTGATGGGGCAAGTCGTCCAAGTCAATGGTCTTTATCAACGGTGCCGAGTATGACAAATCATTCTGCAATCACTTCTGCATCAGCCATCGCATCTGCTGTTTCTGCTTTAGAGCAGGGGGAAGTCATTGCTTATCCCACAGAATCTGTATGGGGCATAGGCTGCGACCCGTGGAATGAAACTGCGGTGCTGGCGCTTCTAAAGTTAAAGGATCGACCTGTCAGCAAAGGATTGATTCTTGTCGCAGCAGACGAAGCTCAAGTGAATCCTTTTTTGGAGAAACTCACGGGTGAACAGCGTAAAGTCGTGATCGAAAGCTGGCTTGACCGTGAATCCCGTGCTACGACTTGGCTGGTGCCGTTGACAGACGATGTGCCGATCTGGATCAGTGGTGCGCATGATCGTGTGGCGGTTCGTGTGACGCGCCATGTTCAAACCCGTGATTTATGTCGGGCTTTTGGTCACCCGATTGTATCGACCAGCGCTAATCCGAGTGGTGAGCCTGCGGCTTTGGATGCCGCCATGGTTCAGCAGTATTTCAATCAACACGTTTTTATTCTGGATGGTGAAACGGATGGGGCGACCCAGCCGAGCGTGATTCGTGATGCGATTACGGGCGAAGTATTGCGTGGTTAAGTCTTTACTGCTGAGCTTAATCTCTACATGATGTTCAACACATTATAAAAAAACACCTACAGTCTGCGGTTAAAAGTGAGTCATGCTTTAGCCGCAACTTATGCCATCGTGGATATGGAATAAGTTTGTTGAAAATGGATTTTTTTGAAGTACGAAGTAAAAAAACAGGACCGTGTTATGACGCACCCCTACGATGACTTTCCCAAGACTCCCGCTAATTTTGTGGCACTTTCTCCTTTAAGTTTTTTACCCCGCGCTGCGCGGGTTTATGCGGATCAAGCAGCCATCGTCTATGGTGAGCGGCGCATCACTTGGGCCGCCACCTACCAACGCTGTCGTCAGTTTGCAAGTCAGCTGGCGGCCCGTGGAGTCGGGCATAACGATACGGTTTCTTGTTTGCTCCCCAATGTGCCTGCCATGTTGGAGTTGCACTTTGCCGTCCCTATGACGGGCGCCGTTTTAAATACCATCAATACCCGTTTGGATAGTCAAACCGTCGCGTTTATTTTAGAACATGCTGACAGCAAAGTGCTTCTGGTCGACCCTGAGTTTGCAGGGCTGGCTTTGGATGCCCTTAAGTTGATCAAGCGAGATATCTGGGTGATCAGTGTTGCAGATCCTGCGGTTGCTATTTCAGGACTGATAGACACTGATTCCGATGAATACGAAGCGCTGGTTGAACATGGTGATTCTGAGTTCGCATGGCAATTGCCTGAGGATGAGTGGCAAGCCATAAGCCTCAATTATACCTCGGGTACAACGGGCAATCCTAAAGGGGTCGTCTCACATCATCGCGGGGCTTACTTGAACGCGGTAGGAAATATTGTGGCATGGAGTATGCCCGCGCGCGCTGTGTTTCTTTGGACTTTGCCGCTGTTTCATTGCAATGGCTGGTGCTTTCCATGGAGTATTGCGGCGAATGGTGGCACAAGTATCTGCTTGCGCAAGGTTGAGCCCATCTTGATTTTTAAACTAATTAAAACTCATCAGGTCGGTTATTTTTGTGGTGCGCCGACCGTGCATACGATGCTGATTAATACGCGCCCTGAAGACCGAGTCCACATAGAGCATCCTGTAGAGGCGATGATTGCCGGAGCTGCACCGCCAGCAGCCATTATTGCGGGGATGCGAGAACTTGGGTTCGGGATTACGCATACTTATGGTTTGACTGAAACTTACGGCCCATCCGCACTCTGCGCTGCTCAGCCGGGCTGGGATGATTTACCGATAGCCGAGCAAGCGGATAAACATGGCAGGCAGGGATTCAACTCGCCACTTCAGGAGGCGATGACCGTTTTAGATCCAGAGTTACATCCTGTGCCAGCCGATGGAGAAACCATGGGCGAAATCATGTTTCGGGGTAATCTCGTCATGAAAGGTTACTTGAAGAATCCCGCAGCCACGGCAGAGGCATTCTCAGGTGGATGGTTCCATTCTGGGGATTTAGCGGTATGCCAGCCAGATGGCTATGCCAAGATTAAAGATCGTGCAAAAGACGTGATCATTTCAGGCGGTGAGAACATCTCGTCACTTGAAGTCGAAGAAGCTCTGTATCGCCATCCAGCAGTACTTGCTGCAGCAGTGGTTGCGATGGATGATGACAAATGGGGCGAGGTGCCTTGCGCCTTTATTGAGTTAAAGCAAGGAAGTTCCTTGAGTGTCGATGCGATCCGTGAGCATTGCTATGCACATCTTGCACGTTTTAAGGTGCCCAAGCGTTATGAGTTCGGAGAAATTCCAAAAACATCGACAGGGAAACTACAGAAATTTATTTTACGTGATCGACTCAAGCAAGAAGTCTAAATGCATGAGTCCGTCATTTTAAAATGATGATAATCCGTAAAGTAATATACCAAGATAGATCACCTTATAAGGTGATAATCGTTTTTAAACCCAGCACAAATACATTTTTATTATCAGCAATACCACCTGGATTTATAACATATTGTAAATTAGGTCTAAATGCGACGGAATGAAGCGGTGCCCAGCTATAAAAGAACTCTGTTGCATATTCATAACCACGTCCTACATCTGCGCCTGTATTTAGATGAGTCGTATTATATTCCTGCTGATAAGCGGTTTGTCGGCCATTAATATGCGTTGCGCCGAGTGCTGCGCCCACCATATCATCGACTCGATTAAATGGTGCTTTATATTCTAAGCCTAGTGCGATCTGATGGTCATTTGCGGAGGTCTCACGATCTGCTGCCGTAGCATTCAAAAAGATTGTTGCACCCTCATTTTCTGATTTCCCCGTCACTTGCTGGGAAAAGTTAATATAAGCGCCTGAGCGGCTATCGCGCTGTAATGTGTCCCCACCATTGAGCCCAAGTGGCTGATCGGCTTGATTGAGATAAAGATCAGGACCGCCAGCATTGTTATACCAAAAACCAAGTTTGTAGCTGCCGGAAAGCTGATTCACTTTAGGGAGCCAGCCAAACTCCAAAGGAATAAGAGCTCCTTTAGTGCCATCGGGATTATCCAGTTTCCAGCCATCTTTTACCGCATAATCGTCACTTGCGTAGGTAGGGTTCACTTGATAGACGCCGAGTTGAATATAAGTGTCCGGTGTGGTTTTAACTTTCAGACGTGAGCCCCATTGGCTGACGGGCCAGTTGAGCCAATAGCTGCCAACGATATTGCCGGGCTGCGAGCCACAAAAAGTGAGATTTTGAAAGTCACACGAGAAGTTGGCAAAATCCTCACCGACGGTGACACGGCCGATTTTCCACTGAACTAACCCATCCATAAAATCTTGATTCAGCCAGAATTGAGTCAGACGCCATGTCTGCCCGCGACCATAGACTTCCTGCACTTGTTGTAGTGTCCCGAGATCAGCATCGCCGCTTAAGTTACGGCCATTACGATGCGAGTAGGTGAGTTGAAATGTCCCGCCATTCCAGCCCAATAACCGATTGAGATCAAGGGTGGTACCTAAGGCAAACTGATCGGTGTAGCGGGTGTCATGCTGTTTCCCCCCGCTGAAATTATGGGCGACTTCACTGGTGTAGCCAAGGTTGAATTGGACACCTTCCTCGGCGAGGTGCGACCGATATCCACCCCAGTCGCCTAATAAATAGGGGCGGGTCTGAATATCATCCGCAAGCTTGATATCCTGTGCATGGGCTGTTGCCGTCAATAGCCCTACGATGGTCGCCAAAAGAGTGAAGGATGATTTCATGGCGGACTCCAATATTTCAAATGGATTAATAACGACGTTTGATTGAAATTTTTATACGCGTGATTAGGGCTGTTCCGATTATTAATATCATAATAAGTAGTGGTTGTGGCGATATTATTGAGCATTAATGTTCTTAATAAGAATGGTTATCATTGTGCTGTTTCGTTTGTATTTTTCATATTTAATTTATTACAAACCTTTTGTAGATTCTGATTATCTTTTATGGTTATTTGTAAGTGGAGATTTTGTTCAACGGTTCTCAAACATAACAAGCTAACCGCCATTGTGAAAAAGGATACCCAGATGAAAAAACTCGATGCTTCTGGAGACGTAGAAAACGCTCACGACATTGCCTCTCCATCCCTTGAGCCGAAGCTGAATCGACGACAGTGGTTACAAGCGACATTGTTGCTGGTTGTGGGTGGTTTATCAGGTTCGGTGACGCTTCAGTCCCTCGCCGAGTCTATCAATACCGACGGATTGAGCGCTTTTATGACACTCTCCAAAGCACTAACGGAACGGCAACAGCTTGATCCAGAAGTCGGTCAGCGCTTTCTCACTGCATTCACGCAGAATAACCTAAGTTTCCAAAGTCAGCTCCAGCCTTTAAGTGCCGCACTTGCTGGCGGTACGCTCGATGCTGCACAACAAGAGCTTGCCCTACAAATCCTGGAAGCATGGTATCTCGGTACGGTCAACAAACAAGTGATCACTTATGAGCAAGCACTGATGTTCACTGTTGCAAGCGACATACTGGTGATTCGCAGTTATTGTCCTAATAAACCCGGCTTTTGGGCTGAAAAACCAGCCACACGGAGTGTCTAATCATGAGTGATACTTTACAAGCGGATGTGGTGGTGATTGGTTCTGGGGTGGGTGGTTCCTTGGTCGCGCACAGGCTGGCACAAGCAGGGAAATCTGTGATTTTGCTTGAAGCGGGACCGCGTGTGCCGCGCTGGCAGACGGTCGAGCGATTCCGTAATCAACCCAATAAATATGATAATACCCAATGCTATCCCTCCCACCCCGCAGCGCCTCATCCTGAATATGACCCTCCGAACAACTACCTGATTCAAAAAGGTCCCGATCCGTTTTATCAGCAATACTTAAGGATTGTCGGTGGTACAACATGGCATTGGGCTGGTTCTGCTTGGCGCTTCATGCCGAATGATTTTAAAGAAAAGAGTGTTTATGGGGTCGGGCGCGATTGGCCGATTCAATATGAAGACATCGAGCCATATTATTATCAAGCCGAAGTTGAACTGGGGGTGTGGGGACGTCAGGACTATGACTATGGTTCCCCGCGCTCAAAGCCTTATCCGATGGCACCTTTACCGCTGTCGTACAATGAAAAAACGGCGATGGATATTTTAAATAGCCACGATCCTGCCTATAACATCGTGGTGGAACCAGTAGCTCGCAATAGCCGACCTTATGATGGTCGTCCAACATGCTGTGGCAACAATAACTGTATGCCGATCTGTCCGATTGGGGCGATGTACAGCGGTATCGTCCATGCGGAAAAAGCCGAACAGGCTGGCGCAAAGCTGATCGCAGAAGCGGTGGTTTATAAACTTGAAGTTGGTGCGAAAAATAAGATTGTGGCAGCGTTGTATAAAGACCCACAAGGTGGTGAGCATCGTGTCGAAGGTAAATATTTTGTGGTTGCGGCCAATGGCATTGAAACCCCGAAACTACTCTTGATCTCTACCAGCCACGACTTCCCGAATGGTGTAGCGAATAGCTCGGATATGGTCGGACGCAACCTGATGGATCATCCGGGGACGGGTGTTTCCTTCTATGCGAATCAGGAGCTCTGGCCGGGGCGTGGTCCACAAGAGATGACTTCTCTGATCGGATACCGTGACGGTGCTTTTCGCTCGCAGGAGTCCGCCAAGAAGATTCATATGTCCAATATGAATAGGATTCAACAGGAAGCACAGTTTGCCTTTGAGCAAGGCAAACTATTGAAACCTGCTGAACTAGATGCCCGTATCCGCGATCGCGCCGCGCGATTTGTAGAGTTTGATGCCTTTCACGAAATTCTGCCCAATCCTGCCAATCGACTGGTGCCGAGTAAAACTGAGAAGGACTCGCTCGGGATTCCGCATCCAGAAATCTATTACCAGATTGATGATTACGTCAAAAAAGGCGCGGCTAAAACACGTGAGTTTTATGCGACGGCGGCCAAAGTGATGGGTGGTACCGAAGTCAAATTCAATGATGAATTTCAGCCGAATAATCATATTACCGGCGCGACCATTATGGGGAGTGATCCTAAAGATTCTGTGGTAGATGGGCAATGCCGTACCCATGATCACCCGAATCTGTTTATTTCCAGTAGCTCGACCATGGCGAGTGTTGGGACGGTGAATGTCACCTTGACCATCGCGGCGCTTGCGATCCGTATTGCTGATACCATCAAGCAGGAGGTCTGATCATGAAGAAAATTCTGACGTACATCTTTTTCTTGGTCATTCTAGGGTTGGTGGTGATTGCTGTGGTGCTACTCACTGCCAAAGCCAGTCCTCTCACTGGTGACGTTCCTAATGATTCTGCCTTGGTTCAACGCGGGGCTTACTTGGCTGTGGCAGGTGACTGTGTGGCCTGTCATAGTACCGCCAAAGGTCAGCCCTTTGCGGGTGGCTTAAAGATGCCTATTCCAATGCTTGGCAATATTTATTCCAGTAATATCACCCCTGATCCAAAAACTGGGATTGGCAACTGGACTCTGGCTGAGTTTGATCGCGCTTTGCGGTATGGGGTGGGGAAAGATGGTAAGCGTCTTTATCCTGCGATGCCGTATGCGTCTTACGCCAAGATCACAGATGATGATGCTAAGGCCTTGTACGCTTACTTTAAATACGGCGTGCCAGCGGTCAATCAGGCTATTCCGAAGAGTACGATTCCTTGGCCGTTTAGCATTCGCTGGCCTGTACAGTTTTGGAACGTATTGTTTGCGCCGACCAAATCCTATGAGGTTAAAACCAACCAAAGCCCTGAGTGGAATCGGGGTGCGTATCTGGTTCAAGGTTTAGCGCATTGCGGAACTTGTCATACGCCGCGCGGTCTATTCATGCAAGAAAAAGCCATGGATGAGACAGGGCATGACTTTCTCACCGGTTCAATCCTTGCGGGTTGGGATGCACCCAATATCACTGGGGATACCAATGCTGGTGTTGGAGGCTGGACACATCCACAGCTGACCCAATATCTGCAAACGGGGAATGTCCCGAATATCGCTCAAGCAGGCGGCCCGATGGGAGAAGCTGTCGAGCATAGTTTTTCTAAATTGTCAGATGCCGATATTGCTGCGATTGCGACATATATTCATAGCGTCCCTGCCGTGGGTGATGGTAGTACTCGACCACGCTACGCTTGGGGAATTGCGAATAAAGATGATGTCGCACTTCGCGGCGTGGCTTTGAAAGTCGTGAGTGATCCTGCCAGTATTTATTTGGGGGCCTGTGCCAGTTGCCATCAGGCGAATGGTTTGGGGACACTCGATCATTATTACCCATCACTGGTGCATAACACGACAGTCGGTGCATCCAATCCGAATAATCTGATTCAGATCATCTTGCATGGATTACAGCGCAAGACCAATACACAAGATGATATCGGTATGCCTGCCTTTAAAAATGATTTGTCCGATGCGCAGGTTGCATCGCTGACCAATTATCTGACCAAGCAATTTGGCAATCCTAATGCAAAACAGGCGACGGAAAAGGATGTGAAGAAACTGAGAAGCTTGGAGTAAAAGTTTGAAGTAGCGTTTAATTAAAAAGCCCAATCATATGATTGGGCTTTTTTTACATCTACGGTTTACTGATACGAAGGTACGGGGGATTAAATTTTGCCATCCAATAATGCACGGAAATCTTTAGCCATTTTCACAGTCGCTTGATAGGCGGCTTTATTAATTGAAGTGATATTGATAAAGCCATGCCCTTGACCTTCAATACGATGGGCGACACAGTGAGAGCCGGCTTCGTTCAATCTGACCGCGTACATTTCACCTTCATCACGTAAGGTATCGAGTTCAGCGGTGATCAAAAGTGCAGGTGCAAGTCCCGCCAGATGACCAGCCATTGGCGTGACCAGCGCATCTTTTAAACTATATTTGCTGTTTCTGAGATAAGACTCTTTTGCATTATCCATATCTGTGCGGGATAGAAATAAACCTGCCCCATAGGTGTCGTGGCTTGGATAGTGGTGGAGCAAGTCCACCACTGGATAAATCAGGAGCTGAGCAGCAGGTGCATAGGGTTTGCCTACGGTTTCCTGATTGACGACGGTTGAAATATTACCGCCAGCACTGTCACCGCCTACGCCGATTTTCGTGGCATCGACGCCTAATTCTTTGGCGTGTTCATAAGCCCATTTTAAAGCATCCACACAGTCTTCAATCGCGGCTGGGGCTGGGTGTTCTGGTGCCAATCGATAGTCAATGCTCAAGACATGGACATTCGCTTCCTTACAGAACAAACGACAAGGTTCGTCATGGGTATCAAGATCACCGACGACGAAACCACCGCCGTGGAAAAATACCAACAGGGGTTGTGGAGAAGTATTTTTGCCGGCAGGGATATAGTGGCGGACCTTTAACTCACCGCTACGGCTTGGTATCGTGAAGTCTTTGGTGCTGCCGACTGGAGTCGGTGTGCCAACGATAGAGGCCATTTCTTTACGGAAGTGGCGGCGGCTTTTTTCTGGGTTATGACCAATCAAGTCGGCATTGTTGATTAGGTTACGTACGGCAAGAAGCATCTGTAGATGTGAATCGAGGGTCGGGTGCTGGTTATCAAAACCTAAGACTTTTGCCAGTGCACGTTGACTAAATGCTGGCAATCGCGCGGTCAGTCGAGCGGTGGTGCCCTGTAATTTTTCCGCACGCGCGATAACTTGATTGATTAGTTTTGCCACTTTGCTCTCCCGCAATTTTGGGTGGTGTGCATTGCTCACCGACATTGAATTTTTCAAATATGAAGCGGCAGTATATTGCGCTTGATTGATAGGTTTTGACAAACAATTTGCACGCTGTAGTCAATTTTCGTTCGTTTTTAGGGTAAAAATTGATGATTTATGCATTATTTGCCTTGAATTATACGTATCAAACCCAACCCATTTGACATGATTTCATATCACACCGTGCGCACGGCACTTCGCACCGCACGCTTACGTTGTTTTTATTATTTTAGTTTTTTATTTAAGAGGTTTGTTATGTCTCAGTCACAAACTCCCGAAAGCATAGTAGATGTTGATGTTGCAGCGGAACAGGCTGCAGTTGAAGATACAAATGTTCAGCAAGATCCTGAAGCACTGCTTGCAAAGGTTGCTGAACTTGAAGCACAAGTCAAAGATGTACAGGCACGTGCCAATGCCGATATGTATAACTTCCAGAAGCGTGTCGAGCGCGAAACCGATAATGCCAAGAAATATGCATTAGAGAAATTTGCTGGCAGTTTGCTGGATGTGGTGGATAACCTAGAGCGGGCTATCGCTGCTGCGCCTGCAGATAGTAATCAAGGTTTATTGGATGGCGTGCAATTGACCCATAAAGCGTTGTTAACCACCCTTGAAAAACACCATATCAGCGTCATTGATCCAGCAGGTCAAGCATTCAATGCTGATCAGCATCAAGCCGTGGGTATTGATCCAAATGCACCTGAAGGCCAAGTCGGAAATGTATTGCAAAAAGGCTATAGCTTGTCGGGTCGATTACTCCGCCCTGCGATGGTCACTGTTGGTCAGTAAGGTTTTAGGTGTTGATTAACGTCAGTTTTTGCTAGAAAAGTGTGACAGGTCGTATTGGTTTAAGTTTCTAAAGTTGATCAATTTTTTAATAATATTTATTGATTAGCCTTGAAAAAGAATGCAAGAGACGCATATTCAATAGCACATGCAGCGCTGCTGCCAAACAAATGAATTTAACAATGGTTTAGCCAGGCTAACTATTGTTAACCAAACAATTTTAGAGAAGGAGCAATAACGTGGGTAGAATTATTGGTATTGACTTAGGTACAACCAACTCATGTGTCGCTGTGATGGAAGGCGACAAAGTAAAAGTTATTGATAACGTTGAAGGCGCACGTACAACGCCATCGATCGTTGCATACAAAGATTCAGAAATTCTGGTGGGTCAAAGCGCCAAGCGCCAAGCGGTCACCAACCCAAAAAATACCTTGTTCGCGATCAAACGTTTGATTGGTCGTCGTTATAGCGATGACGTGGTTCAAAAAGATATCGGCATGGTGCCATACAAAATCGTGCAAGCTGAAAACGGCGACGCATGGGTAGATGTCAATGGTAAAAAATTGGCACCACAACAAGTTTCTGCTGAAATCTTGAAAAAGATGAAGAAAACTGCAGAAGAGTACTTGGGTGAGCCAGTAACTGAAGCGGTTATTACTGTTCCAGCATACTTCAACGACGCACAGCGCCAAGCAACTAAAGACGCAGGTCTAATTGCTGGTCTGGATGTTAAACGTATTATCAACGAACCTACTGCTGCAGCACTTGCATTCGGTATGGACAAGCGTGAAGGCGACCGTAAAATCGCGATTTATGACTTGGGTGGTGGTACTTTTGACGTATCGATCATTGAGATTGCGGATGTTGATGGCGATCAACAATTTGAAGTTTTGGCAACCAACGGTGATACATTCCTTGGTGGTGAAGACTTTGACTTACGTCTGATCGACTTCTTGGTTGATACTTTCAAAACTGAGCAAGGCGTGAATCTGAAAAATGATCCACTCGCATTGCAACGTTTGAAAGAAGCTGCTGAGAAAGCCAAGATCGAACTCTCTTCAGCACAAAGCACTGAAGTCAACTTGCCTTACATCACTGCTGATGCAACCGGTCCAAAACATTTGGTCGTGACCATCACCCGTGCAAAACTGGAAGGTTTGGTTGAAGATCTGATCGCACGTACCATTGAGCCATGTAAAATTGCATTGAAAGATGCTGGCCTCTCTGCAAATGACATCGCTGACGTGATTTTGGTCGGTGGTCAAACCCGTATGCCGAAAGTGATCGACAAAGTTAAAGAGTTCTTCGGCAAAGAGCCACGTAAAGACGTGAACCCTGATGAAGCGGTGGCAATTGGTGCTGCGATTCAAGGTGCGGTTCTGTCAGGTGACAAGAAAGACGTGTTGCTCCTTGACGTGACCCCATTGACCCTTGGTATCGAAACCATGGGCGGTGTATTGACCCCGATCATTGAAAAGAACACCATGATTCCAACCAAGAAATCACAAGTGTTCTCGACTGCGGATGACAACCAGCCTGCAGTAACCATTCAAGTTTACCAAGGTGAACGTAAAATGGCTGCGCAGAACAAGTCACTCGGTCGTTTCGATCTGACCGACATTCCACCAGCACCACGCGGTCTGCCACAAATCGAAGTGACCTTCGACATTGATGCGAACGGTATCTTGAACGTGTCGGCAAAAGATAAAGGTACTGGCAAAGCGCAAAGTATCCAGATCAAAGCCAACTCAGGTTTGTCGGATGAAGAAATCCAACAAATGATTCGTGACGCAGAAGCAAATGCAGAAGAAGACAAGAAATTTGTTGATCTGGCTGCATCACGCAACGAAGCAGACCAACTCGTTCACGGCACTCAAAAAGCGGTGAAAGACTTGGGTGACAAAGTTACCGAAGATGAGAAAAAAGCAATCGATGCTGCAATCGATGAACTTGAAGCAGCGACCAAAGACAATGATATCGATGCGATCAAAGCAAAAATCGAAGCGCTGTCTGCCGTCTCTATGCCATTGATGCAACGTGTGTATCAAGAAGCTGAAGCAGCACAACCACAAGAAGGCGCGGCTCCAGCAGGCCAAGCGCATGATGACGGTGTAGTCGATGCTGAGTTTACTGAAGTGAAAGAAGACAAGAAGTAATTCTTAAGTTCTTTAACTGAAAAAAACGCTCCGTGAGGGGCGTTTTTTTATTGTAGAAAATACGGGTTAAATATCCATGTGTTTTTATAGGGCTTATACAAGCTGTAATTTGAACAGACTATAATGCCGACCAAATAGTAAAATTTAAAATCATTATTAGAAGTCCTCCATGCAAAAAATATCCATCCTCAATCGCAAAACGCTGATGTTTCCGCTTGCGATTGTGCTTTTCGAATTCTGCGTCTATATCGCTAATGACATGATCCAACCCGGCATGATTGCGGTGATTACGGAGTATCATGCAGGCGTTGAGTGGGTGGCGCGTTCGCTCACAGCATATCTGATCGGCGGTACGTTAATTACATGGCTACTGGGTCCTTTGTCTGATCGGGTAGGGCGTCGTTCTGTGATGATCTTCGGTGCAGCAGTTTTTTCGCTTTCCTTACTGCTCATTTTGTTCTCGTGGAATATCGAAACGTTTATGTTGTGGCGCATCGTGCAGGGCATGGGGCTGTGCTATATCTTGGCAGTGGGTTATGCGGCCATTCAGGAAGGCTTTGAAGAAAAGGCTGCCGTGAAAGTCATGGCGATGATGGCAAACGTTGCACTACTTGCACCGCTGGTAGGACCTGTATTAGGTGCGGCAGTGGTATCGGTCTGGTCATGGCAAGTTAGTTTTGTGCTCATAGCCGTTGTCGCTGCACTGAGCGTTGTCGCGCTCTACTTTCATATGCCAGAAACCATGATCGTGGATAAGGCTAAACCAGCGTCTCCAATCTCCTTTAAAGCGATCTGGGCTGACTATCGTACACTCTTGGCCGAGCCTGCCTTTGTCAAAGCGGCAGCCTGTATGTCATTGTTTGGTGTACCACTCATCGTTTGGATAGGATTATCGCCAGTCATCCTGATCAAAGATGCAGGCATGACGCCAATGGAATACGGTCTTTGCCAGATCCCTGTGATTGGGGCATTGGTGGTGGGTAATGTGCTGCTGATGAAAGTCACGGATCGTTGGCCGATTGCACGTCCCGTGCAGTGGTCCCCTTATTTTGTGGCGTTGGGATTGGTACTGACGGCGCCTGTTTTTGTTTTACCACAACATGCGGCACTGTTTATTACGCTGGGGATGACCTGTTTTGCATTTGCACAAGGCTTTGCCTTTGCAGTAGTGTATCGCTTCGTCATGACGTCATCACCGCAAGGAGCGGGTGTCATGGGGGCGGCAGTAGGCATGGTCTTGATGGCGGGTTACGCGCTCGAGCTTGAGCTTGCAGCATGGCTATACTACCGCTATGCGGGGCAAGGGCTCTTTGTTATGTTACTGATTTTCTCGATATTCTTCTTTATCCTGTTGCCGGGCGTGATCAAGCGGGCGGTACTGCAACGTGAGCCAACTGATATTACGCATTAAGCAAAGACGAATTATCTTGACTTCGAGGGGCATTGCTTCTAGTCTTCGCCCCGAGTCCTTGAGCCGACTCGTATATTCTAATTCTGCGGGCTTTATTTTATAGAGTCATCAGGCGAGGATCTTGGTTGGGGTGGGAAACCACTACGCCTAGACGTTAGAATGCCAAAAGCCGAACAGCAATGTTCGGCTTTTGTGCATCTGAGGTTTAGATTTCGGCTTGCTGCTAGTTGGGCTCAAGTCCAGAGCGATCCATCTTCCCTTGTTGTTTGAAGTAATTAAAGATGATATTGACTGCGGGATTGGACCAGCCATTGATGGTCGCAAAGTCACGATCCAAAGTTGCATGATGGATATCATGCATAGTGGGAGTCATGAGGAGGGTGGTCTTACGCATAGCATGGATGATCCATGGATTATCATCACGATGCAGCGTACCGTGGAAATACTGCGTCAAAATCATCCCCAGCAGCAAGATATCCAAGCCCACCAACAACCAACTGGGTAATGTCCATAGTGAGCAGACGATATTAAGCAGCACGGACAATGGAAAGACGAAGACCATAATCGAGGTGGTTTGATAGATAAAACTACGCCGACCCAGTGCCAGTGGGCGAGGGTGATGGTTTTTGAAATCAAACACGACGCGTTCAAAGAAGCTGATACGAGCCATCGCTGCGCGGCGCATGGAGAGGTACTCTTCTGATTCCCGTGATCCTTCGTAGAAGAATAACTGACCGAGTCCGACATTCTCTGTGCATGGACGATAATCCATATACATATGGATCACCCCCGATAAGGCATCAGCCAGATACCATGCAATCAGAGCCGCAGGGATGATCTTCCAATCAAACGACATAAAGCCCAGCCACGCAAAATTGAGCGCAACACTGCTAAAAAAAATCACAAAAGCGATGCGTCTTAACATGGCTTTATGGCTCTGGTGTAGAAAGGTTTATGAAGCGCTAAAAAAAACATTGAAACCTAATGGTGGCTCATATTGCCACTTCTTGTTTTAGTATAAACGAATAAAGCCGAACAGAGTGTTCGGCTTTATTCAGTTTTTAGTGCTTTTATTGAGCAAATATTACGAAGAGAGTTTTTTTGCTTTGGCTTTTTTAGAGGCACTGAGGCGCGCTTGGAGTTTGGTAACGGTGCCAAATACCTTTTGATAGCCTTGTGGCATGATACGTTGCATCAGATCAAGGATTTTTGCATCGTTGCCGATGAGCAAGCGGCGTTGATTATGACGAACTGCATTGAGGATTTGACGTGCGGCTTCTTCTGGAAGGATACGCAGCATTTTGTCAAAGTCTTTAATGCTTTTTTGCGCATTCATGCCGAGAGAGCTTAAGCTGTCACTCATCCGTGCTGATTTTGCGATATTGGTACGGATACCACCGGGGTGAACACAGGTTGAGCTCACACCGAGGTTTTGCATGTCCAATTCTTGGCGTAAGGATTCGGTAAAGCCGCGAACCGCAAATTTACTGGCGTTGTATGCACTTTGCGTTGGCTGGGCAGTCAGACCGAACAGGCTTGAAATATTGATGATATGACCATCACCACTTTGTTTCAGCAGTGGTAAGAATTCTTTGGTGCCGTAAACCACGCCCCAGAAGTTGATGTCCATCATCCACTCGAGGTCTTTATAGCTCATGCCTTCCACAGTGCTGCCCATGGCAACGCCTGCATTGTTGAAGATCAAGTTAACTTGACCGTGTTTTGCGACGGTTTCTTTCGCCCAAGCAGCAACTTGTGCCTGATCTGACACATCAACTTTTTGTGTGGTAACATTGATTTTAAATGGCTTAACCAATTCTACAGTAGCGGCAAGACCTGCTTCACTGACATCAGACAGAGAAAGGTTACAGCCTTCTTTTGCGAGAAGAACCGCCAGTTGTTGTCCAATACCTGAGCCTGCGCCGGTGATTGCGGCAACTTTACCTTTAAAATTTTTCATAGCCTAAAATCCTGAGTGTATTGATGCTTAAGATTGATGCTTAAGTTGGTATGCGGCGGTTATTTTCGCTGGTCGCCACTATAGATTTGACAACTCTTATTGTCAATATCAATATTTGTTCTTTGTGCGGGCATGATACAATTAAAAAACGATGTCTAACATCAGACCCATTTTAATAGGACTACTTTACCGATAGAAGGTGCGGGCATGAGTCATTCTGCTGCAGAAAATGAGCAAACCACTGTGACTGATTTATCCACGGAAGCTACGGAAACGAAAGACGTCACAACAACGACCAAGCGTCGCAGTTTTAAAGGCATGAGCTTGGAAGAGCGTCAGGCAGAACGTCGTGAGCGTTTGATGGAGGCGGGACTGCAAGCTTATGGCACGCAGGGCTTCTTCTCGGTAACCGTGCGTGATATTTGCATCGAAGCAAAGCTGACCGAGCGCTATTTCTATGAGTCCTTCAAAAACAGCGAAGCGCTCTTTGATGCGATTTATATGCGTCTGATTGAAGAGTTGCAGCAGCGCATCATGACCGCGGTCATGCAAGCCGCGCCAGATCCACGCATGATGATTCAGTTGGGATTGACCGCATTCTTCCAATTGCTGCGTGATGAGCAACGTGTGACGCGTATTTTGTTCATTGATGCGATTCTCGTGCATGAGAATGATGGCGCCAGCATCTATAAAGCCGTCAAGCGCTTTGATGTCATGACCCAATCGTTTATTGCCCTCATGGTGCCGCGCGCTCAAGAGTATATGGCGCTCGTGTCATTGATTTCGACAGGACTGACAGGCTATGTCTCTCACCTTGCTACACGTTGGGCGATCGGTGGATTCAAAGAACCGATGGATGATGTATTGAATGCCTGTATGGTGATCTATGAGGCGCTGTTGCTCAGCATCGAACAGTCCGGCAAAAATGCGACCGACTTCTGGAGGATGCAAAAGCAAACCAGCTATAAGGCGAAATCATAATTAGCCACGCTTATTCCATACAGCGCTGACTGAGTTCCCCCAGTTGCTTTAACGCGTGTTCAATCTGTGGTGTCCATAAGTCACCGCAGTTGATGCGTAGGTGATGATCAAACCGTTCACTGGTTGAGAATAAACAGCCGGGCATAGTGAAGATGCCTGCGGCCAAAGCCAAATCAAACAGCTTTAAGGTATTACAGGGTTTGGGTAGCTCGACCCAGAGCAGGTATCCCCCGCGTGGGCGAGAGAGACAGGTTCCTCTTGGGAAGTAACGCTCTATCGCTTCAGAGACGCGGCGAATCTGCAACTGGAAAGCTTCGCGGAGATGACGTAAATGATGGTCATAACCGCCTGTTTCCATAAAGCGCGCAAGAGTAATTTGATAAAGCGCTGTGGTGGCGACACTGCTGGTAAATTTCAGATGGGTAATTTCCTGTTGCCAGCGCCCAGCAGCCACCCAGCCGATACGAAAACCCGGGGCAATGGTCTTGGTAAAGGAACTACAGAGCATGACGTTTCCAGTTTTATCCCATGCTTTGAGCGGTCTTGGACGGTGATGCTCAAAGTACAATTCTCCGTAAATATCATCCTCAATGATAGGAATCCCCCGTTCCTCCATTAATTCCGCGACATATTGTTTATCACTATCGGACATCACACTGCTGAGCGGATTTTGAATCGTCGGCATGATGATCAGCGCTTTGACTTGTCCTTTAAGCCGAGTTGCGAGTTCCAGCGCATCAACCGAAATGCCATCGCGCGCACTGGTTGGGATTTCAAGTGCTTTAAGTCCCAGACTTTCAATAATCTGCAAGATGCCAAAATAAATCGGTGACTCAACAGCAACCGTATCTCCGCGCTGGGTCACTGCTCGCAAGCATAGATTGAGCGCCTCCATGGCACCTACGGTCACGATAATCTCTTCGGGTTTGAGCAATACAGAATAATGTGCGTAACGCCTGATGATCTGGGTGCGAAGCTCTGGATGACCCATACTCATGTCGTAATTGCCGATCGCTTCAAGCATGGTTCGGTTATTGGCGGTCAATAACTTACGCAAGCGACTGACGGGAAACAGCACGTGATTGGGGGAGGCGGCCCCGAGTTGCACCAGATTAGGACGGCTCGCTGCGCTGATCACACGCATGATGGTCTTGCTCAACGTCACTTCACTGGCCGCTTCGGTCACTGTCGTATTCTGTGGTTCTTTTAAGAGGACCGATTTGGCTCGGACGTAATAGCCAGATTTTGGGCGCGCTTCGATTAAGCCCAAGTTCTCTAGATAACGTAGCGCCGTCAATGCGGTCACTGGGCTGGATTGCTCTTGCTCCGCCAACATACGTACCGACGGCAAGCGGCTACCACTGGGAAAGGCACCCTGTTCAATCAGTTGCTGCAATCGTGCCGCCAGTTGCCGGTAACGTGGGGTCGCATCTTCTATAGCCGTTGCGCTCTCACCCAGATCAAGTGTAGCGGGGAGGGTTTGAGTCGGCTTATTGAATGCGTTCATCACGATTGCTCTGGTTGAAGTACAGGATGAAATACAGTAGTCACCTTAAGTGACAGTAACAGATATATTATTCTTATAACTGTACTAGGTACAAAAAAAATTATCTATATCTGTTTCTATTGTTTTGTAAATTAGACAATAGCACCTTCAATACAATAAGGAGTGACGATGATGCAGCACGCATTAAGTCAGCAGCCAATCCGCATCGAAAACGGTCAATACCAGTCTATTCAGTGTCTAGGCGGCACGGTGTGGCTAACGTGTGCAAACGATGATCATGATTACTTCCTGACTGCAGGTGAGTCTTTAAATTTGAGGTGCTGTGAAGGGGTTGTGCTTTCTGGTATCGAAAAAAATACTGTTGCTGACTTGCAAGACTTGGCTGTGATTCCTGAGTACGCTATTGTCTAACCATCTGGTTCATTTATGAAAGAGCGTCACCCTGTTATGTCCATCCTTAAAGATTTCTCAGTTTCAACTGTCGCAGCAGGATTTGTAACGGTACTTGTCGGCTTTACCAGTTCAGCGGTCATTATTTTTCAGGCGGCGCAAGCACTAGGTGCGAGTCCCGCTGAAATCGCCTCATGGATTTGGGCACTTGGCATCGGTATCGGCTTAACCTCCATTGGTCTATCTCTTTACTACAAGATGCCGATTGTGACGGCGTGGTCCACGCCAGGTGCAGCACTCCTGATTAGTAGTGCCAGTGGACTGAGTATGGCTGAAGCCATCGGTGGTTTTTTGATTTCAGCAGGGCTGATTATTCTGACTGGGTTTTCGGGGCTCTTTGAGCGTACCATGCGCAAAATCCCGATTTCGATTGCGTCTGCCATGCTTGCAGGGATTCTAATTAAATTCGGCATGAATGTTTTTATTGCCATGACATCACAATTCGTGATGGTGTTTGGCATGTTCTTGGTCTATCTGTTTGCCAGACGTTTTCAGCCGCGTTATGCCGTCGTGCTGACTTTACTCGTCGGTGTCATTTATGCGGGTTTTGCCAATCTATTGACTTTTAATGTCGTGCAATTTCAGGTCGCATCGCCGATTTGGATCATGCCAGTATTTAGTGTGCATTCATTGGCGATCGGATTGCCTCTATTTATCGTGACCATGACCTCACAGAATATTCCCGGTGTTTCAGTACTGCGCGCTTCTGGCTATCATGCGCCGATTTCACCAATCGTGGGCTGGATTGGTATCGTGAATGCCGTGCTGGCACCTCTGGGTGCTTTTGCGTTGAATTTGGCAGCAATCACCGCTGCAATTTGTACAGGGCGTGAAGCCCACGAAGATTCGCATAAACGCTATACCGCAGCGCTTTCAGCTGGAATCCTGTATTGCTTGATTGGCATCTTTGGGGCAACGATTACCTCGTTATTTCTCGCGTTTCCTCGTGAGCTGATTTTGGCGATTGCAGGTCTTGCGCTATTTGGTACGGTTGCCAGTGGTCTTGCGACGGCACTGGATCAAGAGGCAGAGCGTGAAGCTGCACTGATTACGTTTCTTGTGACCGCATCAGGTGTGACCCTGTGGGGAATTGGTGCTGCATTTTGGGGATTATTGGCGGGAATTATTGCGCTGGTGATTAGTCGTTATCGCAAAGTGATCCAGATTGCTTAGAAAAGATGAGAGTCAATATGATTGACTAGGCCGGCGATGGAAATAAGTCTTAGAAATTTAAATAATTTAAAAATTTGATTTAGATCAAGTTTGATGTCAAATGGCGATGAAATTGGAGTTTTTACTCTAATTGACATTGACTATTGTCAACTTTGTGGCTATGTTAGCGGCTCGTTTTTAAATATACAGATTTCGGGTGACTCATGAGCCAGCAGCATTTTGACATTTTAATCGTAGGCGCAGGCATTTCGGGGATTGGTGTTGCGTGTCATTTATCACGCGAATGTCCAAAAAAGAGTATTGCCATTTTGGAACGCCGTCAAGCGATTGGCGGAACTTGGGACTTGTTCCGTTACCCAGGTATTCGCTCAGACTCTGATATGTCGACCTTTGGTTATCATTTTAAACCGTGGACAGAATCTAAAGTTTTGGCTGATGGTGAATCAATCCGTAACTACGTCAATGAAACTGCTGAAGAGTACGGCATCAAAAAGAAAGTTCACTTTGGTCGTCAAGTCAAGCAAGCGTCTTGGTCATCAAAGCAAAAGCTGTGGACCTTAACGGTTCATAACGAAGCGACGAACAAGACTGAGAAATGGACTGCGAACTTCTTACTCGGTTGTACTGGCTACTATAACTATGACGCTGGTTATAGCCCAGAGTTCCCAGATCAAGATAAATTCAAGGGTCAGCTCATTCACCCACAGCACTGGCCAGAGAATCTTGATTACGCCGGAAAGCGTGTCGTGATTATTGGTAGTGGGGCGACAGCGATTACTCTGGTGCCTTCTATGGCGGGTACTGCTGGACATGTGACCATGCTTCAGCGTTCACCAACTTATATTGCCGCAGTACCATCGATCGATTTTGCATACGATGCGATGAAAAAAGTATTGCCATCAAAAGTCGCTTTTGGTTTGACACGTGCACGTAATATCGGTCTACAACGTGCGATCTATCGTTTGTCACAAAAGAATCCAAAAGCGGTACGTCGTTTATTACTGGCTGCGGTTAAGCACCAAGTCGGGAAAGACGTTGATATGCGCCATTTCTCACCAAGCTACAATCCGTGGGATGAACGCTTGTGTGTGGTGCCAGATGGCGACTTGTTCAAAGTGCTGAAAAATGGTTCAGCCAGTATCGAAACTGATCATATCGAACGCTTCACAGAAACCGGTATTTTGCTGAAATCAGGTAAAACACTGGACGCAGATATCATCGTGTCTGCGACGGGTTTGAATGTACAGATGCTCGGTGGTACAGAAGTTCTGGTCGATGGCGAGAAACTGAATCCGAATGATCATTTGATGTATCAAAGCATTATGGTTGAAGGCGTGCCGAATGCTGCATTGATTGTTGGCTATACCAATGCATCATGGACACTGAAAGTGGATATCGCTGCAGAGTATCTGTGCCGTCTGATCAACTTTATGGACAAGAAAGACTATAAAGAAGTGATTGCACGTGATCTTGTCGGTTATCAAACGGAAGATACCGTCATGGGCAGTATCCATGCTGGTTACATTCGCCGTGCTGCAAGCACTCTACCGCGTCAGGGCTCACAAGCACCGTGGATCGTCTTAAACAACTACCTTGCTGACCGTGTCACACTGCGTAAGAGCACGTTTGAAGACGGTATCTTGAGCTTTGATGGTCGTGTGCCAAAAGCAAAAAAAGGTTTGTTTAAATTCTTGGGTAAGTAATCTTCTTACACGAGAAATAAAAAAACAGCACCAATAGGTGCTGTTTTTTTTATGGACTAGAGTCAAGAGTACTGTGATTAGGCTTTCGTTTCAGGCTTTGGTGTAGCCGCAATTTTGACCGTATCACCTGCAGAGAGGCCGTCGGGTGGATTGCTGATCACGCGATCCGTAGTTGCCAATCCTGAGCCCACTTCAATGAATTTACCGGCATCACGCGCAATGGTGATGGTCTTGAACACAACATGGTTATTCTGATCAACTGTGGCAACACGTAGACCATTTTTGTCAAAGAGCAATGCACTAGAAGGCACTTGCAAACGTGCCGCCCCAGGTGTGCTGTGCTGATCGATACTGGCGTTGACGAAACCACCGGGGAGCAATAAGCCATCTGCATTATTGACTTCAAACTGCACCAGCGTCGTTCCCGCATTGGCATTCACAGATTGTGAGAAAGCACTCACTTTCGCTGTGAAGGTTTGACCTTGATGCGTCGGCGTCGTCAATGTCGCTTCGGTCCCTACCTTGATCCCTGCAACATCGCTTTGCGGGATGTTTACGGAGACGCGAAGTTTGCGTGTATCCGAAACTTCAAATAACGGCAAACCATTGTTACTTGAACCATTGGCATTGATCAGCGCGCCGATGTCGGTATTCCTTGCTGTCACGATGCCATCAAAGGGCGCTGTGATGTATTTGAATTTCTGCAAGGTTTGCAGACGATCAACATTAGCTTGTGCTGATTTAAGTTGTGCCAATTGCGCCGCGAGCGCGCTGTTCTTCTCATCAACTTCTTGCGGAGAGGTTGCCTCCGCAGGCAGTGCTTTCCAGCGACTCGCAGTCGCTTTTGCAAGGGTCAGCGCGGCTTGCGTATTGGCCATATCCGCTTTGGCCTGTGCAAGCTGTTGATCAAGATCTGGTGTCTCAATCTCAGCAATCACTTGTCCTGCTTTGACATGATCACCGATATCGACTTTCCAGCTTTTCAGGTAGCCGCTGGCGCGTGCGTAAATCTGTGCTTGAGAGTAGGCGGAGAGTTGACCAGGCAGATCCAGCGTCGCTTTGGAGTGACTGTCGGTAGGCGCTGTGATCGATACAGTTGGAATCGTTTGGGCTTCGGTCCAGTCTTTCAACTGCGTGCTACTTGATGCACGAGAGACCAAGCCAATGGCGACGACGAGCGCCAGTACAATTCCTGCACCTGCGCCAACAACCCCGAGTTTTTTCGATGAAATTTGCGGGATGTCCTGTGGTGATTGTTCAGACATGAGATTCTCCTTGGGTAGGAATAGCGTTGCTATCGTCGTCTTTCGACGCATTATGAGGCTTTCCGTGTTTATCTTTACCGTGATTGCGATGCACGAGACTGAATACGACGGGTACAAAGAGTAGGGTTGCGATAGTGGCGAAAAAGAGACCACCGATTACGGCACGTCCGAGAGGTGCATTTTGCTCACCACCTTCACCGAGTCCTAATGCCATGGGTGCCATGCCGATCATCATGGCCAGTGCAGTCATGAGGACCGGACGGAAACGGACGAATCCAGCTTCAAGCGCGGCCTTAATTGGATCACCGATCTCGGCGAGTCGCTCACGGGCAAAGCTGATGACCAAGACGCTGTTTGCAGTCGCAACCCCCATACACATAATCGCTCCAGTCAGTGCTGGCACAGAGAGGGTAGTATGGGTGGCAAAGAGCATCCATACGATCCCCGCAAGGGCAGCAGGTAGAGCGGTGATGATGACGAACGGATCGCTCCACGACTGGAAGTTCACCACGATTAAAAGGTAGATCAGCACGATGGCACCAAGCAAACCAAACAGTAGGCCCGAGAAGGCGCTGTTCATGGTTTGAACCTGACCTAACAGGTAGACATTGGCACCTTTCGGAAGCTCTTTTTTCGTGGCATCAACAACCTTTTGAATATCGGCTGCAACTGCACCCAGATCACGCCCTTGTGTTGTGGCATAGATTTGCACCAGCGGCTGAATGTCGTATTGTGAGACCACTGCATTACTGCTGGTCCGCTCAATATCAGCCACACTGCCCAAAACTTGTGGGGAGGTTGTGGCGGATGGACTGCTGGAGGTAATGGGTAAACTCTTCAAACTGTTCAGGGTGTCAATTTGATATTGCGGCGTTTGAATCACGATTGGATATTGCACGCCATTTTGCGGGCTTAACCAGAAGGTCGGTGCCACCTGACTTGAGCCTGCAAGATTGACAACCAAGCTGTTGGTGACATCTTTTTCAGTCAAGCCGATCAATTGCGCACGGGTACGATCCACGTTGATATTCAGCGAGGGGTTCTTCTGCGATTGCTGAATACGCACATCTGCAATGCCTGGAATATGCTTAAGCTTTGCAAGTAAATTATTGGCGTAAACAAAGTTTGCATCCAGCTTCGGACCACGAATTTGTAGATTAATCGGGGCCGGTGCACCAAAGTTTAGAATCTGACTGATAATGTCGGCAGGCACAAACGAGAAGGTCACTCCGGGATAGAGCCGAGGCAATTCTTCGCGCAGCTTCTGAATGTAGTCAGCCGTTGGTTTATGCTTTTCATTTAAGGCAATCTGGATGTCGCCATCCGATGAGCCAATGATCCCCGTATTGTTATAGACCATATTGATCCCAGATACAGGGAAACCAATGTTATCTGTCATCGTCTCCAGCTCTTTAGCAGGAATGATTTGACGAATAGTCTTTTGGATTTGTGCAAACTGACTTGCGCCATCTTCAACACGGGTACCGACGGGTAAGCGCGCATGGATCAGAATTTGCCCTGAATCTACTGTTGGGAAGAAGTTTCGACCTAAGAATGGGATGAGCAAGAAAGACGCAAGTACAAAGACCATAAAGCCAGTGATAAAGAGTCTGCAGTTACGCAGTGCCAAGGCCAATAAGCCATGGTAAACATCACGCACGGCTTCAAAGCGTTTTTCAAAGTTGCGTTGAAAGCGAACCAAAGGATTCTTGCTGCGCGGTAGGGTTAAGCCATGGCCGTGTTCATCGGTATACGGTTCATGCGGTTTGAGTAAATACTTTGCCATCGTTGGAACGAGGGTACGCGATAAAATGAATGAGCAAATCATCGCAAACATGACGGACTCAGCCATCGGCACAAACAGGAAGCGTGCGACCCCATCCAAGAAGAACATTGGCACAAACACGATACAGATACAGAGGAGCGAAACAAATGCGGGTGTTACGATCTGCGCGGCACCATCCAAGATAGCCTCTTCTGTTTGCTTGCCTTGCTCAAGATGCCAGTTGATGTTTTCAATGGTGACCGTTGCATCATCCACCAAAATCCCGACAGCAAGTGCCAGTCCGCCCAAAGTCATAATATTAAGCGTTTCACCCACGGTTGCCAAAAGAATCAGCGCACCCAGAATCGAAAGCGGAATAGAGGTTGCAATGATTAGCGTAGAGCGCCAGCTTCCCAAGAACAATAAGATCATGAGACTGGTCAGCAGGGCCGCAATCGCACCTTCGAGTACCACGCCGCTAATCGCACCGCGCACAAACACGGACTGGTCGCCGACAAGTGCAATCTTAAGATTCTCAGGGACGATGCTTTTAAGTGCAATGACTTGTTGCTTCACACCGTCGATTACGGCAAGGGTTGATGCTGATCCGTTTTTCAATACCGACATCAAGACCGACCGTCCACCATCGACATGTACAATGTTGGTTTGTGGCGGATTACCATCGCGTACGTTCGCCACATCACGCATATAGACCATGGCGCCATTGACGTTTTTAATCGGTAAGTTGGCGAGTCCTTCCAGTTCTGACGGCGCGTTATTGAGCTGAACGGCATACTCCATGCTATCAATCTTTTGCGTGCCGACAGGCGTAATCAGATTTTGTGCCGCCAGCGCATTGGCCACATCCTGACCCGATAGCCCGCGTGCCTGTAAGGCTTTGGGATCTAGATCGATTTGCACTTGACGCGTTTTGCCACCAAAAGGATAAGGCACCGATGCCCCTGCAATGGTCACCAGCTTGGTACGTATGGTATTTAAGCCTAAGTCACCCAGATTTTGCTCAGTCAATCCCACGCCGGAGAGCGCCAATTGAATGATTGGTACTGTGGATGCACTGTAGTTGATGACGAGCGGTGGAGTGGTGCCAGCAGGCATTTGCTTGACGATGGTTTGTGAAATTGCCGTCACCTGTGCATTGGCTGTTTGAATATTCACATTCGGTTGGAAGAAAATCTTGACGATACCCGTACCTGTATAGGAGCTCGCTTCGATATGCTCGATATCATTCACGGTTGTCGTGAGTACCCGTTGATAGGGTAGCAGGATGCGACCGCTCATTTGATCCGGTGGCAGACCAGTGTAGTTCCATACCACAGCAATAACCGGAATCTTGATATCAGGAAAGATATCGGTCGGGGTGCGAACCGCGACCAACGGGCCAATAATGAGTAAAAGAATAGCCAATACAACAAAAGTGTAGGGGCGGTGGAGTGCGATACGAACAATTCCGAGCATAAACGAAGACTCCAGCACAGCAGGATATGTAAAGCAAAAAAATCAGTCCATGAACTGAACAATGACATTGATGTAAAGCAATGACTGGCTGATCAGATCCCTCTGAAATCGCCCGATAGAGAAATAGTTCAATGGCTTTTAACGCTGTTTAAATTGTTGCCGCACGTTGCAATTGCGCAAGTTCGGCACGATTTTTCAGCATGTCGATGGCGGCAGCAATGGCTCGATTAAACGGTGCCGCATCACCTGAAACTCGGGCTAGGACATAGCCGCCCTGTATAACGGCAGCAATCATGTCTGCGGTAGCGATGGGGTCTAAACCTGGATCAAACTCACCGCCTTCTATGCCTGTACTGAGTATCTTGGCCAATTGCACACGTACAAATTCAAATAAGTCAGTTAAAGGCTTGCGTAATTCGGGACTGGCAATCACATCCGGATCTTGAACGAGACGTCCTGCTTGGCAACCGCGCATCGCATCACGTGGTGCATGGAGATAAGCGCTAATCCGTTCAATGGCAGTTCCCTGACTTGCAAATCGCGATTCGGCAACATGCATCAATTCTTCAACATTTCGTTCAATAGCCGCAAGCGCTAGCTCAGGTTTCCCTTTGAAATGATGGTACATACTGCCTTGACCTACACCTGAGCGCTCTTGAATCGCGCTTGGGCTCGTTCCGATATAACCGCGACTCCAGAGCAGTTCTCGTGTACTGGCAATCAGGCGCTCGCGGGAATCACCTTCTTTACTATTTAAATCAGGTTTTGCGGGGTGATCAGATACTGTGGATTTCATCAAAAAATACTCTAGCATACATACTAGTAGGTACAATATCACGAATCAGTCGTATTACAAAAAATCACAAAAACATTCAATTCTGAACCAAGTAGATTAGCTATCAGTTTGATTCAAAGTGATATAGCGCCAAAAATTATTCGTAAGACTAGAGGATTTAAAGGGGCTTTTAAACTCCCCAATCTTTCACCCTTGCTGTGCAAATTTGCACAAGCAAGAGTGCTAGCTTATCTATTAAGCTTTTGATCTTGTGCGATGCATATTGGGCAAGAAAATCGCGAGTAAGCCAATGAAAGGCAAGAACGCACACAGGCGATAGACATATTCAATGCCGTAAAGGTCTGCAAACTTGCCTAATACCGCCGCACTGATCCCACCCATGCCAAAGGCAAAGCCAAAGAATAGTCCTGAGACCAGTCCAACTTTATTGGGCATCAGCTCTTGGGCATAAACAATAATGGCGGGGAAAGCAGAAGCTAGTGTAAATCCGATAATTACACTCAGGATACCTGTCCACATCAAGTCTGCATAAGGCAGCATCATCGTAAAGGGCGCAACGCCAAGAATGGAGACCCAAATAACCTGCTTGCGTCCAATCCGATCCCCAATTGGACCACCCAGAATAGTTCCAGCAGCGACCGCACCTAAGAACACAAACAGATAGATCTGAGCACTCTGGACAGACAAATGAAACTTCTCAATCAAGTAGAAGGTGTAATAACTGGTTAAGCTGCTTAAGTAAAAGTATTTAGAAAATACCAAGAACATTAGAGTAGTCATAGCAATCATGACTGTGCGTTTGGGTAGCGTCGATACAGGGGCAATCGCTTTTGGCTTAGAGGCAAGCACGCGCTGTTTTTCTTTGTACCAATCACCGATTTTCCACAAGATGGCTATGCCTGTAAGTGCAGCAAACGCAAACCAGCCGACACTGCTTTGCCCATGAGGAACGACCAACAGAGCAGCTAACAGTGGACCGACCGCACTACCGACGTTACCACCGACTTGAAAGATTGACTGCGCCAAACCATGCTGACCACCCGAAGCCAGACGTGCAACGCGTGAAGACTCGGGGTGGAAAATCGAAGAACCCGTTCCCATAAAAACCGCCGCAACCAGCAACATGGCAAAGTTCTGGGCAAAGGCCAAGAGCAGAATGCCAGTCATGGTTGAGGTCATCCCGAAAGCCAGAGAATATGGCTTTGGATGTTTATCCGTATAGGCACCCACAATCGGTTGCAGCAGGGATGCGGTAATCTGATAGGTAAAGGTCACCAGACCAATTTGGGCAAAGCTGAGATGAAATGACCCCTTCAAAATTGGATAAATCGCAAGCAACAAGGATTGCAACATATCATTGAGAAAGTGGGTAAAACTGATAGCACCCAGCACGCGAAATCCCGTCTGATTCGCGGTTTGAGGCTGACTCTGTGCGGTGTTCATCATGTTCATAAACATCTCAATAGCTTTAAACAAGGCAGTAATGGATTCGTGACTGAATCATACGCTGCCAGTCTTCGCCATTCTTGAGAGAATATGGCTATATATATCGAGAAAGTGACATGGTTTAATGCAGTAATATAAGGGGATTCTTGGTTATCACTTTAGCGTTCTGCTAGCGATGGCTGGGTTATCGATTTTTGAGGTCTGGGAGTCTGAGTGCAAATAACCCGAGTATGGGGAGAAATGAGCAGAGGGAGTAGACATAAATAATGCCGCAATGATCGGCGAGTTCACCTAAAAGCGCCGCGCTGACACCCCCCATCCCAAATGCAAGTCCATACATGATGCCCAGTACCGCACCTGTTTTATTGGGAACCAATTCTTGTGCAAAAGCAATAATCGTCGGGAATGCACAGGAGATGGTAAAACCGATGATGACACTTAAAATGCCTGTCCAAAAGAGGCTGGCATAAGGCAGCATCAAGGTAAAGGGACCTGCGCCTAAGATCGATAAACAAATGAGGTTTTTGCGGCCAATTTTATCACCGAGAGGTCCACCACAGAGAATGCCAATGGCGACAGCAAATAAAAAGGCAAACAGATAGACCTGCGAGAGTGCAACAGGAATCTGAAATTTGGCTATCAGATAGAAGGTGTAGTAACTGGTAAAACTACTGATATAAAAGAACTTTGAAAAGATCATTAACACTAAAATAAATAATCCGATCTGTACGGAGCGTTTTGGTAATCCGGATACTTTGTTAATTACAGGCGGCTTGGTGGTATGAAAGAGCTGAGTTTCTTTATACCATGAACCGACTTTGAGTAAGAGCGGCAGGATCAGCACCGCTATGAGCCCAAACCATATGAGGCTGGTTTGGCCATGGCTGACAATAATCGCAGCGGCAAATAAGGGGCCTATTGCGGTTCCAATATTACCGCCAACTTGGAAAACAGAGTGAGCCAGACCTTGTCTTTTTCCAGATGCCAACGACGCTGCATGAGCGGCAATAGGATGTAGAATCGATGAACCCATCGCCATCAATACTGCGGCAATAATCAACAGGTCATAGCTATTGGCAACAGATAAGACACAGATACCGATAATCGTAATTGCAAGACCAAATGCCATTGCATATTGTTTTGGGTGCTTATCGGTATAGATGCCGACCATGGGTTGAAGCAGTGAAGTCGTCATTTGGTGAATGAGCGTTAGCCACCCCATTTGTGCGAAGCTCAAATGAAAGGTTCCCTTCAAAACCGGGTAGATTGCCAATAATAGGGATTGAAGAACATCATTAATAAAGTGAGCTGTACAGACTACACCAAGAATTTGAAAGGGAAAGCTTTTGTGCTTATTAGATACGGTAGGTACACCGTCAACAACTTTCATAGAATCTCAATCAGTAGCATCGGATTAATCAGAAATATCCGTTAGACTTAATTTTAGGAATCCATGCCAACAATAAAGATATTACTTTATTTATACATAAAATCGAACTACTGGTTACAAAACTATTGGGTGTCTGGAGTCATCAGTGATCAATGAGCGATATAAATTATTTCATCAAAGCAGTCTGCCGGTTACTGCGATGGCTATGGATTATCCCCATGGCTATATGACTCACCGTCACCATCATCCCCATGCACAGCTTATCCATGCTGTGCGTGGCGTGATGTTGATCGGAACTGATCAGGGACAATGGATTGTGCCACCTACCCGAGGCGTATGGATGCCACCGCATGTCGAGCATTGGGTGCGGATGATCGGTGAAGTGCAGATGCGTACCGCATATATCCGTCCAGATGCTGCACCGGACTTGTTTGGTGCTTGTAAGGTGGTGGGAATATCACCTTTGTTACGCGAGTTATTGTTGAGCGCGATTGAGGTGTCTTTGCCTTATGAGCCAGACTCTCGTGCTGGGCATCTGATGCAGTTATTGCTTGATGAGATTAAAGATGTTCAATCGCTGACACTACAACTGCCTAATCCACATGATACTAGGCTGAAAGTTATAACGACGGCGCTGACCCTGAACCCCGATGATGCGACAACAGTCGAAATCTGGGCGGAACGTTTGCATATCACCCCAAAAACCATCCACCGATTATTTAGCAAAGAAACCGGTATGACATTTGGGCAATGGCGCCAGCAAATTCGTTTGCTTGCTGCACTGGAGCGCTTAGCACAAGGTGAAAAAGTGCTGACGGTGGCTTTGGGACTCGGCTATAGCAGTCAGAGTGCTTTCGCGGCGATGTTTAAGCGGCAATTTGGCATGCCGCCCAGTCAGTTCTTTGATTGATACAGTCCCCAACTATTTATTTTTAAGCTCTGAGGCGGATGTGAATGAGATGGGTCGCCGCCGTTGCCCGGACATAGTCGGTGCGCTGCTGAAAGTAACGTGCATCCTGTTCACTTCCAGATAGGTCTTCCAATACTTCAAAGCCCATTAAGTCTAGAGTCTGGTGCAGGATTTCAGGAATAAACTGCCCGATCAAGGGTTCGCTCATGGAGTCGGTGAAATGAGACAGCGCATAACTCCCCAATCTTTCAAAGCCTTTAAGGCGTTGATAGGGGATTGAGTAATCAAACACCACTTCACTACCCGCAGCAGCATATTCGGCGATGGCTTTGAGGGTATTGAGCGTTGTTTGTGGTTCGAGGTAGTGTGTCGTTCCTAGCCAAGAAAAAAATCCAATCTGATCGCGCTGATACGTACTTCGATTTAAAGCATGCGCAATCGACTCCTGCTCAAAGTTAATTGGTACAAACTCTACATTATTGGGAATATCACCCAGCTTTGCCAATTGGGATTTCTTACCTGCTTGCGTATCAGGGTGATCGACTTCAAAAACCTGTAGTTCGGGGAAGTCATGCCCCTTACGCAGTACAAAAGAATCCAAGCCTGCACCGACGAGAACAAACTGCTTTACACCGTGTTTAATCGCGAGTTCCAGTTGATCCTCGGCAAAACGTGCACGTCCCACGACTTGTCCAATCAGAAGGCCTACAGGGTTTAAGCGACGAGGTAAAGTGAAGCGGTGCAGGAGTGGGTGGCGAATAATTTTTTGCCAGCCCGAGCTTGTGAGCGCTAGCGCATAAGGATCAGAAAATAAGGGCTCTTTGGCATATAAGGTATGGCTGGCGCGCAAAGCGGCGGCGCCATCTGCTGTTCGACTGCGTTGTCCTGCTTTCATCGCGATACACTCTTATCATCATTTGGCTGTTTGTGAATAGGCAATCGATATTTGAAATATCAATTGCTTAATGGCTGCTTTGTTTTACAGGAGGGATTGCGCGTTGTACAGTGCATCTTGCAACAAAAGAAGGTGTCAATTGATGCAATCTGCAAATGGATATCGATGAGAATAGCGTTATGGTTACATCATTCTGCTCAGTCAAGAACCGGGTGCCACCGACCTTTCGTATCGTCAATACTTTTAACCTTGGCAAATATTTATGAATACACGCATTACGACATTACTCAATATTCGCTATCCCATTATTCTGCCTGGAATGAGCTGGATTTCAACTCCCGAGCTTGTCGCTGCTGTGAGCAATGCGGGAGGCTTGGGCATCCTGGCCTTGGGTTCATTGTCAGTTGAAGAAACACGGCAGGCCATACAGCGGGTGCGCGAGTTGACTGATAAGCCTTTTGGGGTGAACTGTGCATTACTGATGCCCGGTGCGACGGATAATGCCAAGGTTGCGGTCGAACTTAAGGTACCAGTGATTAATTTTTCATTAGGGAAAGGTGATTGGCTCATTGAGCGCTGTCATGCCTATGGGGGAAAAGTGATTGCGACCGTGACCACGGCCAAGCATGCATTAGCGGCAGAGGCGCAAGGGGTAGATGCCTTACTCGTGACAGGGCATGAAGCTGCGGCACATGGTGGTGCGGTGAGTACATTGGTACTCATTCCTGCATTAGCCGATCAGATCAAAATTCCGCTGATTGGCTGTGGTGGTTTTGCCGATCATCGAGGTTTACTTGCCGCTTTGGCTTTAGGGGCGGATGCGATTGCTATGGGTTCCCGCTTTGCAACCTGTCAGGAAAGTCCTTTGCATGCGGCGACCAAACAAGCGGTGCTGGAGCGCGATCAGCATGACACGATTTATTCCCCACATTTTGATGGCCTACCAGCGCGCTATATGCAAACGTCGACTGCTGAGCGATTGACGAAAAGTCCGATGCCCTTTGTGATGACGGCATGGCAAGCATGCCGGGCGGCGTTGCAATTGAATATTTCCTTGTGGAAGATCTTTGCAGGTTTAATCATGGAACCCAAGCAGATCCGCTTACTGGCATGCTTTGGTGCTGCGGTACCTCGGTTAAAGGCCGCCACTCAGCAAGGTAATCTTAACCAAGGTATGCAGTTTATTGGGCAGTCACAAGGTCTGATTCATGATATGCCTACGGTAAGTGCTTTGATCGAACGAACTGTATCCGATGCACGGGCAGGGTGGGAAGCCATCGGGCGCCTGAATCTATAATCGCTTTAAAACTTTATTAAACGATTAAAAAAGTTTTTAAATGAGTCGCAATCTGCGGATATAACTGTTGTGGCAATTTGGGAGCCAATTTACGCAGCATGCGTTTAAAGAGCGCACGGACCAGAGCGATCACGCCATCGAGTGTTTTATTCACGATGAAGTTAAATTTCATCAGATTTTTAGGTTCGATCACCAGTGGGATTAGAGCCTCGTCAATGACGCGAATCAACATTTCTATTGCATTGTTAAAATCAGTTGCGCTGTCATCCTCAAGCGCAGCGACGACCTGTTTAATCTCTGCGGCTAAGCTGGGCGTCAAGTTGAATGCCATAAACGCTTGTTTCGAGCCATTGATATCCAATTGATGCATCAATTGATAAAAATGTTTGATCACAGGAGGCAGGCGGTCTTTCGCAATAAACGCTGCAATCCAGCGTAAATAATGGCGAGCTTTGTCTTTAATCTCATCCAGAATACGATGCGCTTCGTTTAAGTCTTTGGAGTCATGGTGACGCTGGATCTCATTAATCAAACCCACAAAGCACGTATCAATCAGATCACAATAGGCTTCGATTAACAGCTCAATCCCTAACAGCTTATCGGCATCAGTAACCCCAGTTCTTGAAGATTGATACAGGATTTCGAGCTCCAAGGGAATTCGGGCTTGGAGTGCGCTAGCAAAAAATGGTGGGGCAATACTCATAGTAGCTCAATAGTCGTTCGTTTGGGGTAGATCGTTGTCGCTTAAGCATCTTATGAGGCTCTGTCATAGATCGCAGTCATTTGCTCATTGCCACTCGGAAATAAGCGCGCCCGCCATGCTTTAGTCAAGGCCGTCGTATCACGATCATTGGGGTGAAACGTGGGTGCGAAATAAGCTTTATAGGCCGGCGTGATGCTGCGAACAATACTGCCTAAACGTTTCAGGGCAATGGCATTCTTACGCACATTAAAGCGGGCATTCTTGTCTTTGAGTGAAATCATGACGGTCATCATCAGGATACGAACAATGAAAATACGGGTAATGATTTTCATCATACGCAGGCGAGTTTCTTCATCATGATAGACGTGCTGGTAGACATCAAAAGCGACAGCCTTATGCTCCGTTTCTTCAAGCGCATGCCAAAACCACATCGGGCGAACAATAGGATCTAGATCATCAAACTCTTCGGGATGAGCCAGCATATGCTCGCCCAGAATTGCAGTTAAATGTTCAAAGCCACAGGTCATGGCCAGAAGGTGCTTTTTCGGAATTTTTTCTTTAGCCTGTTTAATCTGGTTAAAGATCTCTTTCTGATATTTTTGGGTTTTTACACCCAGATTTTTCTGGACATAAGTGTTAAAGGCTTCATGCACATTGCCGTGAATCGCCTCTTGTCCGATAAACGCAGAGACTTCTTTTTGTAAGATTGGATCGGTGATGCGATCGCGGACAGCACGTACGCTATGAACAAACATTCGTTCGCCTTCAGGAAAGGTGAGTGATAGCACAGAGAGATAATGGGTCAAGAAGGGATTCTTGCTAAAGTAGTATTTCTTGAGTCCATCAAAAGAAAATTTTTGATGTCTGACAGTAATATCATGTACGACAGTATTCACGACCAGATCCTCCTTGTGCATCGTTGAGATGCATATGCTTTATCATACCTAAAAACTGACATAATACGTTGTCAGTATGTATCAAAAGCACTTGTCATTTTTGCCAGTCCACGCTTGATGAGCTTGTGATGAAAAACATAAAGCCGAGTCTTAGGCTCGGCTTTATGTTTTCGTACGCATCTCTATGTCGCCCAAGTGAGAGCAGAGAGACTCACTTAGTGCGGCGGCAATGCCTGTGCGCCAGCAGGTTTAGCAGAGATCAACTCTACTTCAAAAATCAACGTTGAATCTGGACCTACTTTTGGACCTGCACCCGCTTCACCATAAGCAATGGATGAAGGGATAAAGAACTTGTACTTCGCGCCCGGTGTCATGAGTTTGAGTCCTTCAGAGAAGCCAGGAATCACACTGCCCACAGGGAATGTGGCTGGTTCATGACGTGCGTATGAGCTGTCGAATTCGGTACCATCGATCAATGAACCACGATAGTTGATGGTGACTTCATCATTCGCGGTCGGGTGGGCTCCAGTCCCTTCTTTTTCAACAAGATATTGCAAACCACTTGCCGTGACTTTCACACCTGGTTTTTTTGCATTGTCAGCGAGGAAAGCCGTACCATCGGTTTTATTTTTTTCCGATTTCTTTTGTTGATCGGCAACTTGTTCTTGTGAAATTTGCTGCATCACTTTGGTAAAGATCGCCTGCTTAGCTGCCTCATCCAGTTTTTGTGGCTTACCGTTAAAGGCATCGTCAATCCCGGCGTTAAGCGCATTCAGATCAATATGGGTTTTGGTTGTGGTCATCTTTTCGCCCAACTGAGTTCCGACGGCATAGCTAAATTTTGCGTTGTCGGTATCCAGCGTCGCTGGCTTCTTGTCATTACAGGCGGTCAGAAATAGGGCAGTGGTGAGTGTGGTTAGAGCAACGATTTTCTTTTGCATTATGGATCTCATAGCATAGTTTAGCGTGGCGCCATCTTAAGTAGACGGTGACGTGCGCAGTAGGAATATTGATTAAAAACGACGTGATCTTGCTGTGTCGTTCGGGGGTGACGCAGCAAGGATACCTAAGCATGGCTTGATGGGTCTGCTACTTGTCGTACAGGCGTAGTCCTTAAGCCCGTACGATTGAACGTGCATGGCGTATAGTCGTGCAGTTCAGCCTGTCGAGTATAGTGATGATTTGTGTCAAATCTAATAAAGGGTTGTTGTAACTGTGCGATTACATGTAAAAAAGCCCCCACGATCAGTGGAGGCTTGAGGGTACTTTCAAATATTTGTGTATTTTAGAATTTATTGGCGGAGAGGGAGGGATTCGAACCCTCGGTAGGGGCGAACCCTACGCCGAATTTCGAGTCCGGTACATTCAACCACTCTGCCACCTCTCCGACGGCGTGCATTCTATTCTGCCAAATGCACAAACACAAGACTATTCCCATACAGGTGATTTGAATAGTCTAAGAAAACAAAGAATAGCGCTGCGGCTTAGATGCCGCTTAAATCAACACCAATACGCTGCGCGACTTCTTCATAAGCTTCAACAACATCGCCTAGACCTTGGCGGAAGCGATCTTTGTCGAGTTTCTTCTTGCTGTCTTTGTCCCACAGGCGGCAACCATCGGGACTGAACTCATCGCCCAATACGATCTGACCATGAAACACGCCAAATTCAAGTTTGAAGTCGACCAGCATCATATTGCCTTGATCAAACAGTGCTTTGAGTACTTCATTAACTTGGTAGGTCAATTCTTTCATCTTAGCAAGCTGTTCTGCAGTCGCCCAACCCAAAGTAATGGCAACCGATTCATTAACAATAGGATCACCCAAAGAGTCATCTTTATAGAACAATTCGAAAGTTGGTGGGGTGAGTTCGCGACCTTCTTCGATGCCGAGGCGACGGCAAAGACTACCCGCTGCATAGTTACGAATCACGCATTCGACCGGAATCATGTCCAAGCGCTTTACCAGAACTTCGTCCGGTGTTAACAGTTTTTCAAAATGGGTCGGAATTCCTGCATCCGCAAGCTTTTGCATAATAAATGCATTGAACAGGTTATTGACGCGGCCTTTGCGTGCTAGTTGTTCAACACGTTTGCCATCAAAGGCTGACGTGTCGTCACGAAACACCAAAATCAAGCGATCAGCGTCAGCTGATTCATAGACGGATTTGGCTTTCCCTGTGTACAGTAGTGCTTGTTTTTGCATGAATCATGATCCAATAGAAGCGGGTTTTAAGAAGTAGTGTAACGGTATTTTAAATCAAAGAAATAAATCGAACATTCATTTTCCGACCAGTTTCAAGTGATCAACTGAGCAGAAGGATTATCCTGCCCAATTTTGAGTGATTTTGTCCAGAAGATCAGTAGCAATTGCTTTGTCAGCTAGAGAGTCATCAGGTTTTTGCAGTGTCACTGTCGTGGTATTACCAATCCGACCTAAACGTAATTGATAGGTGGTATTGTCGATCACAACATCAAAACGATTTGCAGCAGTATTACGGTTCGCAACATTCACATTTGCCACACTCAAGGTACGGTTCATGACGTCCCAGATTTTGGGTGCATCACCCTCAATCTTTAGAATCGGGAAGCCGTTACCATCGACAACCAATACTGGTGCTGAAGGTGCACCGACGCCGAGTTGATCTGGTGGGATGCTACTTGGGTCTAGAGGCTGTGGCTTAGGCAATGCAAAACGATTTCCTTTCGCATTGCTCAGCACCAGCTTCTCTGATGCAGCGTTTTCTGGAATCGCAGGGACAGGATAGAGTGGGGCGATTTGCCTGGTTTGAATGGCCGCAGGAACTTGGATCGGTGGAATGCTATGTGCACTTTTGTAATCCATCGAACCATTGCTGACACTGAGGCGGCTACAACCTGCACAGGCGATGGCAACCATACCTGATACAGCCAGCAGCTTTGCGAAGCGATTCGACTTGTTATTCAAACCTAGACCACGTTGCAGCATAATAGCGTCTCTCATATATATGTGGGATTGATCGTTCCGTCTTGGATCCGATCAAACTGCAATCCTAGCGAGACAAAACGCCAGATTCAAGCAGTGCTGCGTGAACGCGAGGCTGAAATTCATTTGCTAGAACGGTCAATGGTAAACGTAATCCCAGCGGAATTTTACCCATGTCAGTGAGCGCCCATTTCACAGGAATCGGGTTGGATTCACAGAATAAAACTTGATGAAGAATGGCAATTTGGGCATTCAACTGCTCTGCAAGCGCGGCATTACCCGTCAATGCAGCGCTACAAATTTCGTGCATGATGCGTGGCGCAACATTGGCTGTCACAGAAACATTACCCTTTGCGCCCATGCCAATTAAACGCCAAGCTGTTGCATCATCACCAGAAAATACATCAATGCCACCATTGGGAAGTGCTTTCAAACGGGTAATAAGATCTTGCCCGCGCACTAAATCACCCGTGGCGTCTTTGATCGCAAATATGCCATCTACGGTCGCCAAGCGAATCGCCGTATCATTATGCATGTCAACGCCAGTACGACCGGGAACATTGTAAAGCATTTGTGGTAAATCAACGGCTTCAGCGATTGTGCGATAATGCTGATAGAGGCCTTCTTGTGTAGGTTTGTTGTAATAAGGAGTGACGAGGAGGGCGGCATCTGCGCCTAATTTCTTTGCAGTCTGGGTCAGTTCAATCGCTTCACGCGTTGAGTTCGCGCCAGTCCCTGCGATAATCGCGATGCGACCAGCGGCAACTTTAATCACATGTTCAATCACGCTGGCATGTTCGACGACATCAAGTGTTGCCGATTCACCGGTTGTGCCTACTGCGACGATACCATCTGTTCCTTCGGCAATATGCCATTCAACCAAACGTGTCAGTGAGTCAAAGTCGAGTGATCCGTCTTCGTGCATAGGTGTAACAATGGCGACAATTGAGCCTTGAATTCGTGATGTATTACCTTGCGATGACATGTCACCACTCCTGCATTTTGATAATTAAAACGGATTTGTAGCCTCATCGGTTTTATGCGGTGAATAGCAGCCAGATAAAGCTGCAATATCAAACGATATAACGATGATCTATCTTGTTTAGCGAGTGATGTCGTTGATGGCCATCACGACACGATATGACCCGAGGGGTCTATTCGCAATTAGGTACGGGATTATACGCAATTTTTAAAAATAGTTTTTAATTAAAAACGACGGAATAAAACAAAAAAAGCCAGAACATGAGTCTGGCTTTTTTTGATGAATCATTTTTTTGAATTGCTATTAAAATATATTAATTTAACAACAAAACAATAAATTACATAATTTGGAGCGGGAAAAGAGACTCGAACTCTCGACCCCAACCTTGGCAAGGTTGTGCTCTACCAACTGAGCTATTCCCGCGAAGTGTGGCTATTCTAGCGATTAATCAGGCGGTGTCAAGAAAAGTTAACATTTGCTTGCGCTAATGTTTCAAAAAATGATCAGCATAGGGTTGGGGTGCATGGATTTTAAGCAAAATCTCTTCAGTCTTTTAGTTTCATGATTTAAAACATACTGTTTGATTGATGTTCTAAGACATTCCGCGTGTGGTTTGCTTTGCTGTAGAATCGGGGCATTGCAATATAGAAAATACAACGACTCATACTGGTGTCGATTAAAATTTTCAATCCAATGTGGTTTTTCGGAGAGATAGATGTTGTTGCGACCAACAAAATTTTTGCCACCAAAAGAAAAGCACTCGAAGCATCGTACGCTTATGCATATGACCTTGGCGCTGTGTTTAGCGGGTTTAACTGGCTGTTCGAGTACGACACAGTTAGGTGCTACGGGTGTTGATCGTCGTCAGTTTATGCTGGTTTCTAGTGATGAAATCAATGCCGCTTCAAGTCAGCAGTATCAGCAAATCATCGCTGAGGCACGTCAAAAGGGTGTGCTGGATACCAATGCTGCACAGGTCCAACGTCTGCGAAATATCGCTAATCGATTGATAGCCCAGACCCCGCGCTTTCGTCCAGATGTTAAAAATTGGCAATGGGAAGTCCATCTGGTCAATAGTGATCAACTCAATGCGAGTTGTATGCCTGGTGGGAAAATTCTGTTTTATACAGGCATTATTAATCGCTTGAATTTAACGGATGATGAGATTGCAGCGATCATGGGGCACGAAATGTCACATGCACTGCGCGAGCACGGACGGGAGCAAGCTTCACGGGATATGGCCCAAGGCTTAGGCTTGGGTATTCTGGCTGCTGCTGTCGGTTTGTCTGATGGTGCAACACAAGCAGTGGGCATGGCCGCACAAGTGGGGCTAGATTTACCGCATAGTCGTGCGCAAGAAGCGGAAGCGGATACTTTAGGTTTAGAGCTTATGGCACGCGCAGGGTATAATCCTCAAAGTGCATTATCACTGTGGCAAAAGATGGGTGCGGCAAGTACTAGTGCTCCGCCAAAATTCCTAAGCACTCACCCCCCGACAGCAGAGCGCTATGCGCATATTCAGGCCTTGTTACCGCGTGTTATGCCTTTATATCAAGCTACATTAAATCCAGGACGCCGTTATGGTTGATGTCATCGATGCACCCGTGCAGCAATTATTAAAAGAGCGTATGGGCACGCTTACGCCATTGCTCCTTGATGTCGTCAATGAATCACAAGGTCATGGCGGTTATTACCCCGGGAAAGAAAGTCACTTTAAGCTAACCATCGTCAGTCCTATCTTTGATGGGCTACGTGCAGTACAGCGCCATCAAAAGGTCTATGCTGCAGCAGGAGATCTTTTGTCGGTTGGCAAGATTCATGCTTTAGCAATTCATGCCTATGCGCCTGATGAGTGGGAGGGACAGTCTGTAGATAGTCCGAATTGTGCACACAATTAAACAAAGGATTCATAAGTCCTTAAATAATCATGTTATAACACCCATGTTTCACACGGGATGTGATTGAGGTGGTTCAATCATTCACGATGTGAGGAGGACTTTGAAGTGCTGATCAAAATTATTCATATGACAGCCGCATCGCTGACCATATTGTTGTTTCTGATTCAGGCGATGTTGCTACTTAAAAGACGCAGTATCGCCGGTCGTGCGGAGGCCGATGTGGTGACTAATGTCACGGGTCTTGGAAAATTGATCAAGATACTTGGGCATGTGACATGGACGGTTTTGATTATTACGGGGCTGTGGTTGCTTTCACAACTTCCGTCATTTTATCCGCATTGGTTATTGGTCAAAATAGCAGTCTTTGTCTTCGCGATTGTTTTTTCTGTCCTTGCTTTTCGAGCTAAAAGCTCTGTTACGCTGCAGAATGTAGGTTTAGCAGGGGCGGCAATTTGCTATGGTTTGATTATCTATCTCGTGGTGATGAAGCCGTGGGGATATGTGCTCACGAGCGGTATTAATCAACCTATAGTGGGTAGTGCGAGCACTGAAATCCAGTCGACTCATTAAAGTATTCGTTGTTTTGATCTCTTATGTATTTGTAATTTCTCATTTATGCGGTATCAGTCAGGGAGTGTGTGATGCGTCGGGTGATCTTTAATCAAAAAGGTGGGGTCGGTAAGTCGAGTATTACCGTAAATTTAGCTGCGATTGCTGCTGCACGGGGTAAACGTACACTCGTGATTGATCTTGATCCACAGTGCAACTCCAGCCAGTATTTACTGGGTGAGAAGGCAACGCATGGTCAAAATAACCCTGTTTTAGAGCCGAATATTGGTAACTTCTTCGAAGAAATCTTGTCTGCAACACCTAATAAAGGATTGATGGGTGGCCTAGGAAATCTGCTCAAACAGAAAGAAAAAGGTCTTGATGCTTTTATTCATCCATCTAATTTTGAACGGTTATTAGTTATTCCAGCAAGCCCTGAGCTTGGTGCCATGGAGCATGCGCTGCAAAGTAAGCATAAAATTTTTAAGCTACGCGATGCACTCCGAGCGCTCGATGGCCAGTTTGATGAAGTTTTCATCGATACCCCGCCGGCATTTAACTTTTTTACATTGTCAGCACTGATTGCTGTTGAGCGTGTGGTGATCCCTTTTGACTGTGACGTGTTTTCAAGCCGTGCTCTGATGACCTTGCTTGAGAATGTTGCAGAGTCACAGAGTGACCATAATGCGAGCCTTGAAGTAGAGGGTATTGTGGTTAATCAGTACCAAAGTCGTGCGTCATTGCCTCAGCAGGTTGTACAGGAACTAAAAGATCAAGGATTACCAGTGTTTGCGAGCATGTTGCCGAGTTCTGTGATTATGAAAGAGTCTCATCAGAAAAACCAACCGCTTATTCATTTGGTACCCGATCATAAACTGACATTGGCTTTCAATCAGTTATATGATGAAATGGTGACACGGTAGACATTATTGAGAAAGGATGACGGACGATGAGCCAATCTATTAATAAACGCACTCGGGGCGTGATCGCTATAGCGATAGGCTGTGTCGTCATGGCTATAACAGGCTGTGAAACTGGACCTGTTCGGCCGCTTTATGTATCTCCAACTAACTACCAGTCGATGAACTGTAATCAACTGAATGCTGAATATATCCGTGTTGATACTTACTTACGCAATGGTGTCGAGGTGCCAAAGAGCATCTGGTCTGGATTTAATTTTGGCTTAGGTGCATTTGGCGGTGGGCGCTATGGCTGGGGATGGAGCCCAAGTGTGTCCTATAGTGCGGGTCAATCTTCCTCAAGTCCTCGAACTGTCTATGCTCAGCTTTTAGGCCAGAGAGATGCGATTGCTCAGCAAGCAACGTTTAAAGGTTGCCCCATTATATTGCGGGCGCCAACACCCCCTGCTTCTTAGTGCATGACTGATGTGTTATTACGATCACGGATTTTAAATTTTACGGATGTGGTGCATGTCTGAGTTTAGCGAAAAAGTAGGTGGTTTGATTGAGGCGAAGCAATGGAATGCCGCGCTGGATGAAATTCAGATCGCTTTAGATCAAAACGCTTCTTCGGCTGAACACTGGGTCATGCAAAGCCGCGTTTTTTTAGAAATGAAGCGACTTAGCTACGCATTATCATCCGTACAGCATGCACTCAGTTTGTCACCAAATTTTGCTCCGGCCCATTATCAGATGGCGTATGTGCTTCGTGCTCGGGGTCAAGTGGCAGATGCAATCGTCAGCTATGCCCGTGCATTTAATCTCCATCCTGTATTGGGAGATTCTTTGGGCTGGTGCCATGCGATGGTTCTTATTTTTGCTCAGTACCAACTTGCAATGCCGATTGCTGAGTTTTGGAGTCAACAACGACCCGATGAGGCCGGAGCTTGGTTTCTGCTTGGCAGTTGTCGTTTGGCACTACGATTGGATGCTATAGAAGCATTGCTTAAAGCCTGGGCGTTAGAGCCCAGCATATTGGATTTACCGAATAATCTTGGCGGCGCGTATTTGATGAAAGGAGATTTGATTCAGGCTCAGCATTGGCTAAACATAGCCAGTGAACGCCAAGCGGACGATGAAAACACATTATCTAATCTTGCTTTGCTTAATAAGTTGAATAAAAGCAATCTGTTGGCTAAAAAAACAGAGTAAGTTTTTCTTCGAATTTGAAATATTTTTTAATAATATCAAAAAAAGCGCACCTGATCGGTGCGCTTTTTTTTTGCATAAATTTTTCAAGAAAATTTGATCTTTTGAGACCGACTATATGAAATTTAATATAAAAAAGAGATAAAGAAAATTTATTTTCAATACGTTGGTGTTATGTAACATCGGTTTTATTCATTAAATACGTTATTAATCATATTATTAGTTTGATTATCTTGATTTTTAACCGTTGGTCAGATGTCAGAAATGTCATGTTGACTGTAAGTTCGCCTTATGGAATTATGCCAAACTGTGAATTGAGTCTCTTTTTGTCGTCATTTGCCGAAGCTTGAGAAGTTTTACTGTTTGGTTTTTGTATTTTTTTTATAGTTTTTTATTTTTTGGACTGAGCAAGAGTCGAGTTTGAACCGAACCCGATTTTGTTTATCCATTTTTGCCTTAATTTTGCCTTGGTCGCGATCCGACCCTATGACTTTTTTGTGGATTTTTTCTTATGAATAAGATTTATCGTGTTATTTGGAGCAAGGCGCATAATACATGGGTCGCAGTATCCGAAATTACAAAGGCTCAAGGAAAAAATAGCCATTCTTCGGTAAGTAGTGTCAGTCGTATCGAAGGTGGAGAACAAGAACAAAATCACACTTCAGGCGGACTTTTAAAGCGATCGTTGATTGCTATTGCGGTGAGTGTAGTATTCCTGCAGGGGAATTCGGCTTTTGCGGCATATGCTGTAGGTAATGCTAACACTGGTAGTTCGGGTAACATTACGGCAAACGGTACGGGTGCTATTGCAATCGGTAACGGAACCGGCGGAACGACTACTTCCGGTAATACCAATAATGCGGATAGCAATACGATTGCGATTGGTGGCAATGCGACAGCATTTGGTTCCGGATCTGCTCCTGGCGCAAATGGTACATCTGGCTTCAACCAAGCTTTTGGTCAGGACTCTCATGTTGGTGCTAATGGTGCTATTGCGATGGGTTCTGGCGCTCACGCTGGTGCGACAGGGTATGGTAGTGGAGCAAGTATTACTTATATCCCCGCGGCGCAAGGTGCAACGGCGATTGGTAATGATACGTTTGCAAATGGACTGTCTTCAGTTGCGATTGGGGGTGGTAACAATGCGGGGAATAGCAATGCCGGAACTGCAACTAGTCAGAGTTCGGCACAAGGGTTAGCAGATCGTTCAATTGCGGTTGGTCGTAATGCTTACGTTGGTGCAACTGCTACTAATGGTGTAGCAGTTGGAACGGGAACACAAGCTGCGACAGGTGGTTTGGCATTGGGTGGATATTCTGGTGCGGCAGAGACATCTTCAGCTACAACGTTAGGTGCTCAAGCATTAGGTACTGACTCTATTGCTCTGGGTGGTAAGTCCTCGGCTACAGCCGCTGCTACGAACGGTGTGGCGATTGGTATGGGAGCCGCTACTAGTGTTGTTGGTGGTGTGGGACTAGGAACTGGTTCATCTGCTAGTCGAGCCGGCGGCACGATAACTGAGTTGTTCTCTGGTGTTAGTCGAACGACAACTGGTAATGTGGATGTAAGTGCGGGCGGTACTACACTTCGTCAGATTACAGGACTTGCAGGCGGAACCCAGTTAACTGACGCGGTAAACGTGCAACAGCTTTCTACTGTCGCTAGTTCAGTTTCTGCGGTTAGCAGCGGTCTCAGCACAACAACCAGCGCAGTATCCAGTGTTTCTAGCGGTTTAAGCAATGTGTCGACTGGCTTGAGCAATACGACAAGTGCAGTATCTTCAGTATCATCAGGCTTGAGTAATGTCTCAACAGGCTTAAGCAACACGACAAGTGCAGTCTCTAGCGTGTCTTCAGGCTTAAGCAATACAACAAGTGCAGTCTCTTCAGTATCTTCAGGCTTGAGCAACGTTTCAACAGGCTTGAGTAATACCAACAGCTCGGTGTCTGCAATCAGCAGTGGCTTGAGCAACGTTTCAACGGGCTTGAGCAATACCAACAGCTCGGTGTCTGCAATCAGCAGTGGCTTGAGCAATGTTTCAACAGGCTTGAGCAATACAAACAGCTCGGTGTCTGCAATCAGCAGTGGCTTGAGCAATGTCTCAACAGGCTTGAGCAATACCAACAGCTCGGTGTCTGCAATCAGCAGTGGCTTGAGCAATGTCTCAACAGGCTTAAGCAACACGACCAGTGCAGTCTCTAGCGTGTCTTCAGGCTTAAGCAATACAACAAGCGCGGTCTCTAGCGTATCTTCAGGCTTGAGCAACGTTTCAACAGGCTTGAGCAATACCAACAGCTCGGTGTCTGCAATTAGCAGTGGTCTGAGCAATGTCTCAACAGGCTTGAGCAACACGACCAGTGCAGTCTCTAGCGTGTCTTCAGGCTTAAGCAATACAACAAGCGCGGTCTCTAGCGTATCTTCAGGCTTAAGCAACGTTTCAACAGGCTTGAGCAATACCAACAGCTCGGTGTCTGCGATCAGCAGCGGTCTGTCAGATACGACTAGCGCTGTATCTTCAGTATCAAGTGGCTTGAGCAACACCAATAGTTCGGTGTCTGCGATTAGCAGTGGTCTGTCAGATACCACCAGTGCGGTATCTTCAGTCTCTAGTGGCTTAAGCAACACGAACAGTTCAGTGTCTTCAATCAGCAGCGGTCTGTCAGATACCACCAGTGCGGTATCTTCAGTATCAAGTGGCTTAAGTAACACCAATAGTTCAGTCTCTGCGATTAGCAGTGGTCTGTCAGATACGACTAGCGCTGTATCTTCAGTATCAAGTGGCTTAAGTAACACGAACAGCTCGGTGTCTGCGATCAGCAGTGGCCTGTCAGATACAACTAGCGCGGTATCTTCAGTATCAAGTGGCTTAAGCAACACAAACAGCTCGGTGTCTGCGATTAGCAGTGGTCTGTCAGATACAACTAGCGCGGTATCTTCAGTATCAAGTGGCTTAAGCAACACAAAC
>NZ_JBKGVE010000002.1:0-329588 GCF_046462495.1 Aquirhabdus sp. | reverse complement strand
CCCGTCAACGCCCACCAATATTGCCCTAGTTTGTGATATCAGTAACGTTTAGCTAGACCTAGCAGCGGTAGTTCAGTTGGTTAGAATATCGGCCTGTCACGCCGAGGGTCGCGGGTTCGAGTCCCGTCCGCTGCGCCATATTGTTGTACTCTACTTAGGTAGATAAAAAAGCCCTTAAGCATGCTGCTTAGGGGCTTTTTTTGTGCTCGCAGATTGATGTGATCTCGCTAGCTGCTACTGGTAGTAGGTGCCTGCACAGTGGGCTCAGCTGTTGTGGGTTTATTGTCAAATTTGCATGAAATTTGGACAATTGCACAGGAGGCAATGACAATGGCTAAAAATAAACGTTTCATGATGATTCTCCCTTATCTCTCAATGAATCTGAAATTAATTTAACGCTAAGAACCCGATACAGGAGTTCTTAGCGTTATATTCATATCAACTTACGCTGGGTTGGGGTTGAGATGGAATAGGTTGGTTGGGATTGGTAGGCGGTGGATTTTGTGGTGTCGAAGTAGTCCCTTGATTAGGATCACTGGTTACAGGTGGGGTGTGCTCATGATGAGCTCTCTTCTTGTGTGGAGTATTTGATTCAGACGAGGGCTGTGTGGTTGACGAATCGGGAAGTGTAGAACTGCTTGTTGAGCTTTGGGTATCCGAAACCGGAGGGTCATCGGCAAAAGCATTTGCTGAAATACCGATAATGGCAGCAAGAAGTAAACGTTTCATAGGGAACTCCATTGAGTGAATTGATTATTGCCAAAAAAAATAGGCATATTCAGTATGGCGTACAAAGTGGATTGATCAATATCTGTACGAGTAAGCCATACAGAACTTAACTCAGGCATTAACGAAGCCGATTTTTTTGTGCTTGAAGTGGATGAAAAATGTACTAAGTGTGAGCGGGTCGACGTATTGGTCGGCATAAAAATACGTTTTTCTTAAAAAGGCCAAACAAAAATAGGAATGATTGGGTCTATAAGGTGAATACGATAATGAATAAGTGAATAGGGTTTAATTTTTTAGGGATAAGTTTGCCTTCATGCTTCATCAGAAGCATGTATGAAGGAAGGAGATTAATCATGAACACTCAAGTTATCGTTCCGCCATCTAATGCAATTGATCTATTAACCATTGATCATCGTAAACTCTCAGAACTCTTTACCGATTATTTGGAGTTAGGCGAGGGTGATTCTCGATTAAAAGAAAAGTTTGCCAATTTCTTAAGTCGGGATTTATTGAAATATATGATCATTCAGGAAAATGTTTTTTTTCCGTTTATTTTAAGCAAAATTAAGCGTGGTCAAGATCTGGTAGATGAAGCTATTGTCGCGCATGTTGGCTTTAAAGAGCTCATTGCAAAGCTACAGCATATGGGAGCTGATGATGAGCTTTTTGATGCGACTGTTAAGGTACTTTCCCAGCGATTCGATGTCTATGTGGATGATATGGAAAGTTGTTTTTTTCCTTTATTGAAACGATCTGAGATCGATCTTGATGAGTTGGGAGTGCGTATGCGTCAGGGTGCAGAAAAAGTAGACTGAGAGTTTTTCTTAGTGCTTATATGTGTGTTGCTGTGGCTATAAGTTTTTTCTGATGCGTGGATCAGGCGATGAAAGGTCAGATCAGTATATGTATCTGACCTTTATTTATATGTTATTCCCTCCAAATGGCGTGGATGTTTGAAAAAAATATTCATTGAAATCTATATCTGCTGCGTCGATAAATTATATTGACAGTAATTGTTGTCAATATATGATGTTTAAAGTTCAATGCCTATATTTGCCGTAATATAATTACTCAGCCACAGCACGGAGCCAAGGCCATGACCGTTTTAAAAGCCCCTGAGCAGCACTTTCGAACATGCCATTTATGTGAAGCAATGTGTGGTGTCGTGATTACCCACCAAGATGGCGAGATTTTGTCGATTAAAGGGGATAAAGACGATAGCTTTTCTCGGGGTCATATCTGTCCTAAAGCTGTGGCATTAAAAGATTTGCATGAAGATCCTGATCGCCTCCGATATCCTGTCAAACGTGTGGGTGACGACTTCGTCAAAATTTCTTGGGAAGAGGCTTATGAGACAATTGAGCATAACCTGAAAAAAATTCGTAAGACGTATGGTGGTGAATCCATAGCCGCATATCTGGGCAATCCGACGGTTCATACGCCAGCACTTTTGCTTGTCCCGTCTTTCATTCATGCACTCGGGGCCAAAAAGACATTTAGCGCAACCTCTGCTGATCAGTTGCCCACTATGCTGGCCAATTTACAGATGTTTAATCATCAGCTTTTATTTCCAGTCCCCGATTTAGACCGCACTGATTTTTTTCTCATCGTTGGTGGAAACCCAGCGGCCTCCAATGGCAGCTTGATGAGTGCTGGTGATCCCATGGGCAGAATCAAAGCGATTCGCGAGCGTGGTGGTCGAGTCGTGCTTATTGATCCACGGCAAACGGAAACTGCTGAAAAAGTGGATGAGCATCTTTTTATTCGCCCTGGGACTGATTTCTTTTTCTTGGCAGCGATGATTCACGTTCTATTTACAGAAAAGCTTGTACGCCTACGCGATTTGTCGATTCCTGCTGCCGATTTAGACGTGCTGCAAGCGGCACTTGCTGAGTTTACGCCTGAAGCCGTGTCCGCTTTGACTGGAATCACTGCGGATCAAATACGTGAGTTAACACGTGAGTTTGCTCAAGCAGAGCATGCGGCTTGTTATGGCCGGATTGGTGCCTGTGTACAGGAGTTTGGTGGGCTGACCACGTGGTTATTGCATGTCGTTAATGTTCTAACTGGTAATCTGGATCGGGAAGGTGGGATGATGTTCGCATCACCGCCTATGGATATGTTGAAATTTGGTTCAAAAGGGGAGTATGGTCGTCGTCGTTCTAGAGTACGGCAATTGCCCTCTTTTGGCGGTGAGTTGCCTTCTTCAGCTTTGGCAGAGGAAATATTAACCGAAGGAAAAGGGAAAATTCGGGCTTTATTTACCCATGCGGGCAATCCCGTTCTCTCCACAGCGAATGGGCGTCAGTTGGATACTGCATTGGCCTCGCTTGATTTTATGGTTTCTATCGATATCTATATCAATGAGACTACGCGCCATGCCCATATTATTTTGCCTCCGACGAGTGCGCTTGAGCGCTCGCATATGGAGGTGGGTTTAGCTGCATTGACTGTGCGCAATGTTGCAAAATGGTCGCCAGCTTTGTTTGCTGCCCCAACAGGCAGTCAGCATGATTGGCAGATTCTATTGGCACTTACTCAACGTTTAAAAGATTCTAGTGGTGCTGAACGTTTTGTACGTGAAAGAGTATTTCAAGTCATTGATCGATTGGGTCTTGATGCCGGAATAGATTTGATTTTGCGGACTGGACCTTATGGCAGTCATTCTCCCTTACTGCATCCGAAGAGTACATTACTACAAAAGATCAAAACCGTGTTATCTCCGGATAAACAGGGCTTAAGTTTAAAGACACTCCGTTTAAACCCCCATGGCGTTGATTTAGGAGCTTTGAAAGCGAATGTCTTATTGGCGCGTAAACAAGTGATTAACATCATTCCCGATTTGTATTTGAAAGATATAGACCGTGCACGCGTCAAATTGTCAGAAACACTTAGCCATCAAATGCAAGTCATCGGTCGTCGCCATGTCCGTAGTAATAACTCATGGATGCACAATTCACATCGTTTGATCAAAGGTAAAGGGCGTTGTACCGCAATGCTAAACCCAGATGATGCCGTGCGTTTACAGATTAGTGAGGGTCAGCACGTGCGAGTCAGTTCGCGGGTGGGCAGTATTGAGTTACCTGCGGAAATTACGACGCAGGTGATGGCGGGTGTGGTCAGTGTCCCTCATGGCTGGGGGCACGATCGAAAAGGGGTTCGTTTAGATACGGCGCGCAAAGTATCAGGTGTGAGTCTGAATGATATTACCGATGACCAATTCATCGATGCGATTACAGGGATGTCGGTATTAAATGGTATGGCTGTCGTTGTTGAGGCAGTGAGTTAAATAACACGCTGTTTCTTGAGCATAGTCGAGAGATTTGCACTCATTGAGCGGGTGTTCTCAAACACTTTAGGGTGTACAGGTCTTAGACGTGTTTTTTGATCCAATAGCAATTTTCATAAAGGGTAATTTAAATGACTATGTATACGGCACCCACGGCTTCCCCAGAAGAGATCGTTACCAGTTTCCTGCACGCACTTGAGGTGCAGGATCATGATCGGATTGCAGCACTTCTGGCTCCAAATTTACGTTATACCAATGTATCTTTACCCACCATCAAAGGTGGGCGAGTTGTCTCAAATTTATTTAAGCGTTTGCTGAGCAAAAGAACAGGTTTTCAGGTCCAGATCCATCGTATAGCAACCAATGGAAATGTTGTGATGACCGAGCGTACTGATGTGATTGAAGTGGGCCCACTGCATATTGCATTTTGGGTCTGCGGTACGTTTCGAGTTGAACAAGGACAGATTGTATTGTGGCGTGATTATTTTGATTGGTTCAATATTGCAAAGGGAACATTGCGTGGAGTTGTTGCGGTACCCCTGCCGCAATTTCGCCCCTCGCTGCCTTTCGCTATAGAGTCTTAATATGTGTTATTTGATGACCAGCGCTCATTAAGTATTGACCGCTGGCCATGGATTATGGATGCAGTGCATTTTTCTTCAATGGATCTGCATAATCCAGCCAACGTAATTTTTCTTCTGAAAAACCATGACAAGCAGCTTTGTTGCCCAGTTCGATGATCAATAATTTGTCATCAGGGAATAAAAATGCCTTGAGAAGAAATTTGAGTTAATTGGGGTGAATGTGGGTGTTGGTAATCCATGTTGCTGCGTTGATTCTGTACCAAGGTGTTTTCGTTGCTTTTTCAAACTGCTCGACCAAGAGCGTTTCATTTTCTTCAGATTTAACTTCATAGAAAACTAAAATTGATTTCATTGATGCTTCATTAAGGTAAATAAGAAGGGTAGTGTGAAATGTATCACACTTCTATTAAATAATGGCTTTGAGATGCTGGACGCGTCGTGACACCGTAAAAATGCCATGCACAAGACTGAATTCTCAATCTCATGCATTTTAGTTGATCATGCAGTATTTATAAGTAATTAGAATTTAAAAAAGATTAGATCACGTTGCTTACATGATCCCTGTCATATGCTGTATAAAAAATCACAAAACTTCATTTTAAATTTGATACAACATGCTCAAGCGTACGGTGATTCATTATCTTTTTTTGCAAGCCATTGCCTGCAATGGCTTAACGTAATTCGGCAATAAAGAATGACTTCATTTTGATTGAGATGATTTTTCAGTTTTCGAGAGGTTTTTGTATGCAGGCATTTATTCGAAATAATCGTGGGTTCTTGATCTTTATGATGCTCTTCGGCTTGTTTCGCACGGCTGTCGCAGACTGGAATCCAATTCCTTCAGGATCAATGCGACCAACATTACTGGAAGGTGATGTGGTTTTGGTGAATCGCTTAGCCTTCAATTTAAAATTCCCACTGACCAACGTAGTATTAGCCCATACCGGTGATCCCAAGCGAGGCGATATTGTCACCTTTTTTTCACCAAAGGACGATAAGCGTTTAATCAAGCGATTAGTTGCTGTACCTGGCGATACCGTTGAAATGCGCGACAAGATTCTCATCGTTAATGGAAAACCAGAAACATATGCACCTATTGGCATTGTGAATGAACAGGTGAAGCCAAACCTAACGTTAAATGCACTGCGTTTAGATGAAAGTGATGGTCAAGCCAAGCATGTTATTCAATGGCTCCGCCCACAACAAGGCGATGCTCGGGATAGTTTTGCGCCCATGGTTGTTCCCGCTGATCATTATCTAATGTTGGGTGATAACCGGGATAACAGTGCGGATTCACGCTATTTTGGCATGGTTCCTCGTGAGCTTTTAATTGGTCGCGCAGTGGGTGTGATTGCATCGGCGGATATTACCCAGAATTGGCAGCCGCGATTTGAGCGATTTGCTTCCAGCTTGAATTGATTCTTATTGATAGGATTCCTCTCTTTGTCATAAATCTAATCGTGTTTAAATATACGAGAATTTTCCTATGTCTTATCATCTGAGGCTTGCTCGCCCTGTGAGTAATCTTAAGCAAACGATTTCAATGTATACCCGTGGTTTGGGGTTGCATGTTATTGGCGACTTTCAGGATCATGAAGGCTTTGATGGCGTGATGCTCGGTATGCTAGGAGTGGATTACCATTTTGAGTTTACTCATTGTCACCAGAGTCCTGTATATCCTTCGCCAACCCACGAGGATCTCATCGTTTTTTATATTGATGACAGTCTGGAGTGGCAGCGTGCCTGTGATCGGATGCTGGATGCAGGGTTTAAACAAGCCTCTTCATTCAATCCCTATTGGGATGCAAGGGGTGTAACGTTTATTGATTTTGATGGTTATCGGGTCGTCCTTCAAAATGCAGCTTGGCAGATTATAAAGTAATCTTTAAACATCTTGCTTTGAGCGCAAAGTGGTTCACTGAACTTTACACTTGCTTGCTCATAGCGCCACACGTTATGGTAAGCGATGATTCAACATTGAAAACCATACGGATATGACTATTAACGCACCTGCTCATCTTCCCGATGTCGAGTTACGTAAAACTTTAGTGGCAAGTAACTACGCTAATCAAGTTCTCCGACAACAGCCTGAAGCCATTCAATCCGATTTTAATATCGACCAATTCAAGCAAAGCCTAAGTCTTGAGGACATTCGTGTACAAACTCAGCATGCTTTAAAAGACATCGCAACTGAGTTTGAGTGGATGCAAGTTATACGCCGTCTACGTGCACGTTTGATGTTTCGCTGGATATGGCAGGACGCAAATCAACTCACAGATGTGGTGACGCTGACCCGGGAGTTATCTGATTTTGCTGACGTTGCCATTCAAGAAGCCGTTGGTTTTTCTCGACCACAACTTGTTGAGAAGTATGGTGAGCCCATCGGTGAGGATGGTCAGGTGCAAAACTTGATTGTCATAGGCATGGGCAAGCTTGGCGCACGTGAACTCAATTTATCCAGTGATATTGACCTTATCTTTGCTTTTGACGAGTCGGGGGAAACGACAGGACGACGATCGATCAGCATTCAGCAATTTTGTGTGCAGTGGGGGCAAGCAGTTATTCGTCTGCTTGATACCGTTAACCCAGATGGTTTTGTGTTCCGTGTAGATATGCGTTTACGTCCATGGGGGGATGGTAGTGCACTGGCGTGTAACTATGTTTCCCTTGAGCGTTATCTTGAACAACATGGTCGCGAATGGGAACGCTATGCCTGGATCAAAGCACGGGTAATCACGGGCGGGGTCGCCGGTAACAACTTATTAAAAATGACACGCCCTTTTGTTTATCGACGTTATGTCGATTTCTCGGCGTTTGCAGCATTGCGCGAAATGAAGGGTTTGATTGAGCGCGAGCAGATCAGACGAAATGTACAAGGGGATATCAAGCTGGGCACGGGCGGAATTCGCGAGATTGAGTTCATTGTGCAGGCTTTTCAGTTGATTTATGGCGGCACATGGCGTGAATTACGGGTTGCCAATTGTATGTCCGCTCTTGATCAGCTTGGGCAGTTAGAGCTGATGCCGCTTGAGGATGTCGAAGAACTCCGTTCGGCATATCTGTTTTTGCGTCGTCTTGAGCATGGTATTCAGGCTCAAAATGACCAACAAACGCAACATCTTCCCATTGATCATGCTTTACAGCAGCGATTGGCAGAAAGCCTAAACTTCTCGGATTGGGCAGCGTTGCTTGAGTCTCTTGAACAGGTACGCGATAGCGTGCGTGCTCAGTTTGCGGATGTTGTTGCTGATAGACGGGTGCAGCAGCGGAGCTTAAATCTTGAAGAACTGAGTCAAACCTTACATCGTCATCTAGATGATGAGGCGCGAGCTCAATTACAGGCGTTCTGGGATAGTCGCTTGATTCAGGCACTACCCACGCTTGCAAGTGAGCGCTTACAGGCATTCTGGCCACAATTACTTGATGCTCTATTGTCATTGAGTGAATCAAAGGCAATCCAAACAACCTTGTTACGTCTATTGCCACTCATTGAAGCGGTTGTACGGCGCAGTGTCTATTTGGTGCTCTTACTCGAAAATCCTAAAGCTTTACTGAACCTCGTTCGGATGGTGCACGCCAGCCCCTGGATTTGCGAGGAATTGACGCGTTATCCGGTTCTTCTGGATGAGTTCTTGGCAGTTGATCTGTATCAACTTCCAAGCCGTGAGGATTTGTCAGATTCACTGCGTCAAGAGCTACTGAGAATTGAGCGCGACGATGTCGAAGAGCAGATGCGTGTCTTGCGTTTATTTAAAAAGAGCCACGTTTTGCAAGTTGCTGCCAGTGATGTCTTAGCTGAAAGGCCGCTTATGAAAATCAGTGATGCATTGACTGATATCGCTGAAGTGGTACTTGAGACCGTATTGCAATTGGCACTAGCACCCTTGGTGGCGAGGCATGGTTGGCCGCTGCGCGCATCCAATTATCGTGAGAATCTGAATGGAGAGCGAGCCAGCAGTGCTCATCCGCAATTTGCCATCATCGGTTATGGCAAGTTGGGCGGTATTGAGATGAGTTATAGCTCAGATCTGGATTTGGTTTTCTTGCATGATGTCGATGAGCAGGCGGATACCGATGGTGAAAAACCATTAAGTGGCTTTCAGTTTTGTGCGCGTCTTGCGCAGAAAATTATGACGATGCTATCCACCCAGACTTTGGATGGGCGGATTTATGAAGTGGATACGCGTCTTCGGCCTTCTGGACAGGCCGGGCTCTTGGTTTCAAGTCTGCATGCTTTTGAGCTTTACCAGCAGAAAAGTGCTTGGCTCTGGGAGCATCAGGCACTGGCGCGCTCTAGAAGTGTGGCAGGGGATCAAACCGTGCGGGATGCTTTTGAGCAGATTCGACTATCAATCTTGACCCTGCCGCGTGATCCGCAGGTCGTGCGCGAAGAGGTGCGAGCAATGCGCCAAAAGATGCAAGATCATCTTGGATCATCAAAAACACAACAAGAAAATGGTTTTTTTCATCTAAAGCAAGATGCTGGCGGTATCGTCGATATTGAGTTTATGGCACAATATGGGGTGTTGGCTTGGGCTAATGCTGAACCCGCTTTAGCCCACTACTCAGACAATGTACGCATATTAGACGCCTTGGCAACAGCTGGCCGCTTATCCCGCGCCGATGCGAATGCCTTGACGGATGCGTATTTACGCGAACGTTTTGAAAGTCATCGTCTCGCTCTTGCAAATCAATCATTGCAAGTCCAAGCGGCGGATTGGCTGGATACCCGCACGACGGTTCGCGCCCTCTGGCAACAATTAATTGATCCAACAGCCGATTAGCGGCTGCCTTGGAGTAGTACCTTTTTTGTTTTCTCAATTTTGTGGAGATTCTGCCGTGAGTATGGCTGACCGTGATGGTTTTATTTGGTTTGATGGTAAATTAGTTCCTTGGCGTGATGCGCAAGTTCATGTATTAACACATACTTTACATTATGGTATGGGTGTGTTCGAAGGTGTGCGTGCGTATAACACTGGTACAGACGAAGCACCGAAAACTGCGATTTTTAAATTGAAAGAGCATACCCGTCGTTTGTTTGAGTCGGCGCATATCATGGGGATGAAGATTCCTTTTACCCAAGATGAAATCAATGCCGCGCATATCAGCGTGGTCCGTGAAAATAAACTGAAATCTGCTTATTTCCGTCCGCTGGCATTCTACGGCTCTGAAGCGATGGGACTCCGTGCTACGGGTCTGACTGTACGTGTTAGCGTAGCTGCGTGGGAATGGCCTGCTTATATGGGGCAAGAGGCGCTAGAGCGCGGTATCGTGGTTCGCACCAGCTCTTTCACACGTCACCATGTCAACATCACTATGACCCGTGCTAAAGCGACTGGTAGCTACAGTAACTCTATGCTGGCGCTGCAAGAGGCACTCTCTGCAGGGGCTGATGAAGCGTTGTTGCTTGATCCAGAAGGTTATGTGGCTGAAGGTTCGGGTGAGAATATTTTCATCGTTCGTGATGGCGTGCTCTATACCCCTGAAGTAACCAGTTGCTTAAACGGGATTACTCGTGCAACTTTAATTACTCTGGCACATGACTTGGGCTTTGAAGTGATTGAAAAGCGTTTAACTCGTGATGAAGTGTATATTGCGGATGAGGCATTCTTCACTGGTACGGCTGCTGAAGTGACACCAATTCGTGAAGTTGATGGTCGTCAAATTGGTGCAGGCACACGTGGTCCGATTACTGCACAATTACAACAGCTGTACTTTGATACGGTTGCTGGAAAGAATCCAAAGCATCAAGATTGGCTGACTTACGTATAAGTCGTCATGACAGATATGAAGTGAGCGAATAAAGTTCACTTCATGTCAAAGAAAAGCCAATAGGATGTGATTTGATCAGTGTGTTTGAAGATCAAATCACATCTTTTTAATATGGATAGCTTGGTATACTAAAAGTGAAGGGTTTTGGGTGAATGACATGATTTTATTCATCGCATCTGATTTCAATAACAACGACAAATCTCCATGGTTATGAATATCTGGCATCTCTCCGATGGTAAAGCAGGTCATGTTGCGCAAGCACGTGGTCTTTTTGCTGCTTTAGAGCGTCGCGATATTGCGATTCATGTCGAAGATATCTCCGTCAAAGGCATTTCTAAGTTTTCATTATTGCTTTATTGGTTATCACAGGGCCGCTTGGGACAACTTCCTCAATCATTGATGCGACTCCATGAGCCTGATTTGATCATAGGCGTGGGTCACGCCACGCATTGGATATTAATCTTGCTGCAAAAATGCTTTCCGGCTGCCAAAAGCGTCGTACTCATGAGACCGACCTTGCCTGTACAATGGTTTGATTATGCCATCGTTCCTGCACATGATTATGCTGATCAAAATCCGTTAGTACCAGACCATGTGCTGATTTCTAAAGGGGTATTAAATCCTCTGGTCAACGAACATCGCCATATCCCACATCGCCACCTGATCTTAATTGGCGGCGCATCCAAGCGCTATGATTGGTCTGAAGCGCAGCTCATCAAGCAGATTAATGATTTAGTGTCGAACTTAAGTCTAAAAGACGAAGCACAAACGATTATTTTGACGACTTCAAGACGTACACCGGATTCCTTCGTTTCACAGTTATCACAGCAAAATCTTCCTCATCTTCAAATTTTTCCCGTCTCTGAAACACCGCAAGGCTGGCTATTTGAACAACTGCAACTTGCTGAGGTCGTTTGGGTGACACAAGATAGTGGGTCCATGTTGTTTGAGGCGTTGACCGCTGGATGTCAAGTTGGTTTGTTGAAGATGCCCCAAATTAAAAAAGATACCGTGACACAAGCAACCGACCTGCTGGCTAGGCAGCATATTTTTTTACCGCTGGTAGAGTATTTAAAAGGTGAAGGCTTTAACAATGCGGAACCTTTGCGTGAGGCAGATCGTGCGGTCAATTGGTTACTCACAAAATTAGACAGGATAAGTTGATGCACTTCATTAAATAGTCGTATTTAATGAAAGTTATTCATTTATTATGAACGTTATAAAAAATTACTTGAGGTTTGTATGGGTCAAATAGCGCCAACGATCAATCATCCATCGGCAGACAACCAACCGATCAGTCGGTGGAGTTTGGCATTTTTGATTTTATTGCCTTTTTTAATTTTGGGTTCGCGTGTTACTTCCGATGCAACTGCATCGATCGCAGCTCTCTTCTTAGCTGTTTTTTGGTTCATGCGTCCAGAAAGCTTGGTGAGAAAGCAAGCTTGGTTCAAAGCCGTTTTGGTGTTGTGGGCTTTCATGATTTTCGTGACCTCATTCTTTTCGGTGGATCAGCTTTACTCATTAGAGCAATCCCTCATCTTTATCCGTTGGCCCGCGTTTGGACTGGTATTGTGTTGTCTGGTTTTTACAGATGCCAATCGCTTGAGAGTATTTGAGCGCTCCGCGCTGGTTTTCTTTTTGTTTATCGCATTGGATTCGATTTTGCAGTACTGTCTTGGCCGGGATATTTTTGGTCATCAGCCTGTGGGGACGCGCTTGACTGGACCTTTCTCAAAGCTTATGCCCGGTAGTTATGCTTTACGGATTTACCCGATGGCATTGGTTGCGTTGCTCTTCATCTCAAGCAAACTGCCTAAGCCGCGTTTCTTGGCTTTAGTAGTCGGTATGATTGCACTATCGCAGGTATTTGCTTTCTTGACGGGTGAGCGCATCGTCTTCTTATTATTTGGCATGATTAATTTTGTTTTGTTGGTTGCGCTGATTTATCAAGAAAAACTATCGTTCAAGTTTATCGGTGGAGCCGCAGTCGCCTTCATCGCACTTGCTGTGTCAGCGGTGGTTCTTGCGCCAAAAATGTTCGCGCGTACCGTGATGAGCTTCTTCGATCAATTGTCTAATTTCCAGAATAGTTCGTATTATCAGGTATTCCATACGGCGATAATTCTATGGGAACAGTCTCCGATTGTTGGTATTGGTACACGTTATTTTAATCGCGGTTGTGAAGCATTACCGCGAGTTCTCCATCCTGATGAAGGCTGTGAAGTCCATCCTCATAATATTTATCTAGAATGGTTGTCACAAAACGGTGTGATCGGTTTGGTAATTTTTCTGATTATTTTATTCCTGATCTTTAGAGTGCTCTGGCGCGGTTTGGATTTTAAAAACAATCTCTTGCAATCAGTCGTGGTTTTTGTTGCACCGATCATGTTGTTTTGGCCATTGACCTCGTCAATGAGTATGCAGACCAATAACTATGCGGGACTTGTCTGGTTGTTGTTGGGCTGGGCATTGGCAAGAGCGATGGTTCAAAGTCGATCAACGGCTGCAATTACTAAAGTCTAATCAGTAACGCCATTGAGGTAGTCTTTATGTTGATGCTGTTTTATATACTATTGGGTGTGTTGATTGCTGCGCTGGTTTTATTTGCGCTGGGTCGGCATACCTTTTGGTTGCCGATACGGGATCGACGTTTGCCTCGATTAGTGATGCTGCATCAAGTCACTCCGCATGCGCCTGCATCGGGTATGAATATGCCCCCTCAGCAATTTGAGCGATTACTGCAGCTATTACAGCGTCAACACCGTGAGTTTGTGACCGTATCCGAATTAGCGGCATCCCCTGAAACAGTCAATAAAGCATCTCAGGTTGCCCTGACGTTTGATGATGGCTTTGCGGATAATTATGAATATGCGTATCCACTACTCAAGAAATACAATGCCAAAGCGACCATTTATTTAGCGCCGGATATTTCCGGTATTGCAAAACTCAGTCCGGAGCAGATTCAGGACATGGCAAATTCGGGACTGATTGAGTTTGGTGCCCATAGTGTCCATCATGTGAATTTGACGACATTGGATGATGCCGAGGCACTCCAAGAGATTCAGCACTCTCGCGAACTGGTACAGCAGTTAGTGGGTTCATGCCAAAGCTTTGCGTATCCTTTTGGGCGTTTTAATGAAAAGCATGAAGCGATGGTGAAGTCCCTTGGGTTTACAAGTGCGGTCAGTACCCGTAAAAAGATCGAGCCCTTATCCACGGAGAATATTTATCGTTTGCCCCGTGTTAGTACACACGGACAGATGTCTGCCTTACAAATGAGAATTGCACTTGCCCGAGGACGCTATCGCTTATGACTATTGCCTGTAGTGTCTATATTGTCAGTTTAAACAGTGCGCCTTGGCTAAAAGCACTGCTTGAAAGTGTGCATGACTTTGCGGAAGTGATTATTTTGGATTCGGGCAGTACTGACGCAACCTATGAGATTGCACAGCAATTCAATAATGTCACAATCCAGCATCAGGATTGGCTGGGCTATGCTGCGCAAAAAGCGAAAGCATTGAGTTTATGCCGCCAGCCTTGGGCGTTGAACCTAGATGGTGATGAGAAATTATCTGCAGCGTTGCGCGATGAGATTCAGGGTGTCATTGCCCGAAATGAAATCGATGGCTTGATCACGCCGATTTTAGATTCATTTATGGGTAAGGTCGCCAATACCTATACCAAGCAACATGCCAAGGTTCGTTTTTTTAGACGCGAAAAGGGCAGTTATGATACCGCTATTGAAGCCCATGAAAAGGTTCAGGTGGATGGCATTGTGCAGCCTGCACAAGGTGTGATTTATCACTATGGTTTAACCGATATCAGTGTCAAGGTTGATAAAAATAATCGTTATTCTGATCTAAAAGCCAAAGAAAAGAACGCAAAAGGCAAGCGACCTTCGCTGCTGAAGCTCGTATTGGTAATGCCCTTAGTCTTCTTTAAGTCGTATGTGCTCCGTCGTGATTTTTTAAATGGTCAGCGTGGTTTTATCAGTAGCATGATTAATGCTTTTTATGCTTTTCTTAAAGAAGCGAAGTTATATGAATATCATCTAAAAAATATTTCAGCAGATTCAAAAGTATTGGATCATAAGCCAGATACTCAAGATTAATAATACAGGATTAAATCAGACTACCGTGATGACAGCATTGGTGCGTTATTTTTTGGGTCTTTGGGGCCAGTTTCAACAAAACCGTATTCGGCGTCTGGGTCGTAAGACCGATCAAGTCGAAGAGCAGGGCTTTCGTCAACAGTGGTTTTTGTTGGCGGGCAATACGACACAAGATCAGATTGTTGATTACCCTAAACCGCAAAATCTAACGGCGATTTATCCTCCCGATAATGCATTTTGGGCAGATCCTTTTGTGTGGGTAAAAGATGGCAAGCGTTATGTGTTTTTTGAGGATTTTCCTTTTGACACTTGGCGTGGGCGAATCAGTGTCATTGAGATCGATGAGACTGGTCAGCGTATCACTGAGCCTGTACCCGTGGTTGACGAAACGCATCATTTATCATACCCATTTCTATTTGAATATCAGGGTGAGCTGTATATGATGCCTGAGAAGGCTGAAGTGAAGCGGGTTGATCTGTATCGCTGTGTCGAGTTCCCGTTGAAATGGGAGTTTCACAAGACATTGATTGACAGTGTAAAGATAGCTGACCCGACATTGTTTGAGCATGAGGGACGTTGGTGGTTATTCTGTGCAGCTAAAAAAGGCCAGATTCGGATTAATGAGTCGCTGTTCGCTTACTATGCGGATAGTCCATTATCGAATCAATGGACTCCACATGCAGCCAATCCCTTGGTGCGTGATTTTAGTTTAGGTCGTCCTGCTGGTCGGATTTTTCGGGATGCATCCGGACGATTATTGCGTCCTTCACAAGATTGTTTACGCCGCTATGGACATGGCTTGAATTTGAGTGAGATTACCGTATTAACACCAAAGACTTATCAAGAGTCCTTGGTATGGAAAGTCAGTGGTGATGAGATTGGCATGCGTGCGATTCATCACTTGGATTGGCAAGCAGGGATTGCCGTAATGGATGCTCAGCGTCTGTTACCTAAAACAGCGTCTTAGATTATTTGAGTGGCTTATGCAGAGTAACGTGGTACCAAAAATTGCAATCATCTTGCCTTCGCGCGAGCGTTTTCGTAGCGGCGATGCGGGGGCTGTGGCATTGACGGTCTACGAGTTTTGCAAAGCCAGTCGTTATGCGGACGAGTTGCTTGTTTTTGGCGGCTGTGCCGAGCATTTTCCTGAGGTTCGGTATCAGCATGTGGCTGTTTCATTCGCCTGGATACGCGGACGTAATCGGGCTTATGGATTAAAGTGTCTGGAAATTCTTCGTGAACACTCAGAGATTAAGCTCATTGAAGTCCATAATCGAGCGCGTTTAGCATTAGCATTGAAGAAGGTTTTGCCGAACCGCCGGGTGACGATCCATTTGCATAATGATCCTCACGGGATGGCAGGAGTCAAAACAGTTGCCGATCGTGAAAAGCTTTTGCGCACAGTAGACCATGTTTATTGCGTGAGTAAGTTTGTTAAGATGCGTTTGCTCGAAGGGGTTGATCCTGCCCTCGGTGCACGGGTTGAAGTGGTTTACAATGCGATCCTCTCTCAACAAAACAATGATGAACTTACACCAATTCTACCCACTGTTCGTCAGCCGTGGATTGTTTACGCTGGACGTTTTATCCCTGAAAAGGGGGTGCTCGAACTTGCCCAGTCACTTGCCAAAATTTTGCCCCAGTTTCCGGATTGGCGTGTCGTATTTTTAGGGGCGTGGGGGTTTGGACATGAGGCGGGTAAGTCCGCATATGAGCAATCCGTTTATGCTGCGTTAAAGGATGTTGCGGATCAGATCGATTTTCGTGGTCATGTACCACACAGCGAAGTGATGAGTGTGTTTAATCAGTCTTCCATTGCCGTCAGCCCTTCAACTGGTGCTGAAGCTTTTGGTCGGACGACGCTTGAAGCGATGGATGCGGGCTGTGCGGTGGTGACATCGATGAGTTGCGGGCTTAAAGAGGTTGCGGGTGATGCGGCCATCGTGATTCCACAGGTGACGATTGAGGCGCTGTCGAATGCCATCATTCCATTGATGCAGCAGAGCAGTTTACGTCAGTTGTGTGCCGACCGTTGTCAGCAACGTGCGCGTGAGGTTTTTTCTTTACCTGTACAAATTGAACACTTGGATGCGGCACGGGATGCGCTGATTGCCTGACCCATCTAATTGATGATGAGTGGATAGGGCTGGATCAATTGAGTGATTGGCTTTGTTCATAAATTAATAAATTTATTAAAATATAAGCTTAGAGAATGATTGATGCGTATTTGTTTAGTGTTGGCCAGTTGGGGTGAAGGTGGGCTTGAGCGGCATGCAATCGAGCTTGCAAATGCGTTGTCTTTAACCCATCAGGTCTCCGTCATTGTTCATCCTGTGATGATTGATCGCTTTGCAAAGACCATTCAAGTTTTTCCAGTCAATATGGATCGTAATCGACAGAATCCATTCCTGCTCTATGATATTTGGTCAATTCTTAAAAATAATCCCTTTGATATCGTGCATGCACAAGCGAGTAAGGCAACGATCTTGCTGGCTCGGATTCGTCCTTTCTTGCCGAAGACGATTGGTTTTGTCGCATCCATGCATAATCAGAAATCTGCGCTGTGGGCTTTTGCACGCATGGATCATTTGATTTTGGGCGGTAATGATGGTCTGCTGGGTGGGCGCACGTTATCGATACCCGTCAGTTGTATTTACAATGGCATTGTCCCCAGTGGCGCTCAGGGTTGGACACGTGACAAACTTGTGCATGAGTTTGGTTTTAATCCCGAGTCTCCAGTGTATTGTGCGGTTGGGCGTTTTGTTCCTGCCAAGGGTTTTGATATATTGATCCCTGCCATCGCAGCGTCGGGTGTGCAATGTTTGTTGATCGGCGATGGTCCTGAGCGTGTTGAACTCGAAGCATTGGTTCAGAAAACAAATGCTAAAGTGGTCTTTTCAGGCTACCGCAAGGATGGGATGTCTTTGCTCAGTGTGAGCGATGGCATGCTGATTTCTTCGCGTAACGAAGGCTTTGCCTATGTGTTTGTCGAAGGTATGCTGGCACATCGCCCCATTATTGCCACGGATATTCCGATGGTGCAGGACTTCTTGCCGCGGGAGGTGATTGTACCCGTGGATGATGTCACGGCACTCACCGAAAAACTGAACTTTATTCAAAATGAACCACAAGAGTGGGATCGACTGATGCAACCGGTATGGGCTAAGGCAGATGCAGAGCTTACCTTGGAAAATATGGTCTTACGCGTTGAGAATGTCTATAACGCGGTGGTGAAGGCTCATCATGATGATGATCAAGGGCAAGGTCATCATTAATGCGTGTTCTAATTCTGGGTGGCAATGGTTTTTTGGGTTCACATCTGGTTGATGCGTTGCTTGCGCGTGGCGATGCAGTTGATGTCGTTGGGCGTGCGCCGAGCTTGTTTAATCCAGATTTAATCCAGTCATCTCATCCATTGGTTACTTATCACCAGATTAACTTCGTCGATACGGATGCTTTAAAACCACTGCTTGCACAGGCAGATGTGATTTATCATTTGGTTTCAACCACTATCCCTGCGACCTCAAATCAAGATCCTGTGGCGGATATTCACGATAATCTGATCTCTACGGTGAAAATATTAGAAATTCTGCGCTATCTACCGCCTAAGCGCTTTATCTATTTTTCTTCGGGTGGCACGGTCTACGGTACACCGCAACATATTCCCATTGCAGAAAATCATCCTTTAGACCCAAAAAGTTCCTATGGGATTGTGAAGGTTGCTATTGAAAAATATCTGCATATGTATGGGGAACTCTATGGTGTCTCCTCTGTGGTATTGCGTTTAGCGAATCCCTATGGCCCACGGCAAATGAAAATTGGCGTGCAAGGCGTGGTTGCGACCGTGCTCATGAGTATTTTGCAGGATAAACCGATCACCATCTGGGGTGATGGCAAAGTGATTCGTGATTATATTTATATTGAAGATGTTGTCCGCTTACTTTTACTCGTGACGGATAGCCAAGCGGTGGGAACTTTTAATGTCGGCAGTGGAGTGGGACATTCACTGCTCGATATTTTAGCAACTGCGCAACAAATTACCAAAAAAACGCCGCAAGTGAATTATCTACCCAGTCGTAATTTTGATATCCCTGCTGTCGTTCTGGATGTCGCTCATGTGAGCGAAACGTTTGATTGGCAGCCCGAAATCACCTTAACTCAAGGGATGAGTAAACATTGGCAATGGTTACAGCAGGTCGATCAACATTAACTCTTGATTAGCCTAGGGCCTTCAATACGGCGTCGTTAGCGATTTTGCTAATCGCCGCCTCATCTAGTCGATAGACTCTTTTAAAATCCGCAGCATCTTTAAAGCGACGATAGGACCAAACGTATTGTTCGGGTGCACGCTGGATCATGGACTGAATGCCATCATTTAAAGCCGTGACAGAGGTTTTCAGATCCTGATTATGGATTGAGTCCGAAAGGAGCTCGCAGATCACCGTAAAACCATCCCCATCCGCCCGCCGATTACAACTCAAGCCCACTACTGCACACTGAGTTTTTTGTGCCAGCTTTGACACGAGGGTAGAGGTCATGACTTCATGACCATAGAAAGGCGCAAAAATCCCCCCACTAGATTCTGGAACATGATCGGGTAAAATGATCGTAAATCCGCCTTTTTTGAGCGTTTTAAAGATGGCACGTACGCCACGCTCATCTGTGGGTACGAGCGTTGCATTGAGGCGCTGTCTGGCATCAAACATAAAACGATTGAGGCCTGCATGTCCTGCGGGTTTGTACATGATCGTAGGCGCACCAAATTGATTGAGCCACGCATTCATCATCTCCCACGTCCCGAAGTGGGGCACCACGGCGATCATGCCATTGGGATCAGTTAATGCTGTTTTAAGAATATCCAAACCTTCCACATGACGGATTTGCTCGATGCTATATGAAGCGGGCATGCCCCAGCATTTTAAAGATTCCATCGCAGTTAAACATTGGCTATGCACACTTTGACGTTCCAATTTCAATCTCTGGTTTAGGGTCAAATTAGGCATCGTCAGTAATAGGTTGACCCGGGCGGTCCAGCGCATTCCAGTATGTGGAAATAAGACCATGAGTAAAGCAATGAAATGCGCAAAGCCACGCAAAAGCCAAAGCGGGAAGTGAGCGAAGAAACGCAGTGTATTGTTCATAACATGCCGCTTAAAGGTGAGTAGGGTGTGTGTGGGTGCGGCAGTGTTAAGCTAAAAAGATGAAACTAAGGCGCAGCATCGACTCCACGGACGATGACCCAGCCTTGCCCATTACCCGTATCTCCTTGTGCCAGTGTGAGTTGGGTATTTTGATGGTGGACACCGATAATCGGGAGCGTGGTATCAACCTCGACTTGGCAAATAAATTGCCCTTTATTACTGGATTCCTTGCAATCTAGTTTTTTAAGTCCGTTGACTTTAATGGTCATGCTGTCACCACCAAATTTACGGGTCAATGCATTGGTTTGTTCAACTTCGTTGGTATATGCCGTTTTAATATCGCTCTCAGACGGTGCTCGCGAACAGCCGGCGAGCAATATGCTTGACGTAAGAATAAGTGCTATCGGTGTTGTTAATGCTAAATTTTTCAAAATAATATCCTCATATTTATTATTAATATGCTGGGTGGAATTTGGATTCTCTGGATGGCGTGGATACTAACACTCCATGCAGAGTAGAGTTGTAGCAAAATGCAAAGCATATAAAAATGCCTGTCATAGATAGGCATTTTTATATGCTTTGCAGCTAAGGTTATTTTAAGGCTAGTGTTTTTGGCAGACGAACACGGATGACTTCATCATTGTCGGGTAATGCAGGATTACGGCTGTTTGAGAAAGGATAGTTGTTATCATCCATCAGTGTCAGTTCATGATCATTTTCAATCACGATGATTTCTACAGTGTTGAATGGAAAGCTAAAGGGATTGCCTGTACCAATGTCACCAGAACGGGTTGTACCGTATAAATTATTAGGATTGACAATATTGAGTAAATCAATCACTTGAGATTTTTCGACCTGATCACCTGATTTACCCAAAGTGATACGCATGATTTTCTTATAGCCAGCATCTTTACCGGTTTTCAAATCATGCTCAATGACGACACCGTCTGTTGCACTGAAGAGTTGGAAGTCAGAGATAGAAAGAGCAGGGGTTGTTGGTAGTGAACTATTCAATGGGAAACGATAGAAGTTGCCGGTCACTGCCTTTTTGCTTAAATCAAATTGACTGATGATATTGTCACGTACAGGGCTATCTATGAGTGGTTTTTCAAGCGCTGGGTAGAGAAATTTGCCATCGGGCGAAATCGCCACACCCTCAAAGCCACCACTGCTTTGAACGCGCTGAGGTGCAGATAATGTGGTGATGCGATATGGCCAAGCAAGACCTGCAAGCCATGGCGTGTTTTTACCATTTTCATCCTGCAGATTACCGCCATCTCCATCAGTGCTTAGGCCATTATTTAGGCGTACTGAATCCCCCCATAAGTATACAGTGGGGATCTGTGGGTAGAGTTCTTGAGCGCGGATTAAGGTGCGGAAGTCAAAACTTTGAATATCCGCACGACTTTCCATGTGATTTTTGATAATCACATTGGCTAGTGCATCAGTCATTTGCTCGAAACCTACTGTACGGTCTTTATAAATATTACCTTTGTAGTCTTTATCACTACGTGGATTGAGCTTGGTTTCAATATTAAAACGTACCGTTTTGGCATTGGCCACACGTACAGCGGCCTTGGGATCTGATTTTCCTGCGCCCGTTTCATAGTACGCCACATAGGCATTTACGAAATCAAACAAGTCTTGTGTAGTTGGCATGACATACGGACTGATATAGCCTTTGCTTGCGGCAACTTGAACGGCTACTGGAGAGAGTGAAAGCTCGTTTAGCTGTGTTGTTCCTCGCCCTGGATTCAAGTCGCAAATGAACTGACTTTGGATTTGAGCTTGGGTCAAGTTTTTAATTAAAACTTCATTGGTGACCGTGTAGGAAGAGCCATCGGCATGACGACATTTCACTGAATCAATGTAAGGATCATGTTTGATAATCGGAACGCCATCCTTGGTAATCCCGTTATCGGTTTCCATGGTGTTCATCAGATTATCTAGCCCTACTTCAAATGCAGGTAAGGTATTCTCTGGGCGTAGATTACGACTGCCACGGTGACCTTGTGCATCAAATTTGGCGGGGTCGATACGACCATCGGCAAGGAGGTAGTCTCCAGCTTTGCCATCACCATTGGCATCAAATTCACTGACCGCTTTATACAGTAAATCCGAACGATCGCTGATGATCCCAGTGACACCCGCTTTCAGCAGTTTTTGCATATCGGCTTCATTGTTGACGGTGTAGGGGACGATGCTGTAACCCGCCGCTCTAATCTGTGCCATATCAAAAATATCAGAATTAGCAACGACCATGCCATTGGGCGTGTTTTTACCTCGAGCACCCTGTGCATCTGGGCTTGATGTGATGGTATTTCCGGCAGCATCTTTAAACGAGAACTTGAGTAAGCTTGCATCTGGTGAGAATACTGGCGTGAATTTGGCACCGTGAGCTTTGGCATGTGCAGTGACTGCATTCATGATTCGCAAGGCGCTGCTTTCTTCACTATGGGGATTTTGTGGGGAACGCAGGATTTCTCCCTGATGCGTTGGGTCGGGTAGTGCAATCGGTGCATCTAGTAGTATGCCATCCGCACTGAAATGCAGTAAAAATGGGCCAAACTCATCGCCAATCCATAATGTGCCATCTGGCGCACGTTGGATGGACTCGGGGTCAAAATCAGCACCCGTGAGCAGACGATCCGTTGTGAAATGGTTGACGATGGCAAATTGAACGAGTTTATTAGGATCCCGCAAGCTGATATGACTCAGTACATTCACTGAGCCAAGGCCCCCAGTCGCTGTACGCAGGTTTGGCTGGATGGTATAGAGACGTAAGAGAAAGTCTGCAGAATTTTGTAGGCTGCCATAGCCATTATCAGACAGTACCGTATAGGTGCCATCTTTGTTTTTTAAGGCACCTGAGAAACCTTGAACAGGCTGTTTGGCAAATGGGGCTTTCTCACCATTGAATGAGGTTCCACCTAGAAACTGACCAGATATAGGGCCTTCTGCAAAGGTTGCTGCGCCAAGACTGGCAAAGCCCGTTAGCGTGGGAGCGGCAATCAGATCTTTGGCAACATCATTTATATCATCTTCACCATCACATCCAGTGAGTGTCGTCAGAGCAACGATAAAAGCACTCAGCACAGATGTTTTGAATAATGATATTTTTTGTTTTTTTGAGAAAAGCTTTTGTTTGAGCACAGGGAGGGTTCCATCAAAGGAAATGAGCAAGAGATAAGATAGTGCATTAATAATGTGACGGTTTCGTGAGTCACTTATAACTCAATGGTTAACAATTTGTGGCGATTCAAACGCTGTATATGTTGATGATCATTGTTGTCGGTATTTTTACCAGAAAGTTGGTAGCTCTGTCTAATAAGTGAAAAAATCTGATCTTTAGGTATTTTTATCTAATTAAAGTACAAGAATATTTGTTGGATATAGTTATTTTTCTTATGATCCATTTGATCGTTAATATTTAATGAAATTGTAATCGCCCTGTAATCAGTTATCTCTACATTCGTTGAAACTATAATTTGTTGAGTGTGAAATAATGAATCGCCAATTTCCTTTATTGCCTTTAACGGTCATTGTGGCAAGTTTAATGTTACATGGCTGCGGAAGCAGTGATGATAGCCCTGTGAGCGTGCCTGTGCCTGCAAGCACAACAGCAACTGGAACGAAAGCAACTTTAGCCTTATTAGAAACAACCGATTTGCACACGAATGTCATGAGTTATGATTATTTCAAACTCGCTGAAGATAAATCTTTGGGTTTTGAGCGTACGGCAACATTGATCTCAGCAGCACGCAAAGAGTTTCCGAATAATTTGTTACTTGATAACGGGGATACCATTCAAGGAACGGCACTATCTGATTATCAGGCACTGGTGAACCCTATATCTTGCGATCAGACGCTGGCCATATACAAGGTTATGAATCAATTTGGCTATGAGGGCGGTGGTATTGGAAACCACGAGTTCAATTATGGCCTGCCTTATTTGAACCAAGTGACAGGCAATACGTTTAATGTCGATGGAATTGCCGATCCAAGTCAACAAAAAGCATGTGCAGGGCCAAAGTTTCCGCAAGTATTGGCGAACGTTTATAGTGCTAAAACCAAACAACCTTTATTTCAGCCTTATAAGATCCTGACGAAGAAAGTCAGTGCAACCACGCCTGATGGCAAAACGGTTGATGCTGAAATCAAAGTGGGGATCATCGGTTTTACTCCGCCTACGATTTTGAGCTGGGATAAACGTTGGTTGGATGGCAAGGTCTATACCGTGGGCGTGAAGGAAGCAGCAGAACAGTTTATTCCTGAAATGAAAGCCAAAGGCGCAGATTTGATTGTTGTGATTTCTCACGGTGGTCTGGATAATGGTCCTTATTCACCGACGATGGAAAACGGTAGCTATTACTTATCGAAAGTTGCTGGCGTGGATGCCATGCTGATTGGTCATTCACATCAAACCTTTCCGGATGCAGCAAGCACAGTAAGTCAGTTTAATTTACCGGGTGTTGATAAGGCTGCTGGGACTGTAAACGGCGTGCCGACAGTCATGGGTAATTTTTGGGGTAAGACACTGGGTCTGATCAAGTTAGAACTGAATTATGATGGGAAGTCATGGGTGGTTGATAAGTCTAAAACTGTCGCACAGGCCCGTAATACTCAGATTAGTCAAAATCCAGACAAAACTTATAATTATGTGGATGTTGATCCGAGTGTTGCACCGATCATTGATACTGAACATAAGGCGACTATTGCCTACGTTAAAACGCCGATCGGAACTTCTGATTATCAGATGAACAGTTACTTTGCAGATGTAGGTGATCCAGGCGCGATTGAGATTGTGAACCAAGCCCAAGCAGATTACGTAGCGACTTATGTCAAAGCCAACTTGCCACAGTATGCAGGCCTTCCTGTATTGTCTGTTAGCGCACCCTTCAAAAGTGGATTTGCAAACGCTAACGATTATACCGATGTGATGGCAGGCAATATGGCGATCAATAATGCCGCCGACTTGTATCTGTATCCCAATACCATTTATGCCGTAAAAGTTGCGGGCAGTGATATCAAGAATTGGTTAGAAAAAGCAGCGACTCGCTTTAATACCATTGATCCGGCTAAAACTGCACCACAGGCGTTGATCAGTGGTTTCCCCGGCTATAATTTTGATATGTTTACCAGCGCTGATATCCATTATGAGATTGATGTGACGCAACCGGTCAACAGCCGGATTAAGAATCTGACCTACAAAGGTGTAGCAGTTAATCCAGCTAAAGAATTTATTATTGCGACCAATAATTACCGTGCAAGTGGTGGTGGTAATTTCCCAGGGATCGACGGTAGCAAAACGATTTATGCTTCGCCAGATGCTAACCGTGATGTGTTGATTGCTTATATCAAAAATATCAAGGCCATTACTCGTGCCAAGAATGGCAGCGACCGTAGTTGGAGCTTCACGAAAGTGACGACTGCAGGACCTGTGACTTTCAGCTCTGCACCGAACAAGCTGCCATTAGCGCAAGCTGCAGGCCTAAACAATATTAGCGTCGTTGCAAGCGATGATGGCAGTGGAAAAGGTTTGGCCGTGTATGGGATTGATTTATCAAAAGTGCAATAAGGATGAGTCAAGCAATGCTTGGAAAAAAAAGTATCATTAGTTTTATGGTAGCCATGGCAATCATTGCCGTGGTTGTTGTTACTTGGCGATGGCACACTCCAGTTGCTCTGCTCTCGACCAACGATATTGTCGAGCTACAAGTCAGAGCGATTTCGGGACATGATACAGATGCTGCCAAACTCTTGTCTGCTGCCGCTGATGATGGTCAAGCCATGGCGCAGCGGGCTTGGGGCTTGACCCTCATTCAACATAATAAGGTTGAAGAGGGAGAGACTTGGTTACGCCGCGCATCTGCGCAAGGTGATAATGCGGCACGATTTGCTTTAGGTAAGTTGTACTTCCAAGGTCAGGTCGTCCCCAAGGACTACCAGCAAGCTTTGGCATGGTTCAAGCCTGCTGCGGAGGAAAGGGACGCATCTGCGGCTTATTATCTGGGTGTCATGTATAAGAATGGCTATGGGATCGCTATCGATCATGTTCAAGCGGCGAAGTGGTTTCAGGTCGGTGCTGATCAGAAGCAACCCGTGAGCCTATTCATGCTGGCCAATGCGTATCGGGATGGGGAAGGTGTGCCGCAAAGTAATCCTGATGCGGTACGTTTGTATGAGCAGGCTGCAGAGTTAGAGTTGCCTGAAGCCATTCAAACTCTCGCAATGGCGTATCGTAATGGTGAGATGGGCTTATCACGCGACAAAGGTGCTTATCTGGAACATGTCTATGAGATCGGACATTCCTTAAAGCATCCAGCTCTTCGACCTTAGCTTTTCTAGTTGTTTCGTATAATAAAAAGCCCGATTTAATCGGGCTTTTTATTTAGGCAGCTTTAGATCAGCAGGCTTAGTTCTTCAGCATTTCAAGCAATAGCGTGTTTACCTGACTCGGGTTTGCTTTGCCTTTTGAAGCTTTCATGATTTGGCCCACCAAACCATTGAAAGCTTTTTCTTTGCCTGCACGATACTCTTCCACCATTTTTTCATTGGCAGCCAGAACTTCTTTAATAATGGCTTCAATGGCGCCGGTATCAGTTTCCTGTTTCAAACCTTTGGCTGCGATGATGTCATCTGCTGATTGACCATTACCTTGCATCATGTCGATAAAGACTACTTTTGCAATCTTGCCACTGATGGTGTTATCGGCAATCCGCGCAACTAAACCACCCAACTGAGCTGGGGTCACAGGAGAGTCGGTGAGCTCTTTTTCTGCTTTATTGAGTGCACCCAATAAGTCACCCATAACCCAGTTAGCAACGATTTTCGCCTGACTGATGTTCCCGGAAGCCTTAACTGCGTCTTCATAGAAATCAGCGAGCTCTCGCGCGCCATTCAGGATGCGTGCATCATATTCGCTGAGTTGATATTCGGTGACGAAACGGGATTTACGGGCTTCAGGTAGCTCAGGTAGCTCGCTACGGATCTGTTCAATTTGCGCTTCACTGATGACGACAGGCAGCAAGTCTGGATCAGGGAAGTAGCGATAGTCGTTCGCTTCTTCTTTACTGCGCATTGCACGGGTTTCGTTTTTATTTGGATCATATAAACGAGTTTGTTGGATGACACGACCGCCGCCTTCAATCAAGTCGATCTGGCGATCAACTTCGGCTTCAATGGCGCGCTCAATAAAACGGAATGAGTTGATGTTTTTCAATTCACAGCGCGTACCGAATTCTGGTGCACCAAGCTTGCGGATCGAGACGTTACAGTCACAGCGGAAAGAACCTTCAGCCATGTTGCCATCACTGATCCCCAGCCAACGTACGAGCGCATGGATGGTTTTCACATAAGCAACGGCTTCTGCGCTTGAGCGCATGTCCGGTTCGCTGACGATTTCAAGCAGAGGCGTTCCCGCACGATTGAGGTCGATCCCAGTCATCCCTGCAAAATCTTCGTGCAATGATTTACCTGCATCTTCCTCTAAGTGAGCGCGGGTTACGCCAACACGTTTAACCGTGCCGTCATCAAGTACGATATCGACATGACCTTTGCCAACAATAGGGTCATCCATTTGGCTGATTTGATAGCCTTTAGGAAGGTCCGGGTAGAAATAGTTTTTACGTGCAAAAACCGATGCACGTCCAATCACGGCGTCTATACCCAGTCCAAAACGTACTGCTTTATTGACGACTTCACGGTTCAACACGGGTAGGGTACCTGGCAATGCCAGATCAATCAGACTCGCTTGAGTATTAGGCTCTGCACCGAATGCAGTGGGTGAGCCTGAGAAAATCTTACTTTGGGTGTTGAGTTGGCAATGAATCTCTAAACCAATCACGACTTCCCAGCCTTGAACGAGATTCTTGTTTAATGCTTGGCTCATACGCTTGCTCCTGTGTCGCTAGCAATTGGCGCACGTTGTTTATGCCAATCTGTACGTTGTTGGTATTGATGAATGATCGACAGCAATTTGCTTTCAGACCAGTAAGGTCCTATCAATTGTAGACCTACAGGTAGGGGAGCACAGTTTTCATGGCCGCTATAACTGGTGTCAAACCCAACTGGGGCACTAATGGCCGGCAGACCCGCCAGATTGACAGCGATGGTATAAATATCGCCTAAATACATGGCAACAGGGTCTTGCTTGGCACCGATGGCATACGCTGCGGTAGGGGCAGTGGGCCCTGCAATCACATCACATTGCTCAAAGGCTTTTAAGAAGTCGTTTTGAATCAAACGGCGAACTTTCTGGGCTTTGAGGTAGTAAGCATCATAGTAGCCTGCGGATAGCGCATAGGTCCCGACTAAAATACGGCGTTGCACTTCATCACCAAAACCTTCGGTACGTGAGCGGGTATAAAGATCCATCAAGTCTTTCGGGTTTTCACAGCGGTGTCCAAAACGAACGCCATCGTAACGCGATAGGTTACTGGATGCCTCTGCTGGTGCAATCAGATAATAAGCAGGAATAGCCGCGTCTGAAGTAGTCAGATCAATCCAGACAAGCGTCGCACCTAAATCTTCTAAGACGGCGAGTGCATCATGAACACGTGCTTTAACATCTGCATCCAAACCATCTTTGAGATACTGATGCGGTAAGCCGATGCGTAGACCTTGTAGCGGTTTGTCAGGGCTGGTAACAGCTGCGAGGGCGGCAACATAGTCTTCTGTCGGGTGATCAATGCTGGTGGAATCTTTAGCATCATGCCCTGCCATCACTTGGAGTAAATAGGCACAATCTTGCGCACTGCGGGCAATAGGTCCGCCCTGATCTAGGCTTGAGGCATACGCAATCATGCCAAATCGGGAGACACGACCATAGGTGGGCTTGAGTCCTGTGAGACCGCAGAATGCTGCAGGCTGGCGAATTGACCCCCCTGTGTCGGTTGCTGTTGCAAAAGGGGCGAGGTCGGCAGCAACGGCAGCTGCTGATCCACCTGAAGAGCCGCCCGGTACGCGATCCAGACCCCATGGATTGTGTGTGGCACCGTAAAAGGAGCTTTCATTACTAGAGCCCATCGCGAACTCATCCATATTGGTTTTGCCCAGCATGACGAGACCTGCTGCATTGGCTTGTGCCACTACGGTGGCGTTATAAGGGGAGATAAAATTATCCAGCATTTTTGAACCCGCAGAGGTTCTTACCCCTTCAGTGCAAAAAATATCTTTGTGAGCAATTGGAATTCCCGTTAACACGCCAGCATTGCCCTGTGCGCGTAATGCGTCCGCGCTCTTGGCATGCGCCAGTGCGGATTCGTGTGTTACGGTAATAAAGCTATTCAGCTGGGCATCCAAACGATCAATTCGCGCTAAAAAATGTTGGGTCAGCTCAAGTGAGGAAAATTGTTTGCTGGCGAGTCCTTGTGCAAGCTCGCGGATATCTAATCGATGTAATTCAGTCATAACCAATTCGTCTAATGCGTTTAATAAAAGCAGGAATAAGAGATTTCAGTGGAGAAGTTGGTTTAAGTCGCGTTCTCTTTGAAACATAAAATCAGTCGAGTACTTTAGGAACCAGATACAGTCCATCCTGCGTTGCAGGTGCAACACTTTGATAGACATCACGGCGATTAGGCTCCGTAGCTACATCGTCGCGTAGCGGTTGGGGGGTATCGAAAGGATTTTTAAGCGGTTCAATATTGGTCGTATCGACGGTTTGCAAATGATCCATCAGAGATAAGATATTATTCAGACTGGCGGCATAGCGCTGACATTCATCATCAGTGATTTGCAGATGAGCCAGTTTTGCAATTTTATTGATATCTGTTGCGCTGAGTGCGCTGGTCGTTGAAATGCTGCTTGAATCCGTCATACGATACTCTTGTTTACAAACCAATTAGGTGAACCATCATTTCCTTAAGATTTAAGAAAAATGATTGAAATAAAAATTATGCGATATTATGCGTGATCTACGCAGTATTTTGGGGGCTTTGCTGTTGTTTTTTGACAAAACTTCATCAAATTTATCAGTCTTTGTGGCATGACTCGCTCAGGTTGCTTTAAAAAAAACATAAAAAAAGATGATATTGTTAGACGTCATTCACAAGTCATGTCTTGTTCAAATGCCCAGTTTTAGTTACAGTTGCGACCTTGCTTGTTTGCCTCTATTTTTCTGGAAAGTCCTGTGATTCTGAAGCGTCTGTTTGGGTTGTTTTCAACCGATTTAGCCATTGACCTTGGCACTGCCAATACACTGATCTACGCGCCGGGCAAAGGTATTGTGCTCAACGAACCGACTGTTGTGGCGATTCGTCATAATGGTCATCATAAAACCGTTGCGGCCGTGGGTCTCGATGCCAAGCAAATGCTCGGTCGTACGCCTGCCAATATCTCTGCGATTCGTCCTCTTAAGGATGGTGTTATCGCTGACTTTGAAGTCACCGAAACCATGCTTCAGTTCTTTATCCATAAAGTACATGAAAAGCGTTTGATTCCGCCGACGCCACGTATTGTGGTTTGCGTTCCGTGTAAATCTACGCTGGTTGAGCGCCGTGCGATTCGTGAGGCAGTATTGCAAGCGGGTGCACGTGATGTACGCCTCATTGAAGAGCCAATGGCGGCTGCGATTGGCGCGGGGATGCCAGTAGAGCAAGCATTGGGTTCAATGGTAGTTGATATCGGTGGTGGTACCACAGAAATTGCAATTATTTCATTGTCTGGTTCGGTCTACTCTGACTCCTTGCGCGTGGGCGGTGATCTGTTTGATGAATGTATCGTCAACTATGTGCGCCGTGAACATGGCTGCATCATCGGTGAAACCACTGCAGAGCGCATCAAGCAACAGATTGGGATGGCATTTCCAGATGCCGATGGCGAGATTCGTGAAATCGAAGTCCGTGGACGTCATTTGGCTGAAGGGGTTCCTCGCTCATTTATCGTAAAATCTAATGAAGTGCTGGCGGCATTAACTGATCCATTGTCTTCAATCGTTAGTGCTGTAAAAACAGCCCTTGAGCAAACTCCTCCTGAATTGTCAGCTGACATTTCTGAGCGTGGTATTGTGTTGACAGGCGGCGGTGCATTATTGCGTAATTTAGATAAGTTATTGTCTCGTGAAACGGGCTTGCCTGTTGTGGTTGCTGAAGATCCACTGACGTGTGTTACACGTGGTGGCGGTAAGGTACTTGAGCACTTTGATAACCCGAACTACGACATGTTGTTTGTGGGTTAATTGGAAACAAAAAGAACATTTGATCGTTTTTATTGATCAAGGTAGGGCCTACTGAACGGTATGTTTACATGTTGAGTAGGCCATTCAATCGAATTTGATTTATAGCAAGTGAGGCCGTTCATCGTTGGAACAGAATATTTTTGCCCGCGATGCCCAGTCTTTCAGGCCTTTGGTATTGGCGACTGTTGCTGCAATTGTGCTCATGATTGCAGATTGGCAGCATCCTGAATGGTTTGACCCAGCCAGAAGATTGACGCGTGCTGCGCTTGATCCCCTCTATGTCTTTGCAAGTTACCCTGTGTTGTCTGGCGATTGGTTGAGTGAGCAAGCTCAATCAGAAGAAGTCTTGCGCCGTGAAAATGCGGCGCTTAAAGCAGAGCGTCTGCAAAATAATGTTCGCTTGCAAAAACTCGCTGAGCTTTCTGCAGAAAATACACGCTTGCGAGGCCTTCTTAATACCCCGTTGATTATTGATGGCCGGATGATTATCAGTGAAATCATTGGTACTGACCCCGATCCTTTGCGTCATATTCTCGTGATTAACCGCGGGGATGTTGATGGTGTCTTTATTGGGCAAATGGTCTTGGATGATAAAGGGGTCGTCGGGCAGGTTGTTGAGGTTCTAGCACATAGCGCACGGATCTTGCTGATTTCAGATAAAGAAAATGCTGTATCGGTGCGGATCGAGCGGACTGGCATGCGCGGAATATTGGCGGGTACTGGGGATAGTGGGCGCTTAAGTCTGCAATATGTGCCAAATACTGCTGATGTCCAAGTGGGTGATCGCTTGTTTACATCTGGTTTGGGAGAGCGTTTCCCCGCTGGCTATGCTGTGGGTGTCGTGTCGGCCATTCAGCATCATGGTAGTAGCGAGTTTGCGGATATTGCGATTAAGCCTTTGGCTCAGTTAGAGGGGGGACATCATGTGATCTTATTGTTCTCAGCACCGCTTGCAAAAGAACAGCCACATACGGAACCTGCTAAGCCTAAATCGACTAAACAGCAATCAAGTGGAACGCGTTATGTCGCGCAATAATCCCTCATCTTCGATCAAAGACAGTCGCTCGCTCAGCAAGCCTGATCCCATGCTGCCGATTCCAGTGAGTCTGTTGATTGGAACCATTCTGACTGTTTATCCCGTCCCTTATACTTGGCTTGCTTGGCGCCCTGAGCTGATGCTTATGCTCACATTATTTTGGGTAATGGTACAGCCGAAATGGTGTGGAATCTGGTTCGCTTTTTTTGTGGGGTTGTTGACTGATTTTATGCTAGACAGTCAATTGGGTCTGCATGCTTTTGTTTTTGTGGTGCTCAGCTTCTTGGCGAAGTTTTTTATGCGCAATAAGCGTATGCTGACTTTCTTGAATTTATGGATTATTTCGACGGTAGCAGTGCTTTCGAATCTGGTTCTTCTTTTTATTTTCCAGCGCATCAGTGGTAATGTATTATCCCTTTGGTTTTGGGGTCCTTTGCTACCGAGCATCATTATCTGGCCACTCATTTATACGTTTCTTAAACGCTGGCGGGGCGTCTAATGCCTCACTCGATACATGGCTCAGAGACTCGTATTGATCGTGGGTCACCGTTAATGGTTCTTGCTTCGACTTCGCCACGGCGTAAAGCTTTACTTGAACAAGTTGGACTTGTCTTTACGACAGCAGCCATTGATATTGATGAGTCAGTGCATACGGATGAGTCACCTGCGGATTATGTGATTCGTCTCGCACAACAAAAAGCACTAGCGGCTGTTCCTGATTTTTCACCGCAAACGCTGATCATTGCTGCCGATACAACGGTAACGATTGATGGGTTGATTCTCGCTAAGCCGACTGATCGGGATCATGCTTTCTCGATGTGGCAATTGCTTGTCGGGCGGACACATCAGGTTATGACCGGTGTAGCCGTTGCTTGTGGTGATGAGATTGTGACATGTAACGTAGTGACTGATGTTGATTTTATGATGTTAAGTACCCTGCAAATGCAAGAGTATTGGGATACGGGTGAACCCATGGGTAAAGCCGGGGGCTATGCCATCCAAGGTTATGGCGCGGCATTTATTCCACGCATTAGTGGCAGTTATAGTAATGTTGTGGGTTTACCTTTAGTGGAAACATTGGCACTCATCAGTCATTTTAAAAGACCTTTAGAAAGGTGATGTGGACTGTAAATCGCTGTTGTATTTTTTGTTGCGAAACGAAGGCATGAATAAGTTATGACCGAAGAGATTCTGATCAATGTGACTCCCATGGAGTGCCGCGTTGCGCTAATTGAAAATGGAAGTGCACAAGAGCTATTTGTCGAGCGGACAACTCGCCGTGATCTGGTCGGTAATATTTATAATGGTAAAGTCGTACGTGTTTTACCGGGCATGCAAGCAGCGTTTGTTGAAATTGGTTTGAGTCGTACGGCTTTTCTTCATGTCAATGATATGGTTTGGCCACGCAACCAGCCTGCGCCGAATATTTTTGAGCTTCTGCATGCCGGTCAGCAAGTGACGGTGCAAGTCATGAAAGATATGCTTGGAACGAAAGGGGCAAGGTTAACCACAGATTTATCCATTCCTTCGCGTTATTTAGTCCTCATGCCTTATGGTCAGCATATTGGTGTCAGTCAACGGATTGAGCAAAGCGAAGAGCGAGATCGCTTAAAACTGACGATTGAAGAAATTCAGCAAGCCAGTGAGCTTCCGGGCGGTATCATTGTACGCACTGCTGCTGAAGGAGTGAGTCATGCCGATATCGAGCGCGATATGCGCTATCTGGCGCAGCTCTGGAAACATGTTCAGGAGCGCCGGACCTCTGCAACGACCGCGTTGATCTACGAAGAGTTACCTTTGCCGGAAAGAATTCTGAGAGATTTGGCCAGTGAGGAAACGGCCAAGATCTATGTCGACTCGCGTGAAGCACACGTCAAAATCATGGAGTTTGCAAAAGAATTTGTTCCCGTGGTTGCTGAGCGCATTAGCCACTATCCGGGTGAACGGCCGCTATTTGATCTACATAATGTGGAAGAGGATCTGCAGCGAGCATTACAATCGCGCGTCGATTTGAAGTCAGGTGGCTATCTGATGATTGACCAGACTGAAGCCATGACGACCATTGATGTCAACACGGGTTCCTTTGTGAATGGTCGCAATCTCGAAGACATCGTATTTAAAACCAATCTCGAAGCGACACATGTGATCGCGCGTCAGTTACGGCTAAGAAACCTTGGCGGTATTATTATTATCGACTTCATCGACATGCAGGAAGAGGCGCATAAAGCCGATGTCCTTGCTGCACTCGAAAAAATGCTTGAACGTGATCACGCCAAGACAAAGATTACGCAAGTTTCTGAACTCGGCTTAGTGGAAATGACGCGGAAACGTACTCGTGAATCATTAGAACACTTGCTTTGTGAAATGTGCCCGACTTGCCAAGGACGCGGCTATGTGAAAACTGCAGACACTGTTTGTTATGAAATTTTCCGGGAAATTATGCGTTATGCCCGGGCTTACCAAGCACCCAGTGGCTATACTGTAGTTGCAAGTAACGCGATTATTGATAAATTATTATCGACTGAAGCGGCAGCGGTTGCTGATTTAGAGCACTTTATTGAACGTGTGATTAAATTTCAGGCAGAAAGTCTCTACACGCAAGAGCAGTATGATATTGTTTTAGTTTGATATTTTTATTAGATAAGTGGGCTGAAATGGAAAAGTGAGATAATTTAAGCAATTAGGAATTGTTCTCATCTATTATAGTCTGTTACAGGTTCGATGCGAAAACACGGTACACTTCGGTGAATCACTTCTATACTGACTTTGAAGCGGAAATACAGAGTTTGTTATTTCCATCAGTTTAGGAGATTCATCATGCAACAGTCAGTTCAAAGTAATTCGAACCACAGTGTCCAAGTGGGCGTGACTCATATGCAAGCCGCTTATGGTGTATGCCATTTGGTCGATGAACAAGGCCGTGAAATCAAAATCACCGAAGCGATGATTTTAGATGCTTTTGCGTCATTGAAAAAGCGTTGCTGCAATCAAGCCGCTGCATAAGTAATCAATACGACTGATATAGATCAAGATTTGCTTTTCTTTGCGGGTCACGCAAAAGGATAGAAAAGTTAAAGATGTGAATGTATCCAGTGTATTTGTACTCAGAATTAATTTAATCAGACAGGTATAGCCTGTCTTTTTTTATGCCTGTATCAAAATGGCAGATGAAGTGAAACAAACCTCGCTATAATTCAGTCACACTTAAAATAATGCTTTTTTAATATGTCTTATTCCCCACAAAATCTATTGCCTGTTGATGACCTGATTGCTCAGCTTTTGTCGAGTGCGGAGCTTTCTATACCGAATAGTGAGAACTGTCTATTAGATGCCGCTTTAGGGCGTGTTTTATCTGAGTCGATTATTTCTGAAATGGATGTTCCTCCATTTGATAATAGTGCCATGGATGGTTATGCACTGGCTTGGCATCCTCAGCTACAAGACCGGATTCTTACGGTGAGTCATACCACTTATGCAGGTCAGGCCTCTGCTGAAATAATTCCTGATAGTGCCGTACGAATATTAACGGGAGCGTCAATTCCGCATGGTGCGGATACGGTGATCATGCAGGAGAACGTTACGCGTTCTGTGAATGATGACGTCGTTACGATTCAAATTAATCAACAACCTGTTCAAGGCGAGAATATACGTCGGGCGGGTCAGGATGTTGCGAAGGGGCAACTGGTTTTTTCTGTAGGGACTCGTCTAGGTGCTGCAGAAATTGGCTTGCTGGCAAGCCTCGGTGTAGCGACTGTTAATGTGTATCAGCGACTTAAAGTGAGTGTGATTGCAACAGGTGATGAACTGATCGAAGTTGGTCAGCTTCTTCTAGAAGGACAGATTTATAACAGTAATGCCCCGATGCTGGCTGCATTGCTCAAATCTTTAAACGTTAAACTGATGCGGGTTGAACATGTGCCGGATCAGCCTGACCGGCTCCAAGAGATATTAAGCCTTGCGGCGACGGATAGTGATCTTATTCTGACTACAGGTGGTGCGTCTGTTGGCGATGCAGATCATTTAAAACCAGTACTGACTCAAATTGGTCGTATTGAGAATTGGAAGATCGCCATCAAACCCGGTAAACCATTGGTATGGGGCGAAGTGGATACGGGACTTCGGAGCGTTTCTTTGGTCGGTTTACCGGGAAATCCCCAGTCAGTTTGGGTTACTTTTTTGATCGTTGTTTTGCCATATTTAAAGGCTTTACAGGGGCAGCGTATTCGATTAGTGCCGCAAAGCGTGAAAGTGCCAGCGGGTTTTGCACGTCAAAAGAGCCAAGGGCGGCGTGAGTATCTTCGGGTGCGTTTGATTGATGGTCAATTGATACCCCATGGAATGCAGAGTAGTGGCGCGTTGATGTCTGCAAGTTGGGCTGATGGTTTTGCTGTTATTGAGGTCGGTCAGACATTTGATGTAGGCGATTGCATTGAGTATTTGCCAATGAGTGGTGTTTTCGGGTGATTTGAGGGGATTTTCTTGTCTTCATCTGGTAATACGCTGATCAGGATGCATACAAAAGGGATATTTGATCAGTAAGCGAGCGGTGCTAGGCTCTATCGATAATCGTTTGGCAGATAGAGTATTGGAGCTTAAGCAGTCGATAAAGTGCTTATCTTTACTGTCAATCTTTTGCTGATATGGAGTATGACTCATGGCAGCTAGCCGCAAGACGCCCACTTATGATCTATCTCCACTTATATCCTTATATGGGGAACCGACACGCGTTTCGATCAGTACAGACAATGTGATCTATGGTATCGGTGTTAATGGCCAATCGAATGCCTATGGTTCCAGTAATGGGCATTTGGAAACTCAGCCGGCAGGTTATCCTGAGTGGTTATTGGCGCATGATCCCATATTGGCTTCAAAACCGATCTATCCTTTGAGTGCACTGATGCTGGATGGCGTGAACCCTCGTCAGTTTGGTGCAATCCTTACAAAATTTATTCCCCTTCAAGAATCACGTACGGATATCGGCGGAGAGACACTGTGCGCAAGTCTCGTTAATCATCTTCTGCAGAAAATGAGTCAGGCTACGAATTGTCTGCCTACATTTGTTGCATTTGTTTGTGCGCAAGGTTCAGCACGGTATATCGATCTGAAGCGTGGTTCACGTTGGTATGCCGATACGCTGATTGCGATTCAAAGCGCTTTTGATATTGCGCAATCTGAAGGTAAGCCATATATACAATTGGCGATGCTCTGGATCCAAGGTGAAAGTGATAATGCTAGTACACTTAATCTGAGTGTCAATACACGTAAGGCGATGCTTAAGCAACGTGAGCGTGATATGACAGCGGATATCAAGGCAATCACAGGCCAGACTCAGGATATTATTTTTTTTGAGGTACAAATAGCAGGTTCGGTGAATAGTCGTGTCGAGCCAGACGGTGCATTTAATCAAAACGTCAAGCAGACTTCCGTCGAGATGGATGGGGATGGTAATAATCGCTTGATCGGACCTTTTTATCAGATGCCGACTAGCGGCAATGGCTTAAATCAGATTCATATGGATAATAAAGGGCAAAATGAATTGGGGCAGCGCTGTGCTCAAGCGATTTTGGCAGAGTGTTTTGGTTCTGGTTGGCGGGCATTTAAGCCCATTACGGACTCTTTACGTTGGGTCAGTAAGAAGCAATTTATTTTAGAATTTGATGTTCCGATCTTACCGATTGTGATTGATACATCATCAACTCAGGTTTCGACGATTGGTTTGGGCGGGGGCTTAGGCTTTTGGTTCGATGATTATTCAGATTTTTCTCCAAGAATTTCCTCTATATCAGTGGCCAGTGATCACAGTTTGCAATTTAATCTTTCTGCTGTGCCATTGGGTAAGTCAGTGCGGTTGTCCTATGCGATGCGCGCAACAATCCTACCACCGAAAGGGTATAGCGGACCTTATGGACCATTGTGTGGTCCTCGAGGATGTATTCGAGACAGTACGCAGGATGTGAATTTGTATACGGGACAAAAATCCTATAATTGGCTGAATGCCTTTTATATGTATTTCAATTATGCGTATTGAGATGAAATAGAGGGGCAGCGATAGGATATTCGAGATTAGAATGTAGAGTAATTGTTTGGGCTGGAGAATTGAGGTTTTCCGTCAGATATAAAAAAACCGGACACTTTCTTCAAGTAGTCCGGTTTTTATGCGCTTTTTATGATTTATGCTGCAATGCAGCATAAATCATTATTCAGCTGCGCCTTCAGCGCCTTTCTTCGCAAAACGACCAAAGCGTTTGTTGAAGCTAGCAACACGGCCTTCAGTCTTCATCTGACGAGTTTCGCCAGTGTAGAATGGGTGCGATGCACTGGAAATATCCAAAGAAACATATGGATAGGTTTCGCCATCGGTATGTGTATGGGTTTTTACAGTCTTGACGGTTGAACCGATCAAAAAGAATTTGTCAGCAGTTGTATCGTGAAACAGTACCGGACGGTAGTCTGGATGAATATCAGCTCTCATTAGGGGATTCCTGGCAGTTGTAGCTTGGCGCGCATTCTACCAAAAAAATACGACAAATGTTGGAGTTTTTACAACATTTTATTAATTTCCTAACACAAGGTCACGCGTGATGACCTTGTGTTATTTTATTTAAAAATCAGAATATTACTCATCTAAGGAAATGTCTGATGTGAGCCGTTCCAAAATTACGATCTCATATTCCAGTAATCCCAACAGACTTTGGATGCTTGGCAGTGTCTTACGGCACGCAATAATGCCAACTTCTAGCTTATCGCGATAGCTGGTCAAGGTGATATTGGTCGCCTGACCATCCATGACAATGGATACCGGATAGAGCGCATCCAGCATGGCACCATTCCAGTATAAAGTCTCTTTAGGGCCCGGTACGTTTGAGATCACGATATTGAAAGATTGCAGTTTTGGTGCAGCACCCGTCACCAGATTTAGCCCGGCCATGGAAAATACGATACCGGTATAATTCAGCAGTTCACCACTCGTCATTCGTTTCATACGCTGTTTGGCATTATTGATACTGGCGCGTATCACATTTAGTCGTTCAAGTGGGTCATTCAGGTGCGTAGCGAGATTGGCCAGAATAATGGCAATCGCATTGCCGCTGTCATCATTTTCTTGACGGATTGAAACAGGAACCATCGCAATTAACGGCTTAGCTGGCAGGGCATTTTGATTGCTGAGGTAAGCACGCATCGCTCCTGAACAGATTGCCAGTATGATGTCGTTAATCGTGACGCTTTCACCCAGAAACTTGGTGAGTTTTTTTGCGATATCGCGCAGGCGCTGTAAATCATAAGATTGAGCAGCAAAACGGCGTGATGCAGATACAGGCTGATTCAGAATGCTACGCGGTGCTTGAAAAACCGATACGTAGTTTGGGTCGCTGCGCTGAGTAATTGCTGTATACACTTCACGGGTGACATTGGGTGCAATTTGAATTTGTTTGGCAATCGTATTCAGAAATTGCGTGGTTTTACTCAAAGTAATCCCGACTTTCTTGTGCCGTGTATCTTTGACTGCCCAAGGGGGCACAATATCTTCGGTGACAGGGAAGGGGGAGAGTGCACGCTGAATCAGCTTCATACCGCCGACACCATCAGTGAGTGCATGATGGATTTTGAAATACATGGCAAAGCGGTTGTCTTCAATCCCTTCAATCACATGGCATTCCCAAAGTGGTTTCGCGCGGTCAAGCAATGCGGAATGTTCTTGAGAAACGTAAGTCAAGAGTTCGCGAATACGTCCTGGTTGCGGTAATGCAATATGTCTAAAATGTTGATCAATATCGAAGTCATCATCCTTGTCCCAAAAATATCCATTCAGGACTTGGTTAAAAGGTTGGACTGGTTTTTCTGTCGATGCTCGAATGGATTGTACAAATTGCCAAACAAAATCTGAAGGTGCATGCTCAGGTAGTTTGAATAAAAATAAGCCACCCACATGCATGGGTTGTTTGCGGCTTTCTAGTGTTAAAAAAAGTAAATCAATTGGGCCTAGCGCACGCATATGTAACCCCTTCTCCTTGTTAGGAATGCAGCAATTAATGCTGATTCATCGTTAATTGTAATTAGTTTGATTAATATAGCATGAAGAGTGCCAAGTTAGGATGACAGGATTTGAACGACTGAATTTAATTTATGGTGTTAGTGATGATAAGTTTTCATTTATTCATTATTAAAATTCATTAAGTTAGCGTATTTGATTTTTTAATTATATTTCTAAGGACAATGCCGTAGGTCATGGTCTCTGGTTTTGACAACAATTCAAACATGGCTGCTGGGGATACAATCCTGTAGTCTTAGGACTCTTCTGTGGATGTGTTCATTTTTGCGGGCGTGATTGTTATGCAGCCACATCGCATCCACATTGCCCCTTCCGATGTGCTCATGATTCATAAATTTTTTTATAAATCATTGAGCATATTATGCATTTATCACCAGTACCCCTCCTAACACCTCCCGTTGAAGTCAAAATTAGCACCATAATCGTCGGTAATCACTCTTTTACCCTTAGATCACTCAAAGATAAACAGCAATTTTCAGACCCTGAAGGCGTGGCTGAGCGTGCAGGCATATCTTCATCCACATGGCCCCTGTTTGGGAGCTTGTGGCCTTCTGGGGTGATACTCGCTGAATTAATCAGTATTCATGAACTCGATGGATTACGTATTTTGGAATTGGGCTGTGGTTTGGGGCTTGCCAGTTTAGTCGCCCATCAGCGCGGCGCAGACATTACGGCCAGTGATTATCATCCCATTGCACAAGATTTTTTTGCGATTAATGTGATGCTTAATCATCTGGAGCCGATGCCCTTTACTCTGTGTGACTGGGAAAAGCTGCAGCCTGAGTTGGGTTTATTTGATTTGATTATTGGTAGTGATCTGCTCTATGAGCCGAATCATCCGGCATTATTGTCTGCATTTATTGACCGCCATTCCAAGCCGATTGTTGAGGTGATCATTATTGATCCTAATCGCCGTCAGCAGCGTGAGTTTACGCGCGCGATGGAAGGGTTTAGTTATGTTTATAGCATGGCAAAAGCATCCATTGAGCAAACCGATAGACTGCTGTTTAAAGGCAAGATCATGACGTATCGACGCGGTGGATTATTGAGTAAAGTGTGAATTGGTTTGCATTTGATACAAAAGTCAATAGTTGGTATGTGAATTGCTTGTTGTTTCCCGTGATATAAATTTTTTGTTTGGGTAACGCACTGTTTATCCATCATAAACAAAATTTGGGGGGTATTGATGTTAAATCGTGATCAATTGCAAGAACTAGGACGATTCAAGTTGTTGATGCGCAAAATGCACAATCAATCAGTACAAATAGAACGTTTTCTTACTGATTTTGAATATCAATCGGCAATGCTGGATATTGCCGAAGAGTTTGATGACACGGATTTAGAGAATGATGAGTTGATCATGCTGTCTCTCACTTTGCGGTCTCGGTTTGGTCGTTTAGGGCATGGCGATGAGGCCTATGCATCCATCGTTCCAGTACTACATCATCCTACTTCGGATCATGCCCACCCTAGCCAGCCCGCACCTGAGCCAGCCGCTGCGTCGACGAATTCAGTGTCATTGTTACGCTCTATAGGTAATTCGGTCGCTTCTGCGATGACTGCAAAAGAGTCCGAGCCAAGTCAAGCAGTGACAGCAACCGAGCAAGAGGGTGATAAAAAACGTTATGTCATGAGTCTGCGTTGAACCAACTAGTCTTTTTTTGATATTGGATGAGTTTAAGTTTTATTTATATGTGAAATCATTATCTTACTTTCGTAATCCAAAGTCTGTATTCGAGCCGCAATGGCTCTTTTTTTTGTATAAATTTTAGTTTTTTTATATTCAGGTGCTTGAAAAAAGCACTATTACTACGCATTTATAGATTATCTCAAATCATAAAAGAGTGCGGTTGTCCAATTGTGGCACCGCTTCACAGCTGATGAGGAAATTATATGCGTTTTGAAAAGTTTACAGATCGGTTACAACAAGCGTTATCCAATGCTCAGTCCCTTGCAGCAGGTCTTGATCATACAGGGATTGAAGCAATACATATTTTAGCGAGCCTGCTGGATGAGCCAGCAAATGTCAGTCTGCTGACCCAAGCGGGTGCCAATATGCAAACGCTGCAAAGCCGTTTGCGTCAAGCTATTGCCGATGCACCAAAATTGGCAACACCAAATGGCGATATTAACTTGACCCCACAAGCGGTCAGAATCTTGAATCTTGCGGATAGCTTTGCCCAAAAAGCTGGTGATGACTATATTGCTAGCGAGTGGGCATTACTTGCCTTGGCTGAACAGGGCGAGACCAAGAAAATCATTGAGGCTGCTGGTAGTGATGCCAAGCGTTTACGTGCGGTGATTGAGCAAGTTCGAGGGGATAGTAAAGTGAATAGTAATAATGCTGAAGATCAACGCGAGGCGCTCTCAAAGTATACGATTGATCTGACTGAGCGCGCTTTAGCAGGGAAACTTGATCCAGTGATTGGTCGTGATGATGAAATTCGACGCACCATTCAAGTGCTTGCACGCCGCACCAAAAATAACCCTGTACTCATTGGTGAGCCTGGCGTGGGTAAAACTGCAATTGTGGAAGGTCTTGCCCAACGTATTGTTAATGGTGAAGTACCGGAAGGATTGAAAAATAAGAAGGTGTTGTCTCTAGACCTTGGTGCCTTGATTGCTGGCGCAAAATTCCGTGGTGAATTTGAAGAGCGTTTAAAGTCGGTTCTAAACGATTTGGCCAAACAAGAAGGGCAGGTCATCTTGTTTATTGATGAACTGCATACTTTGGTTGGTGCAGGTAAAGCCGATGGTGCGATGGATGCGGGCAATATGCTCAAACCCGCACTGGCGCGTGGTGAGTTGCATTGCGTTGGTGCCACAACCTTGGATGAATATCGTCAATATATTGAAAAAGATGCTGCGCTTGAGCGTCGTTTCCAAAAAGTGATTGTTGATGAGCCATCCGTTGCCGATACGATCGCTATTTTACGTGGCTTAAAGGAACGTTATGAGTTGCATCATAAAGTCGAAATTCAAGATTCGGCGATTATTGCGGCTGCACGGATGTCACATCGATATATCACGGATCGCAACTTGCCGGACAAAGCGATTGATCTGATCGATGAGGCAGCGAGTCGTCTACGCATGGAGATGGATAGTAAGCCTGAGGTCATGGATAAGCTTGAGCGACGTTTGATTCAGTTAAAGATGGAGCGTGAAGTCCTCAAAAATGATGAGGATGCACGTAGTCAATTACGCTTGATTGATACTCAGATTGAGCAGCTGGAGAAAGAGTATGCAGATTTAAATGAAGTTTGGCTTGCAGAGAAAGCGATCGATAAAGGTGGCAAACAAATTATCGAAGATCTCGAAAATGCACGTATTGCTTTTGCTAAGGCAGAGCGGGAAGGCAATTATGCTGAGATGGCTCGTCTGCAGCATGGTGTGATTCCTGAGTTGAATAAACAGTTAGCACAGGGTCAAAAAGATGAAGATGCAGAAAAGCCAACCTTGCTGCGTAATAAAGTGACGGATCAGGAGATTGCCGAAGTCGTTAGTGCGGCTACGGGTATTCCTGTCAGTAAAATGATTCAGGGCGAACGTGAAAAGCTCTTGCATATGGAAACTGAGCTGCATAAGCGAGTCGTTGGACAGAACGAGGCTGTTGTTGCGGTCTCTAATGCGGTGCGCCGTTCACGTGCAGGTTTGTCTGATCCGAATCGCCCAAGTGGCTCGTTCCTCTTTTTGGGAGCGACGGGTGTGGGTAAGACCGAACTCAGCAAGGCCTTGGCGAATTTCTTGTTTGACAGTGATGATGCCATGATTCGAATCGATATGAGCGAATTTATGGAGAAGCATTCTGTTAGTCGTTTGGTTGGCGCTCCTCCAGGATATGTCGGTTATGAAGAGGGAGGTACGCTCACCGAAGCGGTGCGTCGTAAGCCTTATAGCGTCGTGTTGCTTGACGAAGTAGAGAAGGCTCATCCCGATGTCTTCAATATCTTATTGCAGGTTCTGGATGATGGACGTTTGACGGACTCACAAGGGCGTACTGTAGACTTCAAAAATACAGTGATTATCATGACCAGTAATTTAGGTTCGGCTGCAATACGTGAGTTGGGAGAAGATGCTCCTGCCGATGAAGTCAAAGCGGTCGTTATGGAAGCGGTCGGGGAACATTTCCGCCCAGAGTTTATCAACCGGATTGATGAAGTAGTGGTATTCCATCAATTGGGTCAAAGCCAGATCAGAGGTATTGCGGATATTCAACTGGATCGTTTACGTCAGCGTTTGGCGGATCGTGAGATTGATTTAGTGCTTGATGATTCTGCATTTGATCAATTAGTTAAAGTAGGTTATGACCCTGTGTTTGGTGCTCGTCCATTGAAACGAGCAATTCAAGCGGAGATTGAAAATCCACTGGCTTCGCGTATTTTATCGGGTGAGTTTGGTGCAGGTGATACCATTACTGTCAGTGCTAATCCTGATCAGACTGATTCATTAAAGTTTGAACGTGCTCGATTCCATTAATGAACTAAATGGTTAACTATTTGGTTTGTTAAGTGATTAGAAGCAAATGAAAAGACGAAGTGATCTTCGTCTTTTTTTATTTTTAGAATACGCTACATTAATAATGGTCTCTTCGGTTGCGTGTTTGTATAATATTTGATAGATTCATCAAACAATATAATAATTCCTCAGTGTTGTTATGCTTGGACAGGAGTCTAGCAAAATGGAAGTGTCCCCTCGAATGAAGGACGCGGAGAGTGATTTTCTTAAATCTAAAAACTACTCCGCATTCGTGAAAAAGTTATCTCTCGTCGCCATGATTGCTTCTGCAAGCACGCTCGCACCTGTTCATGCCGCGTCACAACTGACCGATGCAGAATTAGATACCAAATTTCTGGATGTGCCGATCAAGTCTCCCTATCTCACCAAGAAAGAAGCTGACCGCCAGTCTGCAGCAACTGCCAATTCAGACACTACGTCTGCGACGGCTTTTGAAAATGCGCAATCAGTGTTGGTTGAGTCCCCAGATGGTTTAAATAACCCACTTTTATCTGGTGTGGAGCAGAGAATTCGTTCATTAGGTGTTTCTGACGTCGCGGGTGTGCCTAATGGGGTTGCTAACTCAGGAATTGAGATTCCATTTGGCGCCGAAAACTACAGTTTTAAATGGGCGGGTAATGTCGATCAGGTTTATGTCGCTCCGCCAACGAATATTGACTATCTACAGAGTGTATATGGGGCGGATGCAGAGTTTTATCTCACCAAACCACAAGTGGTTCGTATTGAAGCAACATCACATCGTACGAATTAAATATAGGTTAGGCTGGCTATAAAAAAAGACATCTATTGATGTCTTTTTTTTATAGCCTCATGTGTTGTTTTTAGGGGTTAGGGCGCGAGTTTAATTTTCTTCATGAGATAGCTTGCGCACCAAGCCGGTCCAATCAGCAAGAATTGTAGATCTTTAAAGAAGGAGGGTTTTTTACCTTCAACTTTATGACCGTAGAACTGTCCAATCCAGCCGATGACAAATAGACCGATATAAAACCAAATCGGTGTTGAGAGGGCTGTTGTCAGCGGTCCAGAGAGTATGACAACGAATACCACAACGATTGCCGAAAACAACGCCATAACGAAGAATAAAGGGATAGAGAGGCGAACATAGAATACCAGCATCAAAACGAGGATGAGGAGTGCTACAACGGGGCTTATGCTCCAGATGATCCCAATTAAGCTTGCTGTGATGAGCGGCACGCAGATCCAGTGGATTTTTTTATTGAGAGGATTTTGGTGACTGATACTGTACTCATCAAGCCAGTTTTGTAAGGTCCGCATATGATTCTCCCTGTCCCTATATTCTTTAGTCCTCTATCATAGCGCATATACAAAAAAACCGCCTCTAAAGGCGGTTTTCGTGATGATCGTTTATCAGATAGATTATTGGTTAGGGCCGCTTACACGTTCAATCGTAACGTTACCCATACCTTTATTCACGATGCCGAGTTTTTCAGCCGCACCATAGGAAAGGTCAAGGATCCGATTACCTGAATAAGGTCCGCGGTCGTTGACTTTTACAATGACGCTTTTGCCATTATCTTTGTTGGTGACACGGATAAAACAGGCCAGAGGCAGCGAACGATGCGCAGCGGTCATCGCATTCATATCAAAACGTTCGCCAGTAGCGGTTTTACGACCGTTAAACTGATGACCGTACCATGAAGCAATACCGGTTTGTTTAAACTTACGAACAGTATCGTTAGCCACAGAACTCAAGCGATCTAAAACGCTGATATTATCACTACGTTGATCATTGTCATCGGATGATGAATCAATGTTGGTGACTTTAACGACAGTATTTGCATTTGCGGCAACTGCGACGTTGTCTGAGCTCGTTGTATCGCGTGTGGTGGCAAGCGTAGGTGTAGTTGCGAGTGCGAGAGTAGTTGCATTCACGGTTTTGCTATCACGTGAAAGTGCATTGGACGCAAGGCTCGGTACATCGAATGGCGTTGTCAGCGATTGCGATTGTACTAATTCTGCGTGAGCAGAAGTAGTCAGTGTTACGAGTACAGCTAGCGTTGTCAGTGTTATTCGCATAAACATGCTCCTTTGGAAGGCGGTTGCTGGATGTTGCTATCAACCACCATCTTCAAGTTTGGCTTAATATAAAATGTAGCAATGAAGAGACATCCTACTGTCCAAATCCAAAATTGTCTAAAAAAATGCCCGAATATGGGAAGTTTTTACATAACGGCATCATTTATGCTGTTTTTTTGAACAAAATAGTAACAATATATTTCTAAAATCAAAATTTGTTGATTTTTTGGTCGACTGCGAGAAGATTTTTATGGCGTTTTCGCCGCATCTAGGTCAGGCATGGCCAGTTTAGCGCCTCTGGCGCGGATTGCTGCACCTAGCTGCCAAACCGCAGTTGCATATAAGCGACTGCGATTATATGTCGTAATGACTTGATAGTTTGGATAGGTGAACCAGTATAGCGGCCCTGTATCCCCCATTAAGCGCACACCACAAACAAGATCAGTCGGTGCCACCGGTGCGGTGATCGGCGTCAGTCCCAGTGCAAATAACTCACTTGCAGGGCGAGGCTGGGTCAGATCCTTGGTAATGATGAGATTATCATCAGTTCCTTGATACTGAGCACGATAACCGATAGGTTTTCCCTTTTGCCATCCATGAGAAGCTAAATAGTTGGCAATGGAGCCAATGGCATCGATGGGACTATTAACGAGGTCTATACGCCCGCTGCCGTCAAAATCAACGCCATATTGGCGAATATTGCTTGGCATAAATTGAGGATAGCCAATCGCGCCTGCATAGGAAGATTTGATAGTAGTCACATCAATTTTTTCATCGCGTGCAAAGACGAGGAGTTCGGCCAGTTCTTGCTTAAAGTAGTCGGGGCGACGTGTATCCTTAAATGCCAAGGTAGACAAGGCGTCTAAGGCTTGGAAAGAGCCTTTATGGCCGCCAAAGCCTGTTTCTACGCCTAATATCCCTAGAATGATCTCAGCAGGCACGCCATAAGTGCTTTCAGCACGATTTAAAGCTTCTATATATGTTGTCTGAAATGCCAGACCTTTATTAATAGTGGCTTCGGTAATAAATTGTGGTTGGTATTGATACCATTCTTTGCTTTCACCAGGTTTTGCCATCACCGCCAGAATATTGGGTTTCAGATGAGCATTGATCATGATGTTATCGACATCTTCTGGTGCAAACTGATATTGGCGGACCATTTGATCGCGAAAGGCAGGATAAGCGGGATCTGAATCAAAGTCTCCAGCATAAGCAATACTGCTCAGCGTGACGGATGCAACGATAGTTGTTATAAATTTAACGTGATTCAATTTGGAATCCCTCAAAGGCGGCGAACGCCGCTATCTGTATCTATTAATAAGCTGTAAATATCGTATGAAAATCTTAATTAGATTTCTTGATGTTTAGCGATGAGTTCGGATGGACATCAATAATCCAAACCCGCTCATCAATGTAATCAATGCCGTACCGCCGTAGCTAATAAAAGGCAGGGGCACACCTACGACAGGCAGAATACCACTCACCATACCGACATTCACAAAAACATAGACAAAAAACGACATAGCAATTGCACCACCCAGCAAACGGCCATAGGTGCTAGATGTTTCAAAAGCGATAAATAGCGCACGACCCACTAAAGCACTATATAGAAGAAGAAGGAGCGTGACGCCGACTAAGCCGAACTCTTCGGAAAAAGCAGCGATGATAAAGTCGGTATGCCCTTCAGGTAGGAATTGCAGGTGAGATTGGGTTCCTTGAAGGTAACCTTTACCCATTAAACCGCCAGAGCCAATCGCTGTTTTAGACTGAATAATATTCCAGCCCGTACCCAATGCATCCGCTTCAGGGTCGAATAAGGTTAAAACACGTTGTTTTTGATAATCATGGAGGAGGAACTCCCATGCGATGGGTAATGCTGCGCCTAAAGCGACAACACAGCCGCCAATCATCCACCATGGCAGTCCACCGAGGAATAGCACAAACAAGCCGCTGGCGCTCACGAGAATCGCCGTACCCAGGTCGGGTTGCTTGGCAATCAAGCCCGCAGGGATGGCTATGAGGAGTAAGCCAGTCAGTACAACCTTCCAGCTAGGGGGCAGAACTCGCCCAGATAAATACCATGCCATCATCATGGGCATTGCGAGTTTAAGAAACTCTGAGGGTTGGAAGCGAAATAATCCAGGAACACCCAGCCAGCGCCTTGCGCCTAAAGAGACTTGTCCAATCAATGCAACCATAATCAGTAGAATGAGCCCCATGGCGAAGAACCACGGGGAAAAAGCTTCATACATCTTGGGTGGCACTTGGGCCAGCGTGATCATGACTACAAACGCCATGCCAAAACTAATGGCTTGGCGTGTGACCATGTCTGCATCTTGTCCTGAGGCGCTATACAGGACAATCAAACCGAAAGCCGCTGCAATTAAGAGTAAACCCAATAACCATGGATCTAGATGCATCCGTGTCCATCGCCCAGGCTGCATTTGCATGGTTGTACCATCTCGCGGCGCGTAGCGCAAAAAGCGGTAGTGATGATAATCAGACATGTTTGAGCAACCTAAAGCGACTTCCGTGGGTGAGTTCTTACGCGGTGTAAATCAAAGCATCATAATGCGTAGTGAATGCCAGTAGTTCGTCTTGGCTTAAACTAGGAACGAGCTTGTCGATCGCAACGTGCAATGCCTTTGTGATACCGCTTTGTGCAAGGCTAGATGCTTTGCGTTTGAACATGCCCAGATCCAGCGTTTGGTTAAAATCAACCATGAAATGCTTGATCATGACATCAGAGAACAATTTGAATTGTTCAGCAAGTGCTGGACGTACCGCTTTGCCATTCCCGGCAAAAACTTCAGCAAAGGAAGCTTTCATCTGAGCAACCAGTGCATCAGGCAGTACGGTACCTACTTTAAGCTGCCCTTGATGGGTATTGCTGCTGAGTGCTAAGAATTCAGTTGATTTGAGCACTTGTTCATTCGGATCTTTATTTAAAAGTTGTTTCATGAGGACATGAACAGTGCTTTTAATAAAGTTAGCGAGTTTTTCCATAGTTTCTTTTTTGTCGCTAGGCGGGAGCATATGTACCAGCTGAACGAGAACGTTATCGATCAGTTCGTCAGTAATGCCGAGTGATACGAGGTCACGGATGACATATAACGGTTCAGTTGAAGGTGTTTTAGCCTGTACTAATGCTTTTTCGATATTGCTTTTTAGTGTCTCGGACGGTGTAAAACCAAAATAAGCTGTCATAAGTCTTTCCTCTTAAAGATGTCTTTATAAAAAATAGTGCTTGTTCTAAATATAGATACTTGATTTTAAATAAAAAGTATCAAATAAAATAGAGCCCCTCGCTATTGGTGACGGTAGCTTTTTAAGCGCACGCTATTCTGTTGTTTCAAGCTGGGCTTGTCGAGTCAAATTATTGCCGAGCCAGTCGAGTCACTTGCGGAAGCCAGTGCAAATCTGAGGTCCGGCAAGGATTAATATCGAGTCCGCCACGCCTTGTGTATTGGGCGTGCACTGCCAGTGCTTCGGGCTTTAGATGTTGCCAAATATCTGCAAAGATTTGCTCAACACATTGCTCGTGAAAACCGCTATGTTTACGGTACGAGATGATATAGGTCAATAAGCTACTTTGACAGAGCTTTGCTCCACGGTAACGTATAAAAACGGTGCCCCAATCGGGTTGCCCCGTGACAGGGCAGTTACTGCGCAATAGATTAGAGTAAAGCGTTTCTTCAACAATCTCGGATGCACGATCATCCAGTTTCAGTAAACTGGCATCGGGCTCAGTGGGAGCTGGCGATGGTGTGGTTGCTAACTCATCAAGATAAATACCCTGAGGTAAATGCGTGGCAAGTTCATCAACACCTAGAAGTTCTAGTTGTACTGGTGCATGCGCTGCCGCAGAGAGGTCTTTAATCACGACTGCGAGGAATGCATCAGGATCAGCAAAGGTCTCAAAATTTAAACTATTAAAATAGAGTTTCAGAGACTTCGATTCAATCAGATAGAGCGAGTTTGCGGGCAGAGCCATACGGCCAACCGCTACTATGGGTTTGCCAGATTGATCTAACCATGAAAGTTCAAAGATATGCCAAATATCCACACCCTGATTGACGGTCTCTGGATAAGTGGCCCCTAATAACGCGCGCCCTTCGGCACGCGCAATCGGGAAAAGTAAAGCGGGGTTATAGTGATCTGGATAGACTGTTTCTTCACCCAGCGCAGAATCATTAACACTCATGCGCGCATTCCTGTGCCGTTGTGTAATAAGCGATAAGCGAAGAAATACATCGCCACGCAAAAAATGCTAATGAATCCCAATGATGCCCAAACGCTTACATCACTGACGCCCAAGATGCCGTAACGGAAGGCATTGACCATATAAACGATGGGGTTGATCAGAGACAGCGTCTTCCAGAACGGAGATAACTGATCCATGGAGTAGAACACACCACCCAGATAGGTCAAAGGGGTGAGCACAAACGTTGGTACGATACTCACATCATCAAAAGTACGCGCATAAACGGCGTTAATAAAGCCACCGAGAGAGAACAATACGGCGGTCACAAAGGCAGTAAAGACAACGATGCCCACATGTTGAATACCCAGATGGGTGAAAAACAGAGACAAAATCGTCACAATGATGGCAACCAGAAGTCCACGAGCGACGCCACCCATGACAAAACCGAGCAAGACCACATGATGTGATACAGGGCTCACCAATAGTTCTTCAATTGATCGCTGAAATTTTACACCGAAGAAGCTGGAAACGACGTTGGAATAGCTATTGGTAATAATCGCCATCATCACTAGACCTGGAACGATGTACTGCATGTAAGAAACACCATGCGTAGAGCCGATTTGGCTACCGACCAAATTGCCAAAAATAACGAAATATAAGGTCATCGTGATCGCCGGAGGCAATAAGGTCTGCGACCAAATGCGCATAAAACGGCGAACTTCTTTAATCACGATCGTCGTAAAGGCAATCCAAAGTTGTGAACGGTTCATGACTTATCCTTTTAAATTCTTTTCGACGAGACCCACGAACAGTTCTTCGAGGCGATTGGATTTGTTGCGCATACTTGAAATCGTAATGCCTTGGGCGGTCAATACGTCAAAGATGTCATTGAGCGAGTGATTTTTTTCTAAGGAGAGCTCAAGCGTATTGGCATCGATTCGCTCAAGGGTGATCCCGGCCAGATTGATTTGTGGCAATGTTTCGAGCGGTGAGCGCAGATCCAATATAAAAGTCTCCACTGAAAGTGAAGCCAACAGGCTCTTCATATCGGTGTCTTTTTTAATCTCGCCTTTATCGATGATTGCAATGCGTTTACACAAGACTTCGGCTTCTTCAAGATAGTGTGTCGTCAGAATGATTGACGTACCCTGCTCATTTAAGGTGGTTAGAAAATCCCACATTGAGCGGCGCAGTTCGATATCAACACCCGCGGTGGGTTCGTCAAGGATCAGCATACGAGGCTCGTGCACCATTGCACGGGCAATCATCAGTCGACGCTTCATACCCCCTGACAAGAGGCGCGCTTGCACATTGCGTTTTTCCCAAAGCCCAAGTTGGGTCAGGTATTTTTCAGCGCGTTCCATGGCCAATGGACGAGGAATACCGTAATAGCCCGCTTGAGTGACCAGAATATCAAATACTTTTTCAAACATGCCGAAGTTGAATTCCTGCGGAACTACACCGATGCACTGTTTGGCTTTTGATGGCTCTTTATCCAGATCGTAGCCAAAGATTTCTACACTACCACTGGTTTTGAGTGTGAGTGAGCTGATGATACTAATCGTTGTCGATTTGCCGGCACCATTCGGGCCGAGCAGAGCATAGAAATCACCTTGAGCAACTGTGAGATCAATTCCTTTGAGGGCTTGCAATCCGCTTTTATAGGTTTTGGTGAGGTTACGAAGAACCAGTGCATCCGTCATTACGATCTCTCTTTAAATATGCATGCATGAGGGCAATACAGCAGCCAATCTGATTTACTAATGAATGATATAGAAATGGTATTTTAAACGAAGAATGCAAGGTGATGAGTAAATAAAATGTCTTAAATGGGAAACTTAGCGTTGCAAGCAACGATATGGCCATCACCACAATGTGAGCAGGTGAATATATAGTCATTTGTGGATAAACATTGACTCAAATAACAATCGTTGCTTTACCTTGCGCAGCTTTTTGCCTATTATGAGCGCCGCATCAAAAATGCGCCTGTAGCTCAGCTGGATAGAGTACTGCCCTCCGAAGGCAGGGGTCGTGGGTTCGAATCCCGCCAGGCGCACCAATTAAAAAACCACCTTAAAGGTGGTTTTATGCATTCTAAAAGAAATTCTTAGCTCGCCTTCCGTTGCCCCCAAAGATTACAAGCTACTTTATAAGCATCTTCATCATTGGAGTTGGGCGTAATGTTCTTCATTGGATCTTTGCTGTAATTACTATCTTGTATGGTGTCCGTTTCATCATAGGAAATCACCTGCACCATTCGGTACTGCGATTTCGTACAATCAAAAATTTCTTGAGCGACAATTTTATTCAGCTCATACGGTTGCCCATCAGGATTCTTTAATTTGTCATTATCCTCAAACATCGCCTTCACCCAGACTTGAATCAAGCCTGAGCTTCCCTTGACGGCTTTAATTGAATCCGCATCTAAGAAATAGTAGCCATCTTCATCGACCGAGACTTCCTGCCAATCAGCTCCTAGCACTGCACGTGTTGTGCAGATAGCCATCAGCAGCATCAATAAAGCGCGCATATGCAATATCACTATAAATAATCTCACGCAGTATATAACACGGCAGATATGAGTTGCCAACGCGCCACAAAATAGAAAATCATAGATGAATGATTTTTGAGGATGGCATTGTTCATTTTTTAACAAATCTGTAAACTAAAATCCTTGGAAGTGTGATTAAGTGTGCAATAGATTGTTTTATAATTTTTTGCCGAATAGGATTTTTGGCAAATGACTTCAATCAATATGAGGCTACAAAAATGGATTTTTGTTATAGCTGCGCATCGTTTAATGGCAAAAAAAATACGCTCAAAGGACTGTGCAAAGAAGGTGAGAAGAAACTCACGCTATGCGCTATTTGTGGGTTCTTGTGGGTCGATTTTGAGGGGAAACCCATCGATGAGCCCGATGATATCTTTGATCGAATGCAGCAAAACCACCGTAGAAGGCAGCAGCTCTAAAGTATTCGCTCAAGCTTAAAGTGCTTTTATATCACGAGATATATAGATCGATATCTCACGTAGATACTTGTCGTTTGATACGTAATAGCCACCTATTAAAACGCCCCGAGAGCGTGAGCTGTCAGGGCGGATGTGTAGCACCAACTCAAAGGATTACAAAGAGCTGAAACTGGAAGAAGATTATCATATTTGAACTTTAATGGAACCATTTGGTCAAATAAATCTTGTAAACCACGCAAAGCGAGTTGTCAGTTACCTAGAAACTATTAATCACAATGCATTGTTTATCTTGGAAACTTTTCGAGCGCGCCACTTTTTCTGTAGCCAATTGATGATACGAATGCCAAGTAAAATAACCAGTGCCAAGGCATAAGGCCATGTTGTAGTTAGTCCCAATTTTTTAAGCCATGTCATATGAATCACTGCAAGTATGCCGATGACATAGACCAGTTTATGCAGGCGCGCCCAATTTCGTTTGAGACGCACTTGCCACCCATGCGTCGAGGTGATGGCAAGCGGGATGTAAGAAAGCAGGGCGATGAAACCGACAATAATATAAGGACGTTTGGTCAACTCTGTCGTCAAGAGTGATAAATCTAATCCGAGCAGCAGTACGCTGTAAATGAGGAAATGGCAGGCTGCATAAAAGAATGCAAACAAACCAGTCATACGCCTAAAGATAATCCAGTATGTTTGATCAGTAATAATCCGCAGTGGGGTGATGGCTAATGCCAATAAAATACCTTTAATTGCCCATGAGCCACTTTGATCGACCAATTCTTTGGCAGGATCAGCGCCCAGTAACTGCTGTGCAAAAATTGCTTGATAAAGCATCCATAGGGCGGGGCAGAGTAGTAATACAAACACCGCCGGTTTGAGCTTACGGGCGATTTTTATGCTTCTTGCAGTCATTCTTCACTTCTTATCTTTAGTGTTTATTTGCGGTCATTAACTTTCTTCATAAAAACGTTTAATAAAAACGTTTTAAGTCTAAGCCTTTGTATAAACCCGCGACTTCTTTTTCGTAGCCGTTGAACATTAGGGTTTTGCGTCGATTTGGATTGAGCAGGGTGCTCGGTAGGCGTCTTTCAGTTGCTTGCGTCCAGCGTGGATGATCGACAGTGGGATTAACGTTGGCATAGAAGCCGTATTCTTGCGGTGCCCGGCCCAGCCATGTCGTAACAGGCGCACGATCCGAGAAGGTGATGCGTACGATCGATTTAATCGACTTGAAGCCATATTTCCAAGGCACGATGAGACGAAGGGGAGCTCCATCTTGATCGGGAAGGCTGCGACCATATAAGCCCATAGCCATGAGCGTTAAAGGATTCATGGCTTCATCCATGCGTAATCCTTCGACATAAGGCCACTCCAGTGCAGATCCACTTTCACCGGGCAACTGTTTAGGATCCATGAGGGTATGGAAGACTACAAATTTTGCTGATGTTTTAGGTGCAAATCGACGCAGTAAGTCTGCAAGAGGGAAGCCTAGCCAAGGCACCACCATTGACCATGCCTCAACACAGCGAAAACGATAGATTCGATCTTCAAGGGTATGCGGTGCTAGGATGTCTTCAAGGCTGTAGGTCCCCGGTTTGTCACATAGCCCATCGATTTTGACACTCCAAGGCGAGACTTTAATGGTGCCAGCATTTTGTGATGGGTCGGATTTATCCGTACCAAATTCATAGAAGTTATTATAGGTTGTCACTGATTCATAAGGAGTAAGCGTTTCGCCAGTTTGATTACTGGTCGCTACTTTACGCGTCGCGATTTTCTGCTTGATGTATGCTGGCGCATCTGGTCGTTCAGGGGCGACGGTATAAGGAAGTGCCAAAGCTTGTGCGGATGCAGGGAGGATTAAACTGCTCGCACCCGTTGCGATTCCGACTCCAGTCAAACTCGCAGTTTTTAAAAAAGCACGCCGATTTAAATAGTGAGATTCGGGTGTTATTTCGCTGGGACTAGGCGTGTTTTGGTTACGATTTTGGATAAGCATTTCGGTATTCCCCGACTCACATATTTAGCTATTGTATTTACGTTTATGGTGATAACGCGCTGAATATAATGTAGCGCTTTTTAAGACAAAGCTGCGGATTATTTAGCTGTGATTTTGAAGAGATTTACGGTGGATTCGTACATCGCTGTAACATTTCAAAAATGTTTGCGTCTATAAGAAATTTAGTCAAATAAAAGAAGAAAAACGGGTCCTGTGGTTTTGAATCATTCGAACTTCGCAAGGAGCGTGTTGCCTTGCGAAGTCGTATTGTTTTCTTATACAGCGTCGTTGACAGATTCTTTTTTGACAGCAGATTTCTTGGTGCGAGACATGATTAATGAAATAATTCCTGAGGATGAGTAGATCAAACCCACACAAAATAGACCGAGCGGAATATTGTACGCAATGCCAATCAACAGCAAAACAACAGGAAGCATGATCGCAAAAGGAACACGTTTGCGATCCATTTCTTTAAAGCTGAAATAACGCACATTACTGATCATTAGTAATCCCGCAAAAACGACTAATGCGGCGAACAGAATTTTCCAGCCAATAATACTGATATCAATCCATGCTGGATTATCGATGCCGACCCAAATGCCACTAGCAACAACGAGTGCAGCGAGGGGGCTTGCAAGTCCAATGAAATAACGCTTATCGACAACTGCAATCTGCACATTGAATCGTGCCAAGCGGAATGCCGCGCAAGCTGTATAAATGAAGGCACAGGCTAAGCCAACACGGCCTAAAGGTTGCAATGCCCAACTGTAGACCAGAATGGCAGGGGCGACGCCAAAAGACAGCATGTCTGAGAGGGAGTCATATTGCTCGCCAAATGCACTCTGTGCATTGACCCAACGTGCAACACGACCATCCAAACCATCAAATAATGCGGCTAAGAAAATGGCATAAATCGCTTTTTCAAACTGACCACTGGTACTGGCGATGACGGAGTAGAAACCGCAAAGCAGCGCAGCTGTTGTAATCAGATTTGGAAATAGGTAGATACCCTTACTGCGAACCTTGCTTCCTTCACGCGTACGTTCTTCTTCGATAATTTCAAAAGTCAGTCCATCATGAAGATCATCTTCATAGGCAAGATTGTCAACTGATAGTAAGTCGGGCTGCTCCGCTGTACGGCGTTCTGGTTGTTTTTCTGGTATAGCCACGGCAGACTCCATGAAAGGCGGATGAAGAGATAGTTGGATGATACGAATAAATGAGCCGTTATGAACAGCTCATTTCTCAAGATATTAATATATTTAATTCATTTTGGTTATGTGGGGAGAGATTCACCCATGAAACCTAAAAAACTTATTCTCCGACGAGCCATCTTACGGCAGCATGTCCGCCATTCTCACTCATTTTGAGTTGGGGGAATAGCCACTGCAATAGTACGTCAGCACGGTCGGCAAACTGATAGGGTGGGTTGATGACCAATAAACCGCAGCCGTTTAGACCTACGGGAGTATCATCAGGCCATACACATAATTCGCAAATCAATTGACGGCGAATGCCCGTTTTTATCATTTTCTTTTCAAAACGTTCAATCATCGGACGGTCTTTGATGGGATACCAGACGGCAAAGACGCCTGTTGGCCATTTTTGATGTGCAGCGGCTAATAACTCAACCAATTGAGGGAAGTCTTTGCGCTCCACCTCATAAGGCGGATCGATCATAACTAAGCCGCGTTTTTCCTTCGGTGGAATGACTGCAAGTAACCCTTCGTAAGCATCGCGTTCATGCATACCCAAACGGCGATCATAAATATAATGACGGAGCTGGTCGTAAACATCCGGATGCATTTCAAATGCAGTGCCTGTGTCGATTTCGCGCATTTGTTGGAGCGCTAGCCATGGAGAACCTGGATACCAGCCACGGCTCTTTTCACTACGCAATTTTTCAACGAGTTCTAGATAGCGCTGGATCATCGGAGGGGCTAAGCGAGTGACACTGGCTTCAAGCTGACTTAAGCGATGAATTCCGTCTAGATATTCTCCCGATTTCTGAGCGGGCGCTAACGCTAAGTCGTATATCCCTGCACCTGCATGCGTATCAATATAGCGATAAGGTTTATCCTTTTGCCCCAATAGTTCGAGCAGTTCGAGGAGAAGTACATGTTTCATCACATCGGCAAAGTTGCCAGCGTGGAAATGATGACGATAATTCATACAGTAAATTCAAAACCCACAGTCAATACAGCAGAAAGTTATAAAACTTCGCTCTAAAACAAAATAAAAAGTGCGGAATGCAAAAAAAGGCAAATTCCTGCCAACATGTTAGCATGAACCTTGATGTTTTACGGAATTCAAATTGAATGAATTGGATGATGCATTGGCAACAATACTTTGAGGATTCTCAATATGTAGAAGCTTTGGTCGAGCAAGGTTTTGTCGTGCTTGATCATGCTTTGCCAGAGTCCCTTTACAGGGCTTTGGTTTTAGAAAGTCGCGAAGATGAGCACTATCAAGCGGCAAAGATTAGTGCTGGCGGACGTTTAGAGTCGATACGCAGTGATTCAACACGTTGGATTGAATCTGATACGGCTGTAGATCGACAGGCCGGTACCGAGTATTTAGAAGCATTAGACGCTTTAGGCTTGGTGCTTAATCGCACGTTATATCTGGGGATCCGTTCGGTCGAAGCGCACTATGCCTGTTATCAAGTCGGGCAATTTTATGCGCAGCATCGTGACAATCCATCCGGTTCTGATGTGCGTGCTATTTCGACGGTTTTGTATTTAAATCATGGCGTAGATCAAGGTGATTCAATGACTTGGTGCTCAGAGTGGGGCGGTGCTTTACGCTTGGTCGATGCAAGTGATGCTGTGCAGGATATTCTACCAATCGGTAATCGTTTAGTTGTATTTCAGAGCGATCTCCCCCATGAAGTATTGCCTGCGACGGTGGTACGTCGATCTATAGCAGGATGGTTGCGAAGAGATACAGCTGTTTAAATGAATGTGAAGAGGGTTAGATGATGAGTGATCGTATGAATGTAAGCCAATTGATTGCCCGTGTCGGTGAAACGGATCAATTATTTTTGACGCAGCCAACGCCAACGCTTGCCATTGAACGTGCTTATCTTCGTCTTGAGCTTGTGAAGCTGAGTAATAGCAAAAATGAGCAGTTGCATTTTTTAAGTGAGGCCGCTGTGATTTTAGAACTGGCCGGTGCCGAGATCGAAGACCAAGAGACCAATGTTTTGCTATCAGCACAACTGGCTGCGGTTTATTTACAATTCCATATCGTGACGCATGAAACACGTTATTTGGTGGTGGCTGGGCAGATATTAAGACCGCACTCGAATGCCGAATATCCTCCGATTTTCATGCAACTGGCGCGTTTGGATGCGGCACTCAATAAGCCTGCGCTGACCAAGCATTGGCTGACCCGTTGGCTACAAGTTTTAAAGCGTGTGAATTCGAAATCTGCATTTGAAGGTCTAGAGCAATATCCTGAGTTTGCAGAAATTCGCCATGAGCTTTGGTTTGAGCAAATCAGTCGTGATGCGGATGCGTCAATTGCTCAATCGATTCCCAATCCAATAACTGCTGTTCACTCGTAAAATAATGAGATCGCTGGCTGACTGGATCAACGAAGGCAATATCTTTTGCAAGTAACTGTAAGGGTTTGCTGTAATCCGTTTTCCAGTCAGCCAGAACGGGATAAAAAGCATCAAAGAGAATGGGGATGCCAAGTGCAGCAAGGTGCACGCGCAGTTGGTGTTGTTTGCCTGTAATGGGCGATAAGCGATACTTGGCAAAATCCCCGTTAACTTCTAGACGTTCAATATTCGTTTTTGCATTGTATTCTCCCTCAATTTCTTTCATTCGAAAGAATGGCTCACCTTTGACCATGCGACTTTGATAAGTCATAGGAAGCGTTAAGTCTTCACGATTCGATGCAATTGCTTCGTAGGTTTTATGAATGCTATGACTGCGGAATAAAGCTTGGTAGGCATCACGCGTTTCTGGATTGATTGAGAATAAAACAATTCCTGCTGTCTCACGATCGATACGATGAATCGGTGCAAGATGATCTAAAGCCAGCTTATTTTTAAGACGCGTAAGCAGTGTTTCTTGTACATACTTGCCAGACGGAATGACGGGTAGAAAGTGAGGTTTATCTGCTACCAATAAATGTTCATCTTGGTAGAGTACTTGTTCAATGAACGGGATCTGAGGCTCGTTTTCGATATGGCGATAATAATAAATATGCTGGTTAGCGATATACGGGCTGTCTAACTCAAAAGGCATACCTTGCTGATTTAAGACCAGACCTTCTACTAAGCGCTGCTGCCAGATTGAGCGCGGAATTTCGTTGAAACGTATCGTGAGAAAATCGAGTAAAAGGGTATGAGGGGCTTCGGGTAGCCAGACACAGCTTGGACTTAGACCCGCGCGGAGTGGTAGAGGGCTGGAAACGGATGGCTCACGCTGCATGATGACACTGTATTGAATGTAGGAAAGGCATTATAACGAAGTCTCTAGTGGAGAATGTTATCGTGATTTCATGTCACGATAGTCAACGTTATAAATCTAATAATCATGTATTGTGTGATGTGTTTAACGTTTTATTGGTGTTAATGACGATGATTAGTTATTTTCATCTTAATCAATAAGAATTTAACCATTGCATATGGGTCAGAATGGATATGGCAATCTTAAAAAAAAGTGCAATTAAAACCGCAGCCGCAATTTCAGTTTCTACGTTGTTACAGACTGGGCACGCCTCAGAAAGCCCAATTCCACAGGATTCTGCGCAAAGTTACCATCAGCAAGCGGCGTGGCAAGAAATACAACAATTTTTGCCGGAGCGACTACAACTGGATTTGGGCAATCTTCCTTTAGAACGTATCTGGGAGTGGCAAGGACACCAAGTCCATTTAGATCGCTACTTAAATCCAAGTTCTAAAGTCAGAGTAATTTTATTGCACGGTGTTGGGACCAATGGTCGTCAGATGTCTTTGATCGTAGGGGCACCTCTGGCGCGTCATGGCTACGAGACCGTTGCGATTGATCTACCCAACTACGGATTAACACAAGTCGATTCAAACCATCCAGTGCGCTATGACGATTGGGTGCAATTGGTCAGTGACTTTATTGATGCGGAGCTACAGCGTGATCCGCGTCCTATCGTTCTGTATGGACTATCTGCTGGCGGGATGCTGGCTTATCATGCCGCTGCCAAGAACCGAAAGGTCGCAGGCATCATCGGCATGACTTTTCTGGATCAACGATTTCAGCGTGTTCGCGATGAGACCGCTAGGAATCTGTTGATGAGCCGAGTCGGTATTCCTTTTGCGGAAGTGGCTGCCCATACACCTCTTGCTGGTATAAAGCTGCCGATGACGTTGGTATCAAAGATGAGTGCATTAGTCAACGATCCGAATGCACTAAAAGCATTCTTGGCTGATAAAACGTCAGCAGGCAATTGGGCCAGTTTAAGGTTTCTTGCCAGCTATGAAAATTATGTGCCCTTGCTTGAGCCATCGGAGTTCGATGTCTGTCCGATCTTATTGACACAGCCTGCGGAGGATCATTGGACACCATTGCCATTAAGTAAGCTGGTACTCGATCAAGTTCACAAGGTTCCTGTGACCATTGTTGAATTAGAAGGGGCGGGGCATTACCCCGTAGAGGACCGAGGGTTACAGCAGTTAGAGACTGCTATTGTGGTTTTTTTAGAAGGTATTCAACCTGAATAAGATAAGCCGATTGTAGAAGATTAAGTAAATTTTAATCCAAAAATTATAAAGCCCTAGAGTACTTAGTCTCTAGGGCTTTGCTTATAACGATCATCTTTTCAATTCAAGCAATTAGAACTGAATAATTCTTCCCAATTCAGCACTTTGCATTGATCTAATCACGGTACGAATCACATGGTCAATGATGGTTGAATCAAGATCCAGGGCGATCTGAACGATGTGTTTCGATTTAATAGGCGTAATTCGCAGATCTTTCAAAAACGTACCCGCAGCATTAACCAATACCCGTCGCATGACTAAAGCTTGATCCTCAGAAACTGTGAAATGCATTCGTGCATTGAGTTTCGTGAATGTTCCAATCTGATGTTCAGCGGTGTTGCGCATGAACGCTGTTGGATGTGAGGTATTTAAGCTTAAGGAATTGTTTAATGCAGTTTCAACCAGTTCTTGCTGATCATGACGATCAGAGAGCTGCGGGTGGACGTTCATTTTAAACCTTCATGTTAAAAATCGAATTTCGATCATAATAATAAGTATATAAAAAACGTATCAAAGCAGTGAATTGGATTGTTTCTTTTTGTAACTTTGTACCACTTGGAATGCTTTGAGCAGACTACACACAGTTTACAAAGTTAGTGCTTCTAGTGTGGAAAAAGTCCCCATATGAATCGTGCACTGAAGTACATGACAACACACAGCCAAAATAAAACAAAAACACCAAGTAAGTCAGGGATTCTCAGCCACAACCAACTGATGACCGGATTTCGCCAAAAGGCTGAATGTTGTTGCCGTTTTTCAAGCATGCGGTGCAGTATGGGGTGGTCGATATGATCGGTAGTTTGGATACCATGGACTTCGCGGAGATGAACGTGGACGATGTCCAGTGCTTTGCGACTCGGACGGATAAAGATGTCGGAGATGTCCCCAATCACTGGAATCCAGCCCACACCTAAATCGATTAACGCTAATTTAAGTGCAGGAAGGAGCTTACTGATGGGCACGCCGATTTGCCATGCTCTAAAGATCGCAACCAAGGTCAGTCCTAAACCCGCGATATCCCCCACGACTGGAATAGTCCCAATGGCACCATCCAGACCGACACCCTGGCGGGTGAAGGGGATGCGTACCAGACTATCCATCATGTTAGCGTAAGTCGCGAGTTGACGTTCTAAGGCGAGCGCTTCTGTTTTGGTTACGGTTTTAGGCATAGATTAGGCGCACTGATTAAGTGTGGCTAGGGGCATGTTGTGCATTGGCTTCTGCAGCAGCGGCAGCTTTCTTTTCAGCTTTTTGTTTCTTTGCGTAGTGATGCCCAACAACGCAGCCACCTACAGCGCCGAGTACCGCATGATGCCCAGCGTAATGTCCAGCGACTGCGCCTGCTGCACCGCCGCTGAGACAGCCAATAGCATTCGCGCTTTGTGCAGCGAAGATCATCGAACCCGCAATAATGAGACCTTTAAGTGGTGCTTTCATGTTGACTTCCTCGGAACGAAATAAGAGATGAGGATTATGGAAGGGGTTAACAGCAATAATATATAGTGGTTTAGTCTATTACGTTGAAGTTTATAGATACTCTTGATTTTGTATTGGGATACAAAGATATAGTTAATGTAAAGCTGTGTCTTTTAAAAGCTTATCGCGGCAGTATTAGCCGCGATAGAGCAGAGTAAATCAAAATTATAGTACGGCTAATGCGGTAGCGTAGTTTGGTTCATCACTGACATTGTGAACCAGTTCAGAATGCAGCACATTGTTATTTGCATCTAAGACGACCACTGCACGTGCGGTTAAGCCCACAAGCGGTCCTGCAGAGAACGTCAGACCATAGTTGCCAATGAATTCAGGATGGCGAAACGTGGAGAGGGTAACGACACTGTTTAAACCTTCCGCACCGCAAAAGCGTGCTTGTGCAAAAGGTAAATCCGCAGAAATGCACAACACCACTGTGTTTTCAACCTTGCCAGCTTGCTCATTAAATTTACGCACTGAAGTTGCACAGGTCGGTGTATCTACACTCGGGAAAATATTCAGAACTTTACGCTTACCTGCATAGTCTGCCAGCGTCACGTCTTTAAGATCTTTGGTGGTTAATGTGAATTCTGGCGCTGCTGATCCTTGGGCTGGCAGATTGCCGATCAAGGGGATTTCATTACCGCCTAATAGAACTGATGCCATTGCTGATGTCCTTAGCTGAATAAGTTTTTGGGCATTTGATTATAGAAGATTCGATAACTTCATGGATGTATCAGCTGTGAATAGTGGGTGAGTGGTGACATAAAAACAACGTAATTCAGAAGCTATAATAAGTTTCACTGCAAAAAAAGGCCCTCATAAAATGAGGGCCTTTTTACAACGATTTAAAGCAACAAATTACATCATGCCGCCCATACCGCCGCCCATGCCACCCATATCAGGGGCTGAAGATTTCTCTTCTGGGAAGTCAGTGATCATGGCTTCAGTGGTCAGCATTAAGCCAGCAACCGATGCTGCATTTTCAAGTGCAGAACGTGTTACTTTAGCTGGATCCAAGATACCCATTTCGATCATGTCGCCGTATTCGCCAGTCGCAGCGTTATAGCCGAAGTTGCCTTTGCCATTTTTAACTGCATTAACAACGACTGATGCTTCTTCACCAGCGTTGGTGACGATTTGACGCAGTGGTGATTCCATTGCACGGCGCAGGATGTTGATACCTGCAGTTTGGTCATCGTTGATGCCTTTTAAGCCTTCAAGTGCAGCAACCGCACGAACCAGTGCAACACCGCCACCAGCAACAACACCTTCTTCAACCGCAGCACGTGTTGCATGTAACGCATCATCAACACGGTCTTTCTTCTCTTTCATTTCAACTTCAGTCGCCGCACCAATTTTGATCACGGCAACACCACCAGCGAGTTTTGCAACGCGCTCTTGGAGTTTTTCGCGGTCGTAATCAGAAGTTGCTTCTTCGATTTGATGACGGATGGTCTGTACACGGGCTTCGATTTCAGCAGATTGACCTGCACCATCAACAATCACCGTGTTTTCTTTGCCAACAGTGATTTTGCGTGCTGAACCGAGGTCGGTCAGTTGTGCAGTTTCAAGGCTCATGCCGATTTCTTCGCTGATGACGGTTGCACCAGTCAAGATTGCGATGTCTTGCAGCATTGCTTTACGACGGTCACCAAAGCCTGGTGCTTTAACCGCACATACTTTGATGATGCCACGCATGTTGTTTACAACTAGCGTAGCCAGTGCTTCGCCTTCGATGTCTTCAGCGATGAGCAGGAGTGGTTTACCTGATTTTGCAACGGCTTCAAGAGTAGGGATCAGTTCACGGATGTTGCTGATTTTTTTATCAACAAGCAGGATCAGTGGATTGTCCAGTTCAGCAGTCAGGGTGTCTGGTTTGTTTGCAAAGTATGGGCTGATGTAGCCACGGTCAAATTGCATCCCTTCAACCACATCTAATGTATCTTCAAAGCCTGAGCCTTCTTCTACAGTGATCACGCCTTCTTTACCTACACGTTCCATTGCTTCTGCAATCAAATCGCCGATGGTGGTATCGCTGTTTGCAGAGATTGAACCCACTTGAGCAATCGCTTTTTTATCGCTTGCAGCAGTAGAGATGTTTTTGATTTCAGCGACAGCAACGCGAACAGCTTTGTCGATACCGCGTTTAAGATCCATTGGGTTCATGCCAGCTGCAACAGCCTTCATGCCTTCGTTCAAAATGGATTGTGCAAGTACGGTTGCGGTGGTTGTACCATCACCAGCGATGTCAGCAGTTTTGCTGGCAACTTCGCGAACGAGCTGTGCGCCCATGTTTTCGAATTTGTCTTTCAGAGAAATTTCTTTCGCTACGGTCACGCCGTCTTTAGTGATATGCGGTGAACCGTATGATTTGTCGATAACGACATTGCGACCTTTAGGGCCGAGGGTGACTTTAACTGCGTCTGCAAGGATGTTTACACCAACAATCATTTTTGCGCGGGCTGAGTCGCCGAATTTTACGTCTTTAGCAGACATGGAATCGCTCCTTTCAAATTGAATATACGTTTAATGCCTAGAGATCATTCCATTTAAATGGGCATGAAGTAGACATTTAATTTTTAAACAGTGAGTCTTTTGGACTTATGCTTCGAGACTTATGCCTCAAGAACACCAAAAATGTCTGATTCTTTCATGATCAGCAATTCTTCGCCGTCAACTTTAACGGTTGAGCCTGCATATTGACCAAACAGCACTTTGTCACCTACTTTGACATCCAGAGCGCGTACGCCGTTGTCAGTGATTTGACCTTTACCAACGGCAAGGACTTCACCTTGTGATGGTTTTTCTGCTGCTGAGCCTGGGAGCAAGATACCGCCAGCGGTTTTGGTTTCTTCTTCAACGCGACGGACAACAACACGGTCATGCAATGGACGGATGTTCATGCAGTTTTCTCCTTGATTAATGGTTTAGTTGAGTGAAAGTGTGCAGCAGGCGTGCGAAATGGCACTGCTTATGCCGCACAGTAAAATGCTTACTCAAAAGAGTGGGGGTGGAATGACTTGCTTCAAGGGCTTTTTTTGACAAAATAAATCTTATTTGGCGTTTTTTTGCCCGCATAGCAACGTTTAATAATTTGAAGCGCTGATTTGATGGGTTTTGAGCTCAAAAAGCAGACCCTTATTGTCCAGTAAATTTCTGACATTACGCGGATTCTTGGTGCGCGTCATGTTGCAGAGGCCAAAGCTGTCCTGATCGTTCAAATTGCTTCGTATGCAGATTATAGTCGTAGCGATCTACTGTTAAATCGGGATGAATAATATTGACCGAGTTCGGGACATCATAGCGCAGACGATGCGATACAGCGGTGCCTGCTTGGATATCGAGGACTTCTTTGGATAATCCAAAATGCGTTTGCAGTGGTAACACAACAGGGACATGAAAATGTCCGTGAAGGAGCGCATCCAGCCCACAATCTGCCCAATGCTGTGCTGCATGAACGACTAGGGTGGGTATATCTCGCTCTTGATAGGGTCTTAAGACGCGGAATGGCTGATGAGATAAGATCACACGATGCTTGCCTATTGCACCGAGTTTTAAACGTTCACCAATACGCTCAATCTGGTGGGGAGTGAGGCGTCCACGGGTATGGTGCTTAGGGCTAATGCTATTGACCCCAACCAGATGAAAGTGCTTTGTCTCCAGCATTTTCTCAGTATCGCCAAAGACACTTTCATAATGTCCAAATGGTGAGAAAACACGTTTGGGCAAATGATATAGCGGAATGTCATGGTTACCGGGAACGACCAGCCAAGGAACACCGAGGGTATTAAAGAAATTAAAAAAAGCTTGGAACTGCGAACGTCTTGCACGCTGAGTTAAATCACCGCTAATGGCAATGGCTTCAAGCGGCAATGAGTCACACAGTTTACGTAATGCATCCGTGACGGTGTCTTGTTCCGCGCCGAAGTGCACGTCAGAGAGATGAAGGAGCATAGGATTCGGCCATTTATTTTTTTAATTGAGCTTTATGCTCAGGAACAATCATCAGTAAAGCGTCTTGCGCGACTGAAAAATGTAAGGGTGTCTTAACATGAACGATTTCCCCATCGATTGCCACTTTCATTTGTCTAGCTTTTGAATCAATACGTATCTGTTCCGCGCAAAAAGCGGTGACTTCTGGAGCCTGCTCAAATGTTCCGAGTTGTAAGCGTGCAATCAGTGTAAGCATTTGAAAGCGTGTGACTTCCGTGATTGCTACAGCAGCGAGTTTACCTTGGGCAGCACATTCTGCCAGTTCTAATTTAAAGTCTTGAAGCTGCAATTGATTGTTTCCGAAGAAAACGAGTGGCGATTCAATGGGCTCAATTTGTCCGTCTACAGAGAGCTTGAGTTTTAGTTTTTGATGTTCTCTCATCAGGACGGCAAAGCCTGAAAGCATGGCGACAGCGCGAAAGCGTCCGAAGCGACTATTATCTTGTTCACGCTGTTCAATCATACGCGGGTAGAGGCCAATAGAAGCATTGTTTAGGTAGATGTATTGATTGACGCAACCAACATGAATGGCACTTTGTATCCCTTGTACGATGACATGCGCTGCATCAAGAGGCGCTAAAGGGATGTCTAATGCCCTTGCAACATAGTTGAATGTACCCAATGGAATAATGCCCATGGGAATCGAGCCATGGAGCAGAATCTGTGCCACTGTATTGAGCGTTCCATCTCCACCAGCAGCAACAATTACACCGGGACGTTGCTGATGTTGTGCAACTGCTTTTTGGGTCATCCGTGTCAGGTCGTGAGGCTGTTCTGCAAGATGAAGTTGAACATCAAAGCCATGTTTGGTGAAGTAATTAACCAATAATTCATGGATCGGTTCCGATTCAGGAGCACGATGCCCTGCGCCTTTGTTCATTACGATTGAAATTAGTTTTTTGCGATGATCATTTTTTTCTTGTTGGGTTGATGCTTGCGACATAATTAACCTTAAAAAGGGGATGAGTTATAAATGTAGTCAACTTTATCATTTAGCATCTTATTGTTATGAATTTTTTTGAGTTGAAATTTGTTGTGGTCAGCTTCATTTGTGAGTGGGTGTAGTGACTTGAGTATTCCTGTGTGGTGAATCTTTGGAGTGAGCACATTCTGATGTGCAGTTATCTTATTGTTTTATTAAAGCTTTATTTGGATCGTGTCAAATATTACATTCTTCTACATAAAATAATCATGTAGGACAATTTTAAGCGGGTGTAATTTTAATTTTTTACTAACTAAGTTTTTGATATTTATATTAATAATGATATTTTTGAGTGTTATTTTTGGTTGAAATTAGATGCTAAAAACCATCATTTCGCTAAAAAAATATGAGTCTGTTTTTTAGAGTCGTCGTTCTTATAACTATTTGAATAATATTAATATAAAAAACAATGATGTGCCTAAAGTATCGTGAGGTGGCATTTTATGACAGTGGTGAACTTCCATTCGATAAATCAGGCTACTACTATTATTGGATACGGTATCTACTGCCCCCATACATCAATCAGCGGTAGGTATCACTGTCTACCTTAACGGGAGTTTACTCCATGAATGCAAAAGTTGATCTCTTAACTACGTTGAAATCGTCGTTCCCAGTCCGTCGCATGGATTTTGAGTTCAAAAATGTTCTCAAATATTGGGTCAATGCTGATCCCTGCTCAACGCATATGTTCAGTGCGATGTCGGTCATGTTCCCTGATGGCGAGCGTTACTTTGTCGATAGCGTTCGTGCAGTCCGCGATCTGATCACCGATGATCCTCAACTTCAAAAAGATATCAGCGCATTCATTGGGCAAGAGGCGATGCATGCCAAAGAGCATCATTCTTTTCATTTGAATGCTGAAGTGCATGGCTTAGATCCTGAGTCACTGGAACGTTTTACCTTTAATTTATTAGATAAAGCAACTAAGCTGATTATTAGAAATGGTAAGCAACAACGTCTTGCGGTGACGTGTGCACTAGAGCACTTCACAGGAACGATCGCTGCGCAATTGATGCGCCGTGAAGATATTCAAGACCTGATGCAAGATGAAACCATGAAGCATTTATGGCTATGGCACTCGGTTGAAGAGAATGAGCACAAAGCCGTTGCATATGATGTCTATGAGAAAATTTATGGGACGGGTCCTGCAGCATACTTAAATCGTGTGGTGATTATGGCGATTGCAATCACGCTGATTATTGCCGTGAAGTTTGGTTTCCTGACCACATTGATGTATCGTGATGGTCAATTAACCAATTTCAGCTCATGGAAAAAAGGCCTTTCATTGTTCTGGGGCCGCGAGGGCTTTTTTACGCAGATTATTCCAGAAACTTGGGATTATTTCCGTCCAAATTTCCACCCCTGGCAGCATAATACCCATGATTTGCTTAATAAATATCGCGCCAAACTGGGGATGAGTAGTTAAGTGCCGTTGTCAGCTTAAGCCTATCCTTACGTCAGTCAATTAAGTTGTCGTACTCATTGCAGTACGACTTTTTGTTTGATGGGCTGTGTTGTCAAATTGTGAATGGTTTTGAAAATAAAACATATTTTAATAAATAATCCTTGTTGTGAAACAAAATAATTTTATGAAGAGACTACTATCACGAAAATTTATGCCTGTTATACAGACTTCTAAATGCAACGCAATTATGCTTTAATACAGCCTCATTTTTTTACGGCAGTGCCCGTGATCCGGGACTGTCTTTGCTCGTATTTTTACGAAAGGCCTCACCATGACCCAAGTGATAGCTTCTAATATTCCAACATTTGTCCGCCACCCAAAGCTGATTGCTTGGGTTGAGCAAATTGCCGCATTGACCCAACCTGATCGCATCGAATGGGTTGACGGTAGCGAAGAAGAAAATCAACGTCTTCTCGATTTAATGGTCAGCACCGGGATGATGACCAAACTCAATGAAGAAAAACGCCCTGGCTCATATTTGGCTTTATCAAGCCCTTCAGATGTTGCGCGTGTTGAAGAGCGCACTTATATTTGTTCTGAAACAAAAGAAGATGCTGGTTCAACCAATAACTGGGCTGCACCTGCAGAAATGCGTGAAACCTTAAAGGGTTTATTTGCAGGCTCTATGCGTGGTCGCACTATGTATGTGGTGCCATTCTCAATGGGTCCATTGGGTAGCCATATTGCACACATCGGTATCGAACTGACCGATTCTCCTTATGTTGTCGTCAATATGCGTATCATGGCGCGTATGGGCAAAGAGGTGTACGACGTATTAGGTACTGATGGCGAATACGTTCCATGTGTGCATTCAGTTGGCGCACCACTCGTCGATGGTCAAGAAGATGTAAAATGGCCATGTAACGACACTAAATATATCGTTCATTATCCTGAAACACGTGAAATCTGGTCTTTCGGTTCAGGTTACGGTGGTAATGCCTTACTCGGTAAGAAATGCTTAGCACTACGTATTGCTTCTGCAATGGGCCGTGATCAAGGCTGGCTTGCTGAACATATGCTGATTCTGGGCTTAACCAGTCCACGTGGTGATAAGCACTACGTTGCAGCGGCATTCCCATCTGCATGTGGTAAAACCAACTTTGCAATGCTGATTCCACCTGCTGGTTTTGAAGGCTGGAAGATCGAAACTGTCGGTGATGACATTGCATGGCTGAAACCAGGTACTGATGGTCGTTTGTATGCGATCAACCCTGAAGCCGGTTTCTTTGGTGTTGCGCCAGGAACCAGTGAAAAAACCAATCCAAACTGCCTGGCAACCCTCTACAAAAACGTGATTTACACCAACGTTGCTCAAACGGCGGATGGTGATGTCTGGTGGGAAGGTTTAAGTAAAGAAGCACCAGCGAATTTGACAGATTGGAAAGGTGAGGCATGGACTCCTGAAAAAGGTACACCAGCTGCTCATCCAAACTCACGTTTTACCGTTGCTGCTAGCCAATGTCCATCTATCGATGCTGATTGGGAAAATCCAGTAGGCGTGCCAATCTCTGCATTCATTTTCGGTGGTCGCCGTGCTGATACCGTGCCACTAGTGACTGAAGCTTTTGACTGGGTTGATGGTGTGTATAAAGCTGCGACTATGGGTTCAGAAACCACTGCAGCAGCAGTAGGTCAGCAAGGTGTTGTTCGTCGTGATCCATTTGCGATGTTGCCATTCTGTGGTTACAACATGGGTGATTACTTCCAGCATTGGTTGAATATCGGTGAGAAACTGCAAGCTGCAACTGCAGCAAGCGGTGAAAAAATGCCTAAGATTTTCAACGTCAACTGGTTCCGTCGTGATGCGAATGGTGACTTTGTATGGCCTGGCTTTGGTCAAAACACTCGTGTACTCGAGTGGATCATTGATCGTTGTGAAGGTCGTATCCATGCTGAAGAAACCCCAATGGGCTTTGTACCTGCGTACGAAGATCTGAACTGGACTGGCACGAACTTCTCTCGCGAAGAGTTTGATCTTGTTGCTGCTCAAGACCATGATCAATGGGTCACTGAGTTAGAAAGCCACGAAGAACTGTTTGCCAAAATCGGTACTCACTTACCTCAAGTATTGCGCGATCGTAAAGCGCAACTGGTTGCTGCGCTGCACAAAGCAAAGCAAGAAGCGAGTGCTTAAGTTGATTCGGTAGCTGATTAAGTTAATCAGATTATAAAAACCGTCTCACTAGAGGCGGTTTTTTTTGCATGAATTATTCCCGTGAACTGGTCAGCGATCATCGATTGACTCGGCTATACTGTCTTTTATATATGAACGTGTTTTAGGATGTCTTTTATGTCTCATGGTAACGTTGTCGTCATTACGACTGCTCTAGCTGCTTGTCTCGTTTTGGCGGGTTGTGGTCAAAAAGGGGCACTGTATCTGCCCAATACCAATACTACTCAAAACGCCAAGAAAACTCATTTTATTTTGGGTTCTGATGCGGCGTCTGAAGAGAATAAAAAAACTGAGGCTGCGCCTGTTCCAGCCCTGCCGGTAAAAGATATTCCTGCAAGTTCAGTTGTAGGAAGTGCGTCATGAGTTTTAGCCGTATCGATGGTGTGTTATGTGTTGAAAAGTTATCACTGGGGTCTTTAGCTGCTCAATATGCGACTCCGCTTTATGTCTATTCTCGTGCAGCTTTAACCGAGAATTATTTGGCTTTTGATCAGGCATTTAGTTTTATCGATCACCAAGTTTGCTTTGCAGTAAAGTCTAACTCAAACATCGGTGTACTCAGTGTTTTGGCTAAATTAGGTGCAGGTTTTGATATCGTCAGCGGTGGTGAGCTTGAGCGTGTGTTTGCGGCAGGTGGTGAGCCTGCAAAGATTGTGTTTTCCGGTCTAGGTAAAACCGAGCAAGAAATTGAACGTGCATTGAAACTGGGTATTGCCTGCTTTAATGTTGAATCAGCAGCAGAGCTTGCGCGTATTGATCAAGTTGCACAGCGTGTAGGTTTGCGTGCTCCGGTTTCATTGCGTGTGAATCCTGATGTCGATGCACAAACACATCCTTATATTTCTACCGGTTTAAAAGAGAATAAGTTTGGGATTCCGAATGATACGGTGTATGAGATCTATGCAACTGCGGCCAGCCTTAAAGGGATTGAAGTCGTCGGGATTGATTGTCATATTGGTTCACAGCTAACGACAACAACGCCGTTTCATGATGCTCTTGATAAACTTATTGAGATGATTAATACCTTGAAGACACAAGGTATTACCCTCAAACATATTGATATCGGTGGTGGTTTAGGGGTGACCTATCGTGATGAAACGCCACCAACACCGACAGAATATGCGGCTGCGCTGCGTCCTGCGCTACAAGCACTGGGACTGAAGGTCTACATGGAGCCGGGTCGTGCGATTAGTGCAAATGCGGGTGTGTTGTTAACCACGGTTGATATGCTTAAGCCTACGACTTATCGCAACTTTGCACTTGTGGATGCGGCAATGAATGATTTGATTCGCCCATCACTTTACAGTGCGTGGATGGACATTCAGCCTGTAGCAAAGCCTAGACATGATGACGTCAAAGTGTGGGATTTGGTGGGTCCAGTATGTGAATCGACCGATTTCATTGGTAAAGAGCGAGAGCTTGCACTTAAAGCGGGTGATGTTTTAGCGGTCATGGGTGCGGGAGCGTACGGTTTTGTCATGGCAAGTAATTACAATACACGTGCACGTGCAGCAGAAGTAATGGTCGATGGTGATCAAGCCTATGTGGTGCGTCAACGTGAGACTGTGAATGAGCTATGGGCATTAGAGTCTCTCGTTCCCTGATTGTCGAATAAAGTTATCGAAACAATTATCGCAAACATCAATTGAAAGAGGAGTCCAATATGCGTGTTGAATTTAGCAAAATGCACGGATTGGGTAATGATTTTATGGTCATTGATTTAGTCAGCCAACAGGTCAATCTAGATCCTGCGCTGATTCGTGGCCTTGCCAATCGTAATTTTGGGATTGGCTTTGATCAATTGTTGTTGGTTGAACCCCCTGAGCAACCGGATGTTGATTTTAAATATCGCATTTTCAATGCTGATGGTTCCGAAGTTGAGCAGTGTGGTAATGGTGTGCGTTGTTTTGCGCGTTTTGTCCACGAACGTGGCTTAACCCGTAAAAAATTGATTCGTGTATCGACTAAAAGCGGCATTGTTGAGCCAGAGATTAATGAACAGGGCTGGGTGCGCGTTAACATGGGTGCGCCTAAGTTTCATCCCACAGAGATTCCGTTTATTGCACCAGCTGACGCAGCTGTGTATCAAGTGGAAGTAGGTACGGGTGAGGTGCAGCTTGATGTGGTGAATATGGGTAATCCCCATGCCGTGATTGTTGTGGATGATATCTTGAAGGCGCCTGTTGAGACTCTGGGACCACTGCTTGAAAAGCACGCACGCTTTCCTGAGCGCGTGAATGTGGGTTTCATGCAAGTACTCAGTCGTCGTGAAGTGTGCTTACGGGTATTTGAGCGCGGAACGGGTGAGACATTGGCTTGTGGGACAGGCGCTTGTGCGGCAGTTGTCAGCGGTATTCGTCAGGGTCTGCTTGATCCTGAGGTTGTGGTTCATTTGCAGGGTGGGGACTTAACGATTGCTTGGCGTCCGAATGATGTCGTATGGATGACCGGTCCAACAGCAACAGTTTTTGAAGGTGTTATTCAATTACATGATTAATTGAGCATTCAATTGATCATTGTTTAATAAGAGTTTACTCCCGTGATATCCTAAATTGTACTTTAACAGTGCGGTTTAGGTGGTGCACCACAGGGTCTGGTGCGTCGCTATTATTTTTATTGCGCCGTTTTGGTGCAAATTGATTTTTTAATCAATTTTTCTTTTCTAAACAAGTCTATTGTTCATTTTCTTCATGATATCTTTATCGGGTATTTAATTGACCTGATGGTGATGTCATCCCGTCTCTCATCTACATCTTTGCGTGATTTGGCGTCCTTGAAACGTCGATGCTTTGTAAAATTTGGTGTTTCATCGCGGTCTTTGCTCAAGAATGGGGTATAACAGGTCAAGACTGGTACTGACTTTGCATAGTGTTAACAGTACATCATTCTGATAATGATTTAAGTTGTATGTTCTAAAGAGGCGTAATCATTATGGGAAATTCTCCGTTTTTAAGTGTGGAAGACACACTAGAGGTGCAAGCCTCGAATGAGTCAGGAAATGATCTCATCGGTGAAGTCAATAAAGCCCCTGAGTTCTTTAATGAAATGCGCTATACCGACGGATCGATTCGACCGACATATAAAGAGGTCGTTGAGTGGATTGAGTCGCAGAGTGCAGATAAAGTCGTTGCGCTAAATCATGAAGCAACGGAAAATTTTTATAAAAAAGGGATTACTTTTACTGTCTATACCGACGCGAGTAATACTGAGCGTGTTATCCCTTTTGATATTATTCCCCGCATTATTGAGTTAAAAGAATGGCGTGTCATGGAGGCGGGATGTGCACAGCGTATCCGTGCACTCAATGCATTCTTGCATGATATTTACCATAAGCAGGATATTATTCGTGCTGGTATTATTCCCGCTGCCCAGATTTTAGCGAATGATTGTTTCCAGCCGTGGATGCTCAACGTCGATTTACCAGGTCAGATTTACGCCCATATCAGTGGCATTGATTTGGTGCGTCATGGCGATGGTATGTACTACGTTCTTGAGGACAACTTGCGTACCCCATCAGGGGTGTCTTACATGCTTGAAGGGCGCTCTATCAGTCAACAGCTGATGCCCGGTTTATTTGCCAAGAATAATATTCTGGGCGTAGAACAATATCCTGCATTACTTAAGCAAACTTTAATTGAATCAACACATGTTGAAGACCCAATGATTGTGGTGCTGACACCTGGTCGTTTCAACAGTGCTTACTATGAGCATGCCTTTCTTGCTCGAGAAATGGGTGTGCCATTGGTCAGTGGTCAAGACTTGTTTGTAGATGGAGCGGAGGTTTTCTTAAACAGCGTCGCAGGCAAACAAAAAGTGGATGTCATCTATCGTCGACTTGATGATCCGTTCCTTGATTCATTAGCTTTTAGACCCGATAGCATGCTTGGCGTTTCAGGTCTGATGTCTGCTTACCGTGCGGGCAATGTGACGCTGGCTAATGCGCCAGGTACTGGTGTTGCTGATGACAAATCAGTTTATCCTTTTGTGACGGATATGATTGATTTTTACTTAGGTGAAAAGCCGATTTTGCACAATGTGCCGACATGGCAATGCCGTAAACCTGATGATCTCAAATATGTGCTGTCTCACTTGCCTGAGCTGGTCGTGAAAGAGGCGCAAGGTTCAGGAGGCTATGGCATGCTCATCGGTCCTAAAGCGAGCAAAGCTCAGCTTGAGGAGTTCCGTCGTAAGCTCATTGCTGAGCCCGATGCCTATATTGCACAACCAACACTGGCGTTATCGGTATGTCCAACACTGGTGGAGGAGGGTGTTGCACCGCGCCATATTGATTTGCGTCCATTCGTACTCAGTAGTCCAACACAAGTCAGGACGACGCCCGGTGGTTTAACGCGTGTTGCGCTCACAGCGGGTTCATTGGTTGTGAATTCATCTCAAGGAGGTGGTATTAAAGATACTTGGGTTATTGATCTTGATTCCGATACTCATACTGGTGCTGATTTAGGGAAAGAAACGGCCACTCTAACAGGAGCAGACGTATGATTTTACCTCTATCAACCGCATCCAATCTTTATTGGTTGGGCCGCTATTTGGTCCGTGTCGATGGTTTGTTCCATTTGTTACCTTTTACGGATGATGGTGAGGCTCAGGCCTTTGCACATGCCTTCAGTTTGCCTGCATGGAATGCAGAAACGCTTAATGCCTTGATTCACGATCCCAATCAATCGGGTTCTCTGCCTTCAAATCTAGATGCCGTTAAACAAAATATTCAAGCGGCGCGTGGCGTACTCACGGCACCGACCTTTGAGGCGTTTAATGCGTTAGGCCGATTTAATCGTTTGTCTGTTGAAGACATGCATATCATGCTACAGAACTGTCAGTCAGCATTTAAGTATGAAAGTGATATGGTGCAGTTGTTCTGTCGAATGGGCGAGGCTGTGGAGCGTATCGATATCGCGCTAAGACTGATTAAAAGTCCAGCGGTAGATATTAAGGCGCTGAGTGATATTTTGGATGCACTCCCCATCGGTTGGCAGCGTTTGAAAGAGCCGATCATGCTGTTGAACAAGCGCTATGATCGAGTTGCGTTTTATGATTTGAGTGATCGTGTGCAAGAGCTTTTTAGGAATGGCGTATGAAGTTAATCGTTAATCACCAAACCATTTATCGCTATGACCAAATGGTGCGCCGTAGTGTGCAGTACCTTCGCATGAGCCCACAAACCATTGCCCACCAGAAGGTATTGAGCTGGCAGTTATCTTTGCCGGGCAAGACACTGGAGCAAGCCGATGGCTTTGGCAATGTATGGACCACCCTGTATCTTGATCAACCGCATCGTGATTTATTTTTATTGGCGCAGGGCGAGATCGAGATTGATGACAGCGCTGATTATATTGTCGATGAACGTATTGCCCCTGAGATTTTTTTACACCCAACGGACATGACTCTGATTGATGAGCCGATGCGTGAATTTACGGCGAAGCATCTGAAGTCGTTAGATCGTAGCGGTTTAATTGCTTTTGCTGAAGCGGTTGTCGCCAAGATGCCTTATACCCCTGGTGCAACAGGGGTACGAACAACTGCCAGCGAAGCATTTATGCTGGGGCACGGGGTGTGTCAGGATCATACCCATGTATTCTTAGCGTGTGTGCGTGATCGTGGTTTGATTGCGCGTTATGTCTCAGGGTATTTATATACGCCGATCTCAAGTCATATGGCGAGCCATGCTTGGGCGGAGGTGTTATTGGATGGGCGTTGGTATCTATTTGACATCAGTAATCAGATCTTTACACCAAGGCAGCATATTCAGACAGCAGTTGGTCGTGATTATTTGGATGCTGCACCTGTACGCGGTATCCGCCAGGGCGGGGGCAATGAAAGTCTGAGTGCGATGGTGCAAGTCTTGGCAAGTTAATGCCCTAAAGACCCCCATAATGTATTAAAATGACCATATCTGGAAAGATGCATGATCTGGTCTTTTTGTCTTTATGAGTGATGTTGTAGCTGTATTGCTTGAGCGATTTGGTGGGGTATGAAATGACGTATTGCGTTGCTATGCGACTGAAAGAAGGTTTAATTTTTGTCAGTGATTCAAGAACTAATGCAGGGATGGATCATATTGCAACGTTCCGTAAGTTGCATCGCTTTGGCGTGCCTGGCGAACGGATGATTGTGATCCAGAGTTCTGGAAATCTGGCGACATCGCAAGCAGTGGTGACCAAGTTATTTCATAGTATCCAAGCGGATATTGGCACGCACTTAAATAACGTTTCAACTATTTTTGATGCAGCAGGCTTGGTTGGGCAGTATTTGACCAGTATTATGAAAAGTTCGGCTTCTGTCCTAGCGGGTACTGATGAACTCGAGTTTTCAAGCTCCATCCTACTCGGTGGTCAGATCAAAGGGCAACCGACAGAGTTATATAGCATTTATCCGCAAGGTAACTTTATCGCTGCGACATCAGATACTCCCTATTTCCAGATCGGTGAGAGCAAATACGGTAAGCCAATTCTAGATCGTGCTCTAAGTTATGATTCTCCGCTGGATAAAGCGTTGCGCTGTGCTTTAATTTCTTTTGATTCGACCATTCGTTCGAATCTTTCTGTGGGCACGCCGCTGGATTTAGTGGTTTACAAAAACGACAGTTTTGATTTCCCTGAAGGTCGTCGTTTGACTGAAAACGATCCTTATTTCTCTATGATTAGACAGCAGTGGTCAGACAGCATGCGCTCTGCATTGGCGGCTTTACCACCGCCACCGGATGATTACTGGCGCTAACATTTCATACCAGCATGCAACCCTCAATATTATGAAGATATTGAGGGTTTATTTTTTGTGGCATCGCGGTAGGTGAGGTAGACCCTGAGATCAAATTCCAATTGATGATAGTCGGGTAGCATGTGCTCACACAATTGATAGAAGGCTTTGTTGTGGTCGCGTTCTTTGAGATGAGCCAGTTCGTGAACCACGATCATGCGAAGAAATGCGGCAGGTGTATTTTTGAATAACGCTGCAATGCGTATTTCTTTTTTTGCTTTCAGCTTGCCACCCTGTACACGACTAATCGCAGTATTCAAACCCAATGCATGATGATCGACGGTCAGATGATTGTCGAAGATCACTTTATCGATCGCCGCAGCATTCTTCAGAAAGGTTTGTTTGAGCTCTAAGGCGTAACCATAAAGTGCCTTATCAGTTTGAATCTGATGCGATTCTGCATATTTTTTTTGCAAGTAATGCCCTAGCTTATCCTCATTCAGCATTAGTCTGATTTGATCCTGAAGATGAGCCGGGTAGTGATTGAGGTATTTAAGTTGTTGGGTCAATGGAATACTTTTGGATGAGTAAGGTGAAGTGAGTGAACGATATTATACCCAAAAAATCTCAACATATGGATTGATTGATTTTAAGTCATTTCAACGATTTTATTGCTTCTAAGTATGGGTTAGTTATAAAAATGACAACGGATCGTAAAGCATGTTCTATGCCGCATTTACGTTCTATAAGTAGGACACTTAAGGTCATAAGTGGTTACTACTCAAGTTATTGTTCTGAAAAGTATGCTCATTGTGTTGAGATTAGGCGTATAACCCTACTCAATATTGTTTTCATTTAAACTTTTTAAGTCGTTATTCACAGTTGATATGCATGGTTTGTAAGCGTTAATTTTAATGATAGGTGCATGCTGTGAATTTAAACGATATTTAAGCATAGGAAATTGACATGACCAGCGAAACCATTCGTGATCCATTGAAAGATCATTTACTCACGCCTGAAAATTCAGCATTCATCATTATTGATTATCAACCTGTACAAGTGAATTCTATTGCTTCAATGGATCGCCAGTTATTGATTAATAATATTGTTGGCACCGCGAAAGCAGCAATTGCATATGGCCTTCCGATTGTTCATTCGACCGTCAATGTTAAAACCGGCTTAAATAAGCCACCTATCCCACAATTGCGTAAAGTGCTGGGAGATTATCCAACCTATGATCGAACCACCATCAACTCATGGGAGGATGTGGAGTTTCGTCAAGCGGTTGAGGCAACAGGTCGTAAAAAATTGATTATGACCGCTTTATGGACCGAAGCGTGTTTAACGTTTCCTGCATTAGACGCCTTAAGCGAAGGCTATGAAGTTTATGTAGTGGTAGATGCTGTAGGCGGGACTTCTTCTGCCGCGCATGAGGCGGCGTTGCGCCGTATCGAGCAGGCAGGTGGCAGAATGATCAGTGTGGCGCAGTTGTTTTGTGAGTTGCAGCGCGATTGGGCGCGTTCAAAAACTGTTCCAGACTTTATCAAACTTTTTATTGAAACGGGGGGAACAGCAGGCATTCAGTTTTCCTATGATAAAGAGTAAATCTCCTCTGTATTTATGAGCGCCTTAATATCTACAGCTGATTTGTCTTAACCACATTAAAACAGCAATCTTTCTATCCGGAAGTTTTGCTGTTTTTCTATGGTTACGATCCATATTCATTATTTATTTTTGGAATGAGGTTTGGGGATAGGAATCGATTATTATTTTTTAGGTCGATAATTATTGGATGATCTAAACACTAAAGTTAAAGACCTGTGATAAATCGAATACGTCTGAGGCATGGAGTGGATTATGAATTGGCAAAATGGGTTAACACAATTATTAGGCATTACTTATCCGATCATTCAAGCCCCCATGCTGGGTGTCACTACGCCTGAAATGGTCGCTGCCATTTCAAATCTTGGAGGTTTAGGCTCATTACCTGTTGGTGGCTTGTCCCCCGAGAAAACATTAGCCCTCATTCAAAAAACCAAGTCCCTGACCCAACGACCTTTTGCGGTTAATCTTTTTGCCCATGATATACCAACAGACGCCTCAGCATTTTGTCATGCACAAAGCATCGCGGACTATTTAGACGAGTTGGCTGAGAAACACAGTATTGCATTCCAAAGTCAGCCCATTGGGGATTTTAAATTTTATTCATACCGCGATCAGGTACAAGTGTTATTGGATGAACAGATTCCAATCGTGAGTTTTACGTTTGGTATTTTGGCAGATGAAGTTATTGCATCGTTTAAAGAAAAAGGCGTGGTTCTAATCGGTACGGCAACGTGTGTTAAAGAAGCGCAAATTTTAGAACAAAAAGGTGTCGATGCAATTACTGCACAAGGTATTGAGGCGGGCGGACATCGGGGAAGTTTTTTGGCAGACGGGGAGCTACCGCAGATTGGCTCTATAGCGCTCATTCCGCAAATGGTTGATCAAGTCTCCATCCCGGTTCTGGCTTCTGGGGGAATTAATGATGGCCGAACCATACAAGCGGCATTTATTTTAGGGGCTTCTGCGGTACAGATCGGTACGGCTTTTATTGCAAGTAGCGAGAGCTGTGCAATACCTGACTATAAAGCCGCATTGAAGGTTGCAAAAGACACCGATACTGTGCTGACGCGGACTTTTTCAGGGCGTTTTGCGCGAGGAATTCAAAATGAATTTATGCGTGAAGTAGATGCTGAGGTTCAGCAATCGGGTCGTATTATTCCTCAGTATCCCATCCAGAATAGTTTGACAACGGCACTTCGAGCTGAGTCACAAAAGCAAAATAATGCTCAGTTCACTAACCTTTGGTCGGGACAGTCTGTTTATAAGGGTACTGCGACATCTTCGGCAGATATTTTTAATGATCTGGTTAAGCAGACTGAGCAGTTAGAATTTTTTTAGCAAGCGACGATCAGATAAAGATAGGCGATCAAGTGATCTACGAACGAGTTGTGGCGTGTTAGAATATCGTATGTCTGATGAACTCACCCAAACACTGACGCATCTCCCTGTATCCATGCATGCGAGTCTTGCGCAACTCCCTGCCGCGCAGCCGATTGTGCTGCTGACCCGCCACTCGCTCCGTGTCGCGGCTGATGGGCAGGGGTTTGCAAGTTATGCCCTCCCTCTGACTGAAGTTGGGCGGGAGCTTGCGTATGCGTGGGGGGAGTATCTGTGTACGTGGACGGGGCGAGAGTTTCGTGCGTGTTTATCCAGTCCTATCGGGCGCTGCGTGGATACTGCGCTGCGCATGCTAGGGGGGAGTCTGGACGAAAATGAACAGAATCGTACTGATATTATTGAAACCACACTCCTTGTTGAGCCTGGAAGTTTTGTCCTTGATGCCGCGCGCTTAAGTGCAGTCTTTCGCCAATACGGTGCTCTTAAGTTTATTAATGCATTTTTATCCAAGCAAGTCGAGGGCATGAAACAACCTGCCCAAGGTGTATTGGATATTTTGAGTCTGCTGTATGACTACTTGCCCAGTGCCGAAAATAGCGTTTTGCTTGCAGTAAGCCATGATACGATTTTGGCGGCATTTTTAGCGGTCATGCAAGACGAGCCTGAGATTACTTCAGAAGATTGGCCGGAAATGATGGAGGGCGTATTTCTGTGGTTTGATGGTGATCGTTTTGAAGACAGTCAGGTTCATTGGGTCTGGCGCGGCATTAAAAAGTCTCGACTGGTAAGCAGCTTTGTTGTTTAATCCAATCGGTCTAATTCTTGCTTAGGTTATCTACCTAAGTGATTTCTGCATGATATTCTCATTCAATGATCCCCATACAAGGGTTTTAGGCATATCTGATTTTTACGCTAACACGCCTTATGATCTCGTTTTCCCTTTATGATACCGTCAAGATTAACTTGTGATTCCACTATATGAATAACCCAACGGAAATGTCCTTAAACCGGGGCTTGAAAAATCGCCATATCCAACTCATTGCGTTGGGTGGTGCCATAGGGACTGGGCTCTTTTTAGGTTCTGCTGGTGTACTTAAAATGGCCGGCCCAGCCATGATTTTGGGCTATGCCATTGGAGGTTTGATCGCCTTCCTGATCATGCGCCAGCTTGGTGAAATGATTGTTGAAGAGCCTGTAGCGGGTTCATTTAGCCATTTTGCACATAAGTATTGGGGCGGTTTTGCCGGATTTCTTTCGGGCTGGAATTATTGGGTATTGTATGTGTTAGTGGGGATGTCGGAGCTAACCGCGGTGGGTAAGTATATCCATTATTGGTGGCCTGATATTCCGACGTGGGCAACAGCTGCCGTTTTCTTTGTATTGATTAATTTGATTAATTTGACGCGGGTCAGTTGGTTTGGCGAGTCGGAGTTCTGGTTTGCAATTATTAAAGTCGCCGCAATTGTTGGCATGATTATCTTGGGTGGTTATCTGTTGTTGAGTGGAGTCGGTGGGCCTCAGGCTTCTTTTAGTAACTTATGGCAGCACGGCGGTTTCTTACCCAATGGGTGGCATGGTCTTTTGATGGCATTGGCCTTGATCATGTTTTCCTTTGGTGGGTTAGAACTGGTGGGGATTACTGCAGCTGAAGCTTCCGAACCGAGGAAAGTGATTCCCAAAGCGATTAACCAACTCGTTTTACGAATTTTGATTTTTTATATTGGCGCTTTGATTGTATTGTTGTCTTTGCGGCCATGGGATCAATTGTTATTAAGCCTGTCTGCGGGTGGCGATAATTATTTAAGTAGCCCGTTTGTCAGTATCTTTTCAATCATTGGCAGTGATCTGGCGGCTAATATTCTTAATTTTGTGGTGTTAACTGCGGCATTGTCGGTCTATAACAGCTGCGTGTATTGCAATAGCCGGATGCTGTATGGATTGGCAGTACAAGGTGATGCGCCTAAAGCATTTTTGCATGTTAATCGTCGTGGTGTTCCTGCACTGGCCATCGGTGTCTCTGCACTCATGACTTTTGTCTGTGTACTGGTCAATTATACGATTCCAGAGCGAGCACTGGAGCTGTTGATGTCACTGGTTGTGGCGGCATTAGTGATCAATTGGGCGATGATCAGTTTGGCGCATCTAAAATTTCGCGCAGCTAAGAATCGTGAAAACATCACTCCGCACTTCAAGGCATTTTGGTATCCGTGGACAAATTATTTATGTCTGGCATTTGTGGTGCTGATCCTCGGAATCATGACTCAGATTCCCGGTGTGGCGATATCGGTCTATGTCATGCCATTTTGGCTGCTGCTCATGTGGATTTTTTATCGCATTAAAATGGCGAGATAATTAGTTATGATCAAGTCCCAAAATGCTTGTCCGCCTAAAAAGCCGACAGGTATTGGATGCGAACGGGCAGTCTTAATACTTTAAAAAAACAGAAAACCTGCTAAAGTTCCGCCATTGAACTTTAGCTTGGAAATAAATCATGCCGTTACGTTGGACTGATTCACTGGATATCGCTTTAGCACTGATCGATGCTCATCCTGATGTTGATCCAAAAACCATTCGTTTTACCGATTTACATCGCTGGGTACGCGAGTTACCTGATTTTCAAGATGACCCCAATCGTTCTAATGAAAAAATCCTTGAAGCGATTCAAATGCAGTGGCTGGATGAAGTTGATTAATTCATCTTTGTGCGGATCGTCATTATTTTGCAGTCTACAGTGACTATTGTGCTGATTTGATCTTAGTTTTGGTCAGATAAAAAACTGTAAAACAAAACATGCCCTATCTTTGTGCCTAGGCGTCGGTATAATACGCGCCTGACTTTTTAGCTTTATCTACTCAACCCCTACTTAAGGAATATTGCAGCATGGCAATCGAACGTACCCTGTCTATCGTTAAACCAGACGCAGTTGGCAAAAACCACATTGGCGACATCTATGCACGTTTTGAAAAAGGCGGCTTGAAAATTGTTGCAGCAAAAATGAAACAACTGTCTAAAGCAGATGCAGAAGGTTTCTACGCAGAACACAAAGAACGCGGTTTCTTCGGTGATTTAGTTGCATTCATGACTTCAGGTCCAGTATTGGTTTCTGTACTTGAAGGCGAAAATGCAGTTCTTGCACATCGTGATATCTTGGGTGCGACCAACCCTAAAGAAGCAGCACCAGGCACAATCCGTGCTGACTTCGCAACCAGCATTGATGAAAATGCTGCGCATGGTTCAGACTCAGTAGAATCTGCAAACCGTGAAATTGCTTACTTTTTCACTGCAGACGAAGTGACTACACGTACTCGTTAATTTGCCGTGATAACGATTGGCTTTAATGTGTGATTTGCTCTAATTGTATGACTGTTAGAGTGTGCTGCATGTTAAAATCAATACGTTAGGTTTAGCATAGCTTTGCTAAGAAACCAGATGTTTTTCGACATCTGGTTTTTGCTGTTTTCATATTCCCCGTTTTTAGTTTGGAAAAAAGTAATGAGTATTTCAGACGTGAATGCGATTGCAGAGTCGCAGATTTCCCCTGAGTCCCCCAGCTTACTTGCGCAAGCCGATACCTTGTCGTTTTCCGCAAGTGACGCTGTGCAGCCTTTTGCACCAAGCAGAGAGCCGGATCAGAAGTTAAGCCAAGCATCAGCCGAAAAAGTGAATCTGCTTGGGATGACGCGCAAACAACTTGAAGGCTATTTTGAAAGTATAGGCGAAAAGAAGTTTCGCGCTGCGCAAGTGACAAAATGGATTCACCAACTGGGTGTAACCGATTTCAATGAAATGACCAATTTAGCGGGTCCTTTACGTGAGAAATTATCCAGTCTGGCCTATGTGGCTGCGCCAGAAGTCGTGCATCGTGAATTTGCCAAAGATGGTACCCGTAAATGGGTGTTTCGTGTCGGTGAGGGCGCGGGCTCTTTGGTAGAAACCGTACTCATTCCGGCGGAAGGCCGCAAGACGTTATGTATTTCCTCTCAAGTGGGCTGTGCATTGGATTGTAGTTTCTGTAGTACGGGTAAACAAGGTTTTCAGCGCGATCTGACACCAGCTGAAATTATTGGTCAGCTGTGGGTTGCCAATCAGTCCTATATGGAAGATATCCCTGTTGGTGATCGTATCCGCACCGTCACTAATGTGGTGATGATGGGGATGGGCGAGCCCTTATTAAACTTTGTGCCTGTGGTCTCCTCCATGCAGTTGATGCTGGATGATCATGCCTACGGCATGTCGAAGCGTCGTGTGACGTTGTCCACATCAGGCATTGTGCCCATGATTGATAAGCTGGGTGATGAGATTGATGTTGCTTTGGCAATATCATTGCATGCACCGAACGACGAATTGCGCAATGAATTGGTACCCATTAATAAAAAATATCCTCTGGCGGAGCTGATTGCTGCGGCTCGTCGTTACGTTGCACGCGGTGCACCGGAGTCTGAAAAAACCGCTCAAACCAAAGCGGCGCAAAAAAATAGTAAGCATGCTGCAACAAACCCTACAAATAAGCTATTGCAAAGCAGTGCCTTACTCGAAGATGATGACGATACGTTGGATGATGTGCTTGAGCCTTCACGTAAGAAACATGTGACGATTGAGTATGTGATGCTGGATGGGGTCAATGACCAGCAAAAGCACGCCAAACAATTGATACAACTTTTAGGTGATTTACCCAGTAAGATTAACCTCATTCCATTCAATCCGTTTCCACACGCACCCTATGAGCGCTCTGGACGAGAGCGGATCATGACTTTCCAGAAAACATTAGCGGATGCTGGATTTGTCTGCACGGTCAGGGCGACACGTGGTGATGATATTGATGCTGCATGCGGCCAACTGGTTGGGCAGGTTGCTGATCGGACGCGTCGTGCAGAGCGTTGGAAACAAAAAGTGGTTGAGCAAAAGAATAAAGATCAACAAAGTACCGAACAGAAGACCGCTCATTCCAATCAGGGACGGCGGAGTGAAATATTGAGAACGCGAGGTTAGAGAGTGGTTGCATTCAATAAGCATATATACCGTATCAGCGAAGGGAATGGTTCATTGCATCATAATGTACCTGTGGGAATGGTTTCTGCACTTTTACTGTCTATAGCGGTGCTTACTGGATGCCAATCCACTGTTTCTGAGCCAGGCTCGATGATGAAGACTGCACAATCACCGCCTAATCCAGAGGCTGCTGCACGTGCACGGACTGCCATGGCGGCTGAGTATATTAAAAGCGGAGATCTGGATGCGGCTCAGCGTAGTCTTGCAATTGCCTTGAAAACGGAACCGCGATTACCTGAAGCTAATAACATGATGGGTGTGTTATTGCAGCAAGAGGGTAGTGAGCCGAATCAGATCAAAGCGGAAGAGTATTTTAAGAAAGCGATTGCTTTAAAAGATGATTTTGCTCAAGCGCGCAATAACTATGGCGTATTCTTGAGTAGTCGTAAGCGTTATGCCGAGGCGTATACCCAGTTTGAACTTGCGGGTTCGCAGTTGGGTTATACAGAGCGCTATGCCGCTTTAGAGAATCTTGGCCTGACTGCAGAGGTGTTGGGTAAACCAGCCGAAGCACAGCAAGCTTTTACTCAAGCCCTGCAAGCCAATAGAAATTCCTTGGTGGCACGCTTCGAATTGGCTCAAATTTTCTTGGGTCAGAATCGGGTTCAAGCGGCGCGTAGTCTTTACGATGAATATTTACAGCTACTGGGCGGGCAGCAACAAAGCGCCCGATCATTGTGGCTGGGTATGCGGATTGCGCATCAGACACAAGATATAGGGCGTTTACAGTCCTTGGCAGAGCGATTGCAATTGTCATACCCAAATAGTGCCGAATATCAGCACTATAACGAACTGTTGAAAACGGGGGCGGCATGGGATTAAAACCATCTGATACACCTAATCCGTTAGAATCAGACGTGATTAAAACACCTGATGCGGATCATAATGCATTGTCTGAAAGTGTGCAGAACGTCGACGTTTTGCCAGGGCATACCGAGATAGCAATAGATAGCGAGTCTTTGATTGAAAAAAATACTAAAGATGCAATTCCAGAGTCTTTAATTAGTTCACATGAAAACACTGCTGGCATCAGTGCCAGCCCGGTCTTTGATTCTTCTTCAGGTAATACGATGTCTACACCCACTTCATCACTGTCAAATACACAAGCGCAAGCACCATCTAATGCCCAGCGACCTGGTGAGCGGTTAAGGCAGGCTCGGTTGTTTAAACAGCGTGAGTTAAAAGATATTGCCAGTGAACTTAATATTCCTGAGCGTCTGTTGGTTGCAATCGAGGCTGACGAATACAAGTCATTACCCGAGCCTGCTTTTATTCGTGGGTATTTACGTAGCTATGCACGTGTGCTGGGCATAGACTCTGACATTTTGATTACTCAGTTCAATGAGATCTATACCAGTGCAACCGGATTGTCGAGTAACCATTCTTTAGAGAACTCACCCCTTCAGCAATTAGCGAAGTTGCACAGTAAAACGCGTAAGAGTAAACGCTGGATGCTATGGCTGCTTGTGCCTGTGGTCTTGGTTATTATCGTCTTGTTACTTCGCCCTGTGGTCAAGCGCGTGATGAATTCACCATCCAGCAATGATACCCATGCGGTTGTGTTGAATGAAAATACCCACGCAGATTCAAATTCGACAGGTAATATCATAACATCCTCTACTAGCCAAGCACCTTTGTCTGCGCTGCCTAGTCCGGCTACTTCCGCAAATGATCAGCTTGTACTGACCTTTAGTAAATCGAGTGATGTGATCGTGCAGGATGCGAGTGGAAAAACATTGACGAGCGGCGTACATAATACTGATGAACCTTTAACGTTGAGTGGTACCTCTCCATTTAGCATTACGTTGGCTGATGCGCCGTCTGTTTCACTGGCTTTAAATGGCGAACAAGTTGATCTTAAACCCTATACTGTAAATGGTCGTGCAGCATTTCGTTTGTCCCGCTAGAGGGATAGGCTGTACTGCGATTAAAGCTTGATGAGAATTAGGAATTGTATTCATGCACCATACGCCTATCGTTCGTAAATTAACGCGTAAAATTCGGGTTGGATCTGTTTATGTCGGTGGGGATGCGCCGATCAGTGTGCAGACAATGACGAACACGGAAACCTGTGATGTCGCTGCGACTGTAGATCAGATTAATCGCTGCGCCAATGCTGGCGCAGATATCGTACGCGTTTCTGTACCTAGTATGGAAGCGGCAGAGGCTTTTGGAAAAATTCGTAAACAAGTCAACGTTCCATTGGTTGCAGACATTCACTTCGATCATAAAATTGCATTGGCTGTTGCTGACTATGGTGCGGATTGTTTGCGCATTAATCCCGGTAATATCGGCAGTGATGACAAAGTGCGTGAGGTAGTTGCCGCTGCACGTCATCACGGTATTTCAATGCGTATTGGGGTTAATGCTGGATCTTTGGAAAAAGATCTGCAAATCAAATATAAAGAACCTACAGGTGAGGCTCTGCTTGAGTCGGCAATGCGTCATATTGATATTTTAGACCGCCTGAATTTCCATGAGTTTAAAGTCAGTGTTAAAGCCAGTAATGTGTTTTTGACATTGGATGCTTATCGCTTACTGTCAGCACAAATTGATAATCCATTGCACTTGGGGGTTACTGAAGCTGGGGTGTTTCGTTCAGGCACAGTAAAATCAGCGATTGCATTGGGTGGATTATTACTGGATGGCATTGGCGATACTTTACGGGTGTCTCTTGCCGCTGAACCTGAAGATGAAGTGAAGGTCGGTTTTGATATTTTAAAATCTCTGAACATTCGCTCCAATGGCATTAATTTCATTGCTTGCCCAAGTTGCTCTCGTCAAGAGTTTGATGTAATTCGGGTCATGAATGCTTTAGAAGCGCGTTTAGAGGATATTCGTACACCACTGGATCTATCCGTGATCGGCTGTAAGGTGAATGGTCCTGGTGAAGCTAAAGAAGCAGATATTGGTGTGGTCGGTGCTGCTCCCCGTTCTCTGGTGTACCTGAATGGTGAGAAGAGTCATCTCATTGATACCCATAATTTGGTTGATGAAATTGAAAAAATGGTGCGCAATAAAGTTGCAGTGATTGAAGCCGATAAAGCTGTTGCCAAAGCGAAAGAAATTATTCGCATCACTTAAACAAATAGATATTAAGTCAGATAAGTAGTAGATGAGCAGTATGAGTAGTTCAACAATTAATGCAATTCGTGGTTTTAATGATATTTTACCGAGTGAAGCCAGTCGTTGGCGCAAACTAGAAACCGTGTTGGCCGAGTTGATGGATGCTTATGGCTACCAGCATATTCGCTTACCGCTGGTTGAGCAAACGGCACTTTTTAAGCGTGCTATTGGGGATGCGACGGATATCGTCGAAAAAGAAATGTACACCTTTTTTGATAAAGGTGAACCGCCAGAATCGTTGACCTTACGTCCGGAAGGCACGGCGGGATGTGTGCGTGCCATGCTAGAACATAACTTGCTGCGAGGGACTACGCCACGCTTGTGGTATACAGGCCCAATGTTTCGCTACGAAAAACCACAAAAGGGTCGTTATCGTCAATTTCATCAGTTTGGTGTAGAAACCTTTGGTGTGGCGACACCCGATATTGAAGCTGAACTGATTTTATTGACCGCACGTCTTTGGAAGCAATTTAATATTTTCGATAAAGTCCAGCTTGAGTTGAATACACTCGGGGAAGTGGAGTCTCGAGCACGGTTTCGTGCGGCGCTCGTTGAGTATCTGGCGGCACGTAAAGATCAATTAGATGAAGACAGTCAACGCCGTTTGACGACGAATCCTTTACGGATTTTGGATAGCAAAAATGCACAAACACAAGCTCTCTTAATTGATGCACCGAAATTGCATGACTTCCTTGATGAGGAGTCTTTACAGCATTTCGAGCAATTGAAAGTGTATTTAGATGCGGCCAACATTCCCTATGTGGTTAATCAAAAACTTGTCCGAGGTTTGGATTATTATAATAAGACCGTTTTTGAGTGGACAACGACGCACTTGGGCGCTCAAGGCACTGTGTGTGCGGGTGGTCGCTATGATGGTCTGGTCGGTCAACTCAAGGGCAAAGCTGATCAAAGTGTCCCAGCCGTTGGATTCGGCATGGGTATGGAGCGGTTACTCCTGCTTTTAGAATTGGGCGCGGGCAATACCATACCCTCGGATTGTGATGTATTTTTGTTAGCAGATCCTGTATATCAAACTAAGGCGCTATTACTTGCCGAGTCCTTGCGTGATCGTTTTGCAACACAGCCACAACCACTACGGATGAAGACAGGCTCGTTGGGCAGTCTTAAAAGCCAGATGAAAAAAGCGGATCAGTCGGGCGCGCGTTTAGCTCTGATTTTAGGCGAGCGTGAGGTTGAACTGGGGCAGGTCACCGTAAAAATCTTGGCAACGGGTGAGCAGGAAACATGGTCGCAACAGGATTTGGCGACACAGTTGATCGCGCGCCTTGAGAGCCGCCAATAAGGATATGATGGCTTTGGGTCATTGATTTATTTTTAAAAACAAACAGTTTTTCAGATTAAGAGTAAAGGAATCGGTAATGAGTGAGTATTTGAGTGATGAGGAACAAATTGAGCGCCTGAAAAAGCTCATTAAAACTTATGGAGGCGCAGCACTCACTGGTGTGTTATTGGCTCTGATCGCTTTTTTCGGGTGGAGATACTGGGAAAATCGTCAGGATGTCGAACGTTTTCAGGCGATTAATCAATATCAAAGTATTGTTGATGATAGTGCAAAGGTTGAAGGAGATAAGGCGGCTCAATCACGTTTTATTTCAAATGTGCAAGCTTTGGTCAAGTCTGACCCGAATAGCGTATTTTCCCTGCAAGCCTTGTTACTTCAGGCAAAAGTAACCGGTTCACAAGGAGAGTGGGCGAGTGCTGAGAAGGCCTTGGCTCAAGCGACGACCTTGAAGGTCAAAGATGATGGTCTGATTGCCATCACTTGGATTCGTTTGGCGCGTGCCCAGTTTGCGCAAAATAAATTTGATGCAGCAATCGCCTCACTCAATAATGTGACTGATCCTGCATTTGTTGCAACTCGTGATGAATTACGTGGTGATGTTCTTTTGCAAAAAAATGATCAAGCAGGCGCCAAGAAAGCTTATGAATCAGCTTGGACGGCACTTGTAAAACGCCAACAATCTCGCGAGCTTCTCAAGGTTAAAATGAATGCACTTGGTTTGACTCCAGAAGAGATCAAAGAACCAAGTCCGATTCGTGATACACCTTCTGAGACTACCAATATTGAAAATGGAGCTGCTTCGTAATGAAATTGCCGACTGTGAGTGCTGTGAAACAGGCTTCATTGCCAACGAATCTAATGTCGTGGTCCACTGCAAGTAAAACTGCGATGGCTTTCGTGACTGTGAGTGCATTGGTACTCGCAGGGTGTGGAAGTAGCAAAGATTTTAAACCCGAAGTCCATAAACCAAGCAAACTGCCGACGTTAACTGCACCTTCACAGTCGTTGGGTTTGGTTTGGAAAGATTCTATCGGTGGTGAAGATAAAGTTGATCCTTTGCGTCCGCAATTAGATGTCTTAAATGGTAATGTCTACGCTGCAAGCCATTCCGGCCGAGTGTATGCATGGGATGCTGCAGGTAAGCAACTCTGGCAAGTGAAAACCAAGCAAGATATCACCAGTGGAGTAACCGCTGCTGATGGGATCGTAGTGTTTGGCACTGGCAAAGGCGCTGTTGTTGCATTGGATGCCCAAGATGGAAAAGTGCGTTGGTCACGTAGCACTGGGGCATCGATTTTGTCTCCTGCGCTGGTGAGCGGCGGTCGTGTTGTTGCGCTAGGTAATGACGGCACGGTAACTGCGACCGATACAACCTCAGGTCAATCCGTTTGGACTTACGATATTCCAATGCCCGCATTGAGTGTCCGTGGTAGTTCTGCCCCCGTGTTGTTTGATGACAATACCGTGATTGTTGCGGGTGCCTCGGGTCGAATTTATGCATTAGACTTAGCGACTGGTGTTCCAAAGTGGGAGCGTCGTGTTGCGGTGAGCGCGGGAACTTCTGAAGTTCAGCGTTTGATCGATATTGATGGCGATCCATTGGTGTCTGGTCGTCAGCTATATGTCGTCAGTTATCAAGGTCAGCTAACGGCGATGAACATCGACAATCAACAAGTGAACTGGATTGTTGATGCCAGTAGTTTAAAAGCTCCTGCCGAAGGACTGGGCAATATTTACGTCAGTACTGCTGAGGGAAAAATCCTCGCAATTGATGAACAAAACGGCAAAGTCGCTTGGACACAAGATAGTCTGGCCTATCGTGGGCTGAGTAATCCGGTTGTATTGGGTCGTTATCTGGTTGTGGGTGATCAAGATGGTTATCTGCATCTGATTGAGCAAACGGAAGGCAAGATTGTGGGTCGTGTCAGTACGTCTGGTGCAGTCTCGACTTTACGTGTTGTTGGTGATCGTCTGCTGGTGAATAGTGCAAAAGGAAACTTGAGCATCTGGCAAGCGCGTTAATTCGTCTTGATGAGCGGTTAGACGTTCACAGAGATGATTAGTCAGTTATAATATAGGGTTTGCGTTGCTGATCTTTGTTATCATTGCAATGCAAACCCTTTTTTTGTCCCTTACTTTTTTTACATGCATGTGTATCAATCGTTAAAAGGGAATTTTTAGATGAATGAGTGTTCATGAAACCTGTAATTGCTTTGATTGGTCGGCCGAATGTCGGTAAATCCACCTTATTCAACCAAATTACCAAGACGCGTAATGCCTTGGTTGCGGATTTGCCAGGTCTGACCCGTGACCGTCAGTACGGCGATGCGACCTATGAGAATAAGTCGTTTATTGTCGTTGATACTGGTGGTATCGGTGAGAATGATCAAGGCATCGATTCTTATATGGCCGAACAATCGCGTACAGCGATTGAAGAGGCCGATATTATTTTGTTTATCGTCGATGCAAAGGCAGGCTTGCTGGCGTCCGATGAACAGGTAGCACGTGAATTACGTGTTTTAGGTAAGAAAATTCATATTGTTGCAAACAAAGTGGATGGGGTACATGCTGAAGCCGCCGTTGCGGAGTTCTTCAAACTCGGTTTTGGTGAGCCGCATCATGTTGCTGCAAGCCATGGACGCGGTGTATCCCAGTTGCTTGAAGATATTTTGGCGGATCTACCCGAAGATGTTCCTCTAGATGAGGAAAAGGTTGCACCGGGTCTGCGTATGGCGATTATTGGCCGCCCCAATGTGGGTAAGTCGACGCTCGTTAATCGCCTGTTAGGTGAAGAGCGTGTCGTGGTTTATGACCAGCCGGGGACCACACGGGACAGTATTTATATTCCTTTTGAGCGACAAGGTCGTCAATACACTTTGATTGACACTGCGGGTGTACGTCGTCGTGGTAAAGTTTTTGAGACTGTTGAAAAGTTCTCGGTCATTAAAACTTTACAAGCCATGAAAGATGCCCATGTTGTTGTGGTGGTGATTGATGCACGTGAAGGGATTGTTGAGCAAGATTTGCATATGTTGGGCTTTGCTCTTGAAGCGGGTCGCGCCATTGTCATTGCGATCAACAAATGGGACGGCATGACTGATTATGAGCGTTCACAGGTCAAAGCAGATATTGAACGTCGCTTTGACTTTATTCCGTGGGCAAAAATTCATCTGATTTCTGCGTTACATGGAACGGGCGTAGGTGAGCTTTACCCCTCGATCCATCAAGCCTATAACTCTGCATGGCTTAAAGTCACGACCAATCGCATGACGCAAGTGTTGCAAGATGCCGTAGAGCAGCATCAGCCACCGATGGTATCGGGTCGTCGTATAAAAATGCGTTATGCGCATATGGGCGGATCAAACCCACCACTGATTATTATCCATGGTAACCAAGTGGATCAGGTGCCTAACGACTATCGTCGTTATTTGGAGAATGTTTTCCGTAAAGTCTTCAAAATGGAAGGTACGCCTGTGCGTATCGAGTTCAAGAGTGGTGAAAATCCATTTGCGGATAAAAAGAACAAAATTAGTGATCGGGATGCCGAGCGCCAACGTCGCTTGGTACAAGCCTTTAAAAAGCGTGCAAAAAAACGTTAATCCGTCATGGATTGATTGTGTTGAAGTGTAAAAAAGGCCCATTTCGATGGGTCTTTTTTTGTCACCGATTCTGAACTATGCCACTATGCAGCATCTTAAAAAAGCCATCCACCTTGTGTGCAGATAAAAAGGAGCCATTCTCAATGAAGAGTGTTAAAACTGGATTAACTTGGTTATTGGTTGCGGTGGTCGGGGCTTTTGCATTTGCAATGCTGGCTTTAAACCGAGGCGAGCATGTCAATGCCGTATGGCTCGTGGTGGCTTCCGTTGCATGCTATAGCATCGCCTATCGCTTCTATAGCGTCTTTATTGCTCAAAAAGTATTTGAACTGGATGATCGCAGACTTACGCCAGCTGAGCGAAATAACGATGGTTTAGACTACGTCCCGACCAATAAGTGGGTACTCTTTGGACATCACTTTGCTGCGATTGCGGGTGCGGGTCCTTTGGTTGGTCCAATTTTGGCTGCACAAATGGGTTTTTTACCGGGCACAATCTGGATTCTCGTTGGCGTGATGCTGGCAGGGGCGGTTCAAGACTTCCTCATTCTGTTTATTTCAACCCGCCGTGATGGTCGCTCACTGGGAGAGATGGCCAAGCAAGAGTTGGGTTCGTTTGCAGGTGTGATCGTGATGCTGGGTGCATTTGGTGTCATGATCATCATCCTTTCCGCTTTAGCGCTGGTCGTTGTTAAAGCCTTGGCAGACAGCCCTTGGGGGTTATTCACTATCGCAGCGACAGTACCCATTGCACTATTTATGGGTGTCTATATGCGCTTTATCCGGCCCGGAAAGATTGCCGAAGTTTCCCTGATAGGCTTTGTCCTCATGATGTTGGCGATCGTGTATGGCGGACAGATAGCCCAGGACTCTGTTTTAGGACCATTATTTACGTTACATGGAACGACTTTGACGTGGGTGTTAGTGATCTACGGCTTTATTGCCTCGGTTCTACCGGTATGGCTGTTGTTGGCGCCACGGGATTACTTATCAACCTTTCTTAAAATCGGTGTCATTATTGGGCTGGCGATCGGAATTGTCTTTGCCATGCCTGAAATGAAGATGCCAGCCGTCACCAAGTTTATTGACGGCAGTGGTCCTGTGTTTGCGGGCAGTTTATTTCCGTTTTTGTTTATTACCATTGCTTGTGGTGCCATTTCTGGTTTTCACGCCTTGGTTGCCAGTGGAACGACGCCGAAGTTGATTGAGCGAGAGAGTCATATTCGCTTTATTGGCTATGGCGCAATGTTGATGGAATCCTTTGTGGCCATCATGGCGCTGATTTGTGCATCGGTGATCGAGCCCGGTGTTTACTTTGCGCTGAATTCTCCTGCTGCATTGATTGGGACAACTGTAGAAAGTGCGTCTCAAGTGATCAATAACTGGGGTTTTGTCATCACGCCTGAAGCATTGGCAATGATTGCCAAAGATGTTGGCGAGCACTCAATCTTGTCTCGCGCAGGTGGGGCTCCGACCTTTGCAGTGGGCATGGCGCATATTATTACCGATGTTTTTCACAGTAAGGCCATGATGGCATTTTGGTATCATTTTGCGATTTTATTCGAAGCCATGTTTATTCTGACGGCGGTTGATGCGGGGACACGTGCTTGTCGATTCATGGTGCAGGATTTGGTCGGCGTTGTTATCCCACGTCTTGCCAATAATCGCTCATGGCTAGGTAATCTGGCAGGTACAACGATTGCCGTGGGAGGCTGGGGTTTCTTTGTATACCAAGGCGTCACCGATCCATTAGGTGGAATTAACACCTTGTGGCCACTCTTTGGAATTGGCAATCAAATGCTGGCGGCAATGGCTTTAATTCTAGGGACAGTAGTGTTGTTTAAAATGAAAAAACAGCACTACGCTTGGGTCACCATCGTTCCGACGATTTGGTTGTTTATTACATCAATGACTGCAGGCTGGCAGAAAATATTCAGTGAGAATCCTCGCATAGGATTCCTTGCGCAAGCCCATAAATTTGCAGATGGTATTCAACACGGGGTGCTTATAGCACCAGCCAAGTCTTTTGCGGATATGCAAAAGATTGTCTTTAGTAACCAGATCAATGCCGTGCTGTGTGCTTTCTTCATGCTTGTTGCGGTGACAATGTTGATTTCCGCATGCTTTGCTATTCGCCGTGCACTTCAGTCTAAGGTGCCGACCGTGCATGAGACGCCAATTGTGTATCGTGAGGAGCATCAAAATGGGTAATGGTGTCTATTATCAAAAAGCCAGAGTGACGTTATCGATTATTCAGAAGTGCATCCCGATAGCATTAGAGTCTATGCCAGAACCCACTTTGCCAGAGACAAAGTGGCAATGGCTCCTGTTATTGATCAAGCGTTTTGCGCAGAGCTTTCGTTTAATGGTTGGTGTGCAAGACTATGAGAATTATTGTCTGCACATGCGTTCAAAGCATCCGGACAAAGTGCCCATGACCGAACGTGAGTTTCATCGCTATTGCTTAGAGGCGCGCTATCCAAGCAAGGGTGGCAAGGTAGGGAGGTGTCCTTGTTGATCCACGCTTCTTGGATGTGGTTTTTATTTCAAAAAGTTATTCTTGAGTAGTTCAATGACCTCACCACTACGACCATGTGCAATCGCTTTCATTGAAGACAACGCTGTTGAGTAGACATATGCAGGTTCAATCTTAGGTGGCATGACGAGCTCCATGCGGTTGGTGGTCACATCCAGTAGTGCTGGTCCGGGATGGGCTAAAAAGGCCTTGACTGCTTCTTCCAGATCATCACTGTGGTCAACGCGGTCGCTGTAATAGCCCATCACCTCTGCGAGTTTGGCGAAGTTCGGATTTTTAAGTTCGGTATAGGCATCCAGTAATCCTTCAACCTTCTGCTCAAGCTCCACGAAACCCAACGTACCATTGTTAAACACCACGATTTTAATCGCAATATTTTCCTGAATGGCCGTGATCATATCCCCCAGCAGCATGGTGAGTCCGCCATCCCCACTAAAGGAAATGACTTGACGATCAGGCAATGCTTTTTTAATCCCGAGTGCTTGTGGCATGGCATTTGCCATTGTCCCATGCAGTAAACTGAGTAAGGTGCGACGTTGTCCATTGGTATGGACATGCCGTAAAAGCCAGACCATGGGACTACCACCATCAGCCGTAAAGATAGCATCGTGTTGGGCATGTCTGTCAATGAGCATCGCCAATTGCTGAGGGTGAATCACACCATCTTTGCCTTCGCGTTCTTCATGTGCACGATGCTGATTAACACGCTCTAACTCATGCTTGCACTCATTCAGAAAGCTTTGATCAGCATGGGGTCGCAGGCGCTGAAGTAATGCTTTTAACGTCGCTTTGACGTCTCCGACGACACCCAATTCAATGGGGTGACGGCGACCGAGATGGGTCGCATCAATATCAATTTGAATGATGCGTGCATGGCTTGGATAGAATTGCTGCCATGCAAAATCAGCGCCCAGTAAGAGTAATGTTTCGCACTCGAGCACAGCCTTATAGCCTGAGCTTGCCCCAAATATGCCAGTCATCCCGACGTTATAAGGATTGTCATATTCCACAAAGTCTTTGGCACGTGAGGTATGGGCCATAGGGGCTTGTAATGCAGCACAGAGCGCGATGAGCTCATCATGCGCACCATCACAGCCGAATCCAGCATAGACCGCGACTTTACGACTATTGTTCAGAATATCTGCAATTTTCTCAAGTTCAATTTCATTGGGCTGGATCATTGGTGAGGGCAGGTGGACATGAAATCCAGGACTATCCTCAACCTCAACCGCGCTTATGTCACCGGGGACGATGAGTACGGAGACGCCGCGTTGGGTTAATGCAGTCTGGGCCGCAAGGGTGGTCATGCGACGTGCTTGACTGGGATTGATGAGTGTCTCGCAGTAGACACTACAATTTTTAAAGATCGGCATAAAGTCGACATTTTGCGGGAAGTCGATGCCCATTTCCGCGGTTGCAACCTGACTTGCGATCAGAATGACGGGTGCACGATTACGATGGGATTCATAAAGGCCATTGATGAAATGCAAGCTACCGGGACCACAGCTACCTGCACAAGCGGTTAGATTTCCAGTGATATAGGCTTCGCCGCCAGCGGCAAATGCGCCAACTTCCTCGTGGCGCATATGAACCCATTTGATCTGGCTACGTGAGATAGAGTCAGTGATATGATTTAGGGTATCACCGACAATGCCGTAGCAGTGTTTAACCCCAGCAGCTTCTAAGGTTTCAATGATGATGTCAGAGACTTTCTTTTTTGACATGAGATACTCCAGAAAGGGCGAGAGATCGATCTAGTCAATAAGATTGAAGCAGTGATGCAAGATACTCGCATGAAGATTTAAAAATATGAAATGAGATCATTGATATCTCGCTTTGATGGTAGTACTGGTATGATTATTGATCTGTGGGCTTAGCGTAATTTTGATCGATGAAAAGTGCTTAGAATGTACGGCTTGATAAGATAGGGGAATGCGTGTGTATTTTTATAGCATTTGACCGAACGGTTATTTATGATGGGGTTAACGCTCATCATCAGTTTTGAGACAGTCACTTTACTGTGCTTGATGAATCTTAGTTGGTCTTAAAGATCACCCTATTAATGATTTTAAAGTCACCTATTTCCTAGAGGTTTTTAATGTCTGGTATCCATTCTAGAGAATTCGCGCTGCTCATGGCATTGCTGATGTCTGTTGTTTCATTTTCCATTGATGCGACATTGCCTGCGTTAGGGCAAATTGGGCTGGATTTCGGTGTGCAGGATAACCGTATTCAGTGGGTCATTACCTGTATTTTTGCGGGGATGACGATTGGACAGCTGATTGCTGGGCCACTGTCTGATGCGATCGGACGCAAGCGCATTCTGTTTTCCGGGATAGCGATTTATTTCTTAGGCAGCTTGCTGTGTTATTTCACGACGAGTTTTGAGCTGTTTTTAGTTGGACGCTTTATTCAAGGCTTAGGCGTATCGGGTCCTTACATTACTGCCATATCGGTGGTGCGGGATAAATACAGCGGCGCACAGATGGCGAAAGTGATGTCGATTATCATGATGGTGTTTATGGTCGCACCGGCGATTGCACCGAGCATTGGTCAATTGATTATTTCCCTTGCGGGCTGGCATACCATTTTTCTGGTTTATATTATTTATGCTTTAACTGTAGGCGGTTGGATTGCACTGCGCCTTGAGGAAACGTTACCGCTGAGTCATCGTATTCCGCTTAAACTAAAAGCATTTGAACATGGATTTATAGAGGTAGTCAGCAATCGCACAACCATGAGTTATCTGCTCTGTACGGGTCTTTGTTTTGGTGGGCTGATTGCCTATCTAGGAAGTTCACAGCAAATCTTTATGCAGCAATTTGGGTTATCTGGGCAGAGTTTTAGTCTTTATTTCGCATTGCTGGCTTTCTTCATGGGCATGGCTTCATTTGTGAATTCGCGTATTGTTGCGCGTTTTGGGATGCGCACGGTTTGTATAGGCGCGATGCTGGTGATCACATTGGTTTCATTATTGTTTTTACTCGTGCAGATTACAGGTGCGCATATTCATCTTTGGATGTTTATCACTTATGCATCGCTCCTATTCTTTGCTTTTGGATTGATGTTTGGAAATTTGAATGCCATCGCTATGGAGCCGATGGGACATGTTGCCGGCATGGCTTCCGCGATTATCGGTGCGGTATCTTCGATTTTATCACTGGTTTTGGCGACGATTATTGGTCAACTTTATGACAATACACTGGTGCCGATTACATCAGGTTTCTTCGTACTTTGTGCATTGTCATCGTTTGTGATTTATAACGAAATGCGCTGGTATGCCAAGCTACCCAAAGAGATTGCGCCTGATGTGAACGTTAATCACCTTTGATTGATGTGTTGAATAAAAAGCCGCCCTGAATGGGCGGCTTTTTTTATATGGATTCGGTAAAGCGTATGCGTTATTACAGCGCAGTTTTAACATGCTGTGACGCAGCAAGATCTGCATAGACGGCATTGACTTGCTCTTTGTTTTCAAAAGGCAGTACCGCTGCGATCGAATGATATTTCCCCCCGCTGGACTGCGTCACTGTCAGGTGTGCTAAATCAAGAAGAGGGAAGTGTTGCTTAAGCAAATCACTCACCGCACCGAGTAGTTCAGGGGAGGCATGACCGATGATCTTGATCGGGTATTGCATTGGAAATTGCCACAGCTCTTCATTATGAATATCTGTAGATTTTTTCTCAACGATCGGGGTAGTAGTCTCAGTATTATCAGTCATCATGTTCTCCTCGTGAATCCTCATTTAATCTGGAATATATTATTGTGTCCACTCTATCGAATTACAATGTGTGTATTCATCAGTATCGCTTGTGATATTGTGTAAAAATATTAATGAATCACGTAAAATAAATGACGTTGTTATAAAAAGAATGCCTCAGTTTAACTGAGGCATTCTTTTTATACATTTGGAGTTACAGGGTGAGATTAATCATTCTCAAGGAATGAGCGCAAGTGCTCTGAACGAGAAGGATGGCGAAGTTTACGCAAGGCTTTGGCTTCAATTTGACGAATGCGCTCACGTGTCACATCGAACTGTTTACCGACTTCTTCCAAAGTATGATCGGTTGGCATATCAATACCAAAACGCATTTTCAATACTTTCGCTTCACGCGGTGTCAAGTTCGCCAAGACTTCGCGAGTTGCTTCACGTAGACCTTCAGCGGTCGCTGCTTCAACTGGTGAGGTGATGTTGGTATCTTCAATGAAGTCGCCCAAGTGCGAATCTTCATCATCGCCAATGGGGGTTTCCATAGAAATAGGCTCTTTCGCGATTTTTAGAACTTTACGAACTTTAATTTCGTCCATTTCTAAACGTTCACCCAATTCTTCTGGTGTAGGTTCACGCCCCATTTCCTGAAGCAATTGACGCGATACCCGATTAATTTTATTAATCGTTTCGATCATATGTACAGGAATACGAATGGTACGGGCTTGGTCAGCAATAGAACGGGTAATCGCCTGACGAATCCACCATGTCGCGTAAGTCGAGAACTTATAACCACGGCGATATTCAAACTTATCAACTGCTTTCATCAAGCCGATATTACCTTCTTGAATCAGATCCAAGAATTGTAGGCCGCGGTTGGTATATTTCTTCGCGATTGAAATGACCAAACGCAAGTTGGCTTCAACCATCTCTTTCTTCGCACGACGTGCTTTAGCTTCACCAATCGACATCCGTTTAGAGATATCTTTGATATCTGCAACGCGTAAGCTCAGTAGTGTTTCTAGATCCAGCAAGTTTTGTTGGAAAGAGAGGATATCCGCACGTGCGGCGTTCAGACCGGTTGCGAGCAGGTTGTCGCGTTCAATTTGTTCATCAATCCACGCTAAATTAGATTCGTTACCTGGGAAGTGATTACGGAAATGATCACGATCCATGCGGGCTTTCTTAACGGAGAATTTCATGATCTCACGTTCGTTAGCGCGAACCTGATCAATTGTCGAACGTACCATGCCGCTGATTTCTTCACTGAGGCGTGGGGTCAGCTTGAACATCATAAATACGGTTGCCATTTCTTGCAGAGCCGCTTTGGCTTGCTCAGAATGACGACCTAATTTAAGGGCTTCTTGCAGCAGTGCATGACGCTCAGTCAGTTCAGCAAAGCGCACACGTGCGATCTCTGGATCTGGACCCGATTCAGCTTCTTCTTCATCAGCAGTCGTATCTTCATCATCATCAGATTTTGCAACGGGTTCAGCAACAGCGAGTTCAGGAATAATCTCTTCATCATCGGCAACTTCGATGACTTCAGGAATGTCATCAGTCTCTGGATCAAGGTAGCCTGACAAAATATCAGAGAGACGACGTTCACCATTGACGGCTTCGTTATACTCTTTCAAGACCAGTTCAACAGCACCAGGCCAATAGGCCATGGCATGCAGAATATCGCGAATACCATCTTCAATACGCTTCGCGATGCTGATTTCGCCTTCACGGGTCAGCAAATCAACAGTACCCATTTCACGCATATACATGCGGACAGGGTCTGTGGTGCGACCGGGTTCAGTTTCAACAGCAGCAAGCACGGCGGCAGCTTCTTCAGCTGCGACTTCGTCGTCGCCCGCTTCAGGCGCACTTTCAAGCATCAGTTCGTCTGTTTCCGGTGCGCGTTCATGCACTGGAATACCGACGTCATTCAACATCTGAATAATATCTTCGATTTGCTCACTTTCGGTAATCGAATCGGGCAGAGCGTCGTTAACTTCGGCGTTGGTGAGGTAGCCTTGCTCTTTTCCTTTGGTGATGAGCGCGGCAATTTGCGAGGTGGAGGTTTGTGAATCACTCATCTTTTTCGGCTCTCACTGATATCAAATTCGGTTTACAATAGGTCTGCTAACAGATCCTACTGGCACTAGCTTAATCGTTCATCTGCCGGGATAGTCCTGACATATTTACTGCTAACGTCTTTTTGGTTACGTATTATGTATTTGATGGCTTTTCATCATGAAGCCAAGTCGCAATGTATTGCGTTCATGTGGTCACTGACCAATCAATGATTATAGCACAGCCCAGTGACGTATTTTAAGCCTCTATCTGTAAGATATAGTGGTGCTGCTCGTTTTGATTTACAAGTCACCTTCCGCCTTATTATGGGATTCATCTCGTTCTTTCGATAAACGGTCATTGGCGCGCTAAGATTAAATCATTCGTTTTTATGATTTGGCATTAGAAAACGTGATCTTAGCCGTAAAATGCCAATGGTATAACTTAAATAATAACCAAAAAAAGTTCCTAAAATCAGCAATGTTGCCGAGCTTTCACTTAAGCCTTCTAATTCCTCAGGGGTAATTCCTCCGCCACAGACTTCATATAATCGGTAGAGTAAGCGGCCAGTGAGGATTAAGGACAACGCAATCCCGATATGCGCACTTGGTGTATAAAAGAAATTCTGATCAACCGATTCAAAGCGTGTTACCCGTAGGCTATAAACAGCCAGCGCAATACCCAACGTAATGCCTGATAAGAGACCAATTAAACTAGTCGTATATTGCAGGGCGTGAATACTCAAGCTAATCAGTACCAGCGGATATAGCACGACGACTAAAATATGGCGCCATAAAATAGACTTTTGTGGGCCCAAATGGCGTTTGATGCGTGAATATATACGCCAAATCAATAATGGGATCAGGGCAATAAGCGCCATTGAAGGAAGGTGTACCATGCTACTAGCCCTGTTTTATTAAATGCATATGGTTAATGGGATGAATGTCTAGGAGCGAGTCTAGTATTCAATCGTGAAGAAAGTATTGAGGTTGAGTGTGTAAAAGTTAAGCAAATTACAGACCACTATGCATCGGAAAGAATAGAAATTTAAGTATTGAGATCCTAGGGTATTTCACTTGAATATCAATGCAAAAAAAGCATGTCATCGACATGCTTTTTTTTAGAGAGGGACAGTCATTTGATTGACTGATATATATTAATCAATCAATCAAGCAGAAAATCATGCTTAAACGAGGCCTTTTTGAGCTTGTTGAATCTCAGCAACTGCCAAAGCCGTCATATTGACGATACGACGCGGTGTTGCCGTTGGCGTTAAAATATGCACAGGTTTTGCTGCGCCAAGCAAGATTGGACCAATGGTGACATTATTCCCTGCTGAGGTTTTCAGGAGATTAAATGCAATATTGGCGGCATCCATGGTCGGCATGATCAGTAGGTTTGCAGCACCTTTATAGCGAGAATTTGGAAATTCAGCTAAACGAATTTCTTCATCAAGTGCGGCATCACCATGCATCTCACCTTCGACTTCAAGTTCCGGTGCGATCTCGGAGAGAATGCGATAGGTGTCACGCATCTTCTGAGCACTTTCACCCTCTGCACTGCCAAAGCTAGAGTGAGACAGCAACGCGACTTTAGGCGTCAGACCAAAACGACGCACTTCCTCTGCAGCAAGTAACGTCATTTCAGCCAGCTGTTCAGCGGTTGGATCTTCATTCACGTAAGTATCTGCGATAAACAGATTACGACCTTCCAGCATCAGCGCATTCATGGCGTAGAAGTTTTTAACCCCTTCTTTTTTGCCAATCACGTCTTTTAGATAATCGAGATGCAAACCATAGTGGGCAAACGTACCGCAAATCAGGCCATCCGCCGCTCCAAAATGCACAAGAAGCGCACCAATCAAGGTAGTACGACGACGTGCTTCACGCTTAGCCAATTCAACGCCAACACCGCGACGTTGCATGAGGCTGTAGTAATACTGCCAGTACTCTTTATAGCGTGCATCATGGTCTGGATCGACGAGTTCAAAGTTAACCCCTGCCTGTAAACGGAGTCCAAACTTGGAAATCTGATGCTGAACCACTGTTGGGCGTCCAACCAGAATAGGGTGCGCTAAGCCTTCATCAACCACCAACTGAACCGCACGTAAAACACGCTCATCTTCCCCTTCACAGAAGACGATGCGTTTCGGGTCACTTTTTGCTTGTGCAAAAACAGGCTTCATCAGGAATGCGGAGTTATAAACAAACTCAGACAAGCTTTGACGATAGGCTGCGAAGTCTTGGATTGGACGGGTCGCAACACCGGATTCCATCGCTGCACGTGCGATCTCTGGGGCAATTTCTAAAATCAGGCGTGGATCAAGTGGACCGGGAATCAGATATTCACGGCCAAAGCGTTGGCCATCTTCACCGTAAGTTTTACTGCTGGATTCGACGTGTGCCATCTTTGCAATCGCATGGACACAAGCCACTTTCATCGCTTCATTGACTGTTGTCGCACCTGAGTCCAGTGCTCCGCGGAAGATATACGGGAAGCAAAGGGCATTATTTACTTGATTTGGATAGTCTGAGCGACCCGTGGCGATGATCACATCAGGACGTACAGCCTTCGCAAGCTCAGGCAGAATTTCTGGATTAGGATTGGCCAAAGCGAAAATGATTGGATCAGCAGCCATCTTGGCGACCATGTCTTGAGACAAGATGCCAGCAGTCGATAATCCAAGGAACATATCGGCATCGGCCATGACTTCTTCTAGGCGTGTCTGCGTAATATCTTGCGCATAACGACGTTTACTTTCATCCAGGGTTGCCAAGCGTGCAGTGGTGATAACACCTTTAGAGTCAGCAACAATAATATTTTCGCGACTGGCACCGAGTGCGACGAGGAGATCTAAGCAGGATAGTGCTGCGGCTCCCGCGCCTGAACAAACGATTTTGATTTTCGCGATGTCTTTCTTGACGAGTAGCAACGCATTGAGTAGAGCTGCGCCAACAATGATCGATGTACCGTGTTGGTCATCATGAAAGACTGGAATCTTCATGCGTTCACGGAGTTTCTTTTCGATATAGAAGCATTCTGGTGCTTTGATATCTTCAAGGTTAATCCCACCGAAGGTAGGCTCCAGTGATGCAATGATATCAACCAGTTTATCCGGATCATTTTCTGCAATTTCGATATCAAATACATCGATACCGGCGAATTTCTTAAAGAGTACGCCTTTGCCTTCCATAACGGGTTTAGAGGCCAATGGACCAATATTGCCCAGACCCAGTACAGCAGTCCCGTTGGTAATAACGGCTACTAAATTGCCACGGGCGGTATAGCGGGAGACCAGTGATGGATCTTTTTCAATTTCCAGACAGGGTGCTGCGACACCGGGTGAATAGGCAAGGGCAAGGTCATGCTGGTTGGCGAGTTGTTTGCTGGGTACAACGTTAATTTTTCCAGGCTTTGGAAATTCATGGTAATCGAGAGCGGCTTGCTTGAGTTCTTGGTTGTCCATCTTCATCTCATTGAATACTTAAAAGCGTTTACGATAATCATATATCGGGGACGTGACTGGCTTTATGACAACCGGTCATGAAATGCTTCAGTCACGTTAAATAGTCGATCATTGGTCAGGCTCATTTTTGATCAGCCGTTTGCGAAGAGCGGACTTGCATACAAACTCATGATAAAAGTCTGTTAAGTGGTTCGCGAACTACAAGATTTGTAGCAAAAGTACCAAGCGGTCGATTATACCATAGCAGCAATATGTTTTTGTGAGGATTACTTTGTATTTAACATGTTCGTATTGCAGAGTTAAAAAAGCCACTTTGAAAAGAAAGTGGCTTTTTTATGGTTCTTTGAATTTCAGCAGGTGAAGTTTAAATGGTGATCAGCGGGGTGCTCATGGCATTGATCAACAGTAGGGTTGCTTCAAAGGCCGGGAGGGGTTTGCTGAGCAAGAATCCTTGCAATAAATCACAGCCTTCAGCACGCAGTAGTTGCGCTTGTTCGATAGTCTCGACACCTTCTGCAACGACCTTCATATTTAAGGAGTGGCTCATTGCAAGGATTGCACGAACAATGGCGCGCTGTTCGTGGTTGCTGGTCATATGCATGACAAAGGAGCGATCTACCTTGATAACATCGATGGGGTAGAGCCCAAGGTAAGATAGTGAGGAGTAGCCTGTGCCAAAGTCATCCAGCGCGATCGAAATGTTCCGTGTTTTAATCTCTTGTAGAATACCGCGGACCTTTTCAGGTTCGTCCATCAGTAAGGTTTCGGTGATTTCTAACTCAAGCAGGCTCGGATCGATCTGGTGTTTTTTAAGGATACGATCAATCGTGGCAATGAAATTACCGCGTTGTAATTGCTGTGCTGAAACGTTGACTGAAACGGTGAGACTGTCAAAGCCAGACTCTTGCCATTTTTTGATCTGGGCACAGGATTGATCCAGCACAAACTCACCCAGTGCAGAGATAATCCCCATTTCTTCAGCCAGTCCAATAAATTGGATCGGCGCAATCAAACCTTTGGTTGGGTGATTCCAACGAACTAAGGCTTCGAAACCTACGATTGTTTGAGTGGCTGCATTGAATTTGGCTTGGTAATACACGACAAATTGTTCACTGGAGAGCGCTTTACGTAAGGCATTTTCAAGGTTGATTCGCTCAAGTGACTGGATACCCAATTGCTTGCTGGCAAAACGAATGGTATTGCCGCCGACGCGTTTGGCTTCTTGCAATGCATTTTCTGCATAGTTTGAAATGGTATCCACTTGGCGGCCATGTTCAGGGAATATTGCAATACCGACGGAAATGGTGACCGTGATTTCTTGGGCCTTAATATCAAAAGGCGTTTCAAACACTTCAAGTAATTTTTCGCAATATTGCTCGAGATCCTTTTGATTTTCTTCGGTATGGGGCAGGACGATTGCAAAATCATCTCCGCCCAAATGTGCGATGATTCCTGTACGCGCATCGTAGCTGGACAAACGCTGAGCCACTTGCTTGAGCAGTTGATCCGCACCTTCTGCACCTAGCAGGTCATTGAGTAAACGGAAGCGGTCGAGGTTTAAACGTAGTAATGCGAAAGAGGAGTCTTCATCGGTGCTTTGCAAAATCAACTGATGTAAATGATCTTTAAAAAAGTTGCGGTTAGGCAGGTCGGTCAGTAGATCGTAGTTGGCGAGATAGGATAGACGTTGCTCATTTTTCTTGCGTTCAGTCAGGTCGCTGATAATGCCAACATAATGGGTTTTGCGTTGTTTTTCATCAACGATGGAGTTGATATGCATCCACATGGGGAATTCATCGCCATTTTTATGCTGACCAATGGCTTCACCTTCAAATTCGCCAATAGTTTCTAATGTCTTAATAATTTTTTGTTGCGACTGTTGGGCACGGGTTGTAAAGATACGATTCAGATTTAAGAAGCCGTTGCCAATGAGTTCATCTCTTGAAAATCCCGTAATTTTTTCAAAGAACGGATTCATATTGATATAGCGCATTTTGCCGTCAAGGATAAAAATCCCTTCTGCTACTTGCTGAAATACAGTGGAAGAGAGTTTCTGTCCTTCGGCTGCCAGTCTTTCAGCATTGATATTCCGGCGAACGCCAACCATTCGCTTTGCAAAGCGTGTTTGAGGATCACGTTCGACTACGCGACCAATATCCTGAATCCAAACCCAATAACCATACTTGTGCCGCATGCGGAATTCAGCTTCATAGCGATCGGTATGGTTGAGTAGGTGAGCTGCAACAGCTTGACGGACAATGGGGTAGTCTTCGACATGGACGATCTTTGCCATATCGGAAAGAAATGATTCCATCTCCTCATCGCTATAGCCGAGGATCTGTTCAAAGTTCGTAGAATGCATTTTACGATGAGCAATATCCCAATCCCACGTACCAATGCCACCTGCACTATGTGCCATTTCTAGACGTTGTTGTGAGCTTTGTAGCTGGGTATTACTGTTCGTCAGATCTTGAGTACGTTCACGTACTTTTTCTTCCAGACGAGTATTCGATTCCTGAAGTTTTTCTTCAGTGTAAATCCGCTGTCTCATCTCTTGTTCAAGTTGGCCGTTGACCAATTCGGTATGGTCTTTGGACGACTCCATGTAGTCGATGAGGTTTTCATTACGAATAACCAGCCAAGCCGATTTGGTTCTAATCTTATGTAGCCGATAACCGCAAAATAAAATAAAGAGGATGTAGATGTCGATCAGAATGCTATTCGGCTTAATCAGCGTTTCGCTACCGCGTACTAGCTGCTGAGCGATGAGCGGAGACATACTGGTCAAAACGAAGGTACAGAAATAGCGGTAGCGGTCTGTATAGCAAATCAGTCCGACCATATGTGAAAACAGAATGGCAAAGCCAAATAAATTAACAGAAATATCTAACGTATTTTGGGTGCTAAATGGCGCAACATTGGCATGAAAAATCACTTGGCCAAACGCCATGATAATACCGAAGATGAAGGTATTCACAACTAAGTAAATGTCAATAATTTCAGTAGAAATACGATGCTGTCTGCTATTGATGTGATTACTAAGTACAGCGGAAACAGCGATTAGACTGATCGCAGCAACGGTCCAACCCGCCAACTGATTACTATCGACAAGAGAGAATTGTTGATAAAAAGAGAATGTAATTAAGACGAGGCCCAGCAATGCAAAATGCAAGAGGCCTTGATGCGCACGAGCGTTTGCAATCTGCATACGCCAAATGCGTTGCATAAGAATGCTTTGGTCTTCTTGTTCCGACATTCATCGCTCCTACATTCCGCTTAAGGCGGCGAGTTTTTCTACTTGTATTGCCATGATTAACGAGAGAGTTCATGCTTAAAAACATACACTCACAAGCGTTGACTGGTTGATTAATATTTATGTATGACAGCTAAATTTTACCTTGTGTTAAGGTATCACTTTATACGCTTGTTGTAACATCATTTTTCGCAAATACTTAGTCTTGCTAATGCAACGACTGGTGCAGTTTCGGTTCTTAATATTCGTGGGCCGATTTGCCAGCGTAAGAAACCATTTTCTTCTGCTTCAATAATTTCTGCCTCACTGAGTCCACCTTCAGCACCAATCAATAATGCAACTTTTTTGGGGAGTTGCTTGGGGATCGGATCCGGTGCATCGATTGGCGCAAGGACAAGCTTTAATTCTGCCTCAACGACTTTGTACCAGTCCGTAAGTCCCAGTGGGGCAAGAATTTTAGGGACACGATTTAAACCACATTGCTCACAAGCAGCAATGGCCACTTGCTGCCAATGATCAATTTTCTTTTGATCACGGTCGTATTTCAGACGCATCTCACAGCGTTCGCTGGTTAGGAGTTGGATCTCTCCTACACCTAATTCTGTTGCTTTTTGAATCGCATAATCCATACGATCGCCCTTACTCATCACTTGTCCAAGGGTGACAAAATAGGGCTCGGTGCGATCTATGGGGTTAAAGTCCGAGATTTGAGCATATGAATTTTTTTTATTAATATCAATGAGTTCTGCTTGATATTCGCCGCCTAATCCATTAAAAAAAATAGCCCGATCACCGAGTTCTGCACGTAAGACGCGCACCCAATGATGAAAGACAACTTCCGGGAGCTCCACTTTTTCGCCGATGGCGAGTGGAATATCTGCATAAAAACGACTCATGGCAGTGAAATATTTCCTGTGGGTGATGGAGGCGTGGATAGTGATTGCATAACTGCCCACTCGACGGCTTGGCGTGCCACATCAATAATATGTTCAATTTCATCCACACTGATACAGTACGGTGGGATCAGATAAATATGATGACCGATAGGGCGTAATAAAACGCCCTTGTTCATTGCGAATTGTGCAATCAGCTGTCCGCGTGATTCATGAGTCGGATAAGGCTGACCATTGGCTTGCAATAGGGTAAAAGCACCCACCATACCCGTTTGTCGAATATGACCGATATGTGGGTGAGACTTAAGTTTTTCCAGAGCCTTTTGCATGGCTGCAATAAGGAGCTGATTGCGCTCCAATACCTGTTCAGTTCTAAACAAATCAAGGGAGGCCAAAGCGGCTCGTGCAGCCAGTGGATTCCCAGTAAAACTGTGCGAATGTAGAAAACCACGTGCAACTTGTGGGCTATAGAAGGCCTGATAGACATCTTCTGTCGTCATCACACAAGACATAGGCAAGTAGCCTGCGGTCAGTCCTTTTGATAGACATAAAAAATCAGGGGAGATATCGGCTTGTTCATGCGCAAACATCGTCCCAGTGCGACCAAAGCCTACGGCGATTTCATCAAGGATTAAATGAACCTGAAACTGATCGCACAAGCGGCGTAACCATGTGAGATAAATGGGCGGATACATTTTCATGCCGGCCGCGCCTTGAATGAGCGGTTCGACAATGATTGCGCAGACTTGCTCAGCGTGTTCAACTAATATTTTTTCTAAAGCTGCAAATTGGCGCTTAAGAAACACGTCATCATTTTCTCCAATTTCTTTCAACGTCAGATCAGGAGAGGGCGCGCGTAAATGCTTTATCAGCAGTGGTTGATATTGACTGGAGAAAAGTGGGATGTCTGTGACAGCCAGACTGCCGAGCGTTTCGCCATGATAGCCATTTGCTAAGGAGATAAATGTTTTGCGCTGCGGCTGACCTGATTGATGCCAGTACTGTAGACTCATTTTTAAGGCGACTTCAACGGCTGCCGATCCACTATCTGCAAAGAAGCAATGTGTAAGTTCTGGACGCGTGATCTCAACAAGGCGCTGTGCAAGTTGTTCAATCGGTGGATGCGTGAATCCTGCGAGCATCACTTGTTCCAGCTGCCCCAATTGATCAATGATGGCTGCATTAATCACTGGGTGGCTATGCCCGTGTAAGTTGACCCACCACGAGCTAATGGCATCGAGTATCGGTGTGCCATCCGCTTTGTACAAATATACACCTTGTCCACGCACGACCTGAATGGGCGGCATTGTTTCATGACTTTGCATCTGGGTGCAGGGGTGCCAAAGGGGAGAGGTCGAATTAAAGATATTCATTCAAATAAGACCTTATGCATGAGGTTGGCGAGAGCTGGGTTTCTGGTATGCAGGTCATCAATCGTGCGTTGTTGCTCTGCAACGGTACGGTTTTGACTGAGTTTAAATTTTGCCTCAACCTGACTCATCTCAATCTCAAAGAATACAATCGCATTTTTGAGTTGATCAAAAAGAGCGGTATTTAAGTCAGTGTCTTCGTATTGATGAAGAAGTGCAGTGATACGTTTGGTGATCAGCGCATCATCATCTATGATTGTACTACGTCCCCGAATATGAACCGCGGCGTAATTCCAAGTGGGTACGCCGCGAGTATTATGGTTTTCTGTCGAAATATAATCATGCGGCCCCTGAAAGATCACATAAGCTTCTGAACGGTTGAGCAGTTCAGTATGTGGATTTTTTTTTGCTAGATGTCCAATCAGTTTTTGCTGATTTACATCGAGGTATAAGGGCACATGGCTGACCATAGGGATGCCATGATCAAGATGGATGAGTGTCGCAAAGCCATGATCTTGAATGAGCTGGGTAATGTGTGCCGTTTCATCCATCTTAAACGAATGGGGAATGTACATATGCCAAACTCACTCAATATCCTTTACTCGGATCATAATGTATGGATTAACGAATATCTAAGACCAATTGCTGTGTTGGTTCAGTTTGATTCATCGTATAAAAATGCAATGCAGGCGCACCACCTTTAATGAGGCGTTGACAAAGATTGACCACAACGTCATGACCAAATGCACGGATGCTTTGACTATCGTCTCCAAAGGCCGCTAACTGCTTGCGGATCCAGCGTGGAATCTCAGCACCTGATGAGTCGGCAAAGCGAATCAGGTTGCTGGCATTGGTGATCGGCATGATGCCGGGGATAATCGGCGTATGAACACCACGTTTGGCGAGTTCATCAACAAAGTAGAAATAACTATCAGCGTTAAAGAAGAATTGCGTAATCGCTGAGTTAGCACCCGCTTTTATTTTAGCAATAAACTGTTCGATATCTTTATTAAAGGACTCCGCCTGCGGATGCATCTCTGGATAAGCAGCGACTTCAATATGAAAGTGATCGCCTGTCGTTTCACGAATGAATTGGACCAGATCACGCGCGTACGGTAATTCGCCTAAGCCCACTTGACCTGATGGCAGGTCGCCGCGGAGTGCGACTAAGTGGCGAATCCCTTGTGCTTTATAGCGTTCGAGGAGTTCAGCAATGCGTGCTTTATCATCACCAATACAGGATAGATGCGGGGCAACTGGTGCGCCTTGACCATGAATCGCATCGATAGTCGATAGCGTGCGATCACGCGTTGATCCGCCGGCCCCATAAGTGACAGAGAAGTAAGCCGGATTTAAAGTTTGGAGTTCTTGATGAACTTTTAGAATTTTTTCTGCACCAACATCAGTTTTAGGTGGGAAGAATTCAAAAGAGATCGGCGTTGAAGTTGATGTGCTCATGATGGTTGTTCAACAAAATAGTTTTAATAAGATCAATCAAACATTTTTGGCCGTGACCATTGCATCGATTTAAGCGACTCAAAAAGTTTGTAAGTGTATAAAGTCGGGCATAGCGTATTTCCTTCACATCAGGGTGATGTGAAGGAAAATTTTACGTTTAGAGATTAGTACTTATAGCTATCAGATTTGAACGGACCTTCAACCGGTACGCCAAGATAAGCAGCTTGCTCTGTGGTGAGCTGGGTCAATACACCGCCAAAACCTGCAACCATTGCAGCAGCAACTTCTTCGTCAAGTTTCTTCGGCAGCAGTTCAACACGGACCTTGGCTTGCTTTTGATCGGCAGGAAGGTCAGCGAACTTTTCACTATACAGGTACATTTGTGCCAAGACTTGGTTTGCAAATGAACCATCCATGATACGTGAAGGATGACCTGTAGCATTGCCCAAGTTAACCAAACGACCTTCGGAAAGAAGAATTAAATAGTCGTCACGTGCATCGCTGCGGAATACTTGATGAACTTGAGGTTTGACTTCTTCCCAACGATAGTTCTTACGCAAGTAAGCGGTATCGATTTCAGTATCGAAGTGACCGATGTTACAAACAACAGCGCCTTTTTTCAGTGTATCAAGCATTGCGGCATCACAGACTTTATCGTTACCGGTTGTGGTGACGATTAGATCTGTTGAGCCAAGAAGTACTTGATCGATATCCGCAGTATTGCCAGTGACGATTCCGTTTTTATATGCGGAAACGACTTCGTAGCCATCCATACAGGCTTGCATAGCGCAGATCGGGTCGATTTCGGTGACGCGAACGATCATGCCTTCTTGACGGAGTGACTGTGCAGAACCTTTGCCCACATCGCCATAACCGATCACGAGAGCGCGACGACCTGCAAGCAGCATGTCTGTACCACGTTTGATGGCGTCATTCAGCGAGTGGCGGCAACCATATTTGTTGTCGTTTTTCGATTTAGTCACGGCGTCATTAACGTTAATCGCAGGAACTTTGAGTGAGCCGTCTTTCCACATTTCAAATAGGCGAGCAACACCCGTGGTGGTTTCTTCCGTTACACCATGGATATTGGCGAGAAGTTGCGGGTATTTGTCATGGACTACGCCAGTTAAATCGCCGCCATCATCCAGAATCATGTTGGCTTGCCATAGCTCGCCATTCACATGAAGTTGTTGTTCGATACACCACCAGTATTCTTCTTCAGTTTCACCTTTCCACGCAAACACCGGCGTACCGCTTGCAGCGATTGCTGCGGCAGCGTGGTCTTGAGTTGAGAAAATATTACATGAGGTCCAGCGAACTTCTGCACCAAGATCGACCAGTGTTTCGATCAAGACCGCAGTCTGAATCGTCATGTGGATACAGCCAAGGATTTTTGCACCCGCCAATGGTTTCGCCGCAGCGTAGCGACGACGTAGCCCCATCAGGGCTGGCATTTCAGATTCGGCGAGAAGGATTTCTTTGCGACCATAGTCAGCAAGGGTGATATCAGCAACTTTATAATCGTTTGTATTGGTTACAACCGCGTTCATGAGGATCTCCTGATCACTTAAGTTCGCGGATGCCGTTGCCAGAATTGCTACTGAATTGAATATGAGTAGCGGTGTTGAAAGAGCGACGTACCGAGCCTAGCAAGAGTGATATGTAGTGCTTATATAGAGCAAGCACATTCATCTTGTTGCAGCATCCCTCGGTGGTGATATTGTACGGATGTGTATTCATTTCGACTAGGGGTTTAGATAAATTTATATAGATATCGCTAAAAAAGTGCATAAAAAGCATCAGATAGGCTTGTTTTGGTGCACAATCTGACACTAAAATGTAACCGCGCAGTAATAAATCGGAAATAATTGATGTTTTTAAGATGTTGATTGTTATTGAAATTTATTTAAAAGTATAAAAAATAATCTAAAATTTTACATAAAATAAGCAAACGTTACAATTTTTAATGATGCAAATATGTTTCAAATTATGTTTTAATAACCCCACTAGAGAACATCGTGTTCTACTAATAATATTTAGTTCTGAGGAATATCTATGAAAACTCTTCGTATTCTTGCTGTTACTGCAGCTGTTTTCGCTGCTGGATCAACTTTTGCTGCGCCTTCAAACTTAGGTGATCCTGCACTGTCATTGTCAAACCTGTCAGTCGGCGTTGAAGCCGGTACTACTGGCTACGGTGTAAACTTTGGCTACGCAGTGAACCCAAGCACTAGCTTGAATATCGGTTGGGCAGGCGGTAGCTTCCCAAATGTTCATGGCGATTCATTAAACGTTGATCATCGCAAATACAAAGCGAACTACAGCGATTTACAGAACACCTCTATTGTTATCAAATATAGCCCACTCAGTGCGCAATATTACAACTGGTTCAACGTACAGTTCGGTACTTACATCCAAGACAGCTCAATCAAGCTGACTTCTAACGATCGTAGCATCGTTGGTAAAGTATCAACTGGTCCTTCAGTTAACCCATACCTCGGCTTTGGTTTTGCACCAAAAATCGACGACCATTGGGGTGTTAACGTTGATCTTGGCGTAATCTATCAAGGTCAACAACAAGCGAAACTGCGTGCAACTAACGCAGCTGGTCAAGCCTACTTAGACTCAGGTTTCCCTGGCGAAGACCGCAACTTGGCTGACCAATACAAATGGGCTCCTGTTGCAAAAGCTGGTGTTTCTTACCGCTTCTAATATCTAAGACTGATTTCTTAGTCTTAAGATGAAAAAAACGAGCTTCGGCTCGTTTTTTTTTGCTTAAAAATAATGAATTGACCTTTATGGTTAAAAAAGATTCTTAGCCATGGGCAATATTTCCGAATTTAGTTTATAAAGATCATTACTATTCATTCTTTTTTTGATTTTCAAACCATGACATTTAAAGCGATGACATTGGATGTACCCCTCCGTTCTGTAGAAGAGGAGGTTACGACTTTTATGAATGGATTGCCTTGTACAGGTATCGATCCTTTTGATCGTGCTTTTTTATATGGAGATGGTTTCTTTACCAGTATTTTGGTGCGTGAGGGTAGACCGCTGCTATGGGATCATCATCTTGATCGACTCACGCAAGGCATGCGGCGTTTAACGTTAAATGCAGAGCTGGCTTGGATTGAGGCTGAAGTGATGCGAAAGTCTCAGCTTCTGATCAATGGCATTTTAAAAGTCATTATCAGCCGTGGTGTTGGCGCGCGAGGGTATTTAGCTCCTGATCAAGCGGCGGCAATCTATATCCAGTTATTTCCACAACGTGGTGCTTTAACCTCTCTTGAAAAACAACCGATTAAGAGCGGTATCTTGCAGGGACATTTGGGTCAAACCATACCGCAATTGGCAGGACTAAAAACGTTAAATCGACTTGAACAAGTGATTTTAAGACAGGAACTTGCAACGCATGGTTGGGTGGAGGCTTTAGTTTGTGATGTGCAGGGTCAAATTGTCGAGGGTGTTTACAGTAATTGTTTTTTTCGTGTCGACGGTCATTGGATGACGCCCCCGATAACACTATCTGGTATTCAAGGCGTTATGCGAGCTGAGGTGATGGCGCGAATGGACAAACACCAGTTCCCTTTACGCTTAGAATCTATACACCGAGATTCTCTATTTAAAATAGAGGCGTTATTTTTTTGTAATGCGTTAACTGGCGTTGTACCTGCTTCACACTTAGAGGATCGTTTGCTTGATTTCGAGGCAGTGAAATCATTAACAAATCTGTTATTCTAGCCGCCTTCTCAAAAATCGGTTTTTGTCATGCCACAGCCGCCGCGCAAAGCTCCAAATACAAACAATTCTAAAAAGGCGACCACTAAATCGTCCTCTACACGTTCCACCCATTCACGCGGGGCAAGAAGTGCAGGTAAAAATAATCAGGCTTTAAACAAAGGATTTCCTTGGTTTAAAAGCATTGGACTCATTTTAAGTATTTTTTTCTGTATTGCCGCTTGGCAGTCCTTATTCCGCCCGATTTCGGTGAGTGAAAACGGCAAAATCTTGCAAATTAAGAACGGTCAGACCTATTCGGGCCTCATAAGTTATATGGCGCAGCGCGATATGGTGCGCTTCCCACTGATCGTTAAAACGTATCAGCATATCTTTATTCACAATACGTTGATGGCTGGTGCGTATGAGTTGCCTGCCGGAGTGAATGCTTATCAACTCCTCAATCTGTTGAATCGAGGTGAGCTTGCGCAGCTCAATCGAGTTTTACTTGTTGAAGGGATGACCTTCAATCAATTGAGAAAGCGCTTGCAAGCCAATGACGAAGTCCAGAAAACGGTACTTAACCTGCCAGACGCGCAATTGATGGCTAAATTGGGTATTAATGAAAAAAGTCCGGAAGGCTGGTTCGCGCCGGATACCTACTTTTTTACTGCGGGTGTGAGTGATGTCGATGTTCTCAAGCTACTCTATGAGAAGCAAAAGAAAATTGTCAGTACGGAGTGGAAGAATCGAGCTCCTGATTTGCCTTATCACACCCCAAATGATGCGCTGACTATGGCGTCTATCGTAGAAAAAGAAACGGGTGTCGATGGTGAACGCGCTAAAGTCGCAGCCGTTTTTGTGAATCGTTTGAAACAAGGGATGCGTTTACAAACCGATCCAACCGTTATTTATGGGTTAGGAGATCGTTATGAAGGGAACATTACCCGTAAAGATCTAGAAACACCGACTCTATATAATACATATACAATCAATGGATTGCCGCCAACCCCAATCGCCATGCCTGGTCAGGCAGCAATCCATGCGGCACTCCATCCGGCCAAGATCGATGCACTATATTTTGTGGCGACTGGGACTGGTGGGCATAAATTTAGTAATACGCTGGCTGAACATAATTTGGCAGTACAGCAGTATCTGCAAGTTATGCGCGCTAGAAAAGACACCAATTCATTAGGAAATTAAGGCATGTTTATCAGTTTTGAAGGGACTGAAGGGGTAGGCAAGAGCACCTTAATTCAAGGCGTGGCTGCACACTTAGATACGCTAAAAATTGAATATATTCTGACGCGCGAGCCGGGCGGTACCCCGCTGGCTGAGCAAATTCGTGGATTATTATTGACCCCTGATGGCGAAAAAATTGCACCTGCCTGCGAGTTACTACTACTCTTTGCAGCCCGTGCACAGCATATTAGCCAAGTGATTGAACCTGCGCTTGCGGCTGGTAAGTGGGTGCTCTGTGATCGTTTTGTGGATGCAAGTTTTGCCTATCAATGTGGCGGAAGAGCATTGCCAACTGCACAAGTTCAGGTATTGGTTGATCAGTTTGTATCGGTTTTACCGAACAAAACGTTTTGGTTGGACGCACCCGTAGAGATTGGAATGGCACGTGCTTCCAAGCGTGGCGCTTTAGACCGTTTTGAGCAAGAACGTTTAGAGTTCTTTGAGCGAGTGCGTGCCGTCTATACCGAACGTGCGATCGCTGAGAGCAATCGGATTATCCGTGTCGATGCGACACTTGCTGCATCTGATGTTTTAAAGGCGGTTTTAAATCACCTTTAATATGCCGTGGTGTAAGCAAAAGAGGCCGCATCGCATTGATAAGGCCTCTTTTTAATGCGCTCAATACGCTTAGATTGGCTTATTGTGAAACCGCAAAGGTTAAGCCATAGTTAAAGCTGTTTGCCTTAGGCTGGGTTTTACGGCCATTTTCGTTATGGGCTTCCGGGTCATTGGGGTAAGTTGCTTCCAGAAGATAAGTCCCTGCTTGTGTGAACGTTGCTTTGACATGACCTTTTTCATCTGATGTCAGTTCAATAGGTGCTTTGCCGGGTTGTTCAATTTGCACAACTTGGTTCTTGACGGGTTTGCCATCAAACAAAATATCAAACGCTAAGCCCTTATCGACATAAATCTCGCTCGGATTATCCGTAAATTTGATTTCTAGTCCTTTGCCGGTAGGCGTCAGTGCCTTATCTGAGCTTGCACCTTTGGTGACAAAGGTTTCAAGTGTTCGGGTTGATGTCGACTCAACCAATTTAGCATCTTTACTGAGTTCGCTCGGTAACGCATAACCTCGGTCACTCAGAGCCTCTTTAGGCAGGCTTCCATCTGGACGAGCAGGGCGCACACTTAGCCAGCGACCATTGATGTTGGTGTATTTACTTACGCGCGGTTTTGCATTCAACGTGATGCGATAGGTGCCATTATCTGCCAGCGGCACTTGAACGAGAGTCACTTCTTTTAGAGTCGTTGCATCTGTAATGTTGCTCTTGGTCCCAGCAGGGGATATCACTGTAAAGTCACCGGTAATCCCATGATCGGGGATAAAAAGATCTTCCGTCGCTGAAGCCTGAATGGTCGCAACATCTTTCTTGGTATCAAAATGAAAGGGCAGGATATAAGGGGTATGCGCGAGAGCAACAGATGATGAGCACAGAATAGCTGTTAATAGCGAAGTTTTATATAGCGGAGACAGTGTCATTGCGGGAGCCTATAATCAAAAAATACATATGAGAATGATTATTGATTATAGTCATCCCAGCGCAATAAAGTATTATTAATTTGTTCGATACATAGCTGGGAAACTGATGTGGGCAATCGTATTTAGCGCTTATTGGTAAATCTGACCACCGTACTTTAGCCAGCCGTCCGTGTGACGACCACTGGGGTCACGATGCGTCCAATGAAGCACGCCACCTTTGTCGTTATTAATAAACTCGCCTTTAAAATCGACTGTTCCACCAACGCGCAGATTATCAATACGGGGGGCAAGATCGATATTATGAGCGACGAGAACTGTTTGACCAGAGTCTAAGCGCAATAGAAAACGTTGATGACGACTGCCATTGATTCCACCCGCTTTATTATCATCCGGCAGTATTTTGACGACCTGACCACTGCCTTGAATGGTTCGATGATCAAAAGATTGTTGAGGAGGTTGATCGGTACGTGATGGAGATTGATAGGTGGATGAGTCACGTACAGGTATGTCGGAACGCGAAGGATGACTTTGTTCATGGCGCGTAGTGAGGAAATATCCAACACACAGCGCGAGAATAAACAGGATTGTTTTCACTGATAATGGTCTGTTCAAGACATCACCCTTCGATTGTTCATGGTCTAAATTTATTCTGGACGTACCGCAACAGCCGCATAACCCGTGACTTCTTCGCGATCATGATAAAGCTGACGGAACTCTAGTCGTTCTAATTTTTTTCCTGATTTCTTGACGATGCCTTCAATGAGGTCTCGGCAAAACATCACTTCATCTAGGCGGGTTTTCATCGGTAGTTTTAAGTTGAAAATGGCCCGTCCTGCCGCACCATCTGCTAACCAATCGCCGATCAATTCGGCAACGCGGGCAGGCTGTTCAACCATATCACAGACCAACCAATGTACCGGGCGTTTAGGACGATAGATGAAGCCATCGGTTTTGAAATGCTCGACTAAGCCTGTTTCCATCAACTTTTCATTCATCGCGCCATTATCAATCGCGATCACTTGAATACCATGTTGCACCAATTGCCATGTCCAACCACCGGGGCAAGCACCGAGGTCGACCGCAGTTAAGCCTTCGCGCAGCCATTCTTTTTGTTCTTCAGGACTTAAGAAATAAGCAAAGGCTTCTGTGAGTTTTAAGGTCGAACGGCTCGGTGCATCCGCAGGCATTTTTAAGCGAGGAATCCCCATAGGCCAGCGTAACGTTTGCCCCGGTTCACTCATGCCAAACCAAGCCGATGTGCCGTCGATGAAAACCAGATGCGCTCGCATCGTTGCTTCACGATCTAAAATTTCTTGTTTGCCGGCAGCAGAGAGCAGCGGACGTTGTAAGCGTTCGAATAGATCAGACAGTGCTTTGCCGTCATTAGTATCCGGATGATCAAGGTAAATCGCACTGAATTTCATGCCTTCCATTGCGGTCAGAATCGGTGTGATGCGATCTCGGGCTTCAAAGTACAGGGGTTTTTTATCCAGCAAGCGAATCACTTGGCGTGAAAAGACTAAATCTCGGGTAACAGGCCACTTCGGGCTGGTACCGATCCAGACCACTTGACCGCTGATTTTTTCAAAATTGGCATAACCATCAGCGCCTAACTCACCGAGCCAACGTTCTAATTCTGCTGCACATTCACGCTCAAAACCGGGACGGCAAAGTGACAGGAGACCAACGATGGCTGGCTTGGCAGCTTTCTTGCTGGGTTTAGGATTTGTGGCAGGATTTGAAGTTGTCATTGATGATGTGCTTTATGTTTGGATTAAAAGGTTGTGAAGTATTATAATCCCTCGCGCACTTTTTAATGCACCTGATCAGATTTTTGTTTTGGTTTTTATAGATCTTTATTGGTTTTCATTCGTTTCATAGACAATATTTACGTTTAATACACGTGTTTTTCACTTTACGGAGTTCTCATGGCCTTAGTTACCCCACACGGTAGTCCAACCCTCGTTACTTTATTACTTGAAGGCGAGGCACTGGCACAGGCGCAACAACACGCCAAGACATTGACCACCATCAATATCAGTTCGCGTGAAGTGGGTGACTTGATCATGCTTGGGATCGGTGGTTTCACCCCCCTTACTGGCTTTATGGGTGAAAAAGACTGGAAAGGTGTTGTTACCAACATGCAGTTGGATAATGGCTTGTTCTGGCCAATTCCAATCACCTTGTCAACGGATACAGCGACTGCAAACACCTTGCAAATTGGTCAAGAAGTTGCGCTGGCTGATACTGCAACGGGCGAAATTATGGGTATCCTCACCCTGACTGAAAAATACGGTATCGATAAAGATCTGGAATGCCGTGAAGTCTTCGGTACGACTGACATCGAACACCCTGGCGTGAAAATGGTTATGAACCAAGGTGCGATCAATCTTGCTGGACCGGTTAAGGTTCTGTCACAAGGTGAGTTCCCAACCAAGTATGCGGGCATCTACATGACCCCAGCAGAAACCCGTAAATTGTTTGAAGAAAAAGGCTGGAAAACCATTGCGGCGTTCCAAACCCGTAACCCAATGCATCGCTCACACGAATACTTGGCGAAGATCGCAGTAGAAATTTGTGATGGAGTGTTGATTCACTCACTACTCGGCGAACTGAAAGAAGGCGATATCCCTGCGGATGTGCGTCAAGAAGCGATTGGTGTATTGATCGATAACTACTTCAGAAAAGATACCGTGATTCAGTCAGGCTATCCACTCGACATGCGTTATGCAGGTCCGCGTGAAGCATTATTGCACGCATTGTTCCGCCAAAACTATGGCTGTTCACATCTGATTGTGGGCCGTGACCATGCAGGTGTGGGCGATTATTATGGTCCATTTGATGCACAGCATATTTTTGATGAAATCGGCCGTGATGCCTTGATCACACTCCCACTGAAAATTGACTGGACCTTCTGGTGTAATGCGTGTGAAGCGATGGCGTCGACCAAGACCTGCCCACATGATGCATCGCAACATGTCAAAGTGTCTGGTACTAAACTGCGTAAAGCACTCTCAGAAGATGAAGAAGTGCCAGCAAACTTCAGCCGTCCCGAAGTATTGCAAGTGCTGCGCAACTACTACGCGACTATTGCAAAAGAAGATCGCGCTGTCGTTGAATTAAAAGGTCACTCTGCAAAATAATCTATAGGATTATGATGCTGTAGAGACTTAGAAAAGGTGGTTGCTCCATGAGTGATCACCTTTTTTATTTTCAAGTGGTTTGGATTAAAGTCGAGCTGTATTTGCTCATGGATAAGTGTGTTAAACATGATTCATATTATTTTGTATCAACCTGAAATTCCCGGAAATACAGGAAATATCATTCGTTTATGTGCTAATACCGGCGCGCATCTACATTTGATCGAACCACTGGGTTTTACGCTCGAAGACAAACAGTTAAGGCGTGCGGGTCTTGATTATCATGAATGGGCAAGAATGCAGATATGGCCTGATTTGGAGTCTTGTCTAGTCAATGTGAGAGAGCAGGGCGTCTCAGCAATTTTTCCGCTGACGACCAAAGGATCGGCTTCTCCGTTTACAACCGATTTAAACCGTCCTGTAGCTTTTTTATTTGGGCCTGAGACCAAGGGCTTACCGCTTGAGGTGCGTGAAATGTTTCCAGCAGAGCATTGGCTCAGACTGCCGATGCAGCCTGATTCACGCAGTTTGAATCTGTCCAATTCTGCAGCCGTGATGGTGTATGAGGCATGGCGTCAGCAGGGGATTGATGTATAAGGCCCCAGATATGATCTGAGGCATTTCACCATTATTTAGTGGGATTTACTGGATTGTTCGCCTTTTTTCATATTGGCTTCGTTTTGAATAACGATTTCAGAAAAGCCTTTGCTAAATGGCGTGATTTTTTCTGAATAAGTGATACCTGCAGGTGTTTTTGAGAATTGGATATAGGCTTCAAGCTCTTGCTTGGTATAGGTGTTGGTGACCAGATCGGCTAATTGATCTTTGGTTGCATCCCAACCAATGGTTTTATTCAGCGCATTCTTTAAGGCGGCGAGTTGTTCTGGGGGCGTATTTTTTGGCAGTCTTTCTACGATAGCAGCAAGCGTTGCATTCGCCGCATCTTCAAACTTCGCCGCGACTAAATATTCGGCCACCAGTTTCTTATCTGGTTTATTGGTTTCGAAGGCAAATGTTGCATTGGAAATCAAGAGCGCTGTGAGTACGATATAAAGTCTTTTCATTAGGGATAGTCCAAGTCGTTTGGTTTAACTCAATTACGAATTGACTCTAACATATTTAGGATAAAAAAAAGGATGCCTCAATCAGGCATCCTTTTTTCAATTCATCTAAAACAAATCATTAACCCCAAGCTTTTTCCAAGATCGCTTTGAGATCTTTGAGGTTGGCTTCTTTCGGGTTGTAGATAATTGAACCGTCATCAATGGCTTTCTTAGCAATGTCTGCAAGCTGTGATTTCTCAACTTTACCAGTCTCTTGCAAGGTGCGTGGCAGCTTGGTGCGATCATAGAGTGTGTCGCGCATATTGCGGATCACCTGAATCGCTTTTAATGCACGCTCTTTTGCAGGAGTCGCTGCATAGACTTCTGCACCAGCAAGGTGTAGCAGCAAGTCCGCAATACGATCACCATTGGTGTCGATGTTGTATTCAAGCACGTATGGCAGGTACAGGCTCATCGCTAAACCATGTGGCAGGTGTGCTACGGCGCCAGTCGCATGTCCGATGGAGTGGACGAGACCGACCATCGAGTTTGAGAATGCAATACCTGCCATGGTCGATGCTTGGGCGAGTTCAAGACGTCCATTGGCATCTTTAGGATTGTCGAGAACGAAAATTAGATTTTCACTGATTTTCTTAATTGCGGCTGTGGCATAAGCATCACTGATCGGATTGTGCGCTAGGCAAGTGTAGGCTTCTACAGCGTGTGTCAATGCATCCATCGCGGTCATGGCAGTGATATGCGGTGGCAGTGTCTGAGTCATGCGCGGGTCAAGTACCGCGGCATTAGGCATCAGGTAATACGATGCGAAAGGCATTTTGATGCTTTTTTCAGTGTCCGAAATCACGGCAACTGCGGTGACTTCAGAGCCTGTACCCGCTGTGGTCGGCACAACGAAAAATGGTTTCAGTGGACGAGGCAGATTGTGCGCGCCTGAATATTTCAGCAGGTCATCACCGCCTTCAGAGACGAGAATGTTCACGCCTTTACTGGTGTCAATCACTGAACCGCCACCCACAGCAATGATCGCATCACAGTTGTTTTCACGGTAAAGCTGCGCTGCAGCACGAACGGTTTGCAGACTGCTGTCTGGCGGGACTTCATCAAAAATGGCTGAAATGACGCTTTCGGCATCGATGAAAGCGGCTTCAATTGGAACCAGCAGATTATTAACGCGAACGCCTTTATCGGTAATAATCATTGGGCGTTTGGCACCCAAAGCGGCAAGTTCAAACGGAATATGTTCTAGTGCCATATGTCCTGCGACTACTTTGACAGGACAGAAAAATTCGTAATATGACTTTGACATGATTAACTCCGTTTAATGGTTTTGTTAGAGAGGGTCTGACTCAAGAATTGTGCTGCTTTAGGAAGTAGCTCAGCATAGGAGCCTGCAACATTCAGGTAAATTTGAGCCGCTTTATTGAATTTTTCACCGATTCCAAGTTCAGTCGGGTAGCGCTTAACTGCAAGATCGGCCACCAATTTAGGCAGGATCAATGCTTCTAATTGGTTGAGGCAGCGTACAAAACGCGTTGCATAGCCGGTGTCACCATCGACAACCATACGGTCATTGGCATAGGCTTGAGCCGTGCTTTCCTGAAAGGAGAGTACGAGGAATGCATGACTTAAGTGTTTAAATTTGACAGAAAGATCGGGTTTTTGATCACCTAAATCAACACGCTTTAGGGTCTTATCTTCTTGAACTTGGATCGTGAAGTTAGCGCCTTTAGGTAGGACGATCATTTGGATCGTGGTCCCTGCTTTAAAGCCTTCTAGTTCACCATGCAGTTCACCATCAATTTGACTCGCAGATACGAGTGCACGGGCAATCACATCCATCATTAAGCCAACATAGGCTTTTTGAGCTGAGGGGACAATACGTTGGGTCGTAGAGGATATTGGTGATGATTTCACAGACATTGACTCTCTCTAGCACTGGGCTAAGTTATGGGGCGAGCTACCATAGTTTTAGTTTCACTATCGTAACGCTGCTCATTTCTATAATGATTAATTATTGTTGCTACTGACTGTGTTGGCTCACAGTACGGATAGCGTCCTTGCAGTAGATGTTATCACCACAAGATCATAAATCGATAGCGGGCTAAAAGATATCAGATACTGCATAGATCTGCATTATATGTCTGTGACTCATTGTTCTTAATCGTCCAAAGTTTCATTGTGAACGTCGCATTTGGTCGCAAAAACAGCAATAGGGTCTGAATTTTATTTTTCTGTAGCGGGTAGGTCATGTTGGGCCCGCAGAATCTGTTCGAGTTCTTGTGCGACCTGAACAAAACTGGGCAACGGCCTTGAGGGATTTTGAGCTTGGAGTTGATCTATTAAACGGGTCATTGCAAGCCCGGCATATCCGCAGGGATTAATCTGACGAAACCCAGCAAGATCACAATCAATGTTAAGGGAAAGTCCATGGTAGCTGCGTCCATGTCTTATTTTAAAGCCCAAAGACCCAATCTTAGCTTCATCGACATACACACCCGGTGCGTCTTTCTTGGCGTAAGCATCGATATCGTAATGATTGAGAAGTTCAATCAAGGCATTTTCGGTGTTGGTCACCAACTGACGGACATTCCACTTTAAATGATTTAGATCATAAAGTAGATAACCAACCAGTTGTCCCTTGCCATGCCAAGTGACTTGACCACCGCGGTCAGATTGGATGATGGGCAGATTAAGCGGATTAAATAAGATATGTTCGGGTTTACCCGCTTGACCTTGCGTCAGCACATCCTGATGCTGTAGTAACCACACTTCATCAGGCGTATCCGCATCGCGGTGTTCGGTCAGTTCACGCATATCCCTATAGGTCTCTGCATAATCAACGAGACCTTCATAGTGGCGGATATTTAATGCGGGTATCGACATTGTATTCACTGACACGATTAAAAGATAAAAAAGTGAAGCCTGATTTACAAGAACTTGCTCACCATGCTGCGGACATCGGTTCGGGCATCAATCACGGTCATAAAGGTATAGGCACCGATGAATTTACGGCTAATAAACATAAATTCTTTAGGCGGGATACTGAAATAGCGTGAGGTCATCGAATTCCCAGCCAGTTTCATGACGCGTGAATGCAGTAAGCTTTGCTTCCAGATATATTTACCTTCTGCATCAAAGACATCGGCAGGTGCATCAGGATTAACTTGTGGAGAGGTGAAGGGCTCGGTCGCCATCAGGAAAACATCGGCCATACCGGGTTTGACTTCTGTAGGCATTTGATCAAAAAAGATATAGCCTTGCATGGCCGCGATCATTTGAGCTTTATTGTGGTTGTAACCTGCAATAATCAGGCTACGTGCAACCTTGAGCAGATTACTGTCAAAACCACGGATCGCACCGAAATCCAGAAGAATGGTTTTGTCTGGGATGTCTTTGCCATTGCCCAATCGCACGAGGTAATTACCGAAGTTCGGATCGGTCTGCATTTCACCCCACTCGAACATCTCACGCACCGCAATCTCAATCGATGCGGCACCGAGCTTATCGCGGCGTGATTGGGGCAGGGAGAGCATGACGGCACTGTTGATTGGGACACCCCGTTCAAAGGTCATGCACAGCACACCATCGGTGCAGTATTCGTGAATAATCTGCGGCACGATATAACGCGGATCATCTTTGAGGCGTTCATAGAAGCGCTCAGTGGTCGCCGCTTCCATCTGGTAGTTAACTTCGCGATGCATCATTTCACTGACTTCGCTAAACCATTCTTCAAACTCACGCGTTTGAGGAACCATGCGCGTCAGTTTGAGCATATTGCGGAATAAACCTAAATCTGAATCGATTGCGGCAGCTACCCCTGGATATTGCACTTTGAGGACGATTTCTAACCCATCTGACTTGCGCACAGCGCGATGGACTTGTGCCAGTGAGGCCGTGCCTAGGGGTTCTTGATCGACATTCAACTCATCCAGCTTGCTGCCGAGTTCGAGTTTGAGCTGTTGCTCGATGGCGGACCATGAGAGGGCCATGGTGTCATTGTTCAGGGTATGGAGTGCTTCGGTCACTTCTGGGGGCAGGAAGTGTTCGCCGTAGAGTGCCATCATCTGTCCAATCTTCACGATTGAACCTTTCAGCTTGCCCATTTCCTGCACGAGATATTGAGCTTGTTCGCTCATAACTTTCTTACGCTTACGCTCTTTATCTGCATCACTTGAAAACATCGTGCCAGCGTTGACCGAGGCCCAACGTGAGCCAGCACGAAGCGATGCTTTCGCCAAAGACATGCGTCTTTCAAAGGCACTGGTTTTCAGCTTGTCGAGTGTATGATGCTGTTTATGTTTATCACGAGTATTGGGGTTTGAGGCATCAGACATAAGCGTGGTTTATCCTGAATAAGAGCTCTAAGTAAATGAGGCTGCTCTTAAATTTAACAAGGTTATATTTTTACTGATGGCACATCGGTGATTAGATAAACATCATGCCCGAATCGATCTAAGCCATCATAAGGGGAACGCATAGCTTATTCAATTGCTTCTCGGTGCAGATCGGATGAATAGAGGGTCAACTTGCACAAAATGCTCATAAATGAGCATTTTGTAGATCAACAACCCAGACTGTCGATGGTGGCGCGTGGGCTTGATTAATCGTTGCCTTGTTCACGTGCGATGGCGCGGTAGCCGATATCACGGCGATACTGCATCCCATCAAATGAAATTTGCGCAACACCTTCCAGCGCCAGTTTTTGTGCTTCAGCAACGGTATGACCTAAGGCGGTTACACAAAGAACGCGACCACCACTCGTGACGGTTTTTCCGTCTTTTTGTGTCGTTCCAGCATGGAAGACTTTAGCCGTTGTATTGACAGACTCTAGTCCATGGATCACATCGCCTGTCTGAATCTCTGCTGGATAACCACCAGCTGCAAGCACGATACCAATCGCTGGGCGGCTGTCCCAGTCTGCATGGCTTGGGAGTTCACCGGCAAGACCTGCTTCAACAAGTTCAACGAGTGACGACTGCAAGCGCATCATGATAGGTTGTGTTTCAGGATCGCCAAAGCGGCAATTAAACTCAATGACACGCGCAGTGCCTGTTGAGTCAATCATGAGACCAGCATAGAGAAAACCCGTGTATGGATGACCATCAGCAGCCATACCATCTACAGTCGGACGCATAATGTGTTGCATCACTTGCTGGAAAATCTCGGAGGTGACAACCGGTGCAGGGGAGTAGGCGCCCATGCCACCCGTGTTGGCTCCGAGATCCTGTTCGAAGATGCGTTTATGATCTTGGCTGGTTGCCATCGGTAGAATGTTATAGCCATCGACCATACAGATGAAACTGGCTTCTTCACCATCCAGGAATTGTTCAATGACCACGCGTGAGCCTGCATCACCAAACTTATTGCCTGCCAGCATGTCATCAATGGCTTCATAAGCTTCTTCTACAGTCATTGCCACTATCACGCCTTTACCCGCAGCAAGTCCATCCGCTTTGATCACGATCGGTGCACCGTTTTGATCAATATAAGCTTTGGCAGCGGCTACGTCGGTAAACACATCATAAAAAGCAGTCGGAATTTCATGACGTTTTAAAAAGTGTTTTGCAAAGGCTTTGGAGCCTTCCAGTTGTGCTGCGAACTGGGTCGGGCCCCAGATTTTAAGAGCAGCGGCGCGACAGGCATCAACAACACCATTCACGAGCGGGGCTTCCGGACCCACGATGATCAGATCAATCGCATTGGCTTTGGCAAACGCAATGATTGCATCATTGTCTAGGATATTCAGGGCAACATTTTCACATTTGGCTTCAAGCGCGCTGCCGGCGTTGCCGGGAGCAACAAAGATCTGGCTGACCGCTTCGTCTTGGGCACATTTCCATGCGAGCGCATGTTCACGACCGCCTGAACCGAGAATGAGAATGTTCATAGTGTTCCCTTAAAAGCTAATGAAATCGTTAAATCAAATGAAGTAGACATGCCGCCATTCGGATGAAGAATAATTCCCCAACCTTATATACGTGAAATGTCGCGGCATATTTTAGCATTAATATGTTTTGAAGGTGGTTTTATTGAAGATGCTTAAAAACAAAAACTCCCCCAAAAGGCAGGGGGAGTTTTCTAATGCCTACTCATCATTAATTAATGACGGAAGTGGCGCATATCGGTAAAGACCATCGCAATGTTGTGTTCATCCGCCGCAGCGATGACTTCATTATCGCGCATAGAACCACCTGGCTGGATAATGCAAGAAATACCCACTTTGGCTGCGTTATCAATCCCGTCACGGAATGGGAAGAACGCATCAGAGGCCATGACTGCATTGTGGACATTAAGACCTGCATGTTCAGCTTTAATCGCAGCAATACGTGCAGAGTTCACACGGCTCATTTGACCTGCGCCGATACCAATGGTTTGGCGATCTTTAGCATAAACGATGGCGTTAGACTTCACGTACTTTGCAACTTTCCATGCAAAGATCAGGTCATGAATTTCGGCTTCGGTAGGCGCGCGTTTACTGACGATTTTCAAGTCAGAATCTTTGATCATCCCCAGGTCTTGGTCTTGGACCAGTAACCCGCCAGTGACCCGTTTGAAGTCCAATTGGCTGGTACGTGCACTGAGGTCTGGGAGTTGACCACAGGTCAGAACACGGACATTTTGTTTCGCTGCAGTGATCTCTAACACACCGTCTTCTAAGCTAGGCGCAATGATTACTTCAACAAATTGACGCGCGACGATGGCTTGTGCCGTTGCGACATCCAGCGGGCGGTTGAAGGCGATGATGCCGCCAAATGCAGATTCAGGATCGGTCGCGTAGGCGAGGTTATACGCTTCTAAAATGCCATCTAATGAAACTGCAACACCACATGGATTTGCATGCTTAACGATGACACAGGCAGGTTTTGCAAAAGATTTTACGCATTCTAAAGCGGCATCGGTATCAGCGATGTTGTTATAAGACAGCTCTTTGCCTTGCAATTGCTTTGAAGTTGCCACTGAAGCTTCACGTGCGCTTGGATCAATATAGAACGCCGCAGATTGATGTGGATTTTCGCCGTAGCGTAAGTCTTGCGCCTTAACCAATTGCAGATTAAACGTACGTGCAAAGGCATCGGGTTTTTGATCTTCAGTTTTACCAACACGTGCACCAAGGTACTGCGCGATCATGCCATCATACTGCGCAGTGTGTTCAAAGGCTTTTACCGCTAAGTCAAAGCGTGTTGCCTGAGACAAGGTCTGATTGGCTTTGAGCTCATCGATAACACGGCTATAGTCACTGCTGTTTACAATGATCCCCACAGACGCGTGATTTTTTGCTGCTGCGCGAACCATGGTTGGACCACCGATATCGATATTTTCAATCGCATCTTCAAGTGAGCAATTTGGCTTGGCAACCGTTTGTGCAAAAGGGTAGAGATTAACGATAACGAGGTCAATTGGGGCGATGTCATGCGCTTGCATAACCGCTTCATCAATGCCACGACGAGCCAGAATACCACCGTGAATTTTGGGGTGTAGTGTTTTAACCCGGCCATCCATCATTTCTGGGAAACCAGTATGTTCGGAGACTTCAACGACAGGAATATTATTTTCCTTAAGCAGCTTATATGTGCCGCCAGTGGATAGGAGTTCAATATTGAGTGCGGATAGTTCACGGGCAAATTCAACGATGCCAGTTTTGTCAGAAACAGAAATCAGGGCGCGAGAGACAGTCATGATAGGTGTATGGCTTGATAATAAAAAATGAAAAAGAATGTTTATTTAATGCAATTGCAATAAAGGCGGTGCACAGTCAGCGTATAGCGAAAATTAAAATTAAACGATCGAACACTTGACACATCGCGGTTTGATCCAGTGCAAACGCAGACAACATAAACAATAAGGGCTGGAAAACCAGCCCTTACCGTACTTATAGATATTTTAACGCTTACTCGCTCATTAAGCCATGTGCTTTAAGTTTTTTGCGAAGCGTGCCGCGGTTCAATCCGAGGATTTCTGACGCGCGGGTTTGGTTGCCACGAGTTTGTTCAAGTACAACAGATAAAAGTGGTTTTTCAATTTCAGCGAGAACCAAGTCGTACACTTGTACAGGTTCTGCGCCATCAAGTTGTTTAAAGTAATGACGAACAGCGCGCTCAACATGAAGGCGTAGTGCGACATCGGTAGGGTTGTTAAAATCAGGTGACTTGATATTCATGGGTAAAAATCCGAAGCGAAATCATATTCATACTGCAAGATGGGGGAAGTCATCGCAGTGAGTGCATAGGCACCGCAGAACACTAAAAAATTGAAAAGAACCACGCACTGCGCGGTCGGATATCATAACATCCCCTGCTGACTAATGCAGCAGGCTTGATGCTTTTTTATGCAAAAATATTGCTGAATAATTCGTATATCTACAACAATATTTCAGATGCGCAGAATTCCAGTGTATATACAGACGTCTAGCGGATCGGATCGAGCGCAAACACGGCAATGTTTTCCCGAGGAATTTTCAGTACGAATTGCACGGTAGTCGGTGTATGGGCTGGAAGTTTTGCTAAGGCAGTATAACCATTTGGTAAGTATTCTGAAGGTTTCAAAATACGACCTGATTGTATTTTTCCATCTTTTAAGACGAGTAGTTGTAGAGCAGGGTAAGGCTGACTTTCATCAGCATTATTCGTCATCTGAGCAGTGAAACGAGTCGCCTCTTTAGGAGAGTCTGGGAAGTGACGAGCCAGAACTTGGCTCATTTTAATTTTACTGACATCCACGAGAGGAACATCGCATCCAATGCTTGCACAAACCTGATGCATGGTCGGGTAGTATTTTGGGTCTGCGGCTAAACGATCAAAGTTGAAATAAATATACTGTGCGGCCAGTAATGCTAACAACAACAATGACAGGATTGCACTGCCGAAAAAAGCCGGAAAATTGACTTTAAAACGGAACTTTGGCTGATTTAAGCGTTCCATCACGCGATTGCCCGGTTTAGTCGTCAACGCCTGCTTCTTCTTTTGCTTGGAAGAGAGGATGTTGATCTCTGGAGCTGCGTATTCGCGGCGATTGACAGTCGGAGAAGAAGGCACGCTATTTTTATTTAAATAACTGACCAGATCATCATCATGAATGACGGAGTTTGGTCCACTTGCCAAGGCGACACTGCCTAAGTGTAAAACTGAATCTTTAGCGATATGCATGTGATCGGAGTCATGCTCGATCGCTGAATCGTGAATGATCAACGACTCTGGGGTCAGCGCTTCACGCAGTGCATGACTGGTATCAACCTCTGGAGCCGAGTTGGTTGCACTTAGCCACAGATCATTAAACTCTTGCTCAAAAGTATGTGACATGTTCGGTGCGATCGCTTCCGTTATAGGTGCGATCTCCGTCACTGGTACGGTTGTAGCAATTTCAGATGCAGCAACAGCAGGCGTCTTGATTGAGGGCGTGATGGTTTCAGGGGCATGATCAGTGATGAGCGACTCATGACTCACGCGCTCAGTGTGAACCACCTCTTCAGGTACTTCGGGAGCTGCAAAAGAGAGAGGCTCAGAAGTATTTTCTACGATAGATGATTTTTCTTCAAAAGACTCGGCCGGTGCGAACTCTACGGTTTGAGCATCTTCTGACAAGAATTCTGCAGTGATAGATAATGGTTCACTATCCATTTCAACGGTTTCAAACGAAGGCGTTGTTTCTATATGTTCTGCAGCAACTGTTTCTGCAGTGACTGGTTCAGCGATGGGTGTCACTAGAGCAGAGGGTGTTTCTTCTAATGCAATTTTAGCTTCTTGCGCGTGTTCAATTGGGGATTCTGCTGTGATTTGCTGTGTCGCGAGATTTTCTTGTTCTGCGACGAAAGCTGCTACAGGAGTGGATGCAACTGTTGGTTGTTCTACTTTTGAGGCTTGATCGATAATCAGATGATCATCGGCTTTGAAGACTTGAAAGCATTTACCGCAACGGGTATATCCATTGCGGATCGAAAGCTGTGCGTCGCTCACAGCAAACATGCTGGAGCAATAAGGGCATCTGGTTTTTTGAGTAGTGTTCACGAGCCGGTCTTCCTAATTTTGATTTTATCCCATAAAAGCAAACTAGAATTCGTGCTCAATCCATGATCAAATTAACTGTCGAAAACCATCACCCCTATGATGATTATTTGTTAATTCTATGACCCGATAATCGGCACCAATTCTCTTCTCTAAACTCTTGCTCATTTAAATCGAACCAAGGCGCATAGGCTTCGCGGATCCCCTCAACTTGCTCCTCAATCAATCCCGCAAGGGCGATTTTTCCATTGGGCAAGCTGTATTCCGCAAAAACTGGCGCGAGTTCCATGAGCGGTTTAGCTAGAATATTAGCGACGATAACATCACTTTGCAGGTTTGGAAACTGTTTGTTCAGTTCTTCTGGAAGACCGACCCAAATGTGAGACTCAGTACCGTTAATCGCAGCATTTTGGCGGGTTGCAAGCAGAGCTTGTGGGTCAATGTCAGTCGCATAAACCTGTTTTGCGCCGAGCAAAAGTGCAGCTACGCCCAAGATGCCCGATCCACAACCATAGTCGATCACGACTTTATCTTTCAGGTCAGTTTTACCTAACCACTGAAGACAAAGGAAGGTACTGGCATGGTTCCCCGTCCCAAATGCTAGACCCGGATCAAGGATCAAGTTCACAGCATTAGGATCCGGTGGGGTGAGCCATTCAGGCACGATCCAGAAGTTCTCACCACATTGGATCGGTTCATAATGATCCATCCATGATCGCTCCCATACTTGTTCTTCCAGATATTCATAGAAGGCACGCACGGTCGGTGCTTGAGCTTGCACAAATGCAATGATTTGTTCTGGGTCTGTTGGTTCAGAATGCGTGTGCTCTAGGTCGATATGCAGAGAGTCGACGACCTCATTAAATAAGCCGGTCACAATCACTTGATCCCAAATTGGTGTTTCACCGGGCAGTGGCTCAAGTAACGGTTGGTCTGCTGCATCATCTAAAATGACGCTGACCGCGCCCAGTGATTCCAGCAAAGTCTCAACCAATTGGACTTCATCTTTGGTAACTTCAAAACGTATTTGTAACCAGCGCATATTGTTTTCCTCATGGCCTGTTTGCCATGTCATTAAATTTGAATGATCAGTAAAATCATCACTAAATTAGTGTGTAGCGCCTTCAGGTAGGCTGGTCACACGAAAGACGAGACATTTTAAATAGTCAGATTCGGTCATGCTGAGTAAGCGTGGATGGTCCGCTGCAGGGTGAGCTTCATGTACCAACTGTACATGTTTGTTCTGACGACGTGCGACTTGCTGCACGATACGGATCAATTCATCACGCAGTAAGTGGAGTGAACATGACGCTGAAACAAGCAGCCCACCTTCACTCACACGCTGAATTGCACCCTCATTCAGCAAGAAGTACGCTTGACGACCTTGTTCGAAGTCGCGGCGTTTTTGAATGAGTGCGGGTGGATCGAGAACCACGAGATCAAAGGTATCCGTGACGGGTTTCTTGAGATATTCAAATGCATCGGATTCAATAAACTTGACTTGAGATAACTGGTTCAACACAGCATTGGCAAGTACGGCTTCACCGGCTTTCTCCGAGCTATCAACACAGGTCACTTGCGACGCACCATGAGCCGCCGCTTGAATACCCCAACCACCGATATAGCTAAACACATCAAGCACAGTACGACCAGCGGCACAGCCATTTAACCACTGGCGTCCATCGCGATGGTCATAGAACCAACCTGTTTTCTGACCATCTAAAGGGGCTTTAAAGGTCACACCATTCTCAATCACATCTAACGCTTCGATCTTGGCATCGCTAGGAACCGTCTCGACGTATTCATCAAGCTGTTCCATCTGACGACCTTTGCCATCGTTTTTAAATACGATGATGCTGTCAGCGCCGAAGACGTTTTGTAATGCTGTAATGAGTGAGGCCTTGGCTTGCTCAATCGCTTGCGTACCGATTTGGATCACGAAAGTCTGCGCAAAACGATCAACGACCAGACCCGGTAGCAGGTCACCTTCACCAAATACAAGACGATAGAAATCTTGTTTGAAGGTGATTTGTCTTAAACCCAGCGCTGTTTTTAACCGGGCTTCAAAGAATGCAACATCTAACTCATCACGCTCAGCAGTATCCAGGATTCGTGCGCAAATCAGTGCTTGACTGTTAAAGCTAGCAGTTGCCAAAAAGTGACCACGATAATCTTCCAAGTGAACTAACGTAGATTTAATGGTCTTCAACGGGGTGGCATCCGTATCGATTTCATTGGAATAAACCCAAAGATGACCGTCGCGCAGGCGTTGTTGATCGCGTTTCTTGATGCGGAGGCGTGGCGTGGTCATTGTGTATATCCTAAATGTACTAGTTGCCTAGCATGTTCTAAAAGTGCCGTAGAGTGCAGTGCTATTTAAGTGCTCACTGTGCGGCTTAAAATTCAATGTTGAAATTGGGGTGCAAAACAGCTTCTTTAATCGGGTTGTTCTGATTATAAAAGTGATGCGTTATATGAGATCAGGCAGTGCCAAAGGTTCTGCCTTAATCCTTCTCTTAAAAACGAGCGCTGATTAAATATCGCCGTCCATTTGCTTCTGGCGCATCCGATAGCGTGCTTTTTGTGCCTCGCTGGTTTGGTCAAAGCAGTGTGGGCAACTGACGCCGCGCTCAAATTTAACCGATTGCAGCTCATGGCGTTTTAGCGGCCAGCCACAGCCAAAGCACATCGCGCTTTCGCCTTCTTCGACACCATGACCCACACCAACACGTCCATCAAATACAAAGCATTCGCCTTTCCAGAGGCTTTCTTCTTCTGGAATGGTATTGAGGTAATTCAGAATACCGCCTTTAAGGTGATAAACCTCTTCGAAGCCTTGCTGTAAGAGCAGGCTCGTTGATTTTTCACAGCGAATTCCGCCCGTACAGAACATCGCAATCTTCTTGTGCTTTGCATCGGCAAGTTGCTCATCCACAAAAGCAGGGAACTCTCGAAAGGTCTCGGTATTGGGATCAATGGCATTTTTAAACGTGCCCGCTGCATATTCATAGCGGTTACGGGTATCGATTACCAGCACGTCTTCTTGCTGGATAAAGTCATGCCATGCTTCAGGTTCCAGATAGTGTCCGACTTGTGCAAGGGGCTCAACATCCACACCTAGCGTGACGATTTCTTCTTTAAACTTGACCTTCATGCGTTTAAAGGGTTTTTCACGACTGAAGGATTCTTTATATTCCATGCGATCAAAGCCTTCATTGATCAGCACTTGGTGTAACTCATCTATCGCAGCACGACTGCCAGCAACCGTGCCATTGATCCCTTCACTGGCGACGATCAGCGTCCCACGCAATTGCAAGTGCGTGCTGAGTTCATCTAAGCGATTACGCAAATCAGCAGGGAAGGAGACAGGGTGAAACTGGTATAATGCAGCGATCACCCAATCTTTTTCGGATGCGCTGGTTTCACCATGCTCAATCTTGTCGTCAATCGTAGCGTCTGATGGGCTGTGTAAATGTACAGATTCGTTCATGGGGCAAAAGGCTCTTCGTGAAACGCTTGGATTTTCGCCAAGCGCACATATACTTGAATTCGTGGTGCGCTATTCTAATCCTTTATGCGGCGTTTGATAATGGTTGAAATGCACGCATTGATGAATAGATGGTGTTTAATCTTGATCTGGATCATATTTGGCACTTTTAAAGCGTGATTGTGGGTGGTTTTGTTGTCTTGAGTAGTTTTGATGATCAATTTAAGGTGGGTGTTTTGAGCGGTTTGAACGATTCGATTAAAGGTGTACAACTTCACGACTCTCTGACGCCATGTGCAGGGAAGTGCTCCACTGTGTTTGGTGATCATGTTTGCCGGGGGTGTCGTCGTTTTAGCTACGAGGTAATCGAGTGGAATCGCTACACGGGAGAGCAAAAGCTCCTCATCTGGCAGCGTTTGGATGAGCAATTGGATCGTATTGTATTACCGCTGATTCCCGATGCTAATTTGATACAGGTTGATGAGTTCCTTGCATCCAGACAAGTCCGCCTGCTGCCCAGCGGTTCAGCAGGGCGTCATGTCTATGAAGCGTTGCGCGCATGTCAGCGAAATCGTGAACTGTTGCCGCAGTCCGGTTTAAATATTGCCACCGAGCAATTCGATGCAATTTGGCAGCAGGTCGATAGTCGTTTGTATACTTTGGCGGTCGCCAATTTTGAATTTGCGTGGTTACGCGCGGCCAATTTCGGTGTTTAAAACGCAGTAGTTTTGTTTTTAAGCTGAGTTGAGATTAAATTTTTCATTCAGAGATCATGTTGGAATGATCGGTTGGTGTACGTAACTGTATCAAATATATACAAATCATCGCGTAATCGACCCAAAAGCAACGGTATTGGCGACAAAGTATACGGTCGAACGATTTAATATTAAAAACTGCTTGACCGAGTAGGTTCATATCCCTAAAATGCCGCCTACCGAAACGAAACATTCCCTGATAGCTCAGTCGGTAGAGCAATGGACTGTTAATCCATGTGTCCCTGGTTCGAGCCCAGGTCAGGGAGCCATATAAATGCTCTAAAATAATCAAGCCCTTACATATTCTGTAAGGGCTTTTTTATTGGGTAAGTCATAAGTATTTGTGTATGTCGTTTTTCCTCAATACCTTCTTGAGTTTTGCGAGAGTTATTGAACTCGTCGCAATAAGCTGGAAAGTCACTGCGTCGCCAAGTCGTTTTAATGCGGTGGGAGAAAAAATGAACATTCAGCTAAATGCTTGTCAAATATAGGTTCATTACCTTGTATAATGCACCCAAACGTACCGATCCCTGATAGCTCAGTCGGTAGAGCAATGGACTGTTAATCCATGTGTCCCTGGTTCGAGCCCAGGTCAGGGAGCCATATTTTGCTTCGCCGTAAAACAGAACCCCTTTAGCTTTAAGCTTCAGGGGTTTTTGTTGTCTGTAGTTCGCGGTTAAACGATATTAAGGAATAACTGTGAAATATTCGTACCATGTGATTGATGAATTAATGATTGAATTCGCAACTGCCGTTGTTGTACCTATGCTTAGTGCGGTGCCTTCTGTGTTTAGCTGACCACTTGAATGAAAACTCATAATCGGGTTACTCATTTGGGTACTGTTAGGCTCATAATTTCCGTAACGATACCCATATACATCTCCACCTAAATATGACGTAATCGAAGAGTAGTAGCCTCGCTGAGCAACGGCTAATGTTTGTGGACCCTGAATATAGGAATACGTCAAGGACGATGCGTCCAGAGCTACAGTCCGCTTAAGTCCATGATATTCACCCGTGATCAAGGCAGAACCAGATTGCTTTAATACTTGATAGTGACCTGACGTATCGATGGATATCACGCTTGGATCAGATATTGTCAGATTATCTAATGTGACCACGCTACTAGTACCATTGGTTAAGGTTGCTTTTGCTACGAGTAAGCCACTCGTTACACCACCAAAACTACCATTCGGATTTAATGATGTACCTCCATTTACATCATTCAAATTAACATCAAGTTCTGTTAAAGAAGCAGGGTTCACTGTGACTACTTTAGAACTATTCACAGTGTGGTAGGTCACCGATATAGTAAAAGGGCCCACTGCTACTGATTTAAATTGCCCTGAACCCGTGTACACCGCAATGGCGGAGTTTGAAGAGCTCCAAGTAGCCGTTTGGACGTTAATGTTAGAGAGTGTTGTGCCATCAGACATCTTTGCTTGTAAGGTATAGGCTCGGGTTAGACCTAAATAGGTTTGATCAGGACCTAGGATTTGCAATGAAACTGGTATTGCAGCAAGGATATCAATCTTAACACTGGCTTGTATGCCATTTAGTGCCACGCTAATGGTCTCGGTTGAAACTTTAAGACCGGTCACTAAACCAGTAGAGCTGACAATGGCACCACTTGTATTCGACGAAGTCCATTGTGCATTGTTTAAGGTTTGTGTGGTGCCGTCAGAATAATGTCCGGTCGCGGTGAGTTGCAAGGTTAGGCCCGCAGGAATGTTTGTAGCAGGTGATAGGGTGATCGACTTTAAAACGGCTGCGGTCACGGTTAGAGGAGCCGATCCAGTGATTCCATTGATCGAAGCGGAGATCGTCGAAGTCCCTGGTATTTTTGTCGTTACTAGACCTGACGTATTGACTGTTGCAATGGCAGTATTAGATGAGCTCCAAGTCAGATTGGACAGATTTAGAGTGGTCCCGTCGCTATAGATGCCACTAACAGTAAATTGCTGGGTTAAGCCAGCAGCCACAGAAGTGCTTGGTGGCTGTAGCTTTAAGGATTGTAATACGGCTGCGGACACAGTGATGGTCACTGAGCTGGTCATGCCATTGAGACTGGCATAAATAGTGACTGTGCCTGTGCCTTTTGCAAAAAACTGACCTGTAGGATCTACCGTGGCTACTGTCGAGTCTGAAGACGACCAGATGATGTTATTGAGATTTTGCGTCGATTCATCCGTGAACAAACCCGTAGCGGATAGCTTTTCTTTTAATCCTTTGGGTATGGTTATCAGTGGAGCTGTGATGCTCACCACTTTTAATGCTGCTGCCGAAATTGTTAGGGGGGCAGAGGCACTAATGTTGCCTTGAGTCGCAGTCACTGTCAGCGTACCTGCTGATTTGGCAGTGAGTAGGCCATTGGCATCAATCGTTGCCAAATTACTTGCAGAGGTGCTCCAATTGACATTAGTAATAGCACTAGAGCTTCCATCGCTATACAGTCCTACAGCTGTAAAAGTCTGCGTTAAACCTTGTGCGATATTCGTGGATACGGGCGTAACGATGATATTTTTTAAAACAGCAGGTGGAGTGACTATGGGGGGAGTCGGTGGAGGTGGTTCACTGGACGAGGAATCACCGCATGCACTGAGAAATAAGGTTAGAAATAATAATCCCATAAAAAAGAATAAATGGCGGGAAAACGATTTTGGATGAATTCTAGATAATGTGATCATCGCCTCTTTCCTAATTTGTGCTATTTAATTATTTTAATGTGTAGCTTCCATTCGATTAAAACTTAGTCAGAAGCACATTCATACCAATTGGACATTTTTTGATACATTTGTTTTTGTTTTATTGCAAAATAAATGATCTACTCCAACTTCAATTCATCATTCACGTAAAGGATTACCAAATGACCGATAAACAAGCTTCTGGACCTTTTGAAGTCAAACTGAGCCCTGAGCCGATCAGCAGTATTGCTGACGGCACAGGCCTAGGGCGGATGTCACTGGACAAGACGTTTCATGGAGATTTGAAAGCTACCAGTCAGGGCGAAATGCTGGCCTTCCGCACGAGTGTTCAAGGATCAGCTGGCTATGTCGCGATGGAGACGGTGACTGGCTCGATACAGGGTCATGACGGAAGTTTTGTTTTACAACATAGCTCGACGATGACGCGCGGTGTACCCGAGCAATCCATTACAGTGGTCCCAGACTCAGGAACGGGGAGTCTGATCGGACTTGCGGGTCGGATGACTATAACCATTACCGACGGTCAGCATTTTTATCAGTTTGATTATACTTTGCCAGATAACATTTAAATTGAATTGGTTTCATCCATTGGAATCGACGGATTGAATCGATCCCATCCTCAGCATTGACTTATCTGCCAAATCATTTTTTAACCATGGTAAATGTAAGCCCTTAATCTCACGCCTATACTTCGGACTTCTACGGAGCCGCGCGCCATTAGGCGATCCGCATAAAACAAACAAAAACCATCAGGGTCGCAATCGACCCAGAGTAAGGAAGCATACCATGACCGCCAGCGTACCCATTGTGACCCCACAGGCAGAGGCAAAGAGTCCTGAATCAACTCAGCCCGAGGACTATGGCTTCTTTGGCCCAGACTCAATCACTTGGCGGGTGTGGAGTTATCCGACCTCCCTGACTATAGGCTTCCAGCGTGCTGTGGTTATTGAAGAGCTTGATCCTTTTCTGCTGGCTGCGGTGCATACGACTCAAAAGATCTTAACGCGAGCGCGGAACCGCTATGACAATACGCTGCGCTATTTTGCCATTGTCGCTTTTGGCGATAGTCGTACTGCGGTGAAGGCGGCGGATGTGCTGGTGCGTATTCATGCGCGCGTTGTGGGTGTTGATCCAGTCTCTGGGCTACATTACGACCCCAATAATCCTGCCTCTCAACTGTGGATTCACATGACCGCATGGCATTCGATCCTGTATGCCTATGAGGTGTATGGTCCGGGCAAGCTGTCTGAAGAGGATGAGAATCGCTATTGGGCGGAGTGTGCTATCGGTGCTGAATTACAAACCTGTGACCCGGCGACTGTACCTCGGACACGTGAAGGCGTGCGTCAGTATTTCGAGCAGATGCGTCCTCGTCTAGCTGCTTCAGAAGCGACGCAGCAGGTCATGGGGCACTTAATGAATGCAGAGATTATGTTTCCGCCGCTGCCGCGCTTCCTGTTTCTCGGCGCTTGGTTTGTCGCCAAGATGATACAGCTGGCGACTTTGGCGACCATGCCAAGATGGCAGCGTAATCTTGCCAATCTGCGACTTTCCTCCTTCGGCTCACTCGTTGTGCGTGGGGTTGGGCGATTGGTGTTCCGTAGTATCGCGCTGCTGACCAGCAAGAAGTTTCAGCTCATGCTGCTCGGCTGGATATCCCCAGCGACGGCACCGATTGTGCGGCATGTGCTGCTGAATACGCCTGTACAGAACCCAGTAGTGCTGGTCCCTGCAAATGCTTTTAAACGCTACGAGACCCCCATGCCTGCCGAGCAATATCAGGGTCTTAAAATGAGTACAGAAAAAGCCAATACGATTGTCTACCCACAGTCTGAGGCGATCCCACTTTCCCAAGTTAAGCTTAAGCAGGCTTAGGATCATCGTGCCGCGTCATGTCGCCAGCGACTCGTGTTTTGCCTGACACCATGAGTCGCTTTGTGCTGCGCTATGCTTCCCATCTCGCGCTGACACGATCATCAATCCTCTTTGCATGAGGCGACTTCCCATCAATTTTAGCGGTATATAAAAGTTTCTTAAAGTAAACAATATATATATTTTTGGAAACTTTTATGCTATAATGATCAGTTTGCAAAAGCATTTGTAGAAACTAAGCGACCGAAACATAAGGCGGATCATTGGCAGGTGGACTGTTAGGGGGGCAAACATGGCGAGAGCCAGAAATATAAAACCATCGTTCTTTATGAATGATGAGTTGGTTGAGCTGTGCTTTGCGGCGCGGTTGCTGTTTATTGGGTTATGGACATTGGCGGATTGCGAGGGTTATCTTGAAGATCGCCCTAAGCGGATCAAGATGTCGCTGTTTCCTGCCGATCAGTTGGATGTCGATGCCTTGCTTGGCGATTTAGCGACTGCGGGTTTTATCCAGCGCTATACGGTGGCGGGGGTGAGATATATCCATGTCGTGAACTTTAGCAAACATCAAAACCCACATCACAAGGAAGCCTTGTCGGTGATTCCTAAACCCGTCTCTCAAGATGAGGATGTTGGTCTTAGTGTAGTAGATGATGCTCGTACTGGTGCTATTATGCCGATGAGCAAAGACAAGGATAGTGCTATGGATATGGGTCACATGGATCTGAAAGGCCGTTTGGATATGACAGAGGATAACCTCAGTCATGCCCCAGTCTTGTCTCGGGCTAATCTCGGACATGCCTCAGTTTTGCCCCAGACTGACCCTGCTGATTCTCTGATTCCTGATTCCCTTAACCTGATTCCTGATCCCTATAACCTGATTCTTGATTCTCTAATCCCTGATTCTCATGATGCTTCGCCTGATAGTGCGCTACACGCATGTTCTCATCGCAAGCGAGCAGCGCCATATCACTCAAAACTAAGTGTTTTGAGGCGCATCTCTCCGACATTACTCAGCTTAGGGCTTGCATCCGTTTTGCTGACGTCAGCACATGCCGAACCTCTCAAGTTCGTGGCTTGGAGCGATCCCACACCCTCAGCACTCCAACCTTTCGATGGTAATCCTGACGCCGTAGCCGATATGGCAGGGCAGTCGTTATTCTTTTATCCGCAAGCACGCAAGACCGTCACCTTGCCCTATACCCGAGGGCCAAAAAGCTACGCAAACGTTCAGTATTACACAGGTGCAATCGTTGTTTCAGCGAGCACCGATCAAGTGGCAAAGGCGCTTTCAGACTTTAGCGGCTATCAAAAGCTCTTCCCCAAGATGACTGAATCAACGGTTCAAGCGCAAGAAGGGGATGTCAATGATCCCAATGGCAGTGTCAAAAGCCTCGTCAAATATCACTTGCTGATCAAAATTCCTTTTCCATTCCTAACCTTTGACGAAGATGTGCTGATTCAGCATGAGCGTAAGAACAACAGTATTTCGACGTTAATCTTGAAGTCTCCCATTCAGTATGGAACGGGTAGGTTTGAATGGTTTCCCTTGAAAAATGGCAAGACCTTAGTGACCTTGACTCAATGGGGCGACCTTGATCATCCCGTGGGTTTTTTGGTCAGCACCGTGCTGAGCGCCATGCCTGAAATCAAACAAGCCATACCCAGTGGCATTGAGGGCTTCGTATTGGAGTCTTTACGCCAGCGCTTTAATCCAGATACTCAGCAGGCTCCATTACCGCTCAGTAACATCGTGCCAACGATGACATTGACCAGTAGCCAAGAAGCGACGCTCTATAAGCTAATCCAGCAGGGCGGTACCGTGCAGTTTAGCCATCGCCCAGTCTGGCTTGCTACAGCTGCTCGTCCAGAAAAGCTCTACTTTGTCAGTTCGTTCTACCATATGCCTGCATCGCTGGATCAGATGAAAGAGGCGTTTGCCACACCAAAGAATTTTCCAGAGATCTATCGTCAAGTGCGCAAAGTCACCAGTACCCCACAGCCAGACGGTAGTACGCAGAACGATGTCAAAATCGCATTGGGACTGGGCATCTTGTCGATCCCGATGCATTTAAATCTGATCTATAAAGCGGAATCAGAACTGGCGACGCGGCTTTATAGTACAGGTGGCGATATTGAGTTTGTCCAAGGTCGGATCACACTTAAGCCGACGAGCAATAAAACGACACTGGTGAATATCACGGCTGGCGGCAAATTGGGAGAGCATCCACCATTTTTATTGAAATTGGGTAAGAGTCTGCCGTATTACGACTATCTCTCGACCGCTGGTACCGCACCTGTGATCTTTGAGAAAGCACGAGTTTGGGTGAGTAAGAAATAAAAGGTATTTATCGCTAGGCGTGCGGTGAAGACTAAAATAAAAAAAGGGCATGGAAACGAATCCATGCCCTTTCTTACTATTCAAGCGGTGACCCGCTTCAATATGCTTTCCAGATTATTTCTTTTCAGCGGCAATCGATGCAATCGCAGCATCAATTTTATCGGCACCAATGCTATCCGCAGCATCTTTGATACGACGCAGTGCTTCGACCAAGGTCGCATCCGCAGTGGCGTAGGAAATGCGCATGTAGCCACCCAGACCAAATGCATCACCCGGTACAACCGCTACACCCGTCTTCTCAAGCAACCACTCAGAGAATTCGGTGCAAGATTTCAAGCCAAGTGCACGGATCAGTGGGCGTACGCTGGCGTAGGCGTAGAACGCGCCATCAGCAGGCAAGCAAGTGATGCCGTGGATTTCATTCAAGCCAGCAACCACCAAGTCATGACGACGTTTGAAGGCTTCAATCATTGGCTTGAGCACGTCTTGTGGACCGTTCAGCGCAGCTTCAGCAGCAGCTTGGCTGATTGAGGCTGGGTTACTGGTCGATTGTGATTGCACATTCTTCATCGCATTGATGATTTTTGCAGGACCCGCTGCATAGCCAATACGCCAGCCAGTCATTGCATAGGCTTTAGACACACCGTTTAATACAAAAGTACGGTCGTAAAGGTCAGGTGCAACGTTCAAAATGTTGTGGAAAGGCTCTGTAGTCCAGATGATTGGCTCGTACATGTCATCAGAAGCAACATAGACTTGCGGATGACGACGTAGCACTTCAGCCAGTTCGGTCAACTCTTGTTTGGTGTAGACCATACCCGTTGGGTTTGATGGGCTGTTCAGGACCAGTAGGCGAGTCTTCGGTGTGATCGCAGCTTCTAGTTGTGTAGCAGTGATTTTGAAGCGTTGTTCTTCACCACACTTAACGATGACCGGTACACCTTCAGCGATGATGGTCATGTCTGGGTAAGATACCCAAAATGGTGCAGGAATGATCACTTCGTCACCTGCATTCAAGAATGCAAGTGCAAGGTTAAAGAAACTCTGTTTACCACCTGATGACACCAAAATTTGGTTTGGCGCGTAATCAAGGTTATTGTCACGTTTGAATTTGGCGATAATCGCTTTTTTAAGACCCGGTGTACCATCTACAGCGGTGTATTTGGTGAAGCCATTGTTAATCGCAGCAATCGCAGCATCTTTAATATGTTGTGGCGTATCAAAGTCAGGTTCACCTGCACCCAGACCAATAATATCGCGACCAGCGGCTTTTAATTCAGCGGCTTTATTGGTGACTGCGAGCGTTGGTGAAGGTTTGATGGCGTTGACACGGTCTGATAGACGGACCTCTAGACTTGGCACGGCATTGCTGGACACGGCTTTGATTCCTTATACGGACGAGATAAAACAAACAGAATGAAAATGGTAATCGGCAAACCTGATAATTTTAGCTGATTTTTACCTAAATGTTGCTATTTTATGGTGCGAATTTATGAATGTTTTTGAACTTTTGTTGATGAGTGCCCTGTTAGAAGCCTCTTGAGTTTAGGTCGAGTCGGCACAACATAGAGTGATTGGACCCTGATGCTATATAGTTCAATGATGGCATCATACACACTAAAGTCATTACTGACCGGTCACTCCATATTTTTACCATCGTATTCAACATGATCCTAATGCGGTTTTAATATTAATTTTAAGTTAAAGGGCATGGCGAACGATTTGAGTCCATGTTTAAATCGTCTACTGATGAATAGGAAATTTCTATGCGCGAACCCATAAAAGCCCGCTCCACCGATGACTTAAAAAGCGTCGCGCAAACGATTCAAGCTGAAGCGAAAAAAACAGGCACGAACTTGTCCGGTACTCAGGCGGTTGGGCAGCCTTTTGAACTGGTGACGGATTTTAAGCCTGCGGGCGATCAGCCACAGGCGATCGAAAAACTGGTGCGCGGGGTCAATCAAGGTATGCGCAACCAATTGCTCTTGGGTGTGACCGGATCGGGTAAAACCTACACGATGGCAAATGTGATCGCACAGACCCAGCGTCCAACCATCATCATGGCGCATAACAAGACGCTGGCCGCGCAGCTGTATGGCGAGTTTAAGGCATTCTTCCCGCACAATGCGGTGGAGTATTTCGTTAGCTACTACGATTATTATCAGCCTGAAGCTTATGTGCCTTCCTCCGATACCTTTATCGAGAAAGACTCGGCCATCAATGATCATATCGACCAAATGCGTTTGAGTGCCACACGTTCACTGCTTGAGCGTCGCGATGCCATCATCGTGGCGTCTGTCTCGGCAATTTACGGTTTGGGTGATCCTGAAGCTTACTTGAAGATGCTACTGCACATTGTGCGTGGTGATCGTGTGGATCGTGCTGCGATCATTCGTCGTTTAGTCGAGATGCAATATACCCGCAATGAGATTGATTTTGAGCGCGGGACGTATCGCGTGCGGGGGGAGATACTGGATATCTATCCTGCTGAGTCGGATCAGTTCGCGGTACGGGTGGAATTGTTTGATGATGAAGTCGATAAGATCGTCTGGTTTGATCCACTGACGGGCAAAACCAATCGTAAAGTGGATCGCATCACGATCTATCCGAAGAGCCACTATGTGACCCCGCGTGAAAAGCTAGAGAATGCACGTCATACGATTAAGACTGAACTGGACGAGCGTCTGGAGTTCTTCCGCGCCAATGACAAACTCCTTGAAGCACAGCGGATCGAGCAGCGTACACGCTATGACTTGGAAATGATTCAACAGTTGGGCTATACCAACGGGATTGAAAACTATTCCCGTCATTTGTCGGGGCGTCCCGCTGGCGAAGCGCCTCCAACGTTATTTGATTACATACCCGAAGATGCCTTGTTCTTTATCGATGAGTCGCATGTGTCGGTGCCACAGATTGGTGCGATGTACAAAGGTGACCGCTCACGTAAAGAGACACTGGTGAATTATGGTTTTCGTCTGCCCAGTGCCCTAGACAATCGCCCGCTCAAGTTTGAAGAGTGGGAGCGTATTACGCCCGCAACGATTTATGTCTCGGCAACACCCGCATTATATGAACTGGAAAAAAGTGAACAGATTGTTGAGCAGTTGGTGCGCCCAACAGGCCTGATCGATCCTGAGATTGAGATTCGTCCCGTCTTAACCCAAGTGGATGATGTGCTGTCTGAAATTACCCTGCGCAAAGAGAAGAATGAACGGGTACTGATTACCACACTCACCAAACGCATGGCAGAGGACCTAACCACCTACTTAAAAGAATACGGGGTGAAAGTCGCATATCTGCACTCCGACATTGATACCGTGGAGCGAACCAAGATCATCCATGATCTGCGTATGGGGATCCATGATGTCTTGGTCGGCATTAACTTGCTGCGTGAAGGCTTAGACATGCCTGAAGTGTCCTTGGTTGCCATCTTGGATGCGGATAAAGAAGGCTTCTTGCGTTCTGATCGAGCCTTGATTCAGACCATTGGACGGGCAGCGCGTCACTTGAATGGTAAGGCCATCTTGTATGCGGACCGGATTACGCCGTCGATGCAGCGTGCAATTGATGAGACCGATCGTCGTCGTGCAAAGCAAGTCGCGTTTAACTTAGAGCATGGCATTACGCCGCGTAGCGCTATACGTCAGACCTTACGCGATATCAATGTCGGTGAAGCAGTCTATGATCCGGATGATATGAGCGTGCTACAGCCGACACCAAGTGATATTGATGAGCACTTGCTGCGTGATCCGAAGCTGCTCGCCAAGCATATTCAGCAGCTTGAAAAAGCGATGAATGAGAAAGCCAAACAGCTTCAATTTGAACAAGCGGCAAGATTGCGCGACGAAGTGAAGAAACTCAAGTCGCAGTTGTTGTTATCATGAAAATGACAGGCTCATCAGTCGCTACATAAATACAGCGTAGGGCAGGTCATTACTTACGATGTCTTACGCGCAAGTGATTGACCTGCTGTTAAAATGAGCCAATATACAGCTCGCTGCAACCCTCACTTAGAAGACCCATCATGCGCAGATATAATCAACTTTTTATAGCGGTCGCTTCCGTTTCGATGATACTGGGCGTGACACTTTTATCTCAAGTCTCCTGTGCTGATGAGACCAATCCGGGGCATGAGCGGTCAGGTCAATCAAATCAACGTGGAGGCGAGCATCGCGAGCGGGCTGATAATGGTGCTATGCGCACGGGTCGGATGCCAGCAGGTGGTGGCGTTGCTAATCCACAACCCAATCGCCCGCAATGGACTGGTAATGCGCAAACAGCGTTTAATCACCCCATCGCAACACCTGTTCAATCCAACCCAGGACGTGATGGCTGGCAGCATGGGTCAGGAAATCATGCTCAACAAGGCCAGATGCCAACTCCCCAAGCCACGCCAAATACCGCACCTAGTTTCAATCATGGCAGTAACCCCAACAGACCCAATGAATCCTTTCAAGGTGTAGATCGTCGGACAAATGATCGCTCTGGCTGGAATAGCTCACGTGGAGATTCTCGCTGGAATGGTGATAATCATCAGCGCGTATGGGCTGGGAATGGTGGGTTGAATCATGGTTGGACCAATCATTATCGGATGCCCTACTGGCAAGGGGATTCTGGTCGCTATCGAGTGCATTATTATCGTAGTTGGCCGAGTGACTATGGCTGGCGCGATCATGGTTGGCGTGTCAACTATGAGGTTGTTGATCCCTACTGGTATGCAATTGCGACGAGTATGGCCTATAGCCAAGCATGGTCCGATGCAGAGCTTGCGCAAGCCATTAATGATGATAATTTACGTCAACAGCTCATCTATGATGCCGATGTTCGTCAACAAATGCAGGCTTCAGGTTATCCGGCAGATCAGATGGACTATCCGCCTGATGAAGCCGAGCAACCACCCTATACCCCTGAATATGCGCAAGCCTATCCCGCAAGCCCTGAGCAACCTAATCCAAACTCGCCGCTTTATCAGGGTCCTGTTGATAGTAATTCGACAGCATCGATTACTACGGGTGAGCAAGTGGCCAATCGGAATGCCAATCAAAATTTCTTGTTCTTATGTAATGCAGGAAATCGTGTAGAAGCGGCAGAAGCCTTAAAGCAAGTTCAATCGCCAGATTTGAGTGTCTGGAAGGATATGCAGCAGTTTAATACCTGTAGTTCTTGGGCGACTGCACCTTAGATTCATTCAATATTCTCTTATGTTTTTACGCATTTAAAAGTCGAAACCGAGCTATGCCAGATCCTGTGTTATCCGCTCAGCCACTATCACCACCCAGACTCGATGACCTGATCAAGGTTGTCGATTCGGTCAGTCATTTCCCTAATCATCTATGGCAAGGTCAAAGCACTCCTTTTATGCAGCGGGCATTTTGGCTGGCGCTGGAAGACAGTGATGCGGTGGGGCAGCATGCAGGTTGGTACGCGCAACATTTGATGCTCTATCGCGATGATCAGCCCATTGCCGCGCTGCCTTTATTTGCCAAGACACATAATCGCGGGGAATACGTTTTCGATCATGCTTGGGCGCAAGCTTATGCACGGCATGGGCTAGAGTATTACCCACGCTTAGTGACCAGTGTACCGTTCACCCCAGTGACGGGATCGCGGATATTGCTAGCTGATGGTTTTCAACTCGATGATGTATTGCCGCAATTACTACAGGGTATTAAAGCCTTGGCGCAGCAGATGGGGGCATCCTCTTGGCATGGTTTGTTTCTTGATCAGTCTTTCTTAGACAGTGCTGCGCAATTGGAGCATTCCCCAAGTTTTGCCTCACAGAAGCTGGCCCGGCGCAGTAATGTCCAGTTTTTATGGGAAAACAAACCGTACACCGATTTTGCGGATTTCTTAAGCGTATTGACGGCAAAACGCCGAAAAAGCATCCGCGTAGAGCGAGATAAAGTCACCGCGCAAGGGATTTCTTGCCGTTGGCTTGAGGGTGGGGTGATCAGCGAGGAGGATTGGTTTTTCTTCTATCGTTGCTACCAAAATACCTATCATATTCGGGGACAGAAGCCATACTTGCGGCTTGATTTCTTTAAGCAGTTGGGGACTACGATGCCAGACTCGCTGGCATTGAATATTGCATATGATCGTGATCAAGCGCCGATTGCTGCGGCACTCTTTTTTAAGGATGAGCAGACCTTATACGGACGTTATTGGGGGACCATTCGCGATGTCGACTCATTGCATTTTGAAGTGTGCTATTACCAAGGCATTGAATACGCAATCTGCAATCATCTACGTTGGTTTGATCCGGGCACGCAAGGGGAGCATAAGCTCATTCGTGGCTTTGCGCCGGTCTATACCCACTCACTACATTGGTTGGCCGAACCTGCATTTATGGATGCCGTGAGTGATTTTGTAGTGCGTGAACGGGAGGGAGTCAAAGCTTATTTTGAGGAGGCGGTTGGAAGTTTGCCCTTTAAGCAAGTTTAAGTTTGAAAAGCGCTTGCCAGAATACAATTGTGATTTGCATGTCGAGGACTTTAAAGTTAGTTACATAAAGCCCTCGTCATGTCCCTACCGCCCTTATCTTAGAGCCGGGAGCCAACCACTGATGGATTGCGGAAAGTACCTAATCAAGAAAGTACGTGCGGTATGCCAGTACGCAGATAAGAAGAGCAGTATTGCCCCGATAATGACGCCTGTCATTGCAAAGTTTAAGCTCACCAGTCCATAGTTCCTCAGTAATGCTGAGAATGCGTACAATACATAGATCAATGAAGAGACCATCAGAGCACGGCGGTCAATGGCAATCGAGATAAAGGCAATCACAATATACAGTGCAATCACGAGCACGACTTGTAGGATTGTACTATGGCCACTCAGTATGCCTAAAGTCGTAAAAATAGGATGAACAATCAGTGGTGCGGAGAGGAGATGAAGCCAGAATGCGACATCTGATCTCTTGGTTTGACGCAGTGTATCTGAGGCATCCCAGTACATCGCCAGCGCAAAGATCAATAGCCCTGAAATAAAGAGTATCGGTGTGAGCCATTGGGAATCTAATGAACTGGTACCTAATAGCCCCATTAAGCAAAGCACCAACGATGCAGCACCTACGGCAACCGTGATTGGCACTCTAAAACGACGCCAGTGTAACCATGTCGCTGCAATGCTCACCACGGCTGTGGTGATAAAGCCAAAGACTCTCATTTGCTCAAAATGTTCAATATTCATTTGCTGAGCTTGTCCAATTCCTAGATTGACAAAGAACGACACTGAGGTCGCCATGACTCCGCTAATGAAGGCGATTAATAAGACAATTGCGGGTAAGGCCATACGCCGTTTACGGACAAAGAATTCTGCTAATCCCCAAGATGTCGCCGTAAAGATAATCGCCGCTGCGATAGGACTAATCGCTGAACCAAGCCATGCCACCGAAGTCAACAACAGTAAACACGCGATAACGACAAAGATGTCATTAAAACCGCTGATGAGGCGAAAGTTCTCTTCATCGACCAAGGTCACGTTTTGACTTTTTGAAATATAACTACGGAAGCTGGAAATGGCATCCTCAGTGAAAATGCCTTCTTTAACGGCTGAGTTGAGATCTTCGTCGGTATACATAATCGTTTGCCTTAATTTGATTTCGAAGTTCAATAGAAAGTATACGTTTAAATTAGCAAATATCGAGCCATGCAAAATAACGAATTACAAATCCTAACTTAATGATTTTTAGAGACCAATTATTAACATTTACTTTACAGTTATTGTTAGAAACTAAGGTGTATCGTTGTCATGTAAAGCGATTAAGATAAGTTCGCTCAATTCACTTCACGGAGATTTAAAATGTCAAAGGTTGCAGTTGTTTATTTCAGTGGTTACGGTCATACCCACAAGCAAGCCGAGGCGGTTAAAGAAGGCTTGGTCACCGTACCGGGTACCATTGTCGAATTGATTCGTATAGATTCAGAAGGGAATCTATCTGATGCAGCGTGGGAAATGTTAGTTGCTTCTGATGGTATTATTTTTGGCTCACCAACCTATATGGGTAATGTGGCATGGCAATTCAAAAAGTTCGCAGATGCTTCAAGCAAACCTTGGTTTATCGGTGAATGGAAAGATAAATTAGCTGCAGGATTTACCAACTCTGCTTCACAAAACGGCGACAAGGGCGTCACGATTTCTTATCTTATTACCTTTGCAATGCAACATGGCATGCTTTGGGTCGGCACAGGTCTGATGCCATCCAGCAGCAAAGCAGCACAGCGCAGCGATTTGAATTGGTTAGGTGGATTTTCAGGACTATTGGCTGCGTCACCCTCTGACTCAACCCCAGAAGAAGGTCCTCATGCAGGTGACCTCGAAACTGCGAAAGCGTTCGGTAAACGTTTCGCTGAACAAGTGATTCGTGCGAATAAAAAACTATAAGTGATGAATATGAAGACAGCCTCATAATGAGGCTGTTTTTTTTGCCTATCGATTAGGCTCGATTCGACAGGAATTTTTTTGAGTAATCCGTTAAACTTAGCGCCATTAAAAATAGCCATTAGAGACATCGTTGATGCAAAAGTCAGCACAGCATATTTCTGCGTTACACCTGCCTAGTCAACTGCAACTCAATCGTGCAGGCAATTTGCAACACTTTCTTGGAATCGAAGGACTGTCTTGCGCTCACCTCACTAAAATATTAGATACTGCAGAAACATTTCTCGGTGAGAATGGCCGGATTTTAAATAATCCCCTGCTGGCTGGGCGTACAGTCATGAACCTTTTCTTTGAACCCTCTACTCGGACACGGACTACATTTGAAGTGGCTGCTCAGCGCCTTTCTGCGAATGTACTTAATATCGATATTCAACGTTCGAGTACATCAAAGGGTGAGACACTCCGCGATACCTTGTGGAATCTAGAGGCGATGACTGCCGATGTGTTTGTGGTGCGACATTCTGCATCAGGTGCCGCACACTTCATGGCGCAATCTGTTTGTCCTAAAGTTGCGATTATTAATGCCGGTGATGGTCGTCATGCACATCCGACCCAAGCTATGCTGGATATGCTCACCATACGCCGTCATGCGGGTCGTCCATTTAGTGAATTGACGATTGCTATTATTGGCGATATCAAGCATTCCCGTGTGGCACGTTCTGACATACAAGCCCTGCAAACCTTAGGCGCGAAAGAAGTTCGCATCATCGCACCGAAGACTTTATTGCCGACTGGGTTTGAGACCTTTGGTGTTAAAGTTTTTGAAAATATGGATCAAGGTGTTGCGGGTTGTGATGTGGTCATTTCATTACGGATTCAGAATGAGCGTATTGCCTCACCACTACTGGCCAGTTCTGATGAATTCTATAAACTTTATGGGTTAAGTGAGGCGCGTTTAAAGCTCGCTAACCCAAATGCATTAGTCATGCATCCAGGTCCAATGAATCGGGGTGTTGAGATCGCATCCAGCGTTGCTGATGGCCCACAGTCATTAATTTTAAAACAGGTGAATTATGGGATCGCGGTCAGAATGGCCGTGCTCTCGTTGGCAATGCAAGGACAGTTAGAAGCGCGGGAGATGCAGGCATGAGCGACGTAAAAAATTTGAAACCCGCAGATAATCATATTATCCAAATCAATAAAATCCGTTTGCTTGATCCAGAGACCAATACCGATGATGTTCGTTCAGTGTGGATTAAGAACGGTCATTTAATTGATCAGCCTTCGGATTTTAAAAGTGTATCAAAAACGATAGATGGGCAAGGCAAATGGTTAGTGCCTTCACTTGTTGATCTTTGTGCACGTTTACGTGAGCCAGGTGAACAGCAACACGGGACCTTAAAATCTGAGGGGCAGGCCGCGCGTGCAAATGGTTTCCTTCACGTCGTTATTCCGCCAGATACCAAGCCTGTACTGGAGAGTGGGGCATTGCTGCCCGGTCTACGCCAAAAAGCCTATGATGATGGCGGTATTTTCCTGCATGTGATTGGTGCGTTGACCAAGGGACTTGAAGGTAAGCAGCCCGCGAATTTAGCCGGTTTAAAGCAAGGCAAATGTATTGCGGTCAGTAATGCACGTCATTCTTTTGCAGATAATGATGTGTTATTCCATACCTTAGAATATGCAGCAACTTTAGGTTTAACCGTTTTCTTTTACCCTGAAGATGCAGTACTCGCACAAGATGGCTGTGTGCATGACGGGTTTATGGCTGCACGGCAAGGTTTGGCGGGGATTCCTGCGATTGCAGAGACAGTAGCGCTGAGTACCCAGCTACAGATGGTTGAAGCAACGGGTGTACGCGCCCACTTTAGCCAGCTTTCCTGTGCCGCCTCGGTTGATTTGATCGCCGCTGCGAAAGATAAAAAGTTACCTGTAACGGCTGATGTGGCAATGCATCAGTTGTATTTAACCGATTCGAGTATCGATGGCTTTAACTCAGCAGCCCATGTCCGCCCGCCACTGCGTAGCGAAGAGGATCGCTTGGGATTGCGTGCAGGCGTGGCAGCAGGGATTATTGATGCGATATGTAGCCATCACGAGCCCCTATCTGCGACGGCAAAGATGATGCCTTTTGCCGAAACTCAAGCGGGTATTTCTGCTTTTGATAGCTTTATGGCACTCGGTATAGGATTAGTCCGTGATGGGCTATTATCACCCCTTGAGCTGGTGACACAGATCTCTCTGATACCCGCAGCGATTGCTGGCGTACATCAAACTTGGAAAAGCATGGGGGGGTGGCTGCTGGTCGATCCAGAACTGCAGTGGACACTAGATGCGACAGAAATTAAATCGGCAGGGAAGAATACACCGTTTTTAGGATCAGCATTGACTGGGCGTGTCGTTGAGGTATTTGTTTAAACGACTTAAGTCAGAGTCGTTGTTGATTAACTAGATAAAGATCAAGCCACTATTGTGGCTTGATTGGTTCGTATCAAAAATAACTTCTTAGACATCACACGCGCTTATAAATCACATCCCAAACCCCATGGCCTGCCGCTTCACCGCGACGTTCGAACTTAGTTTGCGGGCGCCATTCTGGACGCGGGGCAAACTGTGCTTTGCCATAAACGTTCTCAAGTCCTGGTACTTGCTCAAGCACGTCAATCATCCATTCGGAATAGGGCTGCCAATCCGTTGCTGAATGAAACCACCCACCCAGAGTCAGTTTCTGGACGATCAGTGCCATACGCTCAGGTGCGACAAAACGACGTTTATGATGACGTTTCTTTTGCCAAGGATCTGGGAAAAATAACTGCACACGATCAACACTGCTGTCAGGGATACCCGCAAGTACCTCCAGCGCATCAGCATCCATAATCCGCAAATTATTAATTTCGGCTTGACCAGCTTCAAAGGCACATTGTGCTATTCCGGGTATATGAACTTCAATCCCTAAGAAATTACGCTCGGGCGCAGCAACCGCCATTTGTACCAATGAGCTGCCCATACCAAAGCCAATTTCGATCGTCAGCGGAAGTGCTGGATTGCTAAATAGGGTACGTGCATCGCTGATGGGGCCTTTAACAATCAGATGTGCATATTCATCCAGTCCACGCTCTTGTGAGGTGTTGAGTGGGGATGAGCGGCGCATAAAGGTCAGAATAGGACGTAAGCTTTTATCTTCTGATTCGTCTTTTACAGACCCGTTTTCTACATTATCGCTTGCAGCTTCGGTCAGATTTGAGGGTAAATCAGTTGTATCGTTCATGGAAATGGTGCCGTAAAGAATTCATCATCGAAATTGGCGGCTATTGTAAGGGATTTTATTCGTGATTGCCCATTTCTCCTGTCACGCCTACAATTCACTTCTTTATTATCTGATTTTAGCTTTGCCCATGCATATCGGTCCTTATCAACTCCGTAATAACCTCATTGTTGCCCCGATGGCCGGCGTCACAGATCGTCCGTTTCGTCAACTCTGTAAGCATTTCGGAGCAGGTCATGCGGTCAGCGAGATGATTACGGCCGATAAGTCATTGCATGCCAGTAAGAAGTCACTGCGTCGCGCAGACTTTACAGGGGAGCTTGCACCTATTTCAGTTCAAATAGCCGGCTCTGATCCAAAGCAAGTGGCGGAGGCCGCGCGCTATCAGGTGGCGAATGGTGCGCAAATCGTCGATATCAATATGGGGTGCCCTGTTAAAAAAGTCTGCAATAAACTTGCAGGCTCGGCACTCTTGCAAGATGAGGTTTTGGTTGGTGAGATTCTTGATGCTGTGGTCAATGCCGTCGATGTGCCCGTAACGTTGAAAACACGTCTTGGCTTTATTAATGGCGCTGAAAATATTCATCGCATTGCAGAGCGCGCACAGCAAGCGGGTATTGCTGCATTAGCCATTCATGGACGAACGCGTGAGGATATGTATTTAGGTCAAGCCCGTTACGCATTGATCCGAGAAGTAAAACGCAATGTGCGGATACCGATTATTGCTAATGGTGATATTGATAGTCCTCAAAAAGCGGCGTACGTTTTAGCAGAAACTGGCGCGGATGCCATTATGATTGGGCGGGCGGCTCAAGGGAGACCGTGGATATTTCGTGAGATTGCGCATTATCTTGCGACGGGGGAGCTATTGCCTTTGCCAGAAGTGACCGAAATCAAAGAAGTACTTCTCGGGCACTTAGATGACTTGTACCAATTCTATGGTGAGTATTCAGGTTGCCGTATTGCTCGGAAGCATATTGCTTGGTATACCAAAGGGCTGCATGCCAGTAATGAGTTTCGCCAAGCCATGTACGCAGTGGAATCGACTGTAGAGCAAGCGACTATTACGCGTAATTATTTTGATCATTTATTACAACGTGGCGAGCGCTTGATCTATGAGAGTGATCTTGTGGCAACAGAGGATTGAGCCGTTATTATCATATTTACAATTTTTGAATCCCTTTAAGGGACTACATTTTTAATGTGTCATTATTTATAAGGAATATTTTATGTCAAATTTAACACCAGCACAGCAAACTGAGCTTGAAGCCGCCGCATTTCGCCGACTTATGAATCATCTACAAACCCACACAGAGGTGCAGAATATCGACTTAATGAATATCGGTGGTTTCTGCCGTAATTGTTTATCAAAATGGATGCGTGAAGAGGCTGAAAAACAAGGAATCGCATTAACTGATCCAGAAGCTCGTCAGCATATTTACGGTATGCCATATGAAGAGTGGAAAAGTAAATATCAGAAATAATATCGTCATATTATCCTTCTCTATACACATTTCATCGCAAAATGATGACATTCACAGGCAAAACACGTCGTAGTTTGTTAGAATATGCGCCTCTAAACATTTCCCCCAGTTTGCCCAAATAAAAAAGGGCCTCAATGAAGGAATTATCCGTGACTGACTCGACACAACCAAACAATACCGTAGCACTGACTCAAGAACATTGGGGTCGCTGGAAAAATCGTGAAGAAATAGCCGAACGGATGATTGCGATTATTGGTCGCTTGTATCGCGAAAACGATGTTGTTGTTTCAGTTTATGGTCGTTCTTTGGTTAACATGTCTGTGATTCAGATTCTTAAAGCGCATCGTCGCGTACGGATGATCGCTGGTGATTTGTCTGTCGTTGACACTATGCCGATTCTTGAAGCTTTAGCAGAATGTGGCAAACTGACCTCATGTGAAGTTGACCTTGGTAAACTGGCTCGTGCAGCAGGCGAAACAGGCACCGCAGCGAAAGAATTACTCAGTGCTGCTTTAGCCGTATTACCCGCGCAGGGCGAACGTGCTGAACCTAAAGATGTTGTGCTTTACGGTTTTGGTCGTATTGGTCGTATTTTGGCGCGCTTAATTATTGAACAAGCGGGTCTTGGACGTGGTCTGCGTCTGCGTGCAATCGTCGTACGTAAATCTTCTGAAGGCGATTTGCAAAAGCGCGCATCACTTTTGCGCCGTGACTCTGTACATGGTTCATTCCAAGGTACGATTTCTGTTGATGAAGAAAACGAAGCGATCATTGCAAACGGTAACTATATTAAAGTGATCTATGCTGGTAGCCCATCAGAAGTTGATTACACCGTTTACGGCATTAAAGATGCGTTATTGATTGATAACACCGGTAAATGGCGTGATGTTGAAGGTCTGTCTGTTCACTTAGCCTGCCCTGGTGTAAAACGAGTCATTCTCACTGCACCAAGTAAAGGTGAGATGAAGAACGTAGTGTATGGTGTAAATCATACGGATATCATTGATTCAGATCAGATCATCAGTGCAGCAAGCTGTACAACCAATGCGATCACACCGATCCTCAAAGTGATTCATGATAAATTCACCGTATTAAACGGTCATGTAGAAACTGTTCACTCATTCACCAATGACCAAAACTTGACGGATAACTACCATAAAGCAGATCGCCGTGGTCGTGCTGCAACATTGAATATGGTTATTACAGAGACCGGTGCTGCTAAAGCGGTGGCAAAAGCATTGCCTGCGTTAAAAGGCAAGTTAACAGGCAACTCTGTGCGCGTACCTACACCAAACGTGTCTTTAGCGATTCTCAATCTGAATTTAGAAACCGAAACCACACGTGAAGAAATCAACGAATATATTCGTCAGATTTCTATTTACTCAAATCTGCAAGGTCAAATTGACTATACCAACTCGAGTGAAGTGGTTTCATCAGATTTCATTGGTTCACGTTCAGCAGGTGTGTTTGACGCACAAGCAACGATCGTCAGCGGTAACCATGCAACGCTTTATGTCTGGTATGACAACGAAGTTGGATATAGCTGCCAAGTTCTGCGTATCGTTGAGCAAATGGCAGGTGTACAGTACCCGCACTTTCCATTAGAGACGGTCAGTGCATAATTACTGAATGAATAAAGAAAACCGACATGTAGATGTCGGTTTTTTTTTAGATGATCATTGAAGGTCAGCTAATTTTAGTTCATATGTGCTTTTTAGAGGATTGATTTAGAGTTACATACGGATATATTTCATACACATAATAGAGATAAACTCTGGCTAAGCTAATGTAGGCAGCAAAAAAATTATTTATTGTATCGATAAGCTGTGTCTGTATAACCGTTACATCCATTGTGTTTAATTCACGGGAGCTGGTGCTATGAGATTTATTTCTTATTTTCTTATCTTGATGGCGATGTTTTTTGAGCAAGAGGTCTATGCGGATGGAATCCCGCTTCCGAAAGTTATCGTTAAACCGGGAATGCAATATAGTGATTCAGCACGTTCTTGGCAGGGGATTCCAGGTGTTGAACATTCACCAAGTGGGCGACTCTGGGCGACTTGGTATAGTGGTGGTCCAGTTGAAGGGCCGGGAAATTATGCAATGCTGTCTACCAGTAATGATCAAGGACAATCTTGGTCTAAAGCTAAAGTTGTTATTCAAGCTGCGCAGGGTTTCCGTGTTTTTGACCCGCTACCTTGGTTAGACCCTAAAGGAAGATTATGGATATTCTTTCAACAACAAGCGGCAACCCCACCGGGTGTTCCTACAACGTATGGCTGTTATGCGATACGTACAGATGATCCTAATAGCGATAATCCAAAATGGTCTTCACCGTTTTTGGTTGCTGAAGGGGGAATATTATTTGGTAAACCTATTGTTCAATCGAATGGCGGTTGGTTAGCTCCATTTTTTGTGATTGGTCAACCGTCTTGGATACAGAAGATCAATGGCAAAGAAACCGGCACGCTCTTATCTACAGATCAAGGCGAGTCATGGAATTGGCGGGGAGGAACGACGATTCCACAACCCATTCGAGAGTTTAGTGAAGCGACCATAGCTCAACGAAAAGATAATAGCCTGTGGATGGTTATTCGTACTAAAAAAGGTTTGTATAACAGCACATCAAATGACGGGGGAGTGACTTGGACTGATGCCGTGTCCATTCCAGGTTTTGAAGGACCATCTACTCGCGCAGCGATGAGACGCCTAGCGTCTGGTTCTTACTTGCTGGTTTATAATGATGCTTTGAAGTCACATCTACGTGAACGCCTCACCGCTTGGCTTTCAGACGATGAAGGTCGGACTTGGAAATCCAAGTTATTACTTGATGAGCGGCAGAATGTTACCTATCCAGATACGACGCAATTATCCGATGGACGAATATTTATCGCGTATGACTATGGACGCTATATCACTGGGGAGAAGCAGATATTAGTCAGTGTTATTCGTGAACAAGATATACGTGCTGGAAAATTGATCTCACAGGATGCGCATACAAAGATTGTTGTCAATCAGGCAACTGATTATGGCAATAAATTTGAGCAAGCTAATGATGCTGCTAAAGTGAAATAAATTTAATGAAGCATTCTTAATATGACGAGAATGTAATATACAGCCCTTATTAATCGTTACTGTTGATTGAAATATAGTCACTTATTAAAACCGACATAAATATGTCGGTTTTTTTATTGTCAATTAACAGTAATTATTTTTACGTATTGGTAGGAGTATGATTTCTTTGACTCAGCCATAACTACATCTTAAATCCACAGAATCGCGATAAATGCTGGATATGATTAATAAATTGAACTATGGCTCATAGCATAGCTACTTTCAATCCAATTTTTATCGATAGTGTGAATCAGTTATTCATTAAATGAGTAATCCATTCATGATGATTTTGATTCGCTGGAGCTGATTTAATGAAGTTTATTTCTTATTTTATTTTATTATTGATGACGATTTGCCATCAAGTGTATGCAGGAGGGCTTCCTCTGCCAAGTGTCATTATCAATCCCGGAGCGCAATACAGTAATCCTGCACGATCTTGGCAAGGGATTCCAGGAATTGAGCACTCTCCAAAAGGTAGACTGTGGGCGACTTGGTATAGCGGTGGCAAAGTAGAAGGAGCAGGCAATTATGCATTGTTATCAACCAGTGCCGATCAGGGCCTATCATGGTCAAAGGCCAAAATAGTGATTCAAGGTGCAGCGGGGATCCGTGTTTTTGACCCATTGCCGTGGCTCGATCCGAAGGGAAGATTATGGATTTTCTTCCAGCAACAAACTGCAACCCCACCAGGGGTGCCGACAACTTATGGTTGTTATGCAATACGTACGGACAATCCTGATAGTGAAAACCCAACGTGGTCTCCTGCATTTTTAGTTGCTGAAGGTGGAATATTATTTGGTAAACCTATTATTCAGGATCGCGACGATTGGTTAGCGCCATTTTTTGTGATCGGAAAGCCTTCATGGATGTCTGAAACCAAAGGGAAAGAAACGGGAAGCCTTTTATCTAGAGATGAAGGACAATCATGGAGTTGGCAGGGTGGAACGACAATTCCTCAACCCATTCGCGAATTCAGTGAAGCTACTATTGCGCCGCGCAAAGATTTTGGCCTGTGGGATAATAGTTTATGGATGGTTATTAGGACAAAAAGAGGCTTATATAACAGCACTTCTAGTGATCAGGGGCTGACTTGGAGCAATGCAACACCGATCCCCGGGTTTGCAGGACCGTCTACTCGAGCATCAATGAGACGGCTTACTTCGGGCGCATATCTGCTCATTTATAATGATTCTTTAAAAGCGCATCGTCGTGAGCGGCTTACTGCGTGGCTTTCGGAAGATGAAGGGCGAACTTGGAAATATAAGCTGTTACTTGACGAGCGTCAGAATGTTTCATATCCAGATGTCACTCAATTATCTGATGGCCGTATATATGTTGCTTATGATTATGGACGTTATATTACAGGTCAGAAGCAGATTTTAGTCAGCACGTTTAGAGAACAAGATATTCGTGCTGGGAAATTTATTTCAAAAGATGCTCATGCAAAGATTATTGTTAATCAAGCTACTGAATACGGAAATATATTTGAGCTAGCTCTTGCTGCTGCGGCCAAAGCAAAGTCTTAAGAGTTCTTTTTTTAATAGAAATATTTGATTAATATAAGCCGACATTTGAATGTCGGTTTTTTTATTAATCAGAGAAAAATATTTTCATGATGCAAAAAACTCTATCGACTTATATGAAGCTGATGATGTATAGATATTAAGAGAAATTATTATGTGGGCATCATTCTTGCTTAGATAAAGAGAGATTAAAGGCTAATGAAGCATTGAAAATTCACTAAAAGTCACAACCTCTTAATTACGCATTCTTATTTTATTCCAGACTGGAGCCACTCATGGAATTTTGGACCGCTTGGACACATATTCTTGAAACGAGTTTGAGTTATTTGAGTGCAAATTGGGGTTTATCTGAAGCATTTTCGATTATTACGCTGACTTTGATTGTCCGTTTTGCATTGATGCCAGTGTCGTTGGCTGCCGCTTATAAAATGCAAAAGAATAAAGAAGCCATGAAACGTATTAAGCCTGAGCTTGAGGAAATCAAAAGAAATTTTAAAGATAATCGACCTGAACGCACAAACAAGACCATGGCACTCTACCAAAAGCATAGTATTTCAATCGTTGATAAGGTCTCTATATTTAATTTGAGTACGCAAGGATTATTTGGCATCGGCATATTTCATGTGCTTAAACATATGATGTTCCGTAGCAAGTTTTTATGGATCGCAACGCTAGCAAAGCCCGATATTTTGCTCACTATTTTGGTGGGCAGCCTGATGATGTTTGGCATGGTTCTCATGCCTAATGGACCTGAAAATATGTCGATGTGGCTGGTCCTGATGATTCCTGTAGCCATTTCTGTTTTTGCCATCATTGCATTACCTGCGGCTTTGGGCGTCTATTGGGCAACATCAAATGCAGTAACGGTTTTACAAATGCTGATTTTACGTGGAATTGTAACAAGGCAAATCCCAACTATCTGAGATGGACCTAATTGAGCCGATTCGATTACTGTGTCATCCATTGGAAGTAAAAAAACCGACATGAATTTGTCGGTTTTTTATTGAAGTAGCGGTAGCTATCCCAAATTAATTTGATACGTCTTGCATTTTTTTAAGGGTGTATAATGAGAGACTATTAAGGAGATCAATTGATGAATATTGAACTGATTCGCGGCTTGCTGCTTTGGTGCACAATCATCAATTATGGCGTGCTCTTAATATGGTTCATGGTATTCACTTTCAGTCATGAGTGGATGCGTCATCTGCATGGACGGTGGTTTCACCTTTCTGATGAGTCTTTCGATACTCTTCATTATGCAGGCATGACACTGTATAAAGTTGGCATTCTATTGCTTAATCTCGTGCCTTACATTGCGTTGAGTATCGTTGTGAAAGGTGGTTATTAACGACATTTTTCTAGATTTTTTATGCAATAAAGTAGCATGTTCATAATAAGCTATCCTGTTTTGTAAGCATTTCCAAAGCGTCTAATTCGTCGGCTTCTATGAACATAAATAGTTTATAAAACATCAAATATCGAGACCAGTCAAGTCGGTAAAATTTGATGAAAATACTTAATAAACATTGTAATAGGAATAAGAGATATGCTGATTGTTTGCCCACACTGTATGGCCAAAAATCGTGTCCCTGATGAGCGTTTGCAAGAGCATCCGACTTGTGGAAAATGCAAAAAAGAGCTGTTACCTAACCATCCTATCGCATTGAATGACCAGAACTTTGATCATTATGTGCAAAACACTGAACTTCCCATCGTAGTCGACTTTTGGGCAGAGTGGTGTGGTCCTTGCAAAATGATGGCGCCACAATTCAATCAAGCCGCACAAAACGCACCGCAATATCGTTTTATCAAGGTAGATACCGAACAAGCCCAACAGATTAGTGCACGATTTAATATTCGTAGTATTCCGACGATTGCAGTTTTCAAGCAGGGCAAGGAAGTAGCGCGGCAAGCAGGTGCTATGCAGGCATCACAATTGTTGTCGTGGCTGGGACAAGTTGTTTAATTTAGGAAGTTAATTGTCTTCAAAAGACGTGGAAATCAGTGATATCCACGTCTATGTTTTTTCACCTTGCAATAACGTTTAAATCAAACTTTTAATTCGGGCTACGGCAATTTCACACGTTGCCATATCGGCAACCAATGCCATGCGGACATGATTCATACCCGGATTAATGCCCTCTGATTCCCTAGATAAATAGCGACCAGGCAATACGGTAATATTCTGCTCAGCATATAAGCGCCGTGCAAAAGCTTCATCATCTGCTACGGGTAGCCAAAAATAGAATCCAGCATCTGGTTTTTTGAATGGAAGCTCTTGTCCAAGTTCATTCAGGAATAAATCAAACTTTTGACGATACAAAACACGATTCTGTTCAACATGCGCTTCATCTTGCCAAGCAGCAATCGATGCCAATTGATGTTGTACAGGCATCGCAGAGCCATGATAGGTACGATAGAGTAAATAGGGTGCAAGGAGACGCGCATCACCGGCAATAAAGCCAGAACGAAGTCCCGGTAGGTTTGAACGCTTAGATAGTGAGTGGAAGACGACACAATTGCGATAGTCATGTCGGCCTATTTCGGCACAAGCTTCAAGTAAGCCAATCGGAGCTTTATCAAAATACAATTCTGAATAGCATTCATCTGAGGCGATCACAAAGTTGTATTGATCGGAAAGTGCAATGAGTTTCTTCAGTTTCTCAGCAGGCATGACTGCGCCTGTTGGGTTGCCAGGTGTGCAAATAAAAACGAGTTGTGTATTTGCCCAAATTGACTCAGGAATGGCATCCCAGTCCCCCAGATAGTTATTTTCGGCAGTACAGTTTACAAAGTAGGGTGTAGCTCCGGCTAAAAACGCGGCGCCCTCGTAAATTTGATAAAACGGATTGGGCATGATGACATAGGGCTGCTGGTGGCCCGTTGCAGCGGGTTTAATCACTGCTTGCACAAATGAGAAAATCGCTTCACGAGTCCCATTAACGGGCAACACTTGCGACTCTGCATCAACATGCTCAAGCTTGAAGCGAGCGATTAACCAATCTGCAATCGATTGACGTAGCGCAGGTAAGCCTTTGGTCGATGGGTAGGTTGATAAATGCTTAAGATTGCTAACCAGTGCTTCTTTGACGAATTCTGGAGCCGCATGCCGCGGTTCGCCAATCGATAGCGCAATATTCGGCAAGTCTTTAGGTGGTGTGAGATCGCTAAATAAACGAGCAAGTTTTTCAAAAGGATAGGGATGTAAGCTGGATAGATTCGGATTCATAGAGATTTGGATTACATTTAAAAGTACAAAAAAAGGTTTTACAGAGCCTAGGCTTGGCTCTGTGCATCTAAATCATGTTTGAGTTCTTGAGCAAGTGCACTTGCTGCGGCATTATCGAGCGGTTTGCCCTGACTGTCGGTAATGAAGAACACGTCTTCTGCGCGCTCTCCCAAGGTCGCGATTCGAGCCGTTTGAATATCAATGTTCTTCTGGAAAAACAAAGCACCGATCTGCGCCAAGAGTCCCGGACGATCTAGTGAGATAATCTCAACGACATTATGCTGATGCACGATATCCAGTTTAATCGTGACTTCGCTGGGAACATTAAAGTGGCGTAGCTGACGCGGCATCCGTCGTTTGGAGAGATTCTGTGCTTTTTCAGGCTGAGCAAGCACCGCTTTCAGGCGAGACGTTACCTCTGCATTACGAACCGGATCGGTCAGCAAGGTGCCATATTTATCCAATACAACATAGGTGTCCACAGAGAAACCTGTTTTCGCCGTAATAATGCGCGCGTCTTGAACGTTGAGTTCCATTTGATCGAAAACTGCCACTGTTGCAGCAAACAGATTGGTCAAATCATGCGTATAAATAAAGATCTGTACGGCATCTTGATTGAGCTCACGATGCTCGCGCATCAGCACGAGCGGTGTTTCATGGCCGTGCAATAGAATTTCGCGCGTGTGCCATGCGACTTCGGAAGGGCGTTCACGGAGAAAATAATCATCGCCCATTTCTTGCCAAATTTTTTCAACGACAGGACGCTCGAAAGCTCCAGCCAGCAAGTCGAAGGATTGTTTTTTGGTATCTTCAATCCAAGATTGGCGGTCCATCGGGTTATCAAGGCCAGAGCGCAGTACTCGGCGAGTTTGATTATAAAGCTGACGGAGTAATGATGCGCGCCAAGTGTTCCAAAGCGTTGGATTCGTGGCATTGATGTCAGCAACAGTGAGCGTGTACAGATAGTCCAAATGCACCATGTCACCGACTTTTTGAGCAAATTCATGAATGATATCGGGATCCGAAATATCTTTCTTTTGGGCCGTCAGTGACATGAGCAGGTGGTTCTGGGTGAGCCATGCGACAATATTCGCTTCACGCTGCGTTAATCCGTGTGCCAAGCAGAATTCGGTCGCATCGATTGCCCCAAGTTCGCTATGGTCACCGCCGCGACCTTTAGCGATATCATGAAAAAGCGCAGCGAGATAAATAATATCTTTACGATCAAGACGTTTAAAGATTTGACTGACCACAGGGAAGTTTTCTTCTGACAGATCTTCCCCAAAACGTTGTAGATTGCGCAGCAAGATCAACGTGTGCATATCGACCGTGTAGATATGGAACAGGTCATATTGCATCAAGCCGATAATCTGTCCAAAAGCGGGTAAGTATTTACCTAACACGCCATAGCGCTTCATCGCTTGAAAGGTTTCATACAAACGATAGCGACCACGAATAATAGCCATAAAGAGCGCGCGATGCATCGGATTTTGACGGAAAGCATCATCAATGCCTTTGACGGCAAGCATCAATAGACGAAGTGTGCGCGCACGAATGCCGATGGCATCATTACGCGAAGCCATCAGAAAGAAAATTTCTAAAATGCTGCTCGGTGTCTCTGAAAATACACGATGATGACGCGCGGATATCTTGCCATTAATGAGCTCAAAACGATCATTAATCGGAGTGACGATCAGTGGAGATGTTTCTTTGAGTTTAGGTTCAATCGCCGTTTCATAGAAATACGCCAAAAGCATTTCATTAAAGCTTGAAACGCGCATCGCTGCACGATAGTAATCACGCATAAAGCGTTCAATTATCGCATTTTGATGATCACTTTCGTGACTATGATAATTCAGGCGTTCTGCAACAGCGCGCTGATAGTCAAAGAGTAAGCGGTTTTCATTGCGATTGGTAATACGGTGTAAATGATGACGAATCAGCCACAGAAAGTCCTCACAGGATTCCAGTTCGTTGTATTCAAACTCACTGATAAAACCCAAGTGAACCAAATCATAGAGTCTGACAACGCGATAGTAGCGCTTGGCGATCCAACCAATCTGGTTGATGTCGCGGAGCCCACCCGGCGCATTTTTGATATCCGGTTCCAGATTGTATTCAGTATTATGATGTTGACCGTAACGTACAGTCTGCTCGGCCATTTTTGCATTATAAAAGTCCAAGTCTGTCCATGTGTCGGATACGATGCGGCGAGGCAGAAGACTTAAGGATTTATCGCCAACAATTAAACGCGACTCAACTAAACTTGTGGCAACAGTAATATCTTGGGCAGTTTGGATACATTCCGAAAGTGTTCGTACACTTACACCCGGCTCAAGACCTGCATCCCAAAGACTTGCGACAAAGAGTGAAACTTGCCCCTCTTGTTCTTCGGTAAGCGGATTTTGACTCAGGATCATGACATCGACATCAGATTTAGGCAGTAATTCCCCGCGGCCATAACCGCCTACCGCGATGAGTGCAATGCCTTGATCGGAAAGATGCTGGTTATCCCAAAGATGTTGCAGGACGTCATCGATTGCATGGGTACGTGCGTGGACAACGCTACGAATGGACTCTCCCGCCTCTAATTTTTCGTCTAATTGCTTCTCAAGCAGTTGGCGCCACTGAATGAGGCCTCGACAATTATTCCCAGTACTACCCGTACTTGAAGAAGAGCTGTCTTTAGACGGGAGATAATCAAGCGGCGAGGGCAGAGCAGACATAAGGCGTAAGTCTCTCAAAGAATGGGTGAACAAAAAATAAGACTGAATCATAGCAGGAAGTCAGGTTCAGTGATAAAAAAGACCCTCGAAATGAGAGTCTTTTTTGAAAAATTCAATGTTAGATCAGTCTAAAAAGCAACTTCGATCATAGATGTGAAGTGTCTGCTTTAAACACCAAAGCGCGATAGGTCTTCGTTAGGGCGCGCCGTCAAAATCTCGATGCCTGTCTCAGTGACGAGAATGGTATGTTCAAATTGAGCCGACAATTTACGATCCTTGGTAATAACGGTCCAGCCATCATTCATTAGGGTGGTTTGCCAGACACCAGCATTCACCATCGGTTCAATGGTAAAAGTCATACCGGCTTCAAGCTTCATGCCTGTATTTTTCTTACCATAATGCAGGATTTGTGGGTCTTCGTGAAAGACGCGACCTAAACCATGACCACAATATTCACGGACTACACTGAAACGCTGACTTTCAACATAGCTTTGAATAGCGGCACCGATGTCGCCGACATAGGAGCCCGCTTTGACGGTTTGCATGCCGCGATACATGGCTTCTTGAGCGACATCACTTAAACGCTTGGCGAGGATTGAGGGTTCACCAATAAAGAACATTTCACTGGTGTCGCCGTGAAATCCATCTTTGATCACGGTGATGTCGATATTCATCATGTCGCCATTTTTCAAGACCTTGCTATCGCTTGGGATCCCGTGACAAACGACGTGATTGACTGATGTGCAAATGCTCTTTGGAAATCCACGATAGTTCAGTGGTGCTGGAATTGCGCCTTGAACATTGATGATATAATCGTGGCAAATGCGGTCAAGTTCAGCTGTGGTCACACCTGCTTTGACGAAAGGCGCAATCATGCCCAGCACTTCTGCAGCAAGTTTTCCTGCCACGCGCATTTTTTCGATGTCTTCTGCCGACTTGATCAGTGACGGCTGTTGAATAAAACTGTTCATATCGTGTCAATCTAATTGGAAAATATATTAAAACATGATATAAATACGCCCCCAATTTAGCAATCAGTTTTGTACTTCGTTTGGTAAGTTTGTATGTTGTTCATTTTTGAATGATTAGCATCAATAAATCAATCACTTATATTTCTTGTTGTTTGAGTTGAGGAAATAAATCCGCACATACGCCGACAATTCGTCTGGGTGCTGGAGCTGTGAAACAGTATTTTTAGTCAAATTTTCCTAAAAGATGATTAAAAAAGCATACTGGGTTTGCGTTCTAGTGGACGAATCGGGTGTATGGAGGCCTAACCCAAACTTGAAAAATGCACGTGGTGCATTAGGTAAATAGATATGGCATCTTACAACGTAGGAATGCGCGATCTGCTCACAGCAGGCGCACACTTCGGTCACCAGACTCGTTTCTGGAACCCAAAAATGAAACCATTCATTTTCGGCGCGCGTAACAAAATTCACATCATCAACTTGGAACACACTGTTCCAGCGCTAAATGATGCTCTGAACTATGCAAACCAAATTGCTAGCCGCAAAAACAAAGTATTGTTTGTTGGAACTAAACGTGCTGCAAGCGCGATTATTCGTGAACAAGCAATCCGTGCAGGCATGCCTTTTGTTGATCACCGCTGGTTAGGTGGAATGCTGACAAACTGGAAAACTCTTCGCCAGTCAATCAAGCGTTTAAAAGACCTCGAAATTCAATCACAAGACGGTACTTTCGCTAAGCTGACTAAGCGTGAAGCGTTGGAACGTACTCGTGAAATGGAAAAATTGGAAAAATCTTTGGGCGGTATCAAGGATATGGGCGGCTTGCCAGATGCATTGTTCGTGATCGACGTTGATCATGAAGCGATTGCAATCAAAGAAGCGCTGAACCTTGGTATTCCAGTGATCGGTATCGTTGATACAAACTCAAACCCAGATGGTGTTGATTACATCATTCCTGGTAATGACGACGCGATCCGCGCTGTGACTTTATACGCAAGTGCAATGGCTGATGCCATCATTGCTGGTAAAGAATATGCTGCGACTCAAGGTAATGCTGCTGCACGTGGTCAAGAAGCTGCTGTAGAAGCGCCTGTTGCTGCTGAAGAAGCTCCTGCTGCTGAATAAGCTGTAAAACTTCAGCGATTAATGTTTATTTGAAGATATTTTTCGTTGAAGTCGGTTTTAGTTTTGAGCTGTCACGATTCTGTCTAAGTTCTTCGTTATCCTGAATCTGACAGGTGTACAGCCCAATCTACTGATTGGGCTGTTTGATTTTGATGCCTCATTTTTTAAATACCTTTTGGGTATTGTGATGAGTGTATCTAACGAATTTGAATGCTGTTTTTGAAGATAGGCTTTCGGATTGAAAGTTTCGAATTGAGAGTCTTTAAGAATCAATTATTGAGGAAATGAAAATGGCAGAAATTACTGCAAGCATGGTTAAAGAGCTGCGTGACCGTACTGGTCTTGGCATGATGGATTGCAAAAAAGCCCTTGCTGAAGCAGGTGGTGATATCGAAGTTGCAATCGATAACATGCGTAAGTCAGGTCAAGCAAAAGCGGCTAAAAAAGCCGGTAATATCGCTGCTGATGGTGCGATCATTATTGCTCAAGCAGAAGGTCGTGCATTATTGGTTGAAGTAAACAGCCAAACTGACTTCGTTGCAAAAGACGAAAACTTCACTGTATTTGCAAACAAAGTTGCAGAAATCGCATTGGCAAATAACACTGCTGATGTCGTTGCAATCTCTGCATTGCCATACGGCGATGGTCAAACCATCGAAGAAGCGCGTGTTGCATTGGTTCAAAAAATTGGTGAAAACATCCAGATCCGCCGTGCAGTATTGGTTGAAGGCGCAACACTGGCGACTTATCGCCATGGCCTGAAAATCGGTGTTGTTGTTGGTTACACTGGTGGTGATGCTGAAACTGGTAAAGGCATTGCAATGCACGTTGCAGCGTTCAACCCATTGGCAATCAATGCAGAAGACGTACCGGCTGAAGTCCTTGAGCGTGAAAAAGAAATTTTCGCTGCTAAAGCACGTGAATCAGGCAAACCAGAAAACATCGTTGAAAAAATGATTACTGGTAGCTTGGACAAATACCTGAACGAAGTGACTTTGACCCGTCAAGCATACGTTATCGACAACGAGAAGAAAGTTGGCGATGTACTGAAAGCTGCTGGTCAAACTGTAGACACTATCGTTCGTTTAGAAGTTGGTGAAGGCATCGAGAAGAAAGTAGATAACTTTGCTGAAGAAGTTGCTGCTGCAACTGCTGCTGCATCGGCTGCTGCTGCGGGTTAATTTAACCCTCGTTGCTCTTATAAAAAACCTCGCATTTTGCGAGGTTTTTTTATAAGAGCAAGTTTGAGATATGCATATCGCCGATATCATTCGCAAAAGATGTTATTTATTGGGTGACTGCTTCTTCATAATCCCATTTGCTATAAATAAAGAGGAATATGCCTAAAACTGTCCCGATCGGGAATCCCAGAAGCATAAAGAAAGCCATGGCAATGGACGCATATTTAGCCCATTTTTTTCTTTTAACCAATCCTCTAGCAATGAGGAAATGTAAGTAAACTGGCAGGAACAAAATACAGAGAAGAATCACATGGGTGATTGAACCTAAATGGGAACTAACAGTATAAATGAGTATGAGTAGGGTCATGATTAGACCCAGCCAGCCCGAGAATCTATGAATCGCCGCTGCTTTTAAATTGTTTTCCATGTGGTTGATGCCTTTAAGTTCTATATTCACAAAGGGGAAGTAAATCTATTATTAAGTTTCCAACACTTTTGAAACTATGTTGAGAATATCAAAAGATGATTGCTAGTTACACTTTATGTGGATCTAGAGCAATATTATTCTAATAAACAGCGACTCGCCATACTAATTAAATAATCCCCCATTTCTTTAGGCGAGGTCTCTGCACGCCCGCCAAGCCATTCTCTTGCATAATGATGCGTTGGACCGATCAGGATGGCTTGATAAACATCAAGAGGCATAGGCATTAAACGATCACTGTCGCTAAGCCTTCGCCACTGATTGGTCATTTCCAGATGCGCTGTTTTGACTTCGACTTTAAAACTATCCTCTTGCGCATTTTCTTTTAAAACGTGTCGATGATTAAAAATGAACCGTGCCCAGTCGGGGTTTTCAGCAATCCAGTCCAGATTAGAATGGATTGTTACGGCGATCATTTGCTCAATGGAAGTCACGGAGCGCATATGCTCAGAAAGGCCACGCATAAATTGTCGTAAACCCTCTTTATAGAGTGCTGAAGCGATACCTTCTTTATTACCAAAGTGATGATAAAGACTACCGACGCTGGTGTCTGAGAGGTCACGAATTTGCTCAATGGTCGTAGACTCTATGCCATACTGTGTAAAACACGATAACGCTGCTTTGAGTATACTTTTACGCTTATCACTTGTTCGTGGTGTCATTTCTCTCATAGCCCTGATAATCAATAGAAATTATATCACCGATAATTTCATTGATTGGTCAATGTTTTGGCATTCTGGTACGCTGTTTTACACCTTGGGTTGCTTAAGATTCATTGTAATCTGAGCAGTAAACACGACATTGTTCTGTGTATCTGTCACGGAGACTGGAACAACGATGTCGCCATTCGTACTCCAATCGACAGCATCTCCAACTGCGACAGCGACTAAATCTGTTGTGGCTTTCTTGACGTAAGCGACGGTCATCCCTGAGGGTATCCAGCGTGCGCCTTTAGGAATAGACGCATCGGTCATAAGTCCGCCTGCAAGTTCTGCCATATTGCACATGGCAATGGCATGAACAGTTTTCAGATGATTTTCAACGGAACGGCGCTTTTTCATGAAGACCCGTGCATAGTTTGGCTTTAGTTCCTCAATGGTCGGATGGATACTTGAAAAGTAGGGTGCCGTTTGGCAGATCGCTAAACTGAATAATTTACGGCCAGCTGGAATTTTTTTAAATTTCTCAAAAAGTTGTAATGCTTGCATAGTCAATGTGCTTCCATAGTGAGTAGTAGCGTGAAGGTTAGAACTTTATTCTAGAATATTATTCTAATTTTTACTTATGCAAAAGCCGTAACGATGACTAGTCAGTTTATTAATCGAACCAGAAATTGAAAAGCTGAATTTACCAAACGCGATAGACTTGCCCAGTTTGAATGCCATCGACACTACGGCTATAAGCCAGCGCTGCTCGACTTGCGGCGACAGGCTCAAAACCAATAAAGAATGAGCCATAGGATTTTAAAGACTCCTGCAATACTGTTGGACTGACAATATTGATGCGTATGCCATGACTGAATTCAGCAGCGGCAGCAAGAACAAAGCCCTCGAGCGCAGCATTAGCTGTGGTTGCATTGACGCCAAGGCGAATGGGTTGCTCTGTGAGTATCCCGCTGGTCAATGTAATTGATCCGCCTGCATTTAAGTAATGTTGTCCAATCAATACCAAGTCAATTTGACCTAATAATTTATCATGTAAACCAATTTTAAATTGTTCGGCTGTCATCTCAGTGAGTGGACCAAAATGTACTTTTCCGGTTGTTGCGATGATGGCATCAACTTTCCCTGTTTTTTCGAAAAGAGCTTTAATGCTTTCACTATTGGTCAGATCAACTTGATATTGCCCTTTATGCTTACCGACTTCGATGACGTCGTGGCGTGCGGCTAATTCATTCGATACTGCTTTACCCAGTGTACCTGTTGCGCCAATCACGATGACTTTCATTGAAATAATCCTTGGAATGTTTAGATAAAGACATTTTGCGGTTGAACAATAGGGGCTACAAAATGACTTTTGTCATCTCATGAAGTATTTCTGTAAGTGATGGTACTGCAAGACTTTTAACGAGGTATCGCATCGATGCATAGCGGATGATTTAAGCCAATAATATTTTCTATCTAGTAAGCAGTAGTCTCTAAATGTTTAAATTCCTCTTCGAGGAAGTCCAGTACTGAGCGCACAGATGGAAGTAGTCCTCGGCGGGAGGGAAATACTGCATGAATGATCCCACTGCGGGGTACCCAGTCGGGTAAGACTTCAATCAATCGACCTTCGCGGATATCTTTTTGGACGACCATGAGGGGGAGTTGCACAACACCTATCCCTTGGATTGCAGCAAATCGTAATGCCACCATATCGTCGGTAACAAAGCGAGGGCTGTGGGGTAAAGTGATTGATTGCCCATCGCGGTGTTCTAAACACCAAATATGCTCGGTTTGCTGTGTATTGAAGTCCAGACTTGGGAGCTGATTCAGGTCGAGTGGCAATAAAGGGGCATTGAATTTTGCTAAAAGCTGTGGGTTTGCAACGAGGCGTTGATGGCTTTCGCCAAAACATTTCATGACCAGATCGCTATTTTCAAGGGGAGGGAAGCGAACTCGCAGGGCGATATCTAATCCCTCTCGGATGACATCAACCCGACGATTGGTGCTTTCAAGATGGACTTGTACACGTGGATTTTCGGCCATAAATTTGGCGATCATTTCGCCGACTTGAAAATAAACCAAAGTGGAAGGAGCACTAATACGGACCAGACCCTGTGGCTCAGAATGCGTTCGTTCGATGACCTCTTGCGCCGCCTCGGCTTCGACAAGCATGGCTACACAATGACGGTAATACTCCTGACCAATCTCAGTTACTGAAAAGTGTCGTGTAGAACGCTGCACGAGTCGAACGCCGAGCCGTTCTTCAAGTCCTGCAATACGCCTGCTTAATTTTGATTTAGGAATATCAAGCGCACGTCCTGCAGGTGCAAAGCCTCGATGATCAACAACCTGAACATATAAGAATAGATCATTGAGATCCTGCATAACTGGAAGTTCCTGATAGAAATGGGTGCATACTGTCCTATATTTAGGACAATATGCGCTGATCATATCATCAGCTTCCTGATTGTCTCAATGAAGATGGTTTATTCTTCTGGATGTTCTTATGATTGTAATAACAACCACATTTAGCTGTTTTTGAAGCGCGATGAAAACCATAAACCAATTGTCATAGTAATGACAAAAATCAGAATATGGGCATTACCGCCTAAACCGGCAATGAGACTGGGTGCTGGACAAAGTCCAGATAGGCCCCAGCCCACACCAAAGAGGATTGCCCCGAAGATGAGGTTCTTATCCAGTGGTCGGCGATTGCTTAAGCTGACTGGGTCTCCAACTAAATTACGCTGACGTCGACGCACCCAAGTGAATGCAGGGAGGGTGACAATAATCGCGCTTGCCATAACGAGCGCTAAAGCAGGATTCCAATTCCCAGTTACATCAAGAAATGCCAATATATTTTCAGGGTTAGTCATTCCTGAAATGACCAAGCCAGATCCAAATAATAAGCCCGCTAATAGCGCTGTCAATATCGATCTCATTTGTGCCAGCTCCTTAGATCATGTGCCGAATCACAAAGACCGTCACGATTGCACTGATCATAAAAAGCAATGTGGCGATCAGTGAACGTGGTGATAAGTTTGCAATACCGCAAACACCATGACCGCTGGTACAGCCATTGCTGATCCCTGTTCCGAGACCGACCAGTAAGCCAGCCAAAGCTAAAACCCCAACGCTGACTGTTTTAACAGGTGTTGCTTGCTGGAGAAGGAGATAAATTGCAGGGATTAGCAGTCCGATTAAAAAAGCCAAGCGCCAATGTCTTGCCCCGAAGTCAGCGTGAATGAGGCGACCATAGATACCGCTGATCCCCGCTATTTGGCCATTAAATAATAACAAGACTGCCGCACCCAATCCAATGAGAGCCCCGCCTATAACTTGGGGGGCGAACTGTTGAAGGCTCATTACGCGATCCTCCTGAAAATGAGTACGTCATATGATTTAATCGGATTATGCTTGAGTCGTATAGATTAAAGCATGGTCTCCATCAAAATTTATGACTCCATGCGAGACCATATACATTTTCCTGCAGCTCAAGATCAGCATTACCTCCTCCAAATCCACTAGGGGGAAAGCCAGCAGGAATCGAGTTACTGCCATGTACTTTTTCGTCGAAAGCATGAATGTAAGAGGCACTGATTTCGTTGGCAGGATTGATTGCCCAACTGGCACCGACTGTTAAATGCTTCTTGACTACACCGGGTGCGAGGATATTTAGGAAAGTCTCACTATTCGGTACAGGTTGCTGGTTAATACTAAAGCCACCGCGCAATGTCAGTTGGGGCGTTGCTTGCCACACTGCGCCAAGTTTATACACATCAATATCTTTCCAACCAAAACCTGCACCGGTTTTTGCGCCAAGGGGTTGACCTTGTAAGAGTGCAGAGAATGGATTGCCGACAGCGGCAACATCATGATAGAGGATACGCTGCCAGTCGAAACCCACGGTAAGTGTGTCCAATGGCTTGACTGCAAAACCAACCGTATAGTTTTCAGGAATATCAAATCGACCGCTATCAGCAAATAGCCCTGCATATTTGTCAAATTTACTCATCCGTGTTTTGGTTTGCCAGCTTGCTCCAACTGAGACGTAATCATTGATTTTCCCTATCCAACCGAGACGAAGGCCCGCCCCATAAGAGGTATCTTCACCATTATCACTGACATGGCTTGGATTTTGAGAAAATGCACTAAAAGCCCCGATGCCTTTGGCTTTAAAGCTTTGATAGACCAAATTGACTGCTAAGCCTACGCTATTATGTTCATTGATTTTCCATGCGGCGGCAGGGGAAACAAAAAGCTGTTCTAAATTAACGCCAGCTTTGCCCGTGGCACCGAAGCGACTATAAGGATTGGTGGCATAGTCGGTATTCATGCCTCCATTACCATATACAGCGACGCCGAGTGTGACATTGGGGTCTATAGAGTGGCTATAACCCACATTGGGGATGTAGAAGAGTTTAGTGCGGTCTCCATTAAATTCAGCATTTGGACCAAATGCATTCCCTTGGATGCTGGAAGATCGTTCCGGTGCAAAGATATCCAAACCGATATTGAGTTGATGCCCTACTTCGGTGAGTCCGGCTGGGTTGACGGCGATGGTCAATGCATCTTGAGGAAGTGCCACTCCTACACCTGCTACTGCGTCATTTTTAATCCCATAACCACTTGCAAAGTAACCATTGGTTGCATGTGCAGCGGTTCCAGTCATGACGATGAACGCTATGCTGATGGGTACAGTAGATTGAACGAATATGCGTGACATCACAATGCCCTCATTGATATTTAAGAAATCTTGAGGGCAGTGTAGGACTGTATGGCTTATGTTAAAAAGTAATTATTTTGGATAATTTAAGCTGTTATAGAGATAAAAGAGTTCATTAATGATAGTTCGAGACTTCTATCAAATTTAAATCTGGATCGCGAAAGTAAACAGAAGTAATAACGCCGAGTGCCCCAGTTCTAAGTACAGGACCCTCTTCGATATTGATCCCTGATTGTTGAAGGTGGTTAATGACATCTGGTATTGGAGTCTGGGTAATAAAACACAGATCAGCAGAACCGGAAGTGGGATATTGTGCATGGGGCTGCAATGGCACGCTTAAGGGATGTAAATTAATTTTCTGTTGTCCGAATACAAGCGCATGGCGATTGTCGCCAAATGAAACATGCTGCATGCCTAATATGGTCATGTAAAAATCAATTGTTTTTTCGATGTTCTGAACGGTGAGAACCAAGTGATCCAGTCGTTCAACGGTCAAGGTCATTGCAATACTCTTTTGGGCAGTGGTTAGATTTCTTTGTCTTGAGGTTTCTTTTTGCGGTAGCGTAGATAGATGCCAGCAACCACGCAAAGAACCAAAGCAATCGTCAAAATGTGTGCTCGATTTGGCGCGAGGCTGTCATACCAGCGCATATAATCATCAATGGCAATAATCGCGACAAATAATGTGCCCGCGCTTAGCAGTGTCGCAAAGATAAAAATAATAATAAAACGGAGACTCATGCGATCATCCCGACGACTTCGTGAAAAGAGTTTATGAGTTGGGTGATTACCCTTGCGTATTTAGTGCGTATCTGGTTTTACAGTGAGTAAGCCTTTTGGAGGAGCTGGGAGATACGACTTATTTTTAAAGTAGAATTTTCAGAAAAAAAAGTCAATGCGAATTGGTAATGTTGTCGCGTGGCTTGAATGAGTCTTCAAATGTGGGAGATTGCGAGGAGGGTAAAAGAAAGAGGTCGTGGCTAAGGAGCACTTTTGACATTTTTAAGCCGGGTTCTTTAGAGAAATCGTTGTCGGTGTTTAGGGGGGGGCACTAAACATTGATCGTATTTGCCAAATAAACGATAGCGATTGAGAGCAACGCGGTCATAGCACCAATCGCGTAGAGATACTGGAATAAAACGTAAAACTTTAAGAAAGCTGAAGTGTGGGGGAAGTAAGCGCACAATATTTAAAAAAGCGGTACTTTTGCTGTATGCCGTATTATTTTCGATGAAGAGCATGGTATCAAAGTGGGTCGTTGGCATGTTGAAATATTTAAGAAGCGCCTGACCTTCAGGTGACTGGACCGATGCAAGTTTAAAGATATGTGCCTGATCATATTTAATGATGAAGATGCTCCACGCATTACAAATGCTTACAAACGCCGTCATAGAGGATGACTTTATCATTCGCATCCATATGGGGCGGCGTTTGTGGCATGTGATCAGTCATATTAATTCAGCGACTTGAGCCGTTTTGCTTTTTTCATGTGATGTTTCGAGCGTCAATGAGTCCCATGCCAGCATCGCTTGCTTTGCGATAGTGAGTAGGATGTCCTGACAAGCACCATCACGGGCTTGTATCGACATGCCATGTAAAATAGTCACATAAAACCGCGCGATATCCGCAATGTTTGCTTCACTTGAAATCTCACCGTCTTGTACGCCACGCAATAGGCGCTCATGGATCAGTACTTCGGTTTCGCGCCGTTTACTGCTCAGTTGCTCTTGGACCTTTTGATTTTCATTCGAGCAATGCAAAGCACTCAAGACGACCATACAGCCTGTCGGTTGACCTAAATCAGATTTGGCTTCACCATCATGACTTTGCAATGAGTCGTTATGTTTTTTGTGTGTAATACAACTGCTACTCGTTTCAAGCAGTGCTGCGATGGCTTCTTTTGCCGTTGTTCCAGCATCAAATGCTTGTCTAGTCGCGGCGCCATCAGTCTGGCGATACAACTCGACGGCTTCTAAAAAAAGTGTTTCTTTACTGCCAAAAGCGGCATAGAGGCTAGGCGAGTTAATGCCCATCGCTGTCGTCAACTCTGACAGTGAAGCGCCTTCAAAGCCTTTACACCAAAATACATTCATTGCTTTGCGTAGCGCGTCCTCGCGCTCAAAACAACGCGGGCGTCCTCGTTCCGCCATGACAATATCCTCGTTTTCAATCGTTGTCCGATTATAACATAGGCGAGTTTAACACGTGGCGGCCTTTCTGATAGTATATTTGTATCGTTTGATATGAAATTTGATGGTCACATATAGCAAATCTGCAACAAGGGTAATAGACTCTCTTCGGATAAGTAGGTGCACGCTCTTTTTCTTTGCAGTGAAAAAGTTATTTATATAATAGATTTTATGAGTTAAGGATTAGCAATGATTACGCTTTATACGTGGACAACCCCCAATGGTCGAAAAATTTCAATTATGTTGGAGGAGCTTGGTATTCCATACCAAGTCAAGACCATTAATATTGGAAAAAATGAACAATTTGCACCAAACTTTCTTGCTATCGCGCCAAATAACAAAATCCCTGCAATTGTCGACGATGAAGCGACCGACGGTGAATTAACGATTTTTGAGAGCGGGGCGATACTGACTTATTTGGCAGAGAAACACGGTCAATTTTTAGATCAGTTTGGGAGTGGGCGTTATAAGGCGCTGGAGTGGTTGAATTGGCAAATGGGTGGTTTAGGTCCTATGCTGGGTCAGCTTGGCTTCTTCGGGGTACGCTCTACAGAAAAGTCTCCGCTGGCTATTCAGCGATTCACTGAGGAGTCAGACCGACTATTAACCGTATTGGATAAGCGCCTCAGCGAAGCAACGTATGTCGCTGGTGATCATTATTCAATAGCTGACATTGCAATTTATCCTTGGGCATTGGCTGCAACGACATTTTTAAAAGACGTCCTTGCCGAAAGCCTCGCGACAAAGGTTGATCTATATCGCTGGCTTGCACTCATTGGAAGTCGCCCTGCAGTACAACGCGGGATGCAGATCCCAGTCATTTAGTTCTGGATTGTCTACTAATTGAGCATAGGGAAGTTGCCCTTTTTTCTACTGTATCTAATTTGATTTATTGATTATTTTTTAGAAAATCAAACAAATTGGGTTGTGTGGTGTTTATGTGCACCACCACTCTTATAAATATATAATTTAATCATAGGGTTGTATTGATAAGTTTGCGTTCGGGAGGAACCTGTTAAAAAAGAGCGATTAAGATTCATCATAAATACATAGAAAATCCCTCGCGGCGCTGCTTACGTTAAACGCGCCCTTTTGTTACCATGCCTCACCGTAAAGTGAATGCAGCGTGGTGTTAGTCGTATCTAAGGTATATTTAGCTTTAAATACTTGGTGCGATACTCTGTTCATGAGTTGAACTCCCCCCAACGTTTGCATTTAGATTTATTCTTCTCTTTTATCGTTTCTCATTTGTTTTGGAGTGTTTCTCATGACAGAAAAAAGCCCACGCTTTTCGCGGATTTTATTAAAACTGTCTGGTGAGGCATTGGCAGGAAACAAGGATATGGGAATCGACGCTAATATTTTAGATCAAATGAGTTTGTCGATTGCCCATCTTGTCGGTTTAGGTGTTCAGGTAGGCATCGTGGTGGGTGGTGGTAATCTCTACCGTGGCAGTCAGTTGCAAAAAGATGGCTTGGTTGGACGAGTAACAGGTGATCAAATGGGCATGCTCGCAACGGTCATGAATGGCCTTGCCATGCGGGATGCGCTTGAGCGTCGTAATATCAAAACCCGTTTGATGTCTGCAATAGCAATTAATGGCGTGGTTGAGCAATATTCAAGTCGCAATGCGATTCGTTTTTTGAAATCTGGTGACGTCTGTGTGTTTGTCGCTGGTACGGGTAATCCATTTTTCACTACGGATACTGCAGCTTGTTTACGTGGTATTGAGATTGAAGCCAAGCTGATTTTGAAAGCAACGAAAGTTGATGGGGTCTATAATAAAGATCCAAATAAATATGATGATGCGATTCGTTATGAGCATTTGACCTTTGATCAAGTGCTTGATGAAAAGCTAGAGGTAATGGACCTTACGGCGATCTGTTTGTGTCGCGATCATGATGTCCCGTTGCAAGTTTTTAATATGAATAAGGCAGGTGCATTGTTGAGCGTCGTGATGGATGGCAATGAAGGCACACGGGTGAGTAAGTCGCTCTGATTTTTAAGTTTCGTTCTCTGGAACGAGTTGAAAGTTGCATGTAACGTAGAGCAGTGATAAAAAGCGATATGGTTAAAGCTTGAGCTTTAGAATCAACGAGCAAAATTCATTACTTTGTTGATGTATTAATGTTCAAATATGTTGGAATTGAAGGGAAAAATTTATGTTAAATGATCTTAAAAAAGATGGCGAAATTCGGATGCGTAAGAGCCTTGAGTCATTGGAGTCAGGTTTTTCTCGCGTGCGCACAGGTCGTGCACATCCTGCCATGCTGAAAGACGTGATGGTGCCTTATTACGGTTCTGATGTGCCGTTAAATCAAGTCGCGAGTGTAGGGGTAGATGATGCGCGTACTCTGGTTGTGCAGCCTTTTGAGCGCTCGATGATCAGCACTATTGATAAAGCCATTCGTGAAAGCGATTTGGGTTTAAATCCAATTTCTGGTGATGTTATTCGCGTTCCACTTCCAGCACTGACTGAAGAAACCCGTAAAAATATGCAGAAGTTGGCACGCGGTGAGGCTGAAAACGCCCGTGTAGCGATACGCAATATTCGTCGTGATGTCTTGGGTGATGTTAAGGACCTTTTGAAAGAAAAAGAAATTACTGAAGATGATGAACGTAAAGCTACTGATGATGTTCAAAAACTCACAGATAAATATATTGCGGAAGTTGAAAAACAGTTAGCGGCAAAAGAAGCCGAATTATTGCAGGTTTAATATTTTGTCAGCGCCAGATTTGATGGATTACGATGCTGCAGGAAGCCTGCCGCGTCATGTTGCGATTATCATGGATGGTAATAATCGCTATGGTCGGCAGCATCATTTGCATGATGGCGGTGGTCATCGCGCGGGCAAAGATCAACTGGACGTGATCGCTCAGCATGCAAGACGACTTGGACTAGAAGTCCTAACGGTTTTTGCGTTTTCGAGCGAAAATTGGCGCAGGCCTCCAGATGAAGTGGCGCTGTTGATGAAGTTGTTTGAACAGGCATTGCTGGAGCAGGTTCCTCGAATGCTGGGTCAAAACATAGCAATGCGTTTCATTGGTGATCGTTCAAAAATGTCTGAACGTTTACAGCAGTTGATGCAAGATGCTGAAAGGCAGACGGCTCAAGATGCAAAAATGACCATGGTCATCGCCATTAGCTATGGTGGGCTATGGGATATGGCGCAAGCTGCACAGCGTTTAGCTGCGGCAGTGCAAGCGGGTCAGCTTCAAGTCGATCAGATTGACGAAGTGCGCATGCAGCAAGAGATTCAAATGGGGGATTTACCCCCTGTAGATTTGTTGATTCGTACAGGCGGTGAATATCGTTTATCCAACTTCGTACTTTGGCAAGCGGCCTATGCCGAGTTGTACTTCACCGATACGTTATGGCCGGCGTTCAATGAAGCTGAATTTGATCGTGCGCTTGGGCAGTTTTCCTTCCGTGAACGTCGATTTGGACGTACCAGTGAACAGGCTTTGGCATACCAGTCCGAAACATCAAATATAGACAATAAAAATAAAGGTGATCGTCATGTTTGAACGGATTCGGACAGGACTGATTCTTATCGCCATTGTACTCTTATGCCTTTTTGCCACGAAAAGCCCGATCCCGATTGTCATCCTCATGATCGTCACACTGGCCGTAGGGGCCAATGAATGGACTAAATTTGGTAAGGGGGCTGGTAAAGCTTATAGCCATCCGATTCAGTTTGTCTTGATCACTTTTGGGCTTGCTGTCGTTGCCTATAACATCCAACCTTATTATGCCAATCTTTGGCCAATTATCTGGGGCGTTGCTTCGGTATTCTGGCTCTCGGCATTGGTAACGGTTCGTCGATATCCACTTGAGGGAATTACTTCTGAACGCTGGTTACCACAGATCGGTATTTTATTATTGATTGCGACGACCTTGGCGATCTACAGTCTTTGGTCTGACTCACCGTGGTGGCTCATGTATTTATTTGCCTTGGTGTGGGTTGCGGATAGCGGTGCTTATTTTACGGGTAAATTTTTTGGCAAACATAAATTAATACCCGATGTCAGTCCCAATAAAACGGTAGAGGGGTTGATTGGTGGGCTAGCACTTGCCTGTGTGGTTGTTTTCGCGGTTGCTTATGATCGACAACTCGTTGGCTTGCACTTGGTGGGTTTTATCGTTTTATCCGTGATCACCATGCTGGCATCGGTGTTGGGTGATTTATTCGAGTCATTATTAAAACGTAAAGCCAATATTAAAGATTCAGGGACACTTTTACCTGGTCATGGTGGTGTATTGGATCGTATTGATTCCTTGCTTGCAGCAGCACCCATTTTTGCATTTGGTTTTTGGTTAGCTGGCGGATTCTAATATGCTAACGGTAAACAGTTCATCAGTTCATCAGTTTCATGAGAAAGCGCGTCAACGCGTTTGCGTTTTAGGCGCGACGGGTTCGATCGGTGACAGTACATTTAAAGTGCTCAATAAGCACTTAGATGGCTATGAAGTGTTTGCGTTAAGTGGTCATGCACGCTTGGATAAGTTGATACAACTTTGTGCAGTGTATGAGCCGCAATATGTTTGTGTTCCTGAAGGCATGGCTGAGCGGTTTAGTCTGAATCTGAAGCACCAATTTCCTGATGCACGTCTCCCAAATATTCTGGAAGGTGAAGATGGTCTTGAGCAGATAGCTTCTCATCCAGAAGTCGATATTGTGATGGCTGCAATTGTAGGCGCTGCAGGTCTAGCTCCAACGCTTGCTGCGGTTAAAGCGGGGAAGCGTGTATTACTGGCTAATAAAGAAGCTTTGGTGATGGCTGGCAGTCTTTTTATGGACTGTGTTCGTCAGTCGGGGGCAACACTTTTGCCCGTCGATTCTGAACATAATGCAATTTTTCAGTGCCTACCTACTGAATATTTCCAAAGCTCAGAAAACTTACATCAGGATACCTCTCGTGCCGGTGTTTCTCAGATTTTATTGACGGCTTCTGGCGGGCCATTTCGTAAGTTTAGTCTTGAGCAACTTGAGCTCGTGACACCTGAACAGGCTTCTAAACATCCCAATTGGGTGATGGGAGCGAAGATTACAGTTGATTCTGCTACGTTGATGAATAAAGGACTAGAGCTTATTGAAGCTTGTCATTTGTTTGATTTACCGCCTGAGCGTGTCACGGTGGTGATACATCCGCAAAGTATCATTCATTCAATGGTGCAATATGTAGATGGTTCGACACTTGCGCAAATGGGTAATCCTGATATGAGCACGCCGATTGCGCATGCATTAGCATGGCCAAAGCGAATTGATGCAGGTGTTGCGCCGCTGGATTTGTTCTTGAATGCAAGTTTGAATTTCGAACAACCTGATGAGGTACGCTTTCCGTGTTTACGTTTGGCGCGCGAAGCCATGGAGGCGGGTGGTACCACGCCAGCGGTACTCAATGCAGCAAATGAAATCGCTGTTGCTGCTTTTCTCGCCAATAAAATAAAATTTACCGACATTTCTCGCATAATTCAGGCAGTTATTACACAATTACCGATGATTGCTGCGCATGACCTTGCCACAATCCTACATTATGATGAGACTGCTCGAAAAATAGCACGTTCGATTTTAGCCGAAAAAGTTGCATAGCGTTAATTTTAATCTCGTTTGAAAAAGCATTTAATATAGGTATACATGAGTTTTATCCAGATCATCTTTGCAGCACTACTTCTCTTGGGTCCATTGGTGGCAATCCATGAGTTTGGTCATTTTTGGGCTGCAAGACGTTGTGGCGTAAAAGTTTTAACTTACTCAATAGGCTTTGGACCCGCGCTATTTAAATGGCGAGGCAAAGATGGGGTTCAATATCAGTTCGCTGCTATACCACTCGGTGGTTATGTACGGATGGTTGACGAGCGCGAGGGCGAGGTTGCTGCAGCAGATCTCCCTTTTGCATTTAATCGTCAATCGGTCTGGGTACGCATGGCGATTGTCGCTGCTGGGCCATTGATCAACCTTTTGTTTGCCGTACTTCTGTTTTGGATATTATTTTTACCCAAATCTGAGCAGTTGAATACCCGAATTTGGCAAATCGAGCCGCATTCACCTGCAGCCATTGCTGGGCTTCAATCTGGGGATTTGGTTACCGCGATAGATGGAAAACCCACACCCGATTTAGAGAAGCTCAATTACGCTTTAATTGATCGTATGGGTGAGACTGGTCAGCTTACGATAACGACGAATCGTGCAGGTCAAGTCGAGACTCATCAGCTAGCCATACAGAGTTTTATGCGATCTAATGGGGCCGACCCACTGGCAACTTTAGGTTTTTATCCGTATTCTCCTCGGATTGATGCGGTAATCGGTGAGATTCAGCCAGACGCAGTGGGTGCTAAGCAAGGATTGTTGGTTGGCGATCGTTTTATCAGTGTGGATGGCAAGCCTATCAGCGATTGGATTGCTTTGACCCGGATTATTCATGCGAGTGCAGATCAGAAATTATCCGTGATCATTGAGCGACAGGGTAAACTTCAGACACTTGCACTCACACCAGCTGCAAAAAAAGATGATTTTGGTACAAAAATTGGGTTGTTGGGCTTAAAACCCAAAACAGAACAAACAGAACGCTACGAAATTCCTGCGGAATATAAGCAAATTGTCCAGCATGATCCATTGTCGGCCTTATCGCTTGCATTACAAAAGACATGGCATCTCTCCACATTGACTGTCAGCTCTTTTGGCAAAATGTTGAGTGGGCTAATTGGGCTAAATAATATTTCAGGTCCGATTACCATTGCCAAGGTTGCGGGTCATACGGCTGATATCGGTTGGCAGGCTTTTTTTAGCTTTATGGCCATCATGAGTGTGAGTTTGGGTGTACTGAATTTAATGCCTATTCCAATTCTTGATGGGGGGCATTTAGTGTATTACGCTATTGAAGCTTTGATTGGGCGTCCGGTTTCGGAACGCATCCAACAGGCAGGGTTTCGAGTGGGTGTTGCCATGCTTGGCATGTTAATGATCGTTGCAATATTTAATGATCTAACACGATTATTTTAACGTCAAAATCGAGACAGCGTTAATTCAATTGATGGTAGGTTTTCTTAAAATTTTTAGTTTGAAGTGGATAATGTTGGCATGAAGCATCCTTTAGCACTACTGCCCCTAGCAATTGTCACCAGCTTGACGGTGACGGCGACGACTTCCAGCGTTTTCGCTGCAACATCGTCTGTCGCGAGTGGTTTTGCCGCGCGAGATATTCGTATAGAGGGGTTGGTTCGCTTATCTCCTGCGAGCGTATCTTCACTATTACCGATCGCGAGCGGTGATACGATTACTGAACAAAAGTTGGCTGAGGCGATTCGCGCGCTTTATGCTAGTGGTAATTTTGATGATGTACAGGCTAGTCGCGACCAAGATGTTTTATTGTTCAAGGTAGTTGAACGTCCGGTCATTGCTTCGATGACCATTACGGGCAATAAGCTGATCCCAACGGACTCTCTCACCAAAGGTCTCAAAGGTGGTGGTATTAGCGAAGGTGAGGTGCTGAAACGTTCGTCTTTACAAGTAGTTAAAAATGAACTTGAGCAGCAATATGCCCAACAAGGTCGCTATGATGCCGAAGTTAAGATCGAAACAGTCCCCAAGCCAAATAACCGCGTAGATTTGGCATTTAAAATCTATGAGGGCAATGCGGCTAAAGTTGTCAATATTCGTGTATTGGGTAACACTGTTTTCTCTGATGATGAAATTAAAAAAGCATTTCAGGTTAAATCCAGTAATTGGTCTTCTATCGTAACGCGTGATGATCGCTATGCACGTGAGAAAATGACTGCCAGCTTAGAAAGCTTAAGATCATTATATTTAAACAAAGGGTATATCCATTACGCACTCAATAGTGCACAGCTGAATCTTAGTGAAGATAAAAAGAATATCTTTATTGAAGTCAGTGTGAATGAAGGCGCTCAGTATAAATTTGGCGAAAGTAAGTTTGTTGGTGATCCACTTTATAAGAACGAAGATCTGAAACAACTGGTTATTTATAAACCGGGAACGACATACTCTCAGGCCGAAGTCACCGCAACGACTCAACTCCTCAGCAAGAAATTTGGTAATAGCGGTTATTATTTTGCCGAAATCAATCCGATTCCTGAGATTGATGAGCCGACTAAAACTGTCACAATGAACTACGCTATTAATCCAGGCAAGCAGGTCTATATACGCCGGATTAACTTCAAAGGGAATGATAAGACTGCTGATGAAGTCTTACGCCGTGAAATGCGTCAGCTCGAAGGCTCTTTGGCTTCAAACGAGAAGATCGACCTATCGAAAGTACGCTTAGAGCGCACAGGTTATTTTAAAACTGTCACGATTGACACACCACGCGTTGCAAATAGCAATGACCAAGTCGATGTCAATGTCACTGTAGAAGAGCAGCCTTCAGGGACGAGTAGTATCTCCGTGGGTTATTCGCAATACGGCGGTGTCACGTTCCAGTTTGGTTTGAATCAAACGAATTTCTTTGGTACTGGTACGCAGGTTGGTTTAGATGTTTCGCGCTCGGAAACACTTGAAAATTATAATATTAATGTTCTCGATCCTTACTATACGGTCGATGGTGTGAGTCGTGGTTTCAATTTCTATATGAGAAATACCAAACTCGACAGCACCTATAATGTTCAGCGTTATTACTCTGATGCACTCGGTGCATCGATGACGTTTGGCTATCCCGTTGATGAGAACAAAAGTGTCGCTGCGACTTTAAACGTTGATAATACAACGATTAAGACTTCTTCTTTTGTATCGCAAGTTGCGCAGAACTACTTGCTGTCGCATGGTGCCGTGAATAAGTCGGGTGATAGTGCAAATCCTCTTTATGATAAAGATTTCTTGACGTATAACCTGAATTTATCGTGGGCATACAATACCTTGAATCGTCCGGTACTTGCGACACGGGGTATGTCTCATCAAATTGCCTTGGATACCACGCTTCCGGGCAGTGATGTTCAGTATCAACGGATCACCTACACTGGACAGGCATTTTTTCCATTGCCAACCCATTTCTTGGATAAGTTCCTGATTCGCGCCTATACCAAGCTCGGTTATGGTCATGACTTGCCATTCTGGAAGAACTTTTATGCGGGTGGCTATGGTTCAGTTCGCGGATACCGCGACTATACACTGGGACCTTTAAGTCCTGGGATTGGCTATTGTAAAGGCGCAGGAACAACTTGTCCTGATCCTGATCCAGAATCCGTTGGTGGTAACGGCTTGATTACAGGTGGTCTTGAGTTGATTCTGCCAATTCCTTATGCCGGTGATTGGGCTAGCCAGATCCGCCCGGTTTTGTTTGTTGAAGGCGGGCAGGTGTTTGATACCACTGGTGTCGCAGATACAGGAACCAACAGCTATAAATTCAGTGCCCATAATTTCCGCTATAGCGCAGGTTTTGGATTCACCTGGATTACGATGATTGGTCCGATCGCACTGAGTTATGCGCAGCCAATCGATTCTAAACCCGATGATCAGCTTAAACGGGTTCAGTTCGCCATTGGCCGGGTGTTCTAACTCCCGAGTTTAAAATTTATTTACTTTACGTTAATCGCTTTTGCGTTAGCACTTTTTTATGTACAAGGAGAAACATAATGCGTTCATTATTCACAGGTTTAAGTCTTGCAGCGGCCATGGTTCTTTCGCCATTGGCTCATGCGAATAACGTGGCTGTTGCTGATTCACAAGCCGCAGTTTTGGCATCCAATGTGGCGAAACAAACAATTGAAGGACTCAATACGAGTTTGAAAAGCCAACGTGATCGCTTAGAGCAGTTGCGTAAAGAAATCACAGGTTTTCAAGAGCGCTTTCAAAAAGACGGTTCTGTGATGAGTGATAAAGACAAGCAAGCATTGCAAACACAAGCACAGTCTAAATTGAATGAATACAACAGTACTGCTGAAGGCGTACAGCGTCGTATTGAAGAAGCGCAATCCAATATGCTGAAAACATTGATGCCTAAGCTTGAGGGCATCATCGAAGACTTGCGTAAAGAAGGGAATTACGATGTCATCGTTGAGAAGAAATATGTGATTTGGGCTGCACCAACTGCGGATCTCACTAAAAAAATCACTGATCGTTTGAATGCAGCGAAGTAAATGTCATCTTTGACACTTGGTGAAATTGTTAAGCACCTGAATCAGCGTATTGCTGAGGGTGCTTTTCCATTATCTACACCTGCAGCCGTCTCAGGTGATGAGAGTCTAGTCATTACTGGACTCGCCTCGTTGTCACAAGCAGGCCCTACTCAGTTGAGTTTTTTAGCGAATTCTCAATATCGTGGCCAATTGCAGACAACAGGTGCGGGTGCCATGATTTTAACAGAAGCAGACCGCGAGGCATTTGTGGGTTCTGCTATTGTTGTTTCCGACCCCTATTATGTTTTTGCTCAATTAACGCATCTATTTGACCCGTTTAATGCGGTTGAAGTCGGTATCCATCCTACGGCGGTGGTTTCCCCACATGCCACGATCGGTGAGAACGTTTCGATCGGCCCATTTGTCGTTATTGAAGATCATGCACAAATTGGTGATGGTGCGGTGCTCATCTCATCAGTACACATTGGAAGAGATAGTGTCATTGGTAATAAATGTTGGTTGGGTCACGGGGTAACGATTCATCATGGATGTATTCTGGGCCAACGCACACGTATACATGCGGGTGCTGTGATCGGTGCTGAGGGGTTTGGCTTTGCAACCGCAGAAGGTCGTTGGCATCGGATTGTGCAGCTCGGTCGTGTGGTGATTGGTGATGATGTTCGTATTGGAGCCAATACCACGATTGATCGTGGTGCGCTTGATGACACGATTATCGCTGATGGCGTGATCATTGATAACCAAGTACAGATTGCCCATAACGTTAAGATTGGTGCGCATACCGCCCTTGCTGCTGGAACGGGTGTGGCCGGAAGTACAACAATCGGTTCGCATTGTATTTTGGGTGGATTGGTTGGTGTTGCTGGGCATCTCGAAATTACGGATCGTGTTCATATTACAGCCATGAGTATGATTACACGCTCAATTAAAGAGTCCGGAAGTTATTCTTCTGGTTCGGCATTTGAAAAAACTGCGGATTGGCGTAAAAGTGCGGTCAGAGTGAGGCATCTTGGGGAGATGGCAGCGCAAATCAAAGGTTTGCAACTGGCGCTGGAAAGGTTAGAATTACAACTTGGTAATCAATAGTTACATCTTGAGCCTGTTGATGAGCAACAAGTATAGAAAAGCAAAGCAATATCAAATACTTGTTAAAAACTTTACTCAAGTCCTACTGATCTGATATTGTTTGTTGAATATTAAATATCTCATGCTTCAAGTCTATTAGGCTGTTTTTTACAGCAAAGCTTGTCGCTTTAGGTCAAAAATGTTCTAAATAGCATGCAGAATAAGTAGACATAGCCCAGAAGTTTGTTTTTATGAGTCTACCTTTTTCAGTCAATATTCCGATGCACATTGAAGAAATTCGGGAGTTTTTGCCTCAACGTTATCCTTTCCTGTTGGTGGATCGTGTTTTATCCGTCGAAGCAGGAAAATCAATTGTTGGGATCAAAAATGTCACGATTAATGAACAGTTTTTTCAAGGACATTTTCCTGAAACTCCCATTATGCCTGGTGTTATGATTCTTGAAGCGATGGCTCAGATTTCTGGCATATTGGGTTTCATTACTGAAGGAAAACGACCTGTTGATGGTTATATGTATTTATTTGCGGGTGTCGATAAGTTGCGTTTCAAGCGCCGCGTCGTTCCCGGTGATACATTGACATTAAGTGCTACAATATTGACTTCAAAACAAAAAATATACAAGTTTGCATGTCAAGCGAGAGTTGGTGATGAGCTTGCGGCCAGTGCGGAAATTTTGGTTATTGAACAATATATGGAGATTGTGAAATGAGCCTTGCGTCAGGTCAGGCAAACGATTTGGCTCCACACACTCGAACGCAAGTTCGTAGGACTAATCACGCTAAGACGACAATGAGCATTGACACAACAAGCCATCCTTTTATTCATCCGACTGCAATTATTGATCCGACTGCGCAAATTGATCCATCCGTGAGTATTGGTCCATACAGTATTGTTGGACCTCAGGTTACAATTGATGCAGGTTGCGTAATCGGTCCTCATGTTGTCATTAGTCGTTGGACGCGCATTGGTGCTCGTAATCGTATTTTTCAATTCGCGACCATCGGTGAAGATTGTCAGGATTTGAAATATCAGGGTGAAGAAACTTGGCTTGAGATTGGCGATGACAATGTCATTCGTGAGTCATGCACGATTCATCGTGGCACGACACAAGATGAAGGCTTAACTAAAATTGGAAATCACAATCTCCTGATGGTAAATACGCATGTGGCTCATGATTGTGTCATTGGTAGCCATTGTGTATTTGCGAATAATGTTGGCATTGCGGGTCATGTTAAGATCGGTGATACGGTGATTGTTGGTGGTAATTCAGGTATTCATCAGTTTTGTCGCTTGGACTCATATTCGATGGTGGGTGGCGCGAGTCTTATTCTAAAAGACGTTCCAGCATATGTCATGGTTTCGGGTAATCCTGCGAAAGCGCATGGTATGAATTTTGAAGGGATGCGCCGCCGTGGTTGGCCGTCTGAAACGATTACTGCTTTAAAACAAGCATTTAAAGTTGTTTATCGTCAGGGTTTGACCAAAGAGCAGGCGATTCTTGAGCTTACTCGAGATATTTTGCCTAAGCATCCAGAAGTACAGCTGTTGATTGATTCACTGATCCGTTCAGATCGTGGTATTACTCGGTGATGGATCCTCAAACAAAAAGGGCAATCAAAGCTGAATGGATTGCCCTTTTTTATGCTTGTTGTTCTGATCAGTTCCTCACAATGTCGTCGCTTTGGGTTCTATTGATGCTGTTGAGTTTAACGATTTTACCTCAAAGAGCTGAGATAGAGGAATACTGAGATGACCCGCCAGAAAAGCATTTGATTCTGTCAAATAGGGAACGATTCGCATGCTCCATTCGTCGCCTGTCGACATATGTGCGTTGCAGTTCTCAAGCTCTTCGAGGCGTGGTAATGGGTAGGGTAGTGTTTGATAAAATGTCCAGAAATCAACTTGGTCTAAATTACGGCAGAGTACATAATCGCCTTGATCAGTCTTTCTCACTAAGTTTTGTTTCTGTAAGAGTTCGATAAACTCTGGCCATATTTCAACCTCACCTTTCCCTAGTAAAGACATCATGTTTGCCTCAGTGACAACGGAACCTGTTTTTTGGCTTACGTAAAATAGATGTAAAATATAAAGTATGGAGAGCAGAGGGTGGCGAGGTAGATGATCTGAATAGCGAAACATTGTTAATGCATAGCTCATCTCAACGCCGAGTAGAACAATGTTCCATGACAAGTATATCCATAATAAAAAGACGGGAAGAGCGGCAAATGCACCATAAATAAGTTGGTAGCTGGTAAAGTTCTTCATTAAAAAGCCAAAGACCATTTTAAGAAGTACAAAGAGCAAACCTGCAAAGATACCCGCAAGCACTGCATTACGAACAGGAACTTTACGGTTGGGAATCATCCAATACATGAATGTAAACGCGAATAATGTCAGCGCAAGCGCTGTCAATTTTAGCCAGACTGACCAGTCGATGGAGTATCCGGCAAAATTACTGTTTAGTAGATCGATAGACGTGATTGCCGATGACAACGCAAAGGCTGCCCCCATAAACAGGGGGCCCAATGAAATCACCATCCAGTAACGCATCAATCCAATTGCACCACCACGCAGGTTACCCACACGCCATATTTTATTAAAAGCTTCTTCGATACTCGAAAGCATCATAATAGAAGTGACAAATAAGAATATAATACCAATAATAGTCAAATTAGCAGATTTTTCTGAAAATTCATTAAGATACTGTGTAATTGTTGAACTGGATTCAGGCAGTAAATAACCGTAAAGCGTGCCTTGAATTTTATTTAGTGCAGGCGCGAAGGCAGGGATAGATGATAAAACAACGACAAAAACGGTTAGCATGGGAATTAATGACAACATCGTCGTATAGGTCAATGCGGCAGCACGATCCCGACAATTGTCTTTCTCATAGCGTGTCAACAAAAACACGAGGAATTGAAACCACTGGCTTTGATAAAATGGCAGTTTTTCTATTATTTTATACATAGGCATACCTAGATCATATCGAACGAATTAAGCTTAGAAGTCAGGAGTAAAATAACTAAACTATCGCGATATGAATAAACAATGATTACATGATTAAATATGAATAATACAGGATAGCATAAGCATGTGATGCTATCTCAAGCAGTGCCACTGTATGGCGTTAATAGTGAATGTGTAATAACTCTATGAATAAATTGACAACATTGGGTTCATTATGAGTGAGATTCGGTTTGGTGAGTGGATGAGTTATGAGTGAGCCTTATGTATTAGTGCTGTACTACAGTAAATATGGAACAACTCGTCAAATGGCGCGAGCAATTGCGGCAGGTCTTGAGAATGTGGGTGTGAAAGCTAGGATTCGCACTGTGCCTGAAGTTGCTGTCGTCACGAGTGAAGTACTGCCAAGTATTCCTTTGGACGGGGATTTATATGCGACTCAAGAGGACCTGCAGGATTGTGCGGGTTTGGCGTTAGGAAGCCCTACGCGCTTTGGCAATATGGCGGCGCCGATGAAATATTTTTGGGATCAAACCGCAACGATTTGGTTGTCCGGCAGTTTGCAGGGCAAGCCAGCTTGCGTGTTTACAGCTTCAGGATCGATGCATGGGGGCCAAGAAACAACTTTGTTGACCATGATGGTGCCTTTGCTTCATCACGGCATGCTCTTGCTGGGAATCCCATATTCTGAGGTTGCACTATCACAGACTATACGGGGTGGTACGCCTTATGGCGCTTCTCATGTCAGTGGCACAGCCCATGATCAGCCGATGAGTAATGATGAAAAGACGCTGTGTATTGCTCAAGGCAAACGCTTGGGTTTGCTGGTTCGTCAGCTTGGGACTACAGTGAGCTAAGCGAATATTCCTGAGTTTTTAAAGTGCTTTTTCATCATATCCTCACGTGAGGCGTTTATGATTACAGGAGTGCTATAAAAGGGTCTTCCCATTCCACACCAAACTGTTGATAATTATTCAGTTGATTATCCTATATCTTTAAATTTTTTAATTGAGTCAATGTGATGCCTGCTTATCAGTTTACCGCTATTGATGCCACAGGCAAACAGCACAAAGGCGTGCTTGAAGGAGACTCTGCACGTCAGATCCGTCAGCAGTTACGTGATAAAACGTGGATGCCTGTTCAGGTCGAGCCAGTTGAAGAAACCAAAACTGCCGCGATGGGTAAGAAGTGGTTTCAACGGGGCTTAAGTGCTTATGAGCTTGCGCTTTTGACCCGTCAACTTTCAGTACTGATTGCTGCAGGTATTCCCCTTGAGGAAACCTTACGTGCGGTTGCACGCCAAGGGGATAAGCCGCATGTGCAAAGCCTCATTTTGTCAGTTCGTTCTAAGGTCATGGAAGGACATTCCTTGGCGCAGTCCCTGCGCATGTCGGGTAACTTCCCTGCGTTGTATATTGCAACGATTGCTGCAGGGGAGAAGTCGGGTCATTTGGATCTCATTCTGAATCAATTAGCCGATTACACCGAAAATCGTTTTGCGATGCAGAAGAAGATCCAGGGGGCTTTAATTTATCCGATCCTGCTGATGTTAATGTCATTTGCAATAGTCATGGGGTTAATGACTTTTGTCGTTCCTAACATTGTTAAAGTGTTTGAGCATTCAGATCAAGCATTGCCATTTTTGACCCGCATGTTGATGGGAGCCAGTGGCTTTATTAAAGCCGCGTGGCCCTTTATGACCGTGGCTATCGTTGGTGGTGGCTATTTATTCACTCGCTTTATTCGTACCGAAACAGGGCGCTATGCATTGGATCGCTTTGTACTGCGTATGCCGCTATTTGGCAAGTTAAGCCGTGGTATCAATTCAGCACGGTTTGCGAGCACGCTATCTATTTTATCGCAGTCAGGTGTGCCGCTTGTCGATGGATTACGCATTGGTGCGGCGGTATCCAGTAATTGGATTATTCGTGATGCGATTCTTTTAGCTGCCGAAAAGGTGACTGAAGGGGGCGCCTTGGCCACACAGCTTGAGCGTTCAGGTTTTTTCCCACCGATGATGGTCCAAATGATCCGCAGTGGTGAAACGTCCGGAGAAATGGAAAATATGCTGGCTCGCGCAGCAACAATGCAGGATCGCGAGGTGAGTACGCTGATCTCAACGTTGCTCTCATTACTTGAGCCATTGATGCTGATTTTTATGGCCGGTATTGTTTTGATGATTGTATTAGCGGTCATGATGCCGATTATAAACATGAATAGTCTGGTTAAATAGCGCTGGATATGCTTGAATCCAGCAATTAAATACTGATGCACCGTTTTATTATTAAGCTTATTGATAAAGGTTTTAAATGAATATTCAACGTAACGTAACAGGGATAAAGCGTAAGTCTCAATCAGGATTTACATTGATTGAAGTGATGGTCGTGATCGTGATTTTGGGTATCCTCGGTGGATTAGTTGTCCCCAAACTTTTTGGCCAATTATCCAGCTCCAAAGTGAAAGTCACCAAAATTACTTTATCGAATACGGCTGGTGCACTCAAATCATTTTATTTAGATAACAATCGTTTCCCTACGACACAGGAAGGTTTGGATGCATTGGTCCATAAACCTGCGAATGTCAAAGTGTGGAGAGAGCCCTATATTGAAGGGGGGAAAGTTCCTCAAGATGCATGGGATAATGACTTACAATATCTCGCTCCAGGCAACGATGGCAACCCTTACGATCTATACTCTTTCGGTGCGGATGGTAAAGATGGTGGTGAAGGTGATGATGCGGATCTGCATTATCAGCATTGATTTTGTATCATTCCCAAATAAAAAAACGCCTATTGAATAGGCGTTTTTTTATTTGATAAATTTATTTACGATCAACGCTATAGCGACCGGCACCAAAGAGCATGAGTGATAGGAAACCACCTGCGATGGCAACATTTTTCATAAACATGAGATGACTATTCATGTCACTTCCATCGTGAAAAAGCAGTGCAGTCAATACTGTAAAACCCGCTAATAAAAATGCGACGAAGCGTGTTTGAAAACCAATCAGGATTGCAATTCCACCACCCAGTTCTGTCAGGATCACGAGCGGAAGCAGTGCACCAGGGACGCCTTGTGCAGCCATATAAGCAGCCGTTCCTTCATAACCGGTAATTTTCCCCCAGCCTGACACAATGAACATAAACGCGAGCATGGCACGCATCAATACCGATGTGATCCCAGCCAGAGCAGGATTACTTAAAACACGTTCTACAATTTGATTAGGACTTAACATTGTGCTTCTCCAAAAATAAAAAATATTGCTTCGTGTGACATCAAAAGTTATGGAAGATCGAACCAAATGAGCTGTGCATCAGTATCTGCAATCACTGTGCTGGACGGCGTACTATTGTCAAAATAGATCGCATCACCTTCAGAAGCGATTTGCTCTTCTGTACCGTTGGTGATGCGAATATTTCCACTGACTACGTGAACATAACTGGTTTTTTTCTCTGCGTCCAAAACTAATTCATGTCCAGTTTGTAGAAAGGTAGACAAGATTCGAGCATCTTGACGAATAACCATGCCTTTAAAGTCAGTGAGATGATTTTCTGTTGGGGCAACAATCAGATGCCACTGATTCGGTTGTTCTTTAACATTGAGAGCTAGCTCCTGATAGGTCGGCTCAGGATTTTTTATGTTGGGAAACAACCAAATTTGCAATAAATGAACGGGGATATCGCCCTCATTCATTTCACTATGCGTAACACCAGTTCCTGCACTCATTAATTGCCAGTCACCTGCTGCAATATGACCAATATTGCCCATGCTATCTTTGTGGGTTAGTTTTCCTGACAAGACGCAAGTCAGAATCTCCATATTGTCATGTGAGTGCATGCCAAAGCCACGATGCGCGGCTACACGGTCTTCATTAATCACACGAAGTGCGGATACACCCATATAACGTGGATCTTGCCAACTTGAGAACGAAAAGCTGTGTTTAGCCTTCAGCCAGCCATGATCCGCCTGACCACGATTTTCACTTTTATGTATGACATAACTCATGATCTGCTCCTAAAGTGCAAGCTGGGCTTGCGTGTCGTTGAGAGCATATTAGGTGAATTAATTGATGAATTAAATATCGATTAAGTACTATTACTTATTAGATTAACTTAATAATATGTACCTTATGTTCACCGAGGTCGATATCAATCGGGTGCTTTGGAACTATAAAATGCTTACAATGACTTTCTTCTGCGGAGTTTTAAATCATCATGGCAAGTATTTCCCCGGTGCAATCATTGATTGCAGATCGCGTTCCCACGCATGTGATTACTGGCTTTCTTGGCGCGGGTAAAACGACGTTGCTTAAACATCTGCTTTCACAAAAGCTTGCGGATGAGAATTGGGCGATATTGGTCAATGAGTTTGGACAAATTGGCCTTGATGGTGCGCTCTTAGAGGCAGAAGCCGGGGTGTCCATTTACGAAGTCGCTGGTGGCTGTTTATGCTGTACCAGTCAACTCCCTATGCAAGTTGGCTTAGCACGGTTATTAACTAAAGCCAAACCCACCCGTTTATTTATAGAACCAACAGGCTTAGGACATCCACTACAACTGATTGAGCAATTGACTGAGCCGCATTGGGCCCGTGCCTTGGATCTCCGTGCAGTCGTATGTGTGGTTGATGGAACGCGATTGTTCGATGAGCGGCTAACTGGTCACGAAACCTATCAAGCCCAATGGGCTCTGGCCGATGTACTGAGTATTTCTCACCATGATCAAATGTCTGATGCAGATCAGATTCAACTGCAAACAATGCTGGATGATCTTGCAGGAAAACACGATATAGCACCAATTATTTATAAAATTAATCATGGGCAATTAGATATTATTGACATCGATTTGCCGCGCAGAGCAAATCGTCAAACTCGGCGTTCGCTTCTGCATCTTGTTCCGCCAAAAACCGCAAGCATAATCAATGATCCAACTACTCTAGAAGAGCAAGAGGCACCGTTACCTTATCATTATCATGAACAGGCATTGGCGCAATCTGTCGGAGGTTGGCGTTTACCCGCAGAGTGGTTATTCAATCGCGATCAGTTACTAACATGGTTGCTGTCTCTGCAGGGGTGGCTGAGGATCAAAGGTGTGATCCATGTACAGAATCATGCGCTAGAGACGGGGTCCGAGTGGTTGGCACTCAACTTGATTCCTGGCAAAATTAGCTTTACCAGTCACGCGGGGCATGATGATAACCGTTTAGAAATTATTACAGAGCCAGATGTCGATTGGGAGCGATATGAACAAGCATTGATGGCCTGTTTAGTTGCATAAAGAGGATGTAAGCCGCTCAACAATGGAGCGGCTTAATATCGAATCGATTAGCGTTGATAACGCAACTTTGTCCAAAGTCCAATAAGCATCAGCAAAGCACTGATCAATAGAATAGGGAGATCGCCCCAACGCATGTAGGGTGTTTCACCTGTCATGGCTGGTAAATTGCCACGTAGTACCGCGGTTTTAAATTGTGGCGTGCGTTTAACGATTTCACCTTGATCGTTAATAAATGCACTTACCCCCGTATTGGTTGCTCGAATAAACCAACGACCTGTTTCTTTAGAGCGCATTTGCACCATTTGCAGGTGCTGCAAAGGTCCAGCTGATGTGCCAAACCAGGCATCATTCGATAAGGTCACCAAAAAGTCACTGTCTTGCGCATTGAGGCGGGTGAGATTGGGGTAAGCAACTTCATAGCAAATCGCAGCAGCCAATGCGTGACCTTTAACATGTAGGGGAGCTTGTCCAGCAGGACCTGCAGTAAAACTTCCTGTTTTGCTTAAACTGGGCAGTATCCAGTCTAGGGTGCCTGCAAAAGGAATATATTCTCCAAAAGGCACGAGGCGTTGTTTTTTATAAAGACCTGACCCATGATCTCCAAGCCCTCCAATGGCATTGTAAAAAGGCGGATCGATTGTGGATGTCGAAGTCTGATTGCTGAGATCCAGATAAGGAATGCCCATCACCCATGCCGAATGATGCGCTAAAGCAATCTCATGCGTTTCTTCAATAAATGGGGCGGCTTCTGGTTCATTTTGAAACATGGGAATAGCCGATTCAGGCCATACGATAAGGTCTCGTCCCCATTCACTTTTACTTAAGTGAGCGTAAATCTGTAAAGTCTTCTCACGATACTCTGTTAACCACTTGAGGTCTTGGGGAATATTTCCCTGAATTAGTGAAACTGAAAGCACAGGTGAGGCTTTAGGTTTGGTCCAGCGGATTTGATTGAGACCAATTCCGACTGCGATCAATATAATGATAGGGACTAGCCAGAACCAGCGACGACGGAGTAACTCTGCAAATGCACACCCGATGAATACCACGATCACAGAAACTGCAAATACGCCAGCAACAGGGGCATAGCCATCTAACCCATGACTAATCAGCGCATAACCCACAAAGAGCCATGGAAATCCCGTAAACAACCACGTTTTAACCCATTCTATAACAATCCAAAGCGGAGCAAAGGTGAGCGGTGATTCGGGCAGAAAACGCCGATAGAACCATGCACCAATTGCATTGAAGAGGCCCATAACGAGTGCTACACCCGCAATCATGAGCAGTGCAAGAGGGGCTGAGGTATCACCGTATTCATGAATTGAGGTATAGAGCCAGAATCCCCCGACTGCCCATAATCCAAACCCATATACCTCACCCAATAGAAAAGCCTGTGCAGGTGAGCGTTGATTGAGTAGTAAGTACAGCAGTGCTGGCGAAATAAAAGCAATGAGCCATAGATTATAAGGAGCAAAGGCAAGAGGAAGTATTGCGCCTGCAATAAGACTGGCTACACCAGCTACGAAAAGAGGTAGATTGCTCAAAGACCATGTCGCATTGCGACGATCAGAGCGATGAGCTGTGTAGTTCGCTGTTGCACTCGCAGTTTTCTTTATGCTCAAAAGATTGTCCTCTGCCCATTGTCATGAGAGTATGAGTTGGCTTTAAATTTGAAACTGTATTTTTAAAAAGGAGTATATTTTTAATCACATACTCCTCATGGGTCGGTTATTCTATTATTAGAGCAGGTGCACGGCGTGCACGCAGCAAGGTTAAACTACGACGATCGGCCGCTAATACTGTGAATTCCCAGTCCTCGATTTCAACCGTTTCACCCGTTAACTCACTGACTAAACCGGTCTTTTCAAGCAATAACCCGCCAATGGTATCAACACCTTCGCCTTCAAGTTCAGCGCTCAGCTCTTCATTAAAGTGATCAATCGGTGTCAATGCTTGAACAAGCCAAGCTTCCTTAACATCAGGGTCGGGAATAATGCAGTCTGCAAGCGGATCGATTTCATCATGTTCATCTTCGATTTCGCCTACAATTTCTTCGAGCAAATCTTCCAGTGTGATCAATCCAGCAGTCGCGCCATACTCATCAACCACGACCGCCATGTGCGTTTGAGTATGCTTTAACATCCCGAGCAATTGGTCTGAACGCGCTGATTCAGGGACAAAAACGGGTTGACGAAGCAGCGTATGCAGATCAAAAGACACATTGTTGCCGGGTTGAATAAAGCGTAATAGGTCTTTTGCCAGCAAGACGCCTACAACGGTATCGCGTCCATCCCGTGAGAATACCGGGAAGCGTGAGTGTGCGGATTCAATCAAAACAGGAAGGATTTCCATCAGTTCATCATCTTCAAACAAACCGACTACGGATGGCCTAGGGGTCATGACTTCTCGTACAGGGGTTTTGGGTAATCCTAATACACCTGTCAGCATATCAACCGTATCAGGTTCTAAAAAACGTCTAGAATCCTCAAGTAGTCGTACTAAATCATCTCGTGTTTCCGGCGTAGCCGATAGCCAGCGTTTAAGCCCGCGCACCGTCCACGCCGAACCAGATTCGCCACTCATATTTAACCTTTAAAATTAAAAAACAGTCTGCATAATAGCCTAAGCTAGGCGACAGATACATGAATCATTATCACTTTTGGTGAGGTTTGTTTTAAATAGATGAAAATTTTTCTGCTAGGCTTAGCATTGTGATGACTAGAGGAGAGCGTTAATCGTGTCAGCGCCGCACTTTTTAGATACCAAAGGCTTAATTTGTCCCGAGCCTGTGATGCTGTTGCATCGCGCGATACGAAAAATCGCGACTGGTGAAATACTTGTGATCGAGTCTACTGATCCTTCAAGCATGCGTGACATCCCGAAATTCTGTATACATCTCGGACATGAACTGCGTAGTCAAGCGCAAATTACATCAACCAATAGTACTGAAAAAGAGATTTATCGCTTTGAAATTATTAAAGGTTAATGAGTCGGGCGGTTTAATATTAAGTAGGTTAGAGTGTTGAGTATTTAATATTTTGACATTAGGCATTGTCAAAATTAGTTTTTAGCGTAAAATCGGTGCACGTTTTTAATTCTTACTTGCACACGATGGAGTCCCCATGTCGGTCAATATCAGCCAGCCACTCAAGATCAATAAACAGATCTTTAAAAATCGAATCATCAAAGGTGCAATGAGTGAAGCGCTAGCAACACCCGATGGAAAAGTGACTCCGGCACTCATCAAACTTTATGATACGTGGGGTAAGGGCGGCTTGGGTTCGTCAATCACTGGCAATGTGATGATTGATCATCGTGCTAAAAACGAGCCAGGGGTGGCCATCGTTGAAGATGAAAGCGATTTAGCACGTTTAACCGAATGGGCGAGTCTGGGAAAAAAATACAACACCGCACAAATTGTGCAGCTCTCACATCCGGGTAAACAATGTCCAAAGGGACTTAATCGTGAAACCGTTGCACCATCAGCGATCGGTTTTGGCCCAGCCATGGCGCCTTTGTTTGGTGTGCCTCGCGAACTGACGGAAGCAGAGATTTATGACCTGATCCGTCGTTTTGGTGAATCAGCACGGATCTGCGAAAAGGCAGGCTTTCAAGGGGTACAAATCCACGGTGCGCATGGATATCTGGTCAGTGCTTTTTTATCTCCAAAGCATAACCATCGTACCGATCAATGGGGCGGTAGTTTAGAAAACCGTATGCGTTTTTTGCTTGAAAGTTTTAAAGAAATTCGTAAACAAACCAGTGCAGGTTTTGTCGTTGGTGTGAAATTGAATTCTGCGGACTTCCAAAAAGGGGGATTCACTGAAGAAGATTCTGTTGCTGTATTTAAAGCATTGGATGCTTTAGGGGTAGATTTCATTGAAATTTCAGGGGGTACTTATGAAGCACCCGCTATGGCTGGCGCTAAACGTAAACAACCTGCAAAAGAGAGCACTATTCAGCGAGAAGCTTATTTCTTAGAGTTTGCAGAAAAAGTACGTAAGGAAGTAAAGACCGTTTTAATGGTGACGGGGGGCTTCCGCACCCGCGCAGGGATGGATGCGGCACTGGCTTCAGGTGCTTGTGATTTAATCGGCATTGCCCGTCCATTGGCGGTGGAAACAGATGTGACGGATAGTCTGATCGCCGGTTCAAACGTGAAATATGCAACTCAGCCGATTAAAACGGGAATTGCACCGATCGATAAATTGGCGATCATGGAGGTGATCTGGTACGCGGCTCAGTTTAGAGCGATTGGGCAAGGTAAAGCGCCGAATCCAAAATTGTCACCACTTGGCGTATTTCTGCGTTATATGAAAGGCAGTATTCGAGAAATGATTTTAAAACGTAAGCCGATCATCACAAAATTACGCGCAAGCTAAAACCGTGATAAATTGGCATGATTGAATAAGTCTTTCGATTAAAAAAATATTGTCGCAAATTTTATCAGCTCATTTTATATGGGCTGTTTTTTTGAATATTGAAAAGTCTGAATTTTAAAAAAGAGTAAGTCCATCTGCGTTCTTTTAAGAGAGGTTATCTCTCGCACCATCTCAATTCGTTTCATGCACTTTGTTTTATCATTTTGCTAAACGGAAATTCTAAGAAAAAATAGCAGATAGCGTTTGTCCATTTTTACTTACAACGAATTCCGCTTTATGTCTGTACTTCAATAATCGATTGTTGGTCAGAAAGTAATCTTTTTTTCTAAATTCATCGTACTGTAATCTTCCTCTGCGTGTCGTAGCAAGGGTTTAGCCAGTTGTCCACAAAAGCTGTGGATAACATTGTGGGCAACCATGGTATTGACAGCGTAAGTGGGCGCTCAGTAAGGCGCGGCAACAAATTGTACATTTTTTGATCTATTAAAATAACAATATAATACAACAAGTTATATAAATCAAGAATTAAATATAAATAAAAAATGACAAGTTTTTTCACTATGCTTATAAAAAGATTATGGAGGGAGCCTGTGGGCAATTTATGTGCATAACTCGAATGCAACTCAACCTAAGTATGCACCAAAAATAACCAACCGTTGAGCATGTCTTGATTGAAGGTGAAATAATTGTCTGACAATTTCGTATGCTGTACTTGAAGGATATTGTCGACAAATTAATCGGGGTTCCAGATAGAGCAATCGCGCCGTTGATGTATCAATATGGCAGACAAAATCAGAAGAGTGATCAAGTGCCACTTTAGCTTCTAGCCATGCCTAATAGAAGTACAACATAGGTTATCTTAGCGTGTTAGAAGACGTTCTTTATCAAAATTGCTCTCCTCAAGCAGAATGTTTTTAAAGATGGCAACAAAAAATATATTTTCCAATTGATTAATTCGTAGCATTTATGATTCGCGGTGTATGTTAGTTTTTCAAGCGTCATGGCTCGCTAAGCCAATTGCTATAAGGCTTTACCTCGTTGTCCACAAAAGTTGTGGATGGTGTTGTGGACAACTATAGGGTTGACAGGTCTAAGCCACCAAATATAAAGGTGCGGCATCAAATTGATTAAAATTTAGCCATACATTAAATTTTATTAAAAACAATGGCTTAAATAAATCAAGTTTTGATAAAATCAATAAAATGCAGAGAGCGTACTGTTTGTTCATGAAAAGCGCAGTTGTGCATGATGTGGATAAATTTTGGTGCATACCGAATATAAGATTTGAGCCGAATTAAAGCAAAGAGAGTCTGTATATCTTCGCTTAATAATTAGTCGGAAGGGTGTTGATTTAATTACATATCGATGACTCAAATGATACATCTAAACGTCTTGAGACATTTGATATTGGCATTTTAGGGCTCAAAAATGATAGGCTTTGTGCCACATTTAAACGTATATATCAGCTAATATGGCAGACCAACTTATTCAAGGTAATGCAGGTAGTCTTCAGATTCGCCCAGTTTGGCAAGAATCTGACGCAATCGCAGTTATTTGTCACCCTCATCCGCTGATGGGTGGGACTATGGATAATAAAGTGGTAACGACACTTGCGCGTTTTTTCCGTAATAGCGGCATCTCTGTGGTGATTTTTAATTTCAGAGGTGTTGGGACAAGTACCGGTGTACACGCACAAGGTATCGGTGAAATTGAAGACTTGTTATCTGTATTGGATTGGGTTGCAGGCCAAAGTTCGGCAAGAAAATTATATATTGCGGGGTTTTCCTTTGGTGGTTATATCGCTGCCGCAGGTTTTAGCGAATTAATGCAATATAATCCGCACCAGTTTGTTTTGCAAAGACTCTATTTAGTAGCGCCCGCAGTTAAAAACTACCCCATGGGTGATTTGGTTCTCCCTGACGATACCTTTGTCATGGTTGGTGCAGAAGACGAGGTTGTTCCACCTCAAGATATTATCGATTGGGCAAATAACCGTAATTTTGATTTAGCAGTCATCGCAGGAAGCGGACATTTTTTCCATGGGCATTTGCCTGATATTGGATCGCAATTAGAGAGCCGTTTTCCATGAATATGTCAGTAAATCCATCTACAACGCACGCTACTCCAAATGTTTTAACGCCCTCAGAGCGATATGCAGCAGCACTGAGTAGTGGCTCCTTTGTACATGATGATGAACAAGCCAATGCAGTATATGCGCTCGATGAGCTCTATCAGCAACTGATGCAGCGTTATCAACAGGCCCAAGGCTTCCGTTTACGCCGTCCTGCTGCGCCTAAAGGGGTTTACCTCTGGGGCGGTGTAGGTCGTGGGAAAACATGGCTTATGGATCAGTTCTTTGAGGCTGTGCCATTTCGTCGCAAGATGCGCATGCATTTTCATCATTTTATGCAGCGTGTACATCGTGAGCTGAATCAACTACAGGGCCAGACTGACCCTCTAGAAAAAGTTGCGGATATTATCTACAAAGAAGCGGTCGTGATTTGCTTTGACGAATTCTTTGTCAGCAATGTTATTGATGCGATGATTTTGGGTGATTTATTTGGCATGTTATTCAAACGTGGCATCACGTTGGTGGCAACATCCAATATTGCCCCAGAAGGTCTGTATAAAAATGGCATCCATCGTGATCGTTTTCTGCCAGCAATTGCCGCTGTACAAGCAAATTGCACGGTCTTGAATGTGGATTCGGGGATTGATTATCGTCTACGTGTGCTTAAGCAAGCGAATCTCTATCGCTCGCCATTAACCCATGAAGCGGAAAACTGGATGGCAGTGCGTTTTTGTGCATTAACAAAGAACCATTTGGTGTCGCAAGAAGACATTACCATCAATGACCGATTGGTTGAGGTAGAAGGGCGAACTGATGACTTGCTCTGGTGTCACTTTGATGAGTTATGTATGAAGCCGCGCAGTGCCGCAGATTTTATTGAATTGGCAAAGCTGTATAACACCGTTCTGCTGAGTAGCGTACCTGTACTCAATGATCAGATTGCAGACGCAACACGACGTTTAATCTATCTGGTTGACGAGTTTTATGATCGTCGGGTAAAGCTGGTTGTTACTGCACAACAACCGATTCTCGAACTCTATAGTGGTGAGAAGTTGGCATTTGAAATTCAACGGACTCGCTCAAGGTTACTTGAAATGCAATCTGATGATTATCTAATGGAAGCGCATCGGCAGTCGGATTGAATTTATGGGCTTTGCTGCCGTAGTTATAATGAATAATCATTAAAATTTATGATCAATGAATCGTAAAAGAGTAAACACGTTTTTAAAGATGAATGATGAATTAAGCTGATGAGAGAAATGTTAAGGCGCAAAATCATTGCTGTTTGCAATCAAAAAATCCAGCAGAAGGGAGAGAGCGTTGGATTATCGTTTTATGCTTTTTTTGCGAATAAGAATGATAATTCAGAATTGCTTATGGAGGCTGCGGAGTGGTGGATTATGACGCATCAGCTTGATCATTTTGAGAAAGCGATAAAGATTAAGAAAATGGTAGAAGAGATGAAATGAGTTTTGTTTAAAAGATTAAATCACTATGCCCACAATAAATACTCTAGAAGAACTTCGAAGTCGTAATATTCAAAACTGTCGCCGGATTAATCTTTCATGTGGACTGACTGCTTTCCCTTCTGAAATTTTCGAATATGCGGAAACTTTGGAGGTTCTGAATTTAACAGGTAATGCATTAACGTCGCTACCTGATGATTTATATCGACTAAAAAAGCTCAAGATTCTGTTCTGTTCAAATAATCTCTTTAAAACGCTTCCTCGGGTATTGGGTCAGTGTCAAAGTTTGAGCATGATTGGCTTTAAGAGCAATCAAATTCAACATGTCCCGGCAGAAGCATTGCCAAGCGATTTGCGCTGGTTGATCTTAACGGACAATCAAATTGAAGAGATACCTGAAAGTATCGGCAAGTGCTCCAAGATGCAGAAACTGATGCTTGCTGGCAACAGACTGACGCATTTACCCGATACCTTAGCCGCCTGTCAAAATCTGCAATTACTACGTATTTCCTCAAACCAATTAACGGCACTACCAAATTGGTTATTAACATTACCGCGACTCGCATGGCTCGCCTATGCTGGAAACCCCTGCGCTGAGTTGAAATCAGATTTTGCATCAATACGTGATATAGCGTGGCATGATTTGCATATCCAACATCTACTCGGTGAAGGTGCCTCAGGGCATATTTATCAAGCAAGACTAAGTGACCCATCATCACATGAACCTTTAGAGGTTGCGGTTAAAATCTTTAAGGGTCAATTAACCAGTGATGGATTACCACAAAATGAAATGGCCGCCAGCATAGCGGTTGGGCAACATGCCAATCTTATTTGTGCGTTGGGTAGAATTACCGGACATCCAGATTCAGCACTGGGTCTGGTCATGCCTTTAATTGATCCTCTTTTTAAAAATCTAGCCGGACCTCCGAGCTTGGAATCCTGTACACGGGATGTTTACTCTGCCGATGATCGATTCAGCATACTTAATATGCTGGATTTAGGATATGGTATTGCCAGTGCGATGACTCATTTACATGCACAAGGGATTTTGCATGGCGATCTGTATGCGCACAACATTTTATATAACGCGCATGCCCTTGATCATCATAATTGTTTGCTCGGTGACTTTGGTGGCGCAACATTTTTTACTGCGATGGAGACTCAAGCGCAAGATTCATTACAGCGTATCGAGGTCTTGGCTTTTGCTTATCTTTTAGAGGAGTTACTTCAACGTTGTGAGACGTCAGACATATCTATTCTTGCGGAGCTGTGGGAATTACAGCGATGCTGCGCTGATCACAATGTCGCGACACGTCCTTTATTTAATGAAATCACTGCAAAGATTGAATCCATTCGCATAAAATACAGTTTGCGTGGCAAGCATTGAAGCACTGCAAGTGATTCAGTGATTACATGCAAAGCGGATTCATGAGAATTTACCCTTCACCATGAATCTTCCGCATAATCTCTGCTAATAGCGCTCGCTCTAGGCGCGTCCCCACAGTAATGCGGATACACTGACTCAGTGCACCTATCCCAGGACGGCGAATAAAGACCCCTTCTTCTGCAAGCCGTTTGACCCACCAGATCGACTTCTCAATACTCCCCACATCAATCGTCACGAAGTTAGTCGAGGACGGTATGGCTCTTAGACCCAATGATTCGGCTAATTGATAGTATTCAGCACGACCTACAGCAACCTCTTTGGTGACCTGTTCTATATAGGCAGCGTCACGTAAAGAAGCCGCACAGAGTACTTGACCTGCGAGGTTCACCCCAAAATGTTGGCGTATCTTATGAAATGCAGCGATAAAGTCTGGATGGGCGAGTGCATAACCGACACGTGCTCCAGCAAGCCCATGGGCTTTAGAGAAGGTACGTAACCGAATGACACGTGACGTGTGGACGTTGATCTCTGCTAATTGATTACTCGGCAGAAAGTCTGCGTAGGCTTCATCTAGAATGAGGAGACAACCTTCAGGAATTTTTGCGATAAATGATTCTATCGTTGGTCGATCATATGCCGTACCACTGGGATTGTCTGGATTGGCCAAATAAATCAGTTTTGCATGATATTGAATGGCAGCCCTTAAAAGTCCATCTAAATCAATTTGATCACCCGCATAAGGAATTTCAATCAAGCGTGCACCAAAACCGTTCGCATGAAAATTGAACGTTGGGTATGAACCATGCGTTGTGATGACATGGTCATTTAGGTTGATGAATGCACGAATGACCAAACCAAGAAGACCATCAATTCCTTCACCAATCAGAATCGAATCTATTGAATAATTAAGCTTTTTTGAAAGCAGCGTACGAAGTTCAACGCTTTGGGGATCCCCATATTTAAACAGATGGGACGCGATATCTTCTGCGGCACGTTGCGCCAGTGGTGAACAACCCCAATTACTTTCGTTTGCACCAAGACGTAGCAAGAAAGTGCGTCCCAGTTCTGCTTCGATCGCTTCTGGTGCTTTAAAAGGGGTCGTGTGCGGAAGTGAATCGATAATTTCGGCTAACAGACCAGTATTTGAGGGGATGTTTGAATCGCTAGACATGGCATTGATAAATTATTAAATATAATTGTTTTATAACATGTTTTTATAATTATTTACATGCTGTTGTTATGGGGAAATGTGCTAATCATATTAAATATAGTGATGTTGGCATGGTTTATGCTTTATCTAGATCATGATGCAAGGCAAGGCGATTTGCCAAGCGATCGACAACTTATTTTAACTGCAGCATTGAAACGTTTTTAGTTTCGTGCGGCTTTGAGCAAAGGCGCTCATACCGATTTTTAGGTATGGGCGCTTTTTGTTTTTTGGGATACTGACATGCAAGCACAGATTCTGCCAGCAACTCCAGAAAATTCTAGCCCTAAACGTGCGCGTTTGGTGGTGATCGGTAACGGTATGGCTGCTATGCGTACTGTAGAGGAGCTACTGCATTTAGAGCCTGATCTATACGACATCACGGTCATTGGACGCGAGCCTCACGGTAATTACAACCGCATTATGTTATCACCTGTACTTTCAGGTGAAAAATCATTTCAAGACATCATGTTGCATACCCCAGAGTGGTATGTGATGCATGGGATCAAACTCATCTCAGGCATTGTTGCGGAGTCAGTGCATCGTAAGCGTCGTGAAGTGACATTAAGTAATGGCGATGTTGCAGGGTATGACCGTCTATTGATTGCGACTGGTTCTAATCCTTTCGTGATTCCTATGCCCGGTCATCAGCATCCAGCTGTGATCCAGTTTCGCGATATTCAAGATGTTGAAAAAATGGTCGAGGCCGCAGCAAACCTATTGGGTCAACGTGCCATTGTACTCGGAGGTGGCTTGCTGGGTCTTGAGGCCGCCAACGGATTAGCGAAACGTGGTGTAAAAGTGACCGTGGTTCATGACATTGATTATTTGTTGAATCGTCAATTAGATCGTGAAGCTGCCAATTTGCTGCAAGCAGCTTTAGAGCGTCGCGGCATTGAGTTTGCCATCGGTGTCAAAAGCGATCATATCGTGATTGATGAAGCGGGGAACATGCGTGGTTTAGCGTTCAAAGATCGAGAAATGATCGAATGCAGCATGCTCGTGATGGCGGTTGGTGTGCGCCCGAACGTTGCTTTAGCAAAATCTATGGGTTTGCACGTCGATAAGGCTGTACTAACCGACGATACGATGCAAACCTCAGATCCTCGGGTTTATGCAGTCGGCGAGTGTGTTCAAAATCGCGGTGCGCTTTTTGGTCTTGTTGCACCGCTCTTTGATCAAGCCAAAGTCTGCGCTAGCCATTTGGCTGAGCATGGTATTCGTCGCTACATACAAAAGGCGACAGCGACAACGCTTAAAGTCACAGGGGTGAATTTGTATTCAGCCGGTGATTTTAGTGGTGAGGGCAGTGAAACCTTGGTCATGCGCGATCACAGTAATGCAGTCTATAAAAAACTCTTTATAAAAAACAATAAATTAGTGGGTGCCGTGCTCTATGGTGATATTCAGGATGGCGTTGCTTACTTTGATTTGATTCAGCGTGGCGCTGATATCTCGGCGCAACGTCATACGTTGATTTTTACGCCAGACCATACATCAAGTGACTCATCTGCCAAAGAATTACAGGGAGCCGCATGATGACCGAGAGTACCCTAAATGCCTCATTGAGTGGCGAAGCCATTAAAACAACCTGTGCATATTGCGGCGTGGGCTGTGGCGTGCTTGCAACAGTGGATGCTGATCGTCATTTTTCAATTTCTGGAGATCCAGAGCATCCCGCTAATTTCGGTCGCTTGTGTGTCAAGGGCTCTGCTCTGGGGGAGACGGTTGGCCTTGAGGGTCGTTTGTTATATCCAGCGATTGGCGGCGTCCGCGCTGATTGGGATCATACAACCACATATATCGCAGCCCAGTTGCAAGACATTATCGCGGAATATGGACCAGAGGCTGTTGCATTCTATGTATCTGGTCAGTTTTTAACTGAAGATTATTATGTGGTAAACAAGCTTGCCAAAGGCTTCATCGGTACGCCAAATGTTGATACCAATTCGCGTTTGTGTATGTCATCTGCAGTGGCTGGGCATAAACGTGCTTTTGGTACAGATACCGTACCTAATAGCTATGAAGATTTTGAACATGCTGATTTATTAACTTTTGTCGGATCGAATGCGGCTTGGTGTCATCCGATTTTATATCAACGCATTAAAAAAGCGAAAGTCAGTAATCCTGCGATGAAAATCGTATCAATTGATCCCCGTAAAACGGATACCAATGAAATCGTTGATCTGCATTTACCGATTAAATCGGGTACGGATGTTTTGCTGTTTAACTATCTATTGGTTGAAGTTGCAAAAAGCCCAGCACTCAACACTGCATATATTGATCAATTCACTGACGGTTTAGCGGATGCACTTTTAGCAGCACAGCAAGATGTCGCTTCGGGTGATGTTGCTGAACGCTTAGGTGTTGATGGGATCGATTTGACTCGGTTTGTGGATTGGTTTGTTGCAACACCAAAAGCCATGACGCTATTTTCGATGGGAGTCAATCAAAGTGGTCAGGGTACAGACAAAGTTAATGCCATTATTAATGTGCATTTAGCGACTGGTCGTATCGGGAGTGAAGGGGCTGGTCCTTTCTCTTTAACGGGGCAGCCTAATGCGATGGGTGGGCGTGAGGTTGGTGGACTTGCCAATATGTTGGCAGCGCACTTGGAGATTAATGAACCTTCTCATCGTGCTTTGGTGCAGGATTTTTGGCAGTCGCCAACCATGATCGAGCAGCAAGGTCTAAAGGCTGTTGATTTATTTGATGCCGTGGCTACTGGCAAGGTTAAAGCAGTTTGGATTATGGCAACGAATCCCATTGTTTCGATGCCGAATGCTGATTGTGTCCGTGAAGCGTTAGCCAATTGCCCGTTGGTCATCGTATCCGATGTTATCGCAGATACCGACTGTACACGTGTCGCTGATGTTGTATTGCCTGCTTTAGGTTGGGGTGAGAAAGACGGCACGGTGACGAATTCTGAGCGCTGTATCTCCCGTCAGCGCGGTATTTTGGCTGGTGCGGGAGAGAGTCGGGCAGACTGGTGGGCACTTGCCCAAGTTGCTAAAAAAATGGGATTTGAAGGTTTCGATTATCAAAGCGCACGTGATGTCTTTGTTGAGCATGCCGCACTCTCGGGTAAAGACAATCAAGAGGGTCGTGTCCTCCGTGACTTTGATATCTCTGCATTATCGACGCTTACCCAAGATGAATATGATGCACTGAATCCGATTCAGTGGCCTATCCAGCTTGAGAAGCAAAAGCTTGTAGGAACTAAACGTTTGTTTGAACAAGGCGGATTTTTTACCTCAAATCGCCGTGCGAAAATTGTTCCCGTCCAAAATGTTTCAACAGGAAATGTTACAAGTAACGATTTTCCATATGCATTGAATACAGGCCGTATACGTGACCAATGGCACACGATGACTCGCACTGGTTTGGCCGCACGCTTAACCCGTCATATCGGTGAGCCATTCGCTGAACTCAATCCCAAAGATGCTGAAAAGTTACATGTATCATCTGGCGATATCCTGCAGATTAATAGCCAATGGGGGCAAGCGCTTGCTCGCGTCATCATCAGTGATGGTCAACAGCGCGGCATGGTTTTTGTGCCTATTCATTGGAATGGTATTAATAGCACTCAAAGTCGCATTGGTGCAGTTGTGAATCCAGTGGTGGATCCATACTCTGGTCAACCTGAATGTAAACACACGCCAGTAATGCTGAAAAAAGCGGCTCTAAACACACATGGCTTTATCATGTCATTGAATAGCTTAAAACTTATGAACACGGACTATGCCGTAAATGTACGAAGCTTAAATGGCTTTCGTCATGAGTTTGCATTAACTGATGATAGGTTACATGAAACAAATGCAAACCTATCTGAATGGCTTTTAAGTCAAATAGACGTCCCTGTTCAAGCTGAGCGCATGGAGTACATCGATCTTGCACAGGGGATTGTCCGATTTGCTTGGATCCTCAATCAGCAGCTCATCGCATTTGCCGCAATAGCATCTAATCCTGATGCGCGAGCAACGTTGCCGCCACGCTCTTGGTTAGACGATCAACTGGGCCAAGAAGTGAGCAATGTTACCCGTCGGACATTGCTCTCTGGTTTGGCTGCCGACCCGAATTCCGATGTTGGTCCAATCGTATGCTCTTGTTTTAGCGTGGGTAAAAATACAATTACCCGAGCAATCCATGCCCAGAATTTGACAACCGTTATGGCGGTTGGTCAATGCTTAAAAGCAGGAACCAACTGTGGTTCATGTCAAAGCGAAATTTTTAGATTGCTTGAACAGGAGTGTAAACCTGTGGCAAGTGCAGTTTAGTGCTTAAAACGTTTCTGTAACGATTTTTTGATAATTGATTTCCAAATTTAATGCGTTTTTATAGTGGTGAGGAGTGAGATATGCGTATCGTCGTCGTTGGTCATGGCATGGTGGGTCATCGTTTCGTTGAAGTGCTTGCGCGTGATGCGTCGGCAGTCAGTTTAGACACACCTATCGATGTAACGGTGCTTTGTGAGGAGCATTTACCTGCATATGACCGGGTACAGCTCACCTCTTATTTTTCTGGCAAAACAGCTGATGATTTGTCACTCGTTGCCCCCAATTTTTTTGAAGACAGCGGCTTCAAGCTGCATCTGGGCAAAGGCGCAACTGAAGTTGATCGTGCTGCTAAAACAGTGACAACAACCAGTGGCGAGAAGATTCCTTATGACAAGCTTGTTCTTGCTACGGGATCATTTCCATTTGTGCCACCACTACCGGGTAAAGATCGCCAAGATTGCTTGGTCTATCGCACGATTGAAGACCTTGAAGCCATGAAAGTGAGTGCAACACGCTCCAAAGTTGGTGTGGTCGTTGGTGGTGGATTACTAGGTCTGGAAGCTGCTAAAGCGCTACGTGATTTAGGTTTAGAGACCCATGTAGTTGAGTTCGCACCGCGCTTAATGGCGGTACAGATTGATGATGGTGCAGGTAAAGTATTACGCAATAAGATTGCTGCGCTAGGCGTTGGTATCCATCTGGGTAAGAACACGACTGAAATTGTTGATGGCGAAATTTGCCGCCACCGCATGAATTTTGCCGATGGTTCGCATCTTGAAACGGACATGATTTTGTTTTCTGCGGGTATTCGCCCACGCGATGAGCTCGCACGTCAAGCTGGTCTGGATGTTGGCCCTCGTGGGGGTATTGCCATTGGCAATGAATGCTTAACCAATGATCCTGATGTTTATGCAATCGGTGAGTGTGCGCTCTGGGAAGGACGGATTTATGGCCTGGTCGCACCGGGTTATCAAATGGCTGAAACGGCTGCACACTCTATTATTGCCCATGAAAAGAAAAAAGAATTTATGGGCGCAGACATGTCCACCAAGCTGAAGCTGATGGGCGTAGATGTGGCATCGATTGGTGATGCACATGGTGCTACAGCGGGCGCACAAAGCTTTGTCTATGTGGATGAGCCTAACGAGGTTTATAAAAAGCTCGTTGTTTCTGCGGATGGCAAAAAATTATTGGGTGCAGTGTTGATCGGTGATGTTGAAGCCTATGGTGGCTTACTGCAACTCATGCTTAATGACATGGATTTGCCGGACAACGCCCAAGCCTTGATCCTCCCTAGTTTTGACGGTTCTGCAAAGCCTGCTTTAGGCGCTGATGCACTACCCATGACCGCAACGATTTGCTCTTGTAATAATGTCAGCAAAGGCGAAATTTGCGATGCGGTGGCCAAGGGCTGCATGGATTACGATGCCATCAAGTCTGGAACGAAGGCAGCCACATCCTGTGGTGGTTGCGCTGCACTTGTCAAACAAGTCATGAATGCAGAACTCGAAAAAATGGGTGTAGAGGTCAAGAAAGACATCTGCGAACACTTTGCGTATTCACGTCAAGAACTCTTTCATCTGTGCAAAGTCGGTGAAATCAAATCGTTTGATGCCTTGCTCGATAAGCATGGTAATGGTCAACATGATGGTTGTGATATCTGTAAACCGACTGCTGCGAGTATTTTTGCTTCGCTTTGGAATGAACATGTGCTTAAAAAACCATTGGCAGCTCTACAGGATACCAATGATTACTACATGGCTAATCTTCAAAAAGACGGCACTTATTCTGTTGTGCCACGTATGGCAGGCGGAGAAGTTACTCCAGATGGCTTAATCGCTGTAGGTTCGGTTGCTAAGAAATATAAGCTCTACACCAAAGTGACTGGTGGTCAGCGTATTGACTTGTTTGGTGCGCGTTTAGAGCAACTTCCGCTGATCTGGAAGGAACTGATCGATGCCGGATTTGAGTCTGGTCATGCGTATGGTAAGTCTCTACGCACAGTTAAATCCTGCGTAGGTTCAACGTGGTGTCGTTATGGCATGCTGGATTCCGTTGGCTTTGCCATTCAACTTGAAAATCGCTATCGCGGTTTGCGCTCACCTCACAAAATCAAGTTTGCCGTGTCTGGCTGTACACGTGAATGTGCCGAAGCACAAAGTAAAGACGTTGGCGTGATTGCGACCGAAAATGGCTGGAATCTCTATGTCTGTGGTAATGGTGGTATGAAACCTCGTCATGCTGAACTGCTGGCATCTGATCTGGATAGCGAAACTCTCATTAAGTATGTCGATCGTTTCTTGATGTTCTATGTCAAAACTGCGGATCGTTTACAGCGTACCAGTGTTTGGCGCGACAACATGGAAGGGGGGCTGGATTACCTTAAGGATGTCGTGATCAACGATTCCTTGGGTCTTGCTGCTGAACTCGAAGCACAAATGCAATATGTTGTAGATACGTTCCAATGTGAATGGAAAACAGCGGTCAACGATCCTGAGATTCTCAAGCGTTTCCAACCCTTTGTAAATTCCAATCAGCCTGATGACAACATCGTCTTCGTTCAGGAGCGTGGACAGATTCGCCCTGCGACACCAGCAGAGAAGGCTGGACGTATTACGATCGTTGAGATGGCATAAACGTTTTATCCCACTTCCTTCTATTATGGAAGGAAGTTTTTTTAAAGATTTGGTTTATTTAACTGTTTAATTAAATTTTAAGAGAATCGTCATGTTAGAGAAAATATGCACATTGACTGACCTAACACCCCTTGTTGGCGTTCCAGCTCTTGTTCAAGGTGAGCAAGTTGCGATCTTCCGTTTAAAAGATGGCAATGTCTATGCCGTATCCAACTATGACCCCTTTAGCCAAGCGAATGTAATTGCGCGGGGAATTACTGGTAATTTAAAAGGCTTTGATGTGGTGGCATCACCGATCTACAAGCAGCATTTTGATTTAAAAACAGGTTTGTGCTTAGAAGATGAAACGGTATCTCTTAAGACCTATCAAGTCACTGTTGATGGTGATAATGTGCTGATTGCACACCATTAATTAAGAAAATATTTATCAGGTTTAATACTTTACTCGGATGGGGGTTATCCTTGCTCAGTATTAAGCACTTTGTTGAAATTCATGCGCTGTTTGGGAGTGTCTTGTTTTGGCTAATCGTATCCCGTTGTTTAATTTTGCTGTGCCACGCATTCGTATCTTGCATTATTCATGGTTAGCATTTTTTATCACCTTTTTGATTTGGTTCGCACATGCGTCACTCATGCCTACACTCAAAGTGTATTTCGGCATGAGCGACGCACAAGTCAAAGCATTATTGATGCTTAACGTTGCATTGACGATTCCTGCACGGGTTTTGATCGGCGTGTTGGTTGATAAGATAGGCCCTCGGAAGTCTTATAGTGCTTTACTGCTGATCAGCGGCATCCTGTGCTTGCTCTTTGCAGCCGCACAAACCTATAACCAGCTTGCGGTGATGCGTTTCTTACTCGGGTTTGTGGGTGCTGGATTCGTGATCGGCATTCGTCTGATTTCAGAGTGGTTCCCCGCACGTGAAGTGGGTATTGCTGAAGGCATCTACGGTGGATGGGGCAACTTTGGTGCGGCCGTGGCTTCGATGTCTATGCCCTTTCTTGCTTTTCATGTATTCGGCGGTGCTGATGGCTGGCGGGCCGCAGTCGCAACAACAGGGGTGATTGCGATCCTTTACAGCTACGTGTTTTATCGCGGTGTAAGAGATACTCCTGAAGGTTCGACGTATTTCCGTCCGATGAAAGCCGGTGGCTTAGAAGTCACAACCAAAGGCGATTTTGTTTTCTATGCCTTTATGACAGCTCCTTTGTACCTTGCTTTGGTGTTACTCGCATGGCGTTTATCACCTGCTGGATTAAAACTTCTCAGCGCAGGTGAGACTCAAATCGCTTATCTGGCTATTTTGCTCTTAACGGTCTATCAATATTATAAAATTTGGCATGTGAATAAGCATTTGTTCGTGGCGAATGCACCTGTGCCACCGCGTTACCAGTTCAAGCAAGTGGCGATTTTGAATCTTGCATATATGGCTTGCTTTGGTTCAGAGCTTGCCGTGGTCTCCATGTTACCGCAGTTCTTTATCGATTATTTTGAGGTGTCGAAAAGTTTAGCGGGCTTAACCGCGGGATGTTTTGCGGTGATGAACTTGTTTGCTCGACCAGGTGGTGGCTACCTGTCAGATGCTAAAGGACGCCGCCGAGTGCTCATGATTTGCTTACTGGGTCAAACGCTGGGCTATGCGCTCATGTCACAAATGGGCAATAGCGGTTGGACGCTAGCGATGGCTGTAGGTGTGGTTTTGGCGACTTCAATTTTTGTGCAAGGTGCTTGTGGGGCGGTGTACTCGATTGTTCCTTTGATTCAGCGCCGTATGACGGGTCAAATTGCGGGTATGGCTGGCGCATATGGCAATGTGGGCGGTGTCTTGTTCTTAACCGTATTCTCAATGGTATCACCGACCGGCTTCTTTTATGTGTTGGCGGGAACGGCTGCGCTCGCATTTATAGGATCGTTCTTCATCGCGGAGCCCCGTGGTCATATGATCGAAGTTCATCCTGATGGGCGGATTGAGAAAATTGCTGTTGAGTAAATAAGTTATAGACGCTATGCGCTCATTTTAAAATGGGCGGATAGGTTGGGATGGTCAGAGGACTTTGATTCTCCCGTTTTATTTTTAAGTTATGATCAAGCTAGAATCAACAAACAATAAATGATCAAAAATAGATAAGGTGACCAATAGCCATGCCTCTCGTTGTTACTGCGGCTCAATATAGTGATAAAGGCCCTAAAACCGCTAATGATGATGCATTGGTCATGCACTTGCCTGAAGGCTTTGGGCGCAGCGCACATATGCTGATTGCGGCGATTGCCGACGGTGTCAGCTCTGCCGAGTCGGGTGGCCCAGCTGCGATGATTGCAACTCGTAATTTTTGTAGTGATTTTCTGGCCACAGATTTAAATTGGTCGATTAAAACAGCGGGCTATCGGGTATTAACCGCGATTAATCGGTGGTTGCATGGTCAGGGGCAGCATTATAACCATCGCTATAGTACGCATCTCACCACGTTTAGCGCGGTTATTATTTATGAACAATCGGCGCATATCTTTCATGTGGGAGATTCTCGTGTCTGGCGGTTTAGACCCGCTCAGCAAGGTCGTGATCATCCAATCAAACAGTCGCTGGAGTGCCTGACCAAAGATCATACGATTCAAACAGGAAGCTCTGAGCAACTCATCCGCGCATTGGGGATGGATTGGCGTATTGAGGTCGATTATCTGGAGGTGGATGTTCAAGTTGGCGATTACTTCTTACTGACGACCGATGGTATTCACGGTGTTTTGTCTGCACAGACTTTATCTGATTTGATTCAAGAGCAGACTAATCTGGGCCAGTTTTCAACGGATGATTTAGAGTGCTGCGTCAAGCAGATGGCAACATTGGCACAAGATTCGGGCAGTACTGATAATCAATCTTGTCAACTCATTCATATCGATACGCTTGAAGTTTCCCATAATCACCCACCCGATTTAGCAAGTTTTCCACCGCTTTTACCTGACAATCTAAAGCCGGGTTATAAAGTCGATGGATATGAGATCGTTGGTGAGCTACATGCAAATAGTCGTAGCAGTATTTATCATGCTGTGCAGATGAGTAATCAGAAGCATGTCATTCTAAAAGCACCTTCCCAACAATTTAGTGATAACGTTGCGACACTACATGCTTTTGTCCAAGAAGACTGGATTGGTCAACGGATTGAGCATCCCGACATTGTACAGACGCTAGCACCAGAGCAACCTCGTCAATTTTTATATCTGGTTCAAGAGTATCTGGCTGGATGTACGCTACGCAGATGGCGAGAGGCAAACCCCAATGCACCCGTTGAAACGGTTATTCGTTTTGTGCGACCTGCTGTTCGTGCATTACGTGCACTTCACCGCCGTGAAACACTCCATCAGGATGTCAAACCAGATAATTTTATGGTCTGGCGTGACGATCAGGGTCATCAGCATTTAAAGTTGATAGACTTTGGTAGTGCGCAAGTGGGAAGCGTGACAGAACGACGAATTTGTCCCGGAGCGCTTGAGTACGCAGCACCCGAGTATGCCCTTGATCAAAATATCGATGCGCGGGCTGATCAGTTTGCGCTTGCCGTGACATTTTATGAAATTCTTACGGGCGAGTTTCCTTATGGGAGCCATTATCTATCCGCCCAGTCTGCTGCTGACTTTGCCAAATTAAGTTATATCCCCGCATCCAAATATAATCCTCATGTTCCAGCATGGATGGATGCCGCTTTAATGCGTGCCTGTAGTCTGAATGTGGAGCAACGCTATGAAGATTTGGGGGAGTGGCAGGCAGATCTAGAGCGACCTAATTACGCACTGACTAGGCCGCGTATGCCGCTGATGGAGAGCCATCCTGTACAGTTCTGGCAGACCGTTGCGGCATTACTTTTTGTTACCAATATCCTTTGGCTGGTTGCCTGGTTTAAATAGCCGAGTGTTTTATCAACGGTATTCTTCTAAGAAAAAAAACGAACTTTTTAAAAAGTTCGTTTTTTAAACATTACTGATCATTATTCGTTATTCAAACTGCATTCATAATTGCTTGGGTCGAACTGACAACGAATTTTTTTGAGAAAACTCATCATATTTTTGTCATAAAATCCTTGCATTGTCATGGAGATTCGCGATTCTCGCATCATATGCATGTAGCTGGGTTTGTCTGCAGAGATACATCCATCCAGTATTTTGCATTGATAGATTTTTCGGTTTCATCTATAAAGGCATAAGCAGTTGGGGTTTGCATTGCAGAAAATTCACGCATGAGTTGACCAATACCGTCCGGAAATTTACCACGATGTACCATCATGACGCCCGTAATTTGTACGATAGGAAAGCGAATAATTGCACCTTTTATTGATCCATCAGATGCAGTCATTCCTTTATAAAGCTCAAGGGGTTTAAAGATCAAAGCAGGACCCGCCATGATATCAACTTGACCATTGTTAAATTTTCCTGAAAGGGTTGTAAGATCGACTGAAACAGGCTGGGCACCAATTTGTTGCACCATTTTGGCTTGTGATTTATCAAAATCCAGCACTGCGACCTTTTTCCCTGCTGCTTTAGCAAGCGTATCAATTTTACGATCATTGACCATAATATAAGCCGCTCCCATGGGGAGGATTGAAACTATCTCATAGTCCTGATTGACCATATATTTTGCGGCTTCTGGCTTTGAGAGCAATTGAATGGCTTCTGTTAAATGTTTATAAGATGGGATTGCGCCCAGAGCATCTAAGCTACCCACAAATCCATTAAATTCCTTCGCACGTAGGTTACTCATAGCGACGCCATCGCACTGGCCTGCTTTAAAGTCTTCAGAAGCAATTTTTTCGTTGGTATAAACCCGAAACTTTACATCAGTACTCGCTTTACGCTTTGCAACAGCTGAAGCGATATCAATGTGCATATCCAGTGGTGATGTCATTGTGACATTCATATTGATGCCCATGTTCTGAGCAATACGTGTGTATTTAGGCAACTCTTTGAGGTAGCTCATAGCAAAATCAAAGCCTTTTCCTTTAGCGCCTTCTGGTGAAAATATACAAAGAGTGACTTTAGGCGGGATTTTGTTCCAAGTTTTGGGGTCATCCATCATTTTTTTTGCACGAGCAAAAATGTCTGAATACTTTTCTAATTCGTCAACATCGGGACCATTCGAACCTAATGGTTTAGCGCCATCAGGCACAGCATAAAGTGGGGTGGATATTGTACTTAGCAGCGATAGAGTGAGGGCGGATAAGAGTCGCAGTTTGTTATTCATATATATTCCCTTGTGTATGACTTTAATAGCCCGTTTTATAATCCATAAGTTTTATTTTGACGATGTCTATAAATCTTCGATTAAATGAAGCTTCGTTTTGGAATTTATCATTTAAGTAGAAAAAATATTATGGCTTAAACTTTGCGTAATTTGAGTAGTATGGTCAACTGGCACACATCAAAGTTTGATGTTTTACTGTCCTGTTTTGCCTGTTGAGTTGGATGGTTATTAATGTTTAGGTATATGCATCAATAAAAAAAACAGGCTCTACAGGCCTGTTTTTTTTATTATTGAATTTTAGAGTGCTATTCGTCGGTCATACTGCACTCGTAATTAGAAGGGTCAAATTGACAGCGAATTTTTTTGAGAAAACTCATCATGTTTTTGTCGTATAGACCTTCTTTGGTTAGAGAAATCCGCGACTCGCGCATGAGCTTGATATAACCCGCTTTATCAGCAGCAGGCACGTCCATCCAGTATTTAGGCTCAATGGCTTGTTCTGTCTCCGTGATAAAAGGATAAGCCATAGGGGTTTGCATGGCTGAGAACTCGCGAACCAATTGACCAACGCCATCTGGGAATTTGCCGCGATGCATCATCATCACACCCGTGATTTGTATCAGCGGGAAGCGGACGATAGCGCCTTTTACGGTACCATCTGGTGCGGTCATACCTTTATAAAGTTCAAGCGGTTTAAAGATCAATGCAGGTCCTGCCATGATATCTACCTGTCCATTATTAAACTTGCCGGACAGGGTCGTGAAGTCCACAGACACAGGCTGTGCACCGATTTTTTGAACCATCTTCGCTTGAGTCTTATCAAAGTCGAGGACCGCAATTTTCTTTCCCGCTGCTTTGGCTAGGGTATTGATCTTACGATCATTGACCATGATGTAAGCAGCGCCCACAGGAATGATTGCGACAACTTCATAGTCTTTATTCACCATGTATTTTGCAGCTTCAGGCTTAGACAATAATTGAATGGCTTCAGTTAAATGCTTATAGGAAGGGATTGCACCAATCGCATCTAGACTGCCGATGAAGTCATTGTATTCTTTGGCACGTAGATTACTCATGGCCACACCGTCACACTGACCCGCTTTAAAGTCTTCGGATGCAATTTTCTCGTTGGTATAGACACGGATTTTCACATCGGTGCTGGCTTTACGCTTAGCCTTTGCTGAAGCCATATCGATGTGCATATCTAGAGGCGATGTCATTTTGACATTCAGGTCAACGCCTAAGTTTTTTGCGACTTGGGTGAATTTAGGCAAATCTTTGACCGCTTTCATGGCAAAGTCAAAACCTTTCCCTTTAGCTCCCTCTGGAGAAAATACACATAAAGTGATGTTTGTCGGGATTTTGTTCCAAGTTTTTGGATCATCGATCAGTTTCTTAGCGCGGCCAAACATATCCGTATATTTTTTTATTTCTTCTGGTGTTGGAGGTGCTGTATCAATTTTGGAGCCGTCTGGGGCGGAGGCATTGATTAAACTTTTAACTTGCATCACCGCATCGGCGATTTGTTTTTGATCTGCGGCTGGAGCGGCATCAGGTGCAGCAACAGCTAATAATGGAATGAGGGTCAGTAGAGAGGTACAGACTACGGCCTTCAGGGATTGAATATGTTTCATACCTATTCCTTGTAAAAAGTTATAATTTATTATCGATAGATCACTTCACTGTATTTTCTGCAAAGTGAAACCAGATCATCAATATGATGATTTGAGTCTATCGGTCATGTATTAAAGATCATATGGCTTATGCAGCATGTTTTTCGAATATTATGGTCAAGTGTGGTTTGACTGGTATGGTCATTATCTAAGTTTGAATTTACTGATTCAAAACAATATTGAGCAGTACTGAAAATTGATACGCGGAAATGAAAAACGGGCTAATATAAGCCCGTTTTATCGTTATATTGAGTCTTTATTTATTCGTCGGTCAAGCTGCATTCATAGTTTGTTGCATCAAACTGACAGCGGATTTTTTTAAGAAAACTCATCATGCGTTTATCGTAAAAACCCTCTTTCGTCATTTCAATACGAGACTCGCGCATCAGTTTCATATAGCCAGGTTTATCTGCAGCAGGGACGTCCATCCAGTATTTAGCATCGATCGATTTTTCAGTTTCGTCAATAAATGAGTAAGCCATAGGAATTTGCATTGCTGCAAACTCGCGCATCAGTTGACCAACGCCATCAGGGAATTTACCCCGATGCATCATCATCACACCAGTGATCTGTACGATAGGAAAACGCACGATGGCACCTTTGACCGTTGATCCATCAATAGCAGTCATGCCTTTATAAAGTTCAAGCGGTTTAAAAATCAACGCGGGACCAGCCATGATGTCGACTTGACCATTATTGAATTTACCCGAGATGGTGGTTAAGTCGACGGAAACTGGTTGAGCGCCGATTTGTTGAACCATCTTCGCTTGTGATTTATCAAAGTCTAATACCGCAATTTTCTTACCTGCAGCTTTGGCTAATGTATTGATCTTACGATCATTAACCATGATATAAGCAGCACCCATGGGAATGATCGAAACGATCTCATAGTCCTGATTGACCATGTACTTAGCAGCTTCAGGCTTTGCCAGTAACTGAATTGCTTCAGTGAGGTGTTTATAAGATGGGATTGCACCGATGGCATCAAGGCTACCGATGAAGCCATTAAATTCTTTCGCGCGCAGGTTACTCATCGCGACGCCATCACATTGACCCGCTTTAAAATCTTCAGAAGCGATCTTTTCATTGGTATAGACGCGGAATTTAACGTCTGTACTGGCTTTGCGCTTGGCTATGGATGATGCCATATCAATATGCATATCCATTGGCGATGTCATGGTGACTTTGAGATCCACGCCCATATTTTTTGCAATTTGGGTGTATTTGGGAAGCTGTTTGAGATAGCTCATTGCAAAGTCATAACCTTTGCCTTTGGCGCCTTCTGGAGAGAAAACACAGAGTGTCACTTTTGGAGGGATCTTATTCCAAGTCTTAGGGTCATCCATCATCTTTTTTGCGCGAGCGAAAATGTCTGAATATTTTTCTAATTCATCCACATTGGGACCATTTGCACCAAGGGGCTGGGAGCCATCTGGTACCGCATATGAGGTCAATGGCATAGCGCAGAGCATGGATATGCTGAGGATAGAGGAAAGCAAGCGATTATTTTTCATAAACATTCCATTGAGTAAATGATGACTTATTGTCTAAAGTTATATATTCAGCTTGAATCAGCACTGGATTGGTGACGCGGTACTCTGGCATAAGTCTAGCGTGGACAAGAAAAAGAGTGTATGACCTATCTTTCACCTTTCACTGATTTTATGGTCAAGTATTTGAAATAAAAAAACCGCTAACTGCGGTTTTTTTATTTTTAAAATTTAATTAATCAGCGACCCGCTTGGTAGTGCGCTTGAGGCTCGGCAGTTGATGCTTGGTAGCCTGAGGTAAAGTCATGCAGACCAGCTTTTGCTTCATTGATGTCTTTGCCTTGCTTTAATATAAAACTGTCAAAGCCGACACGTTTTAAGTAAAACAATACATCTTTAAATACATCGCCCGTTGCACGCAATTCACCTTTAAAACCTTGGCGACGAAGAAGCGTGGCAAATGAGTAACCCCGACCATCTGCAAAGGCAGGGAAGTAGATCTCAATCAGATCTAAGTCAGCTAAAGGCAAAGATGTGGTTTCTGGTGAATCTTTTTCAGTCAGAACCAAGCCTTTTTTGCCACTAATTTCAGCCAAGCGCTCAATTTGTGCAAGGCTTACAGTCACATCGCCAGAGGGTAATACGCCATCCTCAGCGATACGCTGAAAGGTATCCAATGCGGAATCGCCTGCGAGGTTCAATACCAGATTTGGGGTTTGATTATTTGGCATAGACACGCTCCTTGAATGGCGCTAAGCCAATGCGACGATAGGTATCGATGAAGCGTTCTGTTTCATCATTAATGGTTTGACGATTGTCGAGGTAGGTATTGAGAATTTCTTCAACAATATCGGCAACCTCATCGGCACCAAAGGATGGTCCAAGAATGTCACCCAAACTTGAATCGTGTCCAGCATTACCCCCTAAGGAAATTTGATAAAACTCATCACCTTTTTTATCCACGCCGAGAATACCGATATGGCCGACATGATGGTGACCACAGGCATTCATACAGCCAGAGATGTTTAGGTCGAGATGACCGAGATCATAGACCGTATCTAGATCTTCATAGCGACGGCTAATGGCTTCAGAAATCGGGATTGATTTTGCATTGGCCAGTGAGCAGAAGTCACCGCCTGGGCAGCAAATGATATCGGTTAAAAAGCCGATATGCGCACGGGCTAAATTATATTGGGTGAGTATTTTCCATAGCTCAAACAACTTGGATTGCTCGACATCAGCAAGCACGATGTTTTGTTCATGGGTAGAGCGTAGTTCACCGAAGCTGTATTTATCTGCTAGGTCTGCAATCAGATCTAGTTCTTCAGAGGTTGCATCACCGGGCGCAATGCCAGCACGTTTAAGCGAGATATTAACGATCCGATAACCCGGAGTTTTGTTGGGATGGGTGTTGATGCGATACCAGTTTGCAAACACTGGATTTGCCTTGAGGGTTTCAGTGAAATCAATATCAGGCAATGCTTGATATGCAGGCAATGAAAAGTTCTTTTCCATTTTTGCATACAAATCACTTGGCACCTTAAGTTCAGCACGGATTTGACTAAATTCAGCTTCTGCTTTAGAGGCAAATACAGCAGGCGTTAGTGCCTTCACGAGAATCTTAATCCGCGCTTTATATTTGTTATCACGACGCCCATGCAGATTGTAGACACGCAAGACTGCTTCTAAGTAAGCGATCAGATCTTCACGGGGCAAGAATTCACGAATGATCGAGCCAATGATTGGCGTACGGCCAAGACCGCCACCCGCCATGATTTGATAGCCCCATTCTGATGGTTCATCATTCAGCGCATGCTCAACCAGATCGACATTAAGGAAGGAGTGGAGCACAGCATCATATTGTGCTTGCTGTTCTTCTTGATCTCCATTGACATCAGCAGATGCCAAAGCCTGTTTCGCGTCCTCTAAACGGATTTTATAGTCGGCAATACGTTTAACCACATCGGTTTTTTTAACCAAATACACGCCGATATCATGAAATGCAGTTGCGGCACGATCGATCTCATTTAATGCACTAACCGCGATTTTGAATTTACGCGGTAGGAATACAAATTCTGGGTGAAAGGTTGACCACTGACGAATAATTTCACAGGTTGGGCGTGGATCAGCGACTTCGCCTTGAATACGTCCAGCGAATTGATCCGTGGTGGTATTACGGATACAGTTGCCGCTGGTTTGGATTGCATGCATTTGTACTGTCGCCAGTTCAGCAAGAATATCGGGCACATTTTCAAGTGCAGGCCAATTCAACTGAATATTTTGACGAGTAGAAATATGGGCATAGCCACGATCATAGGTTTGGCTAATCGACGCAATTTTACGGATTTGCTTGCTGTTCAGTACGCCATAAGGTACGGCGATCCGCAGCATCGGCGCATAACGTTGTACATATAAGCCATTCTGCAAACGCAATGGGCGAAACTCATCTTCGCTGAGCGTTCCTGAAAGGAAACGTTGGGTTTGGTCGCGGAATTGTGCGACGCGTTCGTCGACCAAAGCTTGGTCAAATTCAGTGTAGACGTACATGGCTGTCTTACTTGGCTCGTAGGTCAAAAAATAATGTGCAAATGTAACAGTTTCGCCTTTATCTGAAAAACGTTTTTTCTCGATAATGTTAGTTAGATTTGGTGATATGCAAAGTCGAAAATCAGAAATAGGTGTGATGTGTCGTTATTGTAGCTTAACCAAGGTTGAATATTGATCATATTCAACCTTGGGAAGAAAGTTTATTTAAAATGCTTGTTTATTATGATTTTTTCTTTTTCATTTCAATGATTTTACAAACGACATTGAGTTTAAACAGTAACCGTTTATTCACTTTAATAGAGACAAAGTAATCTACGCAGTTGAAGTCCGCATCAAAATAACCTTCCTTAGAGAAGGATGCACCAACACGGCGATATTTTTTAAACAGAGAAGGGACGTCTTTTTTATGATATTTCAGTTGGCTATGTTCAGCGAAACTAAAGAAATCATCTTCTTTGGTTAAATAGTGCTCTAAATCAAAAGGAACTCGACTGGTAAAGTCTTTCAGTTTTGCTTTTTTATGTAAGTAACCTTCGGTAGCAATGATTTTTTTATGTGAAGAGGTTAAGTTCACGCTCACTGTACCAATCAAATATTCTGCTTTAAGCTGATTCAAGATGAGTGGCACCATACCCATCCACAATACGGCAAGTGCTTTACCGCCACGATAAGCCTCATCGACACACGTACGACCAATTTCATAAACTTGTTTTTTATCTTTAAGATATTCATCCAAATTAAATTCAGATTCTGAATAATACTGACCTAAGCTTTCTTTAGCTTTAGGTGTAATGACGCGTGTACAGGCGATAATTTTTTTGGTTGCTGTATCACGTACAAGAACGTGAATGCTGTATTGATCGTATTGATCGTTATCGATGCCATCATCAAAGTAAATGTTGTATGCACCGCCAAATACTTGAGCGCGAAAACGCTGGATTTCAAGAATTGTTTTTGAATCTTCAGCAATTTCGCATTCTAAATTAGGTCCGCGTTTTGGTGTGTTTTTGGGAACACGTTTTGGAAACGGGGGCATGGAACGTAGAATTGGTAATGAGCGAAATGAGGGTTGATTCATAGTTTGAGGCTTCTATTTAGAGTAATTACGAAAATATTACAGTTTAATTATGACAATTTAGAGATATCCATCACCATCCATCTAAAACGTTATTCTTTGTAAGTGATGCGACTTTAGCTGTTTCCTGATTAAAACTGAGTATGTGCTTTGGATTGATATCACAATTGCATAAGATTCGATGTAAGATCACCTCTAATTCCCAATGACTTAAAGTGAAAAACAAGGATTAGCCATGCTGTTGAATAGCACCACGCGCGGCGCAGGATATGCAATATTCATTCTGACCATGATGAACTTGCTCAATTATTTAGATCGATATGTTCCAAGTGTGGTGAAGGATCTATTTAAGCATGATTTAAAACTGACCGATTTTCAGACCAGCTTACCCATTACCGGGTTTGTAATCGTTTATATGCTGTCGAGCATGATGTTTGGTGCCTTGGCGGATCGTTTCCCTCGTAAAATTTTGATTGCTGCGGGTATTGCCCTTTGGTCACTAGCGACAGCATTAGCAGCTTTTGCCACTGGATTTTGGACTTTTATGCTTGCTCGTGCACTGGTGGGTGTGGGTGAAGCAGCCTATGCAACGCTTGCACCAGCATTGCTGAGTGATTTTTTCCCACCCGAGCGCCGTAACCGAATACTGACAATTTTTTATGTTGCCATTCCTGTAGGTTCTGCCATGGGTTTTATCTTGGGCGGCATGTTTGGTGAAATGTACGGCTGGCGTGCGGCATTTTTGATTTGTGGCTTACCGGGCATTGCAATGGCGTTACTTGCCTTGTGGATTCGTGATCCAGGTCGTGGACGTTTTGACCTTGATGCTGATGTCACTCCACCGAAGTGGGCACAAGCGATAGGTCTACTACTGCGCAATCGTGAATATATGCTGGTTGTCGCAGGTTATACCGTAGTGACTTTTGCTGCTGGTGCGCTTGCCGATTGGTTCCCGACGTTTTTACAACGTCATCGCGGGATGTCGATTGAAGAGTCAGGACATTACGTGGGGTTATCTGCTGTTGTGGGTGGGTTGTTTGGAACGATCATCGGTGGATTTCTTGCCGATAAATTAAAAGCATGGACACGCCAGTCTTATATGGCCTTGTCCGGTTGGTCGATGTTGCTTGCAACCATCTTTGGTTTTTTTGCTTTGACCCTGCAAAACGCCATGGGTGCGGTAACTATGCTGTTTTTAGCCCAGTTTTTCTTATGGTTTTATAATGGTCCTGTGAATGCAATGCTGACCAATTGCGTACCCAGCGCATTACGTGTACGGGCATTTGCCTTCACGATTTTGTTGATTCATTTGTTGGGCGATGCAATTAGTCCGACGATTGTGGGTTTAGCATCGGATTATATTGGACTACAAAGTGCGATTCAGTTGGTTCCGATAGCAATGGGGATAGGCGCGCTGATTTGGTTATATACCTGGCGGACATTACCAGAGCGGGTCGTTACTGAATCTGTTTGAGGCTATGATAAAAGGGAGGAAATTAATAAAATTTCCTCCCTTTTTTTAGAGTGAGCATGTCGCTATTAGTACCATTAAGGCTCATGCCAAACGGTTCTAAATCCGACATGGCCTGTACCTAGATTGGCCTCTTGCGGCTGCCGTGCACTGGCACGATATCGCGAGCAATAATTCGCTGCACAGAGATAAGAGCCGCCTTTCACAACCATTTGTGCTTGTGGAAAGAGAGACATATGCTCCGCTTTTAAACTCACCAGCGGATCACCATTGCCATGGGGCTGATGACCACCCCGATAAGCATCGCGTGTCCACTCCCACACATTTCCAATCATGTCGTATAAACCCCAAGGGTTCGGCTTAAAGCATCCGACGGATGCACGACCTGCAAAGTGATCTGTGTTTTCATTGTGCAAGGGGAAGTCGCCCTGCCAGAAATTAGCAGTAGGGGTTCCTTGTGTGTCTTCGGGCTGATGGTGCATGTCTTGATGATGGTGCTCTAGGTCTGCATGTGCAAAATCATCATCTTCGACATTCGCTTTCGCTGCGTATTCCCATTCTTGTTCTGTGGGTAATTCATGTCCTAGCCACTCTGCATACCTTGAAGCATCACGTTGTGTGACCAGAACTACGGGTTCATTGAGGCGAGTGTTAATCGTGCTATTTACGCCTTCTGGAGCATGCCAAGAGGCACCTTTGACATATTTCCACCACGCATTTGGACGTTCAGCAAGTTCTTTTTCCGTGGGGATAATAAAAATTGCACCACCGCCTTCTTGTTCGACCTCAGTGACATAACCTGTTGCTTTGACAAAGGCTTGAAACTGAGCATTAGTCACTTCAGTCTGATCGATCCAAAATTCTTTGACAGTGGTTTTTCCAAAAGGTTTTTCATCGGGATAGCCATGTGTTGACCCGAATTGAAATTCACCAGCATGAATATTGACCATACCCGCTTGCTTATCCTGTGGCCATCCTTCTGGAGTCCCTTGGTACAGTTTGCATAGTTGAATGTCACCTAAAATTTCTTGAGGGATTAGGTGTGGTGTTCGTGCATCCCAGCGCCACACGATGAATGTCCCCAACCCAATAACAAGAGTTGCAATTGCGAGTGTGTAGAAAGTTTTTTTGCTCATTTGTTGGGGTTACTCAGGATTACCCAATGCGAACTTATCTGGTGAAGGTGGTGTTAAGTAATAGGGAATCAATCCAACGCGTGTCGAATAGTTATCGTATTCACGCTTAAGATCCGCCACGATATCGGGGTGCTGATCTGCGACGTTATGATTTTCCCCTCGATCTGTTGACAGATCATAGAGTTCCCAAGTCATGCTGGAGACTGCACCTCCTACTTGAAGTTCGAGTTTCCACGGACCCTTACGTACATAACTATTGCCATGTAATTCATCAGCAAAGACAAAATTTTCACCCCGTACAGGTGTTTTTGTTTTGTTTTCAAGAAGAGGAAGGAGTGAAAACCCTGTCGTTGGATTAACTTCTCGGCCATGATATTGAGTCCCTGGATTAGGGGTTTGGCTGATATCAAGCAGAGTCGGTAATACATCAATCACCGAGGTAAACTGTGTGAGATTTCCTTCAGATCTAAATTGTTTAGGGAGCTTGACGAGAGCAGGTGCGACCACACCGCCTTCACCTGTCGTGTCTTTCCAGAGGTGAAAAGGGGCTGCACTGACCTCAGCCCAGCGTGGGCCAATATAGGTGTACGAGTTATCATGACCAATATTGGAGAGACTATTATCAAATCCTTTAGGCGCTCCGCGGACAAATCCTTCAGCGCCATTGTCAGATGCGAAGAAGATTAAAGTATTGTCATACTCACCGATATCTTTCAGATGCTGAATTAAGCGACCAATATTATGATCAAGGTTTTCCACCATTGCGGCATAGACCTCCATTTTACGCGATTCGATTTGGCGTTGTTCAAGAGTGAGAGATTGCCACTTGGGACGAATATTTGATTCAGGTAAGATGGTACTCGGCTGAAAGTCAGCAGGAATAACCCCTGTTTTTTTCTGACGCTCAATACGAGCCTGACGAATAGCGTCATAACCGGCATCATATTTGCCTTTATAACGATCTATATATTCAGTCGGTGCTTGTAATGGCCAGTGTGGAGCCGTGTAGGCGGCATAGGCAAAGAAGGGCTTATCGAGAGTCTTGGATTGGCCAATATAAGAAATCAGTTTGTCCGTGTAAAAATCAGATGAATAGAAAGAATTCGGAACATTGACCAGAACGCCATCCTCACGATAGGTCCCGCGGTTATAGCCCGTAGGAGCAGTCCCAAAATGTAGGTCACCCCCTTGAAGCAGGACAAAGGATTTTTCAAAACCACGCGCTTTAGGGCTCAGTGCCTCCGTCAGTCCTAAGTGCCACTTTCCTGCCATGTAGGTATCGTAACCGTTATCTTTAAGGAGTTCCGGCAGTGAAAGCGACTTTTGATTGAGATAGCCTTCATAACCTGGATGCCCAACTTGCTGAGGTGCAAGCAGCTCAGCCATTGCGCCAAGTCCAGCCAAATGATGGTCCGTTCCAGAGAGCAGTTGTGATCGAGTTGGGGAGCAGGTTGGCGCAGTATGATAATCCGTTAATAAACGTCCTTCAGAGGCGAGCGCATCAAGATTCGGCGTTTTGATTTCCCCGCCAAATGCCCCAATGTCTGAATACCCTAAATCGTCCGCTAGAATAAATAAAATGTTAGGTCTTTTTGAAACGAGTGGGACGGGTGCATCATCTTGACTATTACAACCACTTAGCAACGTAATACTAACGATGCTTATCATTAAAAGAGAAAGGCGAAGCGGGGTGTGAGACATGGAAATGGCCTAAATCAAAGTAGAAATCGTTTGAGTTAGGGTAGCAATCTTCTTATTGGATTTTAATGCATATAAATCATAACAATATATTTTAAAGAGATAATTGATAAGCAGGGATATCTTACTTTCTTATCAAAAACACTACGTCCAGCGGCTTACTAAGCAGTCTAATATCCGTTAGGATAAAGTACTTATTTAATTAAAAAACAAGCAGCCATGTCTACATTCTCATTTCCAAACCAGTATCCACTCTACCTTGCTAATCGCCCTGTCACTTCAAATGAATGGCTTGATGTGACTGACAAATTCAGCCTCAAGACTGTCACTCAAGTGGCACTGGCTGACAATACGATCATCAACCAAGCGATTGAGGCCGCAGTGAAGGCTGAGAAGCCTATGGCGCAATTGAAAGCCTTTCAAAAGCAAGCCATTTTATTGCACTGCGTGCGTCGATTTACGGAGCGATTTGATGAGTTGACTGAAGTGTTAGTTGTTGAAGGTGGGAAGTCTCTGACTTCAGCCAAAGCAGAAGTTCTGCGTTTGATCAGTACGTTTCAATTGGCAGCGGATGCGGTGACACAACTGGATAAAGGGGCAGTGATGCCTTTGGATGTCACTGAAACCGCAGGACGCTATCGTGGTATGACGCAACGTGTGCCTGTTGGTGCAGTATCACTTATCAGCCCGTTTAATTTCCCCCTGAATCTGACTGCCCATAAAATCGCACCTGCGATTGCGGCAGGCTGTCCATTTGTGCTTAAACCCGCGAGTCTGACACCGGTCAGTGCCTTGATTATGGCTGAAGTTTTGGCCGAGACAGACTTGCCCATAGGTGCGTTTTCTATCTTACCTTGCCATAGAGAAGGCGCTGATCTATTCGTAACCGATGACCGCTTCAAACTGCTGAGCTTTACAGGCTCGGATAAAGTGGGCTGGGATATGAAAGCGCGGGCGGGTCGTAAAAAAGTGGTGTTGGAATTGGGCGGTAATGCCGCAGTGATTGTCGAGCCGGATACCGACATTGACGCAGCATTGGATCGTTTGATTACAGGTGCATTTATTCAATCTGGTCAGGTGTGTATCAGTGTACAGCGGATATTGGCTCATCAAGATATCTATGATGAACTCAAAACTAAATTCGTCGCACGTGCAAAGCTATTGACTCCAGCAGACCCACATCTTGCATCGACTGTCATCGGTCCAATGATTAAGGAAAAAGAGGCACAACGCCTTAAAGGCTGGATTGATGATGCCGTACAACAAGGCGCTTCAGTTTTAGCAGGCGGGCATTTAAATGGTGTTTTACTTGAAGCCACCGTTCTTGAAAATGTTCCTGACTCTGCTGATGTCTATCAGAATGAGGCGTTTGGTCCTGTTGTGATTCTAGAGAAATATTCGAGCTTCGATGAAGCTCTAGAATTGGTAAATCAGAGCCGTTTTGGTTTACAAGCTGGTTTATATACTCAAAATCTAAATAAGATGCTGCAAGCATGGGATGAACTTCATGTAGGCGGTGTGATTATCAATGATGTACCAACCTTCCGTGTTGATAACATGCCTTATGGCGGAGTTAAAGACAGCGGGTTGGGTCGTGAAGGCATCCGCTTTGCGATTGCCGATATGACTGAAGAGCGCGTACTGGTTATCAAACAGTGATCGCATCATTTACTAAATGAACAACGGGATAGGATATGGTCACTGAAGTCATTGGCATTGATCATATCTATATCACAGTCAGTGACATGACCCGTTCCGAAGTTTTTTATGATTTGGTCATGACAGAGCTTGGTTTTCGAAAGAATTCATTTGTCCTCAATCATGCAGGGCATATCCAATACTATAACCGTCAGTTTGGTTATGTTTTACGACCATCAAACGAAGACACACCCAATTATAATTCCTACCATACGGGTTTGCATCACTTATGCTTCCGTGTACAGAGTGTGGAAGATGTATACAGTGTGGCAAAGCGTTTTGCGGATATGGGTATCTACTGTAGTGAGCCCAAGAGATATCCTGAATATGCAGAAGACTACTATGCCGTTTTCTTTGAAGATCCCGATGGTATTCGATTAGAAGTCACGAACTATCGTAAAGAGCGCATAGAGCGCGCTTTATATTGGGATAAGATTGAGACTTAGGATTTTAAGCGTAACGCCTTGTTATTGAGAGATGTTGTATCTATGAATGCGTTACTTTCAGGGTTTGGTTTAACCTTATCGATTATTTTTGCGATTGGTGCACAGAATTCATTCATTTTGAGACAAGGACTCAAAAAAGAGCATGTGTTTTGGATTTGTTTGGTCTGCTCGCTATCCGATTTGTTATTGATCGTGATGGGAGTGCTTGGATTCTCGGTCGTCATCCAGAAAGTCCCATCGCTCATGGTCATTATTAAGTATTTGGGCGCACTTTTCCTGTTTGCTTACGGACTAAAAAGCTTTTGGGCGGCATTCAAGTCTAGTGCCATGATTTTGGATGATGAAAAGTTTAAAACAACATTAGGCCGAAATATCACTATTGCACTGGCTTTAACGTGGTTAAATCCTCATGTATACCTTGATACCGTTTTCCTGATCGGATCAATCTCGACTCAATTTATGGGGCAGAAACTAGAATTTACAGTAGGCGCTGTGGCGGCTTCTTTTGTATTTTTCTTTTCTTTAGGGTATGGTGCGTCACTCCTGCGGCCTATATTTAGTAAACCTATTTCTTGGAAAATTCTGGATATGGTGATTGGTGCCTTTATGTGGGTGCTGGCGGTGTTGTTAGTCTGGGATATTTAGTTATTCCTAATCTAATATCTTGTTCAAATAAAAAACCGCTATCTCAACTGCGAGATAGCGGTTTTTTTAATCAAAAAAATTAAGGGTTAGATGAAAAATTCACCTTTTGCCGCTTTATCTTTCAATAATTGCGGCGGCGCAAAGCGTGGGCCGTATTTAGCAGCCAACTCTTCAGCGCGTTTCACGGCCTTGTCCAAACCATATTGGTTGATGAACTGAATCGCACCACCTGTCCATGGAGCAAAACCGATACCGAAAATAGAACCGATATTGGCATCTTGAACTGACTCAAGTACACCTTCTTCCAAGCAGCGGATCGTATCCAGAGCTTGAACAAATAGGATGCGATCAATCATTTCCTGCTCGCTGATGGTCACTTCCGGTTTCAGCCATGTCGATAGACCCGACCACAAGTGTTTTTTGCCGCCAACTGGGTATTCATAGAAACCCGCGCCTGCCGCTTTACCTTTGCGGTTGTGATCATGGATCATGGCTTTAACCAGTGCTTCGGTTGCTTGTACAGGCAGATCTTTGCCTTCTGCTTGTAGGTCTTTACGTGTTTGCTCGGTGATGTGTTCAGTCAGACTGAGACTGACTTCATCTTGAATCGCCAATGGGCCAACAGGCATACCAGCTTTTAATGCCGCCATTTCAACACGGGCAGGATGGATGCCTTCGGCAACCAATGACATGCCTTCTTGAATGAAGGTACCAAACACACGGCTGGTAAAGAATCCGCGACTGTCATTGACCACAATCGGTGTTTTGCCAATTTGTTGTACATAATCAAATGCACGGGCCAGAGTCTCGGCACTAGTATCTTTACCTTTGATGATTTCAACCAGTTGCATTTTGTCGACAGGGCTAAAAAAGTGGAGGCCGATATAGTGAGTTGCATCTTTGCTCGCTTGCGATAAACCCGTGATTGGCAAAGTCGACGTATTGGATGCCATGATGCCGCCTGCAACCAATTGTGCTTCAGCTTCTTGAGTCACTTTAGCTTTCAATTCACGGTTTTCAAATACGGCTTCAATGATCAGGTCACAACCTGCCAAATCTTTGGCATCAGCAGTTGCAGTGATATTAGCCAAAATCGCATCTTTCTTGTCAGTGGTTAAGCTGCCACGAGAAACACGTTTTTCAAGCAAATTTTGACTATAGCTTTTACCTTTCTCGGCGGCTTCAGATGAAACGTCTTTAAGAACGACAGGGACACCTTTGATGGCTGTTGCGTAGGCGATACCGCTACCCATCATGCCTGCACCCAGTACGCCGACTTTGGTCGCTTTCCATGGCGCAATGCCATCTGGACGGCTATGACCGGCCTTAATGGCATTCAACTGGAACCAGAAGGTACCAATCATGTTTTTGGCAACTTGACCTGTTGTGATTTCGGTGAAGTAGCGGGATTCGATACGCAGTGCAGTATCGACATCCACAGAAGCACCTTCAGCGGCTGCACTCATGATGGCTTCAGGAGCAGGGTAGCAACCTTTGGTTTTGTCACGCAGCATAGCTGGAGCGATAGCCAGAATCTGAGCGACTGCTGGCGTACGTGGATCGCCACCTGGAATTTTATAACCTTTCACATCGAAGGGTTGTTGTGATTTAGGATTCGCTTTGATCCAAGCATGTGCTTTTGCCAAAACTTCATCCATGGTTTCGCCAGTATCGTGAACCAGTCCGAGTGATATGGCTTTTTTCACATCAAACTGTTTACCTTCCATTAAAAATGGGAAAGCATTTTGTAGACCGAGTAAGCGAACCATGCGAACAATACCACCACCGCCTGGCAGTAAGCCCAAAGTGACTTCCGGTAAACCAAATTTGGTTTTTGGGTCGTTCAGAGCAATGCGATGATGGGTTGCCAGAGCAATTTCCCAGCCACCGCCAAGTGCCGTGCCATTGAGTGCTGCAACTATTGGTTTACCTAAAGTCTCGATAGAACGCATATCCGCTTTAAGCGATTCAATCATCTTAAAGAATTCAGTCGCATCTGAACGTTTAACAAGGATGAGTTCATCCAGGTCACCGCCAGCGAAAAAAGTTTTTTTCGCAGAAGTAATAATGACACCGGCGAGGTCAGTTTCAGCTTTGAGTTTTGTAGCAACTTCATGCAGACTGACACGAAACTCACCATTCATCGTGTTAGCAGATTGACCTGTAGAGTCTAGAGTCAGTGTGACGATGTTATCTTGATCTTTATTGTACTTAATTGCGCTCATGTGTATTTTCTCCTTAAACGACTTCAATGATCGTAGCGATGCCCATGCCGCCGCCAACGCATAAAGTCGCCAGACCGCGTTTTTTACCTTGTCGCTCTAACTCATCAAGTAGTGTGCCGATGATCATTGCACCTGTTGCTCCGAGTGGATGCCCCATGGCAATAGCGCCTCCATTGACGTTCACTTTTTCTTCCGGCACTTTGAACTCAGTGATGAAACGCATCACGACAGCAGCAAAAGCTTCGTTGACTTCGAAGAGATCGATATCATCGATTGTCAGTCCTGCTTTCTCCAGTGCTTTGCGTGCAGCAGGTGCAGGACCTGTCAACATGATGGTGGGATCTGTACCGACGAGAGCCGTTGCGATAATTTTTGCGCGGGGTTTGATGCCCAGTTTTTTGCCCGCACTTTCGGAACCGATAAGGACAAGAGCAGCACCGTCAACAATGCCTGATGAGTTACCTGCGTGATGGACGTGATTGATTTTTTCGGCTTCAGGGTATTTTTGCAGTGCGACCGCATCAAAGCCCATATTGCCCATCATTTCAAAACTGGGTGATAGACCTGCCAATTTTTCTGCAGTCGTGCCAGCTCGGATAAATTCATCTTTATCCAGTACGGTGACGCCAGCATTATCTTTTACTGCAACAATTGATTTATCAAATTTTCCAGCCGCTTGAGCTGCCGCAGCTTTGGCTTGAGAGTGGGCTGCAAAGTTATCGACGTCAGTGCGGCTATAGCCATCTAGGGTCGCGATCAAGTCAGCACCCACACCTTGTGGAATAAAACCTGATTTCAAATTGGTTTCTGGATCGAGGGCCCATGGACCGCCATCGGAACCCATTGCAATACGCGACATGGACTCTACACCACCAGCCACAATGAGATCTTCCCAGCCTGAGCGCACTTTTTGTGCTGCGAGGTTCACAGCCTCAAGCCCTGATGCGCAAAAACGGTTGATTTGTACCCCAGATACATTTTCGCTCCAGCCAGCTGCTTGTGCTGCGGCTTTAGCTATATCGCCACCTTGATCGGCAATTGGCGTGACACAACCCAAGATGACATCTTCAACTAAGCTGGTATCGAGGTTATTGCGGGCTTCGAGCGCATGCATAAGATTCACAAGGAGTGAAATCGGTTTAACTTCATAGAGGCTTCCGTCTTTTTTTCCTTTGCCGCGTGGGGTGCGGACTGCATCAAAGATATAGGCTTCGCTCATGGGACAGGCTCCTTCTGAAACGGTTAAGGTGTTGGAGGTTTTTCTAGCTTAAAGATTAAATGAAATAACTTATCGGACTAGTTGGGTGAATCATTTGATGCACAAGAGTGTAACGTTATTTTTTATGGGGGCAATGGTGAGAATGGTCAGCGAATTTGGTGCGAATTGCTAAAGAAGTTAATCATCAAGGTGCGCAACATGACCCAGGTCATCAAATTAATCATCTCTTGGAAGGATATGTTCTCTGAAAAACTGAGGTCCTGATTTAAACACTTGCTATTCATCTGATAAAAAAATATGCTCGAAATAAGCTTGAATAATAATGAGTTTATAAAATATGGTTCCAATATTGATTGTTTTGGTCATTGGGCTTTTTTTCTTTTTGTTCTTTCGCGTGAGAAATCGTGAATCTTATATACGCAATTATAAGTTTCCTCAGGGGTTAAATCGCCGATTGAGTAAACATCATCACCATTTAACTCCTGAACAATTTAAGTTAGTTGTTGATGGATTACGTCAATTCTTTGTTATTTATCTTAAAAGTGGGCGAAAGAGTATCTCTATGCCCTCTCAAGCTGTTGATGATTTATGGCATGAATTTATTCTCTATACCAAGGCCTACCAGACGTTTTGTCATAAGGCATTTGGACAATTCTTACACCATACGCCAGCGGTGGTCATGACCCCAAGTCAAAAAAAGAGTAATGCCGGCCTTAAACGCGCGTGGTTCTATGCTTGCCGTGATGAGAATATTGCACCAAATGCGGCTTTAAGGTTGCCGCTGATCTTTGCTTTGGATGCGCAGCTTAATATTGCCAATGGTTTTCATTATGTACCTGATTGCAAGCGGATAGGGCAAGCTAATAATACCGTTGGGATTTATTGTGGGGGTGATTTTGCAAACAGTTCTTGCGGGACTTCCTGTAGTTCCAGTTCAGATTCGGATAGCGGATGCAGCGGTAGTGATGGCTGTAGCGGAGGATGCGGGGGCGGAGGGGATTAAGATATAGTTTTATAAACATATCAAGCTGATGAGTCGCCTTTGACTTATACGTAACTACTTTGAAGTCTGATTTTGCGCAGTAATCTGAGCAATGTCGACTTTTGTATTCACAATAGGAAGTTGTTTGGCAATCGATGGGAAAATGTTAGCTACAGTATTTTTAATATTAGGATCTCTTTTTACCCCAAAACGTAAATTAGTTGATATCCATGCCGAGCCGGAAGTGGACCAGCCTTCTGTTGAGTCTGAATGGAGAATAATTTGTGTATACCAATCTTCGGGGTAACTGATTTGGCCAGCACGCACTTCAAACAGTGTATAACGCGCGTCTAAGGTAGATGTGTAATAGCCATCTTGTGCTTGAATGGATCTTAAATAGTAAAAACCTGGTCGAAGACGAAAAATAGTCGGTGATTCAGTTTTAACATTTTGATAATACGCTGCATGTAGTGAGTCTTTATCAGCTCGTATGAGTTCTAAGTCCACCTTAGGAAATTGCTTAGCATCAAATGCGAAGTGCGGATGCAGCACTGCGTATCCCTGATATTTATCAATAGGGTCACCTTCCTTAAGATAACCCTGAGATGCGCAACCAGAAGCAGAAATAATAAAAAAGGCTGTCAGTATCGCTTTATACATGGCTAATCAGCTACTCCGCATGAATCTGTCGATACAGTCCTGGCGTGACTCCCGTCCATTTCTTGAATGCACGGTGAAAAGTACTGGTCTCACTAAAACCAACTTGCTCTGCGACCTCGTCTAACGTCAGATGAGGCATACCCAGCAAGTGAATTGCAGCATCTCGTCGTAGATCGTCTTTCACGCCTTGATAACTCTTTCCTTCAGTCGCTAGCCGACGACGAAGTGTTTGCGGAGAGAGATACAATTGAGCGGCTATATCGTTAAGTGTCGGCATATCTGTGCCGATATGAGTTTTGAGGAGTTCACGAATACGAGACGTTAGAGAGTTAGTGTTTTTAAATTTAATCAGCAGTTTAGCGGGAGCTGTTTTTAAAAATTCATTGAGTGTTGCTTCAGTCTGGCGAATAGGGAGCGCTAAATAATCAGCAGCAAAACTAATTTCAGTATAAGTCGTATCAAAGATCATCGTCGGTGCAAAGAACAATGCATCGTATTCTTCAACATGTTTTGGCTTGGGGTAACCGAATTTTACACGTTCTAAAGGAATTCGACGCTCAATCAACCAACTGGCTAAACCATGCCAAATCATCAGCATACTTTCAGTAATGAAATGATCGATATCACGCTCACGGGGCACATTGACGCGCAAACGTGCTTCATGCAAATCATGACTGATGCTCATCGACCAGTCTGAGCCGAATAGACTATAGAACTGCTGGCCACGTTCAAGCGCACGTCCTAGCGTGCCAGCATGAATGATCAACTGACACATTGTCGCAAAAGTACCTAATCTGCGCGGCGTGCTATCAAAACCAAGATGCTCATCCTGAGTGGCGAGCCACAACGTTTGTGCGAAGCGAGTGTATTGTTCTGGTGAGACACGAGCCTTAGGTTGCAGAAGAAGGGAAGGGTCAATTCCAGCACGACTGACCAGACTTTCAATATCCATATTGAGGCGTTTCGCACCCGTCAGGGCGGCATTCACAAAATGAATAGAAATGGTCTCACGATTCATATATTACTCTGATCAAGAGAAAAGAAAATTAATAAGTCTATAAACCCATTCAGGTTTTGCATGGCCATAATCGAACATTTGACACTTCGGCCTGTTAAATTATGCCAGCTTCACTGACGCTTAGGGTCATTGTGACTGTATTTGTGATTGTAATAGTCTATAGTTTTTGTGCAAAGCACAACAGTACTGACAATAATAAAAGTCAATATTGGGTTTATCTTCGCAAGCAATGCATCTCGTATCAAAACTAAGTCTGGAAACAAGCACATGGTCAATCAGTCTCTTCCACCTCTTTCTGGTTTAAAAATCCTTGATTTTTCAACACTGTTGCCCGGTCCCTTCGCGACATTGATGCTTGCAGATCTGGGGGCAGATGTGATTCATGTGGAGTCTCCATCCCGAATGGATCTCGTCCGTATTATGCCGCCCTATGCGGATGGACAGGCGACCGCACATGCCTATTTGAACCGAAATAAGCGATCAGTAGCGATGGATCTTAAAGATCCTGCCAATATTCAAAAGATTAAAGAGCTAGTGTCGGAATACGACATCATTGTTGAGCAGTTCAGGCCCAATGTTATGGCTCGCTTAGGGCTGGACTATGAGGCATTGAGTAAAATTAATCCACGTTTGATCTATTGTTCAATCACGGGCTATGGGCAAACTGGCAGCTATAAAGATCGTGCTGGACACGATATCAATTATATCTCTTTATCGGGTATTGCTGGTCATAGTGGACGTATCAACGAGCGCCCTCCTGCGATGGGCATCCAGATTGCAGATGTCGCTGGAGGATCATTGCATGCAGTGATTGGGATTTTGGCTGCGGTGATTGAGCGTCAAACGAGTGGACAGGGGCAGCACGTCGATATTTCGATGACAGATTGTGCCTTTAGCCTGAATACCATGGCTGGGGCTGCGCAGGTTGCGGGTGGTGAGCAACAGGGACCAGAACAAGGCATGCTAAATGGCGCAACATTCTATGATTATTATCAAACCCAGGATGGACGCCATATCTCTATTGGCTCACTTGAACCACAATTCCTTATGGGGCTTGCACAGGCCTTGGCATTACCGGAGATATTGAGTTTAGGATCGTCATTACAGCCAGAAGATCGTGCTAGTGTGCGTGCCATGATTCAAAAGGCAATCGCAGAGCATAGTTTTGAATATTGGAATCAACTTTTTGCGGCGCTGGATGTGTGTGTGGAGCCTGTTTTGAGCCTAGCGGAAGCAGTGAATTCTAAACTTGCGACAGAACGCGGATGGTTGGTTGAGGTACCCTTGGCACTTGATCAGCCTCAGACCCAAAAACAGCTTGCGCATCCGATTAAGTATTCGCGTAGTCAGCCTGTTTATCGCTTCATGGGCAGAGCCGTCGGGGCGGATGAAGTTTAGGCCATTTACTTTTATCATTGACATCAATAAAAAAGCCCGACCTCCTGCAGAGTGCAAGAGGCCGGGCTTTTTATTTGAGAAGTTTAGCCTTTCCAGCTGTCTTTCAAATCGAGGATTCGATTGAACACAGGCTTTGCCGTTGTATGATCTTTTTCATCGGCGATGAAGTAGCCTTCACGCTCGAATTGGAAACGATCACTCGGCTGTGCTTCTGCAAGGGATGGCTCAATGATAGCCTGCAAAATGGTCCGTGAGTTCGGGTTGACGTTTTGCATAAAATCATCACCTTCTTCAGGATCCGCATTGTTAAATAAGCGATCATAGATTCGGACTTCTGCAGGTACTCCGGCACTTGCTGAAACCCACTGAATCACCCCTTTAACCTTGCGGCCTTCGGGGTTTTTGCCCAATGTCTCTGGGTCAATAGAACATTGGAGTTCGATAACGTTTCCAGCCGTATCCTTAATCACTTCATCACAGCGAATCACATAGGCATGACGCAGACGAACTTCACCCTCTGGCACGAGACGTTTAAAGCCTTTAGGCGGAATTTCTTCAAAGTCTGCATGATCGATGTAAATTTCCTGCGTTAGCGGAATCTCACGTTCACCCAAATCCACATTGGGATGACGTGCATGCTTCAATGTCATCGCGTGAGGAAGGTTGGTTAAGGTGACTTTCAATGGACGTAAAACAGCCATGCCACGCGGTGCAACATTCTCGATAGATTGGCGAATACAGAATTCAAGCAATCCGACATCGACGATTCCATCGTTTTTACTCACACCAACACGATGACAGAAATCACGCAGACCTTCAGGTGTAAAGCCACGACGGCGCATGCCCGCAACAGTTGGCATACGAGGATCATCCCAGCCATTGACCACACCATCATCGACCAGTTTTTTCAACTTACGCTTACTGGTCAGCGTGTAGTCTACATTGAGACGTGAAAACTCAATCTGACGTGGTTTGGCAGGTGTATTGACCTTGGCGATAACCCAGTCATAGAACGGGCGATGATCTTCAAATTCAAGGGTGCAGAGGGAGTGAGTAATCTCTTCAATGGCATCACCGAGAGGGTGGGCATAGTCATACATTGGGTAGATGACCCACTCATCACCTGTTTGATGATGTTCAACATTCAAAATGCGATATAACACGGGATCACGCATATGGACATTTGGACTTGCCATGTCAATTTTCGCACGCAGTACGGCAGTACCCGCTTCAAATTCACCGTTTTTCATTTGGGCAAATAAAGCGAGATTTTCTTCCACGGTATGATTGCGGAACGGGGAGTCAGTACCGACTTGGTTGAAGTCACCCCGATTAAGGCGAATTTCTTCGACACTTTGCAGATCGACATAGGCATCGCCTTGCTTGATCAATTGGATCGCCCAGTCGTAGAGTTGACCAAAATAGCTTGAAGCATGGCGGACATCACCATTCCAATCAAAGCCGAGCCATTTTACATCTTTCTCAATATTATCAATATATTCTTGGAGTTCTGCAGCGGGATTGGTATCGTCAAAGCGAAGGTTACATAAGCCGTTGGTTTCTGCGGCAATACCAAAATTCAGGCAAATCGATTTCACATGACCCAAGTGTAAATATCCATTGGGTTCAGGGGGGAAGCGAGTGACGATTTGAGTATGCTTACCCGTGGCAAGGTCATCCGCAACAATGGCGCGAATGAAATCTAGGCCCACTTCTTTGTTACCTTCTTTTCCATGCTGTTCGCCGGCATGCTGTACTTGGGTCTGTTGGCTCGTGTTCGTCGAGTTAGTAGACTTCGTGGGGGCATGTGTGCGAGGTGTAGCTAGATCAGAAGGATTCATAATACTCATTACTTAAGGTTAAAAATAAAAAACAGCCATCCACAAACTTCTGTTGGAAATAATGTGGGTGGGTCTATAGGAGTTCAAGCTCTGTGATGTCGATACGGGTTGATTAGAGTCAACCTACAAAACAGCATAAATGAAACAATGACATAAAACGTATAGTTTATCGTCAATCGATACTTATATCCTATGAACTCCCACTAAAACTGCAAAATACCTATAAAATAGCTGTAAATAATTGCAAGTTTAGCTTGCTGCATAGTCTACCGTTTGATTACCCTAGCCTCAACCAATTTCCCTACTGCTTTTTGGAGTAATAAAGCATGGCAAACCCACAAGTCGAATTTGATACTACCGCTGGTAAGATTGTTGTTGAACTTAATCAAGAAAAAGCACCGAATACGGTTGCTAACTTCCTGAAATATGTAAACAGCGGTCATTACAATGGCACTATTTTTCACCGTGTTATTCGTGACTTCATGATTCAGGGTGGTGGTTTTGATGAAAACTTCAGCCAAAAATCAGCACCGCATCTTGTCGACAACGAAGCGGATAATGGCCTGAAAAACGAAGAAGGCACGATCGCAATGGCGCGTACCAGCGACCCACATTCAGCAAGTGCACAATTCTTTATCAATGCAAAAAACAATGCATTCTTGAACCATTCAAGCAAAACCTCACAGGGCTGGGGCTATGCCGTATTTGGTAAAGTCACTTCAGGTCTGGATATCGTGAAACAGATCGAAGGTGTTAAAACTGGTAATAAAGGCGGACATGGTGATGTGCCGCTAACAAACGTTGTGATTAACACTGCAAAGGTATTGCCAGCGTAATCGTTTAACGATTTGCTTGAACAATATGCACTATTGATGTGTATGTTAGTCTAAAATACGGCAGCCTTCGGGCTGCTTTGTTTTATGTGGCGCCTTCTATGACGTTTTCTTTGGAAATCGCTATAACGTTTTTTATTTTATGAATCTTTATCTATGAAAACCTTGTTTATCGCCGATCTACATTTATCCAATGATGAGCCACGTTTGACTGAAGGTTTTTTGGCGCTCATTGCTCGTTTTGGTCAAGAGATTGATGCGTTATATATTCTTGGAGATTGGTTCGAATCATGGGTAGGCGATGATGATGATGATCCTTGGCTTAATCAAATTACAGAACCACTCAAGCCTCTGACTGCACGTGGCGTACAGATTTGGGTACAGCATGGCAATCGAGATTTTGCATTAGGGCAGGATTTTCTAGATCGTTTTGGTGGTCAATTATTACCTGAACGGATTACCATCGTTGAGCATGGTTTAACACTGCGTATTGAGCATGGGGACGCGCTTTGCACGACTGACGTTGCTTACCAACAGTTTCGAGTGATGAGTCGTAATCCTGATTGGTTGAGAGGCATGCTCACTCAGCCGCTTGATACACGTCGTCAGTTGGCAGCGATGATTCGTATGAGAAGCCAGATGAGTCATGCCAATAACCCCAGTAATATCGTCGATGTTGAACCTAATGAAGTGATCCGTGTTATTGGCGATGTCGATGGTATGATTCATGGTCATACCCATCGTCCTGAGGTGCATGAGTTAGTTGGTGAGGATGGCCAAACGAAGCGTCGTTATGTGTTGGGCGATTGGCGTGTTAATAGTACGACACAAGCTGGTGTGGCTGTGATTGGCTGGCTGGATGATGCTGGTTTAAGGTTAGAAGAGTTTAAGTTCTAATTCATATGATTTTAATGTCGTTGATGTGCCTACATTAAAATCATATATAGTATTTCTCAATGCACTGAATCATCAACCAAATCAAAACCACGTCTGACGTCCTCAATTTCATCAGAATCTTCTGCCGCCGCAAGCAACTCCGCTAAGTTTAAGTCGGTATGGATTGACTCTCCGATCACATCGAAATAACGATCCGTACTAAAGAAGTTACTAAAAATAAGATTGCGTAATAGGGTTGGCGTGGGTTCCAGACCTTCAACATCCATGCTGGTTTTATAGCGGACCTCTCCATCTTCCCAGTCCATTTCAAAGTTACCCAAAACCAAGCCATAGTTGATACGCACAAACAGTTCAGCTAGGCGAGGGCGTTGTTCAAGCGGAACACTTTCAGGCAGTATGCTGTACACCAATAAACGCTGACTTTCAGGAAAGACGCGAACGATACAAATCCATTCACCGTGCAGACCACGGACGGGCATACGAAATGTCGCAATGGGCTCACTATCAGGATGTGTTGGCAGATCTGGTTCGTCAAAATTAAGTTTTTCAACGGCGAGTAAGTCGCGGACTTGATTAACCAGAGACGACATAAAACTACTCCATGAAGTGTTTGAAATTGGCGGTGTATTTCGCTTTGATTATAAAGTGAAATGAACCAGCATGAGAGATATGTTGTGTCGATACGCTGAGAATACAATCAAAATGCAAAATAAAACATCGAGTAACACTAGGCTACTCGATGTCATAAAAATCTTTTGTGGTGAGTCTAATAAAGACTTAGTCTTTTAGAATCGCATGGGCTTCTGTTGATGCATAAAAGAGGCGTAATAAAGGCTCAATGCGCGTTTTGAGATAACCATTATCAGCAAGGTGTTTGATCGTTGTTTTAAGAGAGGGTTCGAGTTCGGCAACAATGAAGTCTGGCGTGACATTCACATCGGATAAGAGTTCAACAATACTGCGGTTGCTATTACGTGCATACCATCCAGCTGTTCCTTCAGCAACGATAGATTGTACATATTTACCCGTGCGGATATGGTTCCAGATAACAACAATCAAATGCGATGCAGCGTCAACGGTTTGATCATCAACAAATTTTCCCGCAATAGACGCGGGTTTTGTTTTAATGGTTGACCAGACTTCAGCCGCGATGCGATGCACCTGCTTACTGCCCAATTGTTCTTTGGTCTTTTTCTCACTAATGCTCATGATGTTACGGATGTTGCGAGATAGGTAGTTTTGCAGAGCGTCGTCCAGATTGCTATCAGTCGCTCTTTCTAATACGCCTTTGCCTAACTTCATCAGTGAGGATGCACCCGGTATTTTTTTGGTGACGACGTTATTTTCCATATAGTCTTTAATCGCATGACTAATCGTTGTCGATAAAATTTCGCCAGTGGCAGGATTGCTAAAAATTTGATGAATCAGTTGATTGCGTTTGTCTGTTTCATTGGCAATGAGATTGATGACCACTTCAGCTGTAGCATCGGGAACCAAATCAGAAATCAGTGTATTTTTGCCTTCGGGGTTTTTTAGGGCATCTTTAACAATATTGGCGATCTCTGTGCGAAGCTGATTGCTGGGTGCAATATCGAGTACACGTTCTTTAGCGATACGTTGAATAATGTCTAAAGGCACCAATGTTGAAAGCGGTGTTTCAAGCAATTGTTCAAAGAGGGCCGCAACTTCTGCACGGATGACATCAAAGTTTTGCAGTTGCGCAATCGTATGTTCCACATGTGCGTTAAGAAGGGCTTCTGCTTTAGGGCTTAATTTTGATGATGTCATGGCACGTTTTCCTTAGATAAATTTATAAATTATGGTGGAGATAGACAGTAACAAATCATGAGTATTAACGCAAAAGCAGCCTTTTAAAAGGCTGCTTTTATACATTTGATCGCGACTTTATTTTGCAGCTGGTGCGGGTGCAGCGGCAAATTTGTTTGGTGTTGCGATCGCTTTGGCCAAAAAGGGCAGATAGGCTTGAACCACAAGTTGTTCTGCTTCCAAGATGGGTGTGTGTCCAACATTATCAAGGATCACTGGTGGACGTTTATCTTTCAATGAGCTCATGAGTTCAGGAACGACGCCGACATCAACGATTTGATCTTGTTTGCCCCAAATGACCAGAGTCGGTGCTTCAATCGACTTCACTACAGTTGCAAATGAATCGGGTGTATAGGATTTATTGAGTTCAATTAATTTTTCGACAAGAATAGTCATCGTCGGTGCTTGACCAATCATGACTTTTTCTTGACCGTCAAAAATGTCTTTTGGAATGAAAGGTGCATCTTGCATCGCTATTTTGATTACATTCTTAAGATCGCCGGGCTTACGAACGACGAAGTTGCGCAGCAGGGATGGGTCTTTCAAATATGGACTTTTAGTAGTGGCATAGACCCCAGCAGTATCAACTAGCAGTAAACTTTGCGTATCGCTAAAGTAGAGACTCGCGTATAGACCTGCAATTGAACCGCCCATGGAATGACCTGCGATATTGAGGTTCTTCTCAATATGAATGGTTTCGACAAAACGACGTAGCGATTCGGTGATTGTTGCAGGCTGTAGGTCATAGGTTGCTGCAATTTTAGTTTCGCCACTTGCAGGAAGATCGACGGCAATAACGTGATAATACGGTGTGAGATGATGGGCAACACGGTTCCAGTTATCACGACTCCCACCCAAGCCATGTACGAGCAAAATTGTTGGTTTACTTGGGTCGCCACCTTCAGAGTATGCCCAGTCCACATCGCCTGCAGTGGCGCGTTTTGAAGTAAATCCTGCCCAAGCTCGCTCTTCATTGAGGATACTTTGAAAGTCAGTAGCAGCATGGACGACAGGGAGAGTTGCCGTCATGACGGGAATGATAAATGCGATTGAGATTGCGAGTTTACGTAGAGAAAAAGTCATGAAGTTCATCCTGAATCAGCGTGTTAGTCATCATTGTCGAAAAGTAAGTACATGGGTTTGAGGGTCAGATTTATAGCAGCTGAATTCTCAATCCTTGTTCAGTCTTAATAGGTGGAGATTAGCATACAACAACTCATTTTCATTGGCTGTATAAATGCTTTTCTTGAGAACTGAGTCAATTGAGAGGGTGATAGGTTGCGTCAGGGGGTGAAACTGAAGACTACAGATTTATTATTCTTGCACGCTACATCCTGTCTTAGAGGGGGTAGCGTGAGATATAGCGTTGAACTTAAGTATTTGAACGACGTTTTGCCAAATAATGTCGAGCACCTTGAATGAACAGGGGAAGCAAGGACAAACCAATAATGATCAGCACGATCAATGTTAGATTCTCTTTAACAATGGGGAGTTGACCTAAAAAATATCCCGCAGGAACGAGAGTCCCTACCCAGAGGATGGTGCCTGAAACACTAAATGCGAGAAAGCGCAGATAGGGCATGGTACTCATACCCGCTACGAAGGGGGTAAAAGTTCTAATAAAAGGCATAAAGCGACCAATTAAAACAGATTTCCCACCATGCTTCTGGAAGAATGCTTCAGCTGTTGCAAGGTGTTTGCGGCTAGGAAATTTACGCGTTTCACTAAATAAACGTGTGCCATACTTACGACCAATCCAATAGTTGGTGCTGTCTCCAATAATCGCCGCAGAGCCTAAAACACCGCTGATGAGCCACGGATCAAGCTGGCCGATCGCTGCCAGAGCACCCGCAGCAAAGAGTAGGTTGTCGCCAGGCAAAAAGGGCATAAAGACGAGCCCGGTTTCGCAAAAAATAATCAAAAAAATAGCGGCATAAACCCATGTACCGTATTGGTTGATAAACTCTTTGAGATGCTGGTCAATGTGCAGGATAAAATCGATAAAGGGCATAAGTGCAATTACTCAAAAAGAAAAATAAACGGGTATATCTCAGTTTTACAATTAAATGTTTCTGATTAGAATATGAAAATCTAAAAAAATCGTTCTGCATAAAAAAGTATTGTAGATTACAGATCATATTTTCACACTTTCTTTCTTGTACTTTATCATAATGGGCTTAGGCTATAATTAGGGCAATGTGCTGATTTTTCATTCATTCTTGATTATGGTGTTTTTTGACAGATTTAATCACTTCAACTGAGTTTTCGCCCCCTAACGAGTTACTTGTTCACTCTTGGCGATCTGACGCCTTGACTGCCAAAAACTTGCAGATCGTGCGGGGTGATCTTGTATTGTCGGGCCCGCTGACTTTTACTGTCGAATCTGGGCATATCCTTCACGTTCAAGGGCATAACGGAGCAGGGAAGACAACGTTGATGATGATGCTTGCGGGTTTACTGCCAGTCATGGGTGCATCAACTTTATTGTGGGCTGGCGCCAAACCCAGTGCGTGGCCTGTGCTTTATATTGGGCATAGGATCGGGCTCAATAGTACTTTGTCTGTACGCCAGAATTTAGAGTTCTTACAAGCATTGAACGCAGGAGAGCTGGTTCACTTGCCTAGTGCACTTGAAGCGGTTGGTTTGACTGGCTATGAAGATACCCCCGTGGCTCAGTTGTCGTCAGGACAGAAGCGCAGGGTTGCATTGGCCAGACTTTGGTTGACATCTCACTCAAATGAGTTATGGCTGCTCGATGAACCGTTAACGGCTTTAGATCAGGTGATGATTGAACGTTTATGCCAGCAGCTACAAACACATACAAAAAGGGGTGGCCGTGTGATTTTGACGAGTCATCAGTCGTTAACGATAGCGTGTCAGACACTGAACTTAGCAGAATATTCTGCCTCAGAATTCGTAGTGGAAGATTCCATTTTATCGGATGAGGATCGTATTTAATGTCCTCCCTCCCCTCAACTCCGAGTCACACATTACGTTTTATTCGTGCAATATTTCGCCGTGAATTTGTACTTCGGTTTAGAAATCCAAGTGTCTGGTTGCATGCGATTGTTTTTTTTGTCATGGTTTTGGTTCTATTTCCTTTGGCCGCAGGTGCAGGTTTAAAGTTGCTTCATCAAATCGGTGCAGCCGCAATATGGATCGCTGCACTTTTATCTGTGTTATTGGGAGTAGATAGCCTATTTCGCAATGATGTGGATGATGGCACTTTGGAACAAATTGTGATTGCCAGACATTCACTGACATTGTGGGTGCTATTCAAAGTTATAGTGCATTGGTTGACTGGTGGTTTTTTACTGGTGATCTTATCTGTGCTATCTATGCCCTTGTTTGACTTTAGTGGGGCCGAGGCGAGCGTTTTGGCGTTAACGCTACTTTTGGGTACGCCTGTTTTGACTTTGCTTGCAGGCGTCGCCGCAGCTTTGACCGTATCATTACGTGCAAATAGTATCCTTGTCCCGTTGATTTCCTTGCCTCTACAGTTGCCGATATTGATCTTTGCGACGGGTGCTGTTGATGTGTTGCGCAGAGGGGGGGATGTACTTCCTATTTTAGCGTTGCTTGCCGCAGGACTGATTTTAGCGGTTCTGTTTCTACCGTTTGCAATTGCTGGTGCATTAAAATTATCAGTTTAACTGTCACCAAGCATCGGCAAATTCAAGAGACATGAATAAAACTGTTGTTTGATAAAACCGAAAATTCGAGCCTATATGCCAGACCCAGATTTGACACCCAAAGTAGATGCTATTCATAAGCGACCTCATTTTTTCGGTCGTCTATGGAGTGGTTTTTTACAGACAGTAGGAACTCAGTATTTCTACCAAACCTTCAGTCGCTGGGTACCATGGCTCAGTTATATTGCAGCCACTCTCATTCTGCTCGGTTCCGTTTGGGGGCTTGCTTTCGCCCCCCCCGATTATTTACAAGGCAACAGCTATCGCATTATTTTTATTCATGTTCCTGTCGCAAGTCTAGCGTTGTCAATATATTTTGGACTTGCGGTTTTGGGTGTGATTCACCTAGTCTGGAAAATTAAGACCGCAGCAATCGTTGCTCAAGCGGCTGCGCCAGTCGGACTGGTTTTATGTGTACTCGCATTAGTGACCGGTGCAATTTGGGGAAAACCAACTTGGGGAACTTACTGGGTATGGGATGGACGTTTAACGAGTATGCTGGTGCTTGCATTTCTGTATGTAGGCGTAGTCGCTTTGTTTGATGCTTTTGATCACACTGAAAATCAAGGTAAGGCTGCGGCAATATTATCGATCGTTGGTGCGGTGAATATCCCGATTATTAAATATTCGGTGGTATGGTGGAATACGTTACATCAGGGGTCTACGTTTACCTTGACGGCTGCACCTAAAATGGCTGCGTCGATGTATTTACCGTTGTTATTGATGTTTGTTGGTTTCTATTTTTTTGTTGCGGCTTTGGTCATTTATCGCACCTGTACATTAATTTTACAGCGTGAGCGGCAAAAGAAATGGGTGAGGCAACTCATTGAACAGCGCGTTTCATGCAAAGCATCAAAATCATGAGGAGTGTTGAATGAATTTTGCATTTGAAAATATTCATGATTTTATTTGGATGGGGCACCATGGTGTCTATGTATGGAGTGCATGGCTGATCAGCATTGTCTCAATATTATTCCTGATTTTGCATTCGAAAAATGCGCGTCAGCGCTTTTATCAACGTGAACTGGCTCGATTACGTCGTGGTATTGCACAGTCCTCTCCAGCTAATTCCAAGCGTACCCCATCCGAGCGTAGTGAGTGATCCGATGAATGCAACACGTAAACGACGATTGATGATTGTTATCTTGGCCTTGCTTGGTCTCTGCGTTGCAATAGCACTCATTCTCTATGCATTACGCGCACAAACTGACTATTTTTATACACCTGCCCAAATTGCCAGTGGCGCCGCTCCCAGTAACAAGCGAATTAAAGCCGGGGGAATGGTTGTAAAAGGCAGTTTAAAAAAACAAATAGATTCATTGAGCGTGAGTTTTCAAATCACAGATTTTAAATCGACAGTGGGCGTGCGCTATACAGGGATTTTACCTGATTTGTTTAAAGAGGGGTCAGGTGTGGTGGGAACGGGAGAGATGCACGATGGCTTCTTTTTCGCTGACGAAATTTTGGCGAAGCACGATGAAAATTACATGCCGCCTGATGTGACTGCAGCTTTAAAAGCTCAAGGTCGCTTATCCGATGGTCGGCTAGCAGTACCTCAAAAATAAATAAGCAGTATTTGAAAAGAGTGATGTGTACTTATTCATTGATTTCTACATCCCCAGTCACGGTTTCTCAACGAGAATCTGGTAGCTTGTCACTAAGAATTACAGCATAATTCGACGCTGTTTTTCTTGGTTGGAAAATCCCCACTTTTTTATTATCTCCAGTTCGGTTGCTGGTTTTAATGCTATATTTTTGTTAACGGTACGAATTTATTTTTAGTATGGTTTGTAGATTGGTTTTAGGATTGGTTTGACGATGGCTTTTACTCATTCTCCTCGCGCTATTGTGTTGCTGTCAGGTGGTTTAGATTCAGCAACATGTTTGGCGTGGGCTATGCAGCGTTATCAATGCGAGGCTCTGAGCTTTGCTTACGGTCAACGTCACTCTAGTGAGCTTGATGCTGCTAAAAAATTGGCCGCTCAAGCGGGCGTCCCACATCGTATTATTAATATCGATCTACGCAGCTTAGGGGGGTCGGCATTAACGGATGATTCAATTGACGTGCCGGAGAATGAACCGGGCGGAATTCCTGTTACCTATGTGCCTGCGCGAAATACGATCTTCTTATCCTACGCCCTGGCTGTTGCTGAAGTGACGCAAAGCCAGGCGATTGTGATTGGCGTAAATGCCGTGGATTATTCAGGTTATCCCGATTGTCGATCTGAGTATATTGATGCTTTTGCACGAATGGCTGCTCTGGCGACCAAAGCGGGAGTTGAGGGTAATCCACTTACAATAGATACGCCACTATTACACTTATCCAAAGCGAATATCATACGCTTAGGCACTGAACTTGGCATAGACTACTCGTTGACGGTTTCATGCTATCAAGCAGATTTACAAGGTCGTGCTTGTGGCCGATGCGATAGTTGTCGGTTGCGTCGTCAGGGGTTTGATGATGCGGGAGTTGCAGATCCAACACATTACCAGTCTTGATTGCTCAACGATCAAGTTGGTTTTATTTTGTTGCATTGTTATGAAGTTTTATCGCTCTATCGCTTAAAATCAATCAATTATTAGGTTTACTATGAATACTTTATCTATGAAAAACGTAATGCTTGCTACTACAAAGATTGCAATGGCTGCGGCAATGTCGGGTTTATTGATGACTGCTGCACAAGCTGCTCCCAAGAAAGATGCTGGTGCAAAAGACGCTGGACCTGTAGATATTCAAACTGTAATGATCCAACGTTGTACCAGTGAAGCAACTTCGGCCAAAATTACTGATGCAAAGAGTGCCCAGAAAGTATGCTCATGTACCATTGGTGTACAGGCTAATAACTTGAAGCTTGGTGAGTTCTGGGCGATTCAAAGTTTGGCGATGAGTGGTAAAGACCCGCGTAGCCTACCTGCGCTACAGCGTATTCAGCCGCAATTGGATAAATGCCGTGAGGGAGTGACTTTCAATACCCCTACAGCACCTGCCGCAGATGCAGCACCGGCTCCAGCAAAGCCTTAAATACTACTGACTCATTTGAGATATGTGGGTCATTTGTGAAATTCATTTAAAAAAGCAGACTTTCGTGTAGCGAGGTCTGCTTTTTTTTACAATTGCGTCGTATGATGATTTTGTCAGTGATTCAGATTATTTTATAAAGAAAATATAACCTACAAGGAGTCAGTAGAATGACGATAGAGCAGCCTGTTGCGGATACAGTGATCAAACATGACCTTTCTATTTTGCCAAATCTCAGTGTTATTACCACACAGGGGGAAGTTAATTTGGCAACGTTGGTTGGACAGCCGTTAATTTTATATTTTTATCCAAAAGACGCGACACCCGGGTGTACGACTCAGGCACGAGACTTTCGGGATCTAATGCCTGAATTTGCAGCACTGGGTGTACGTATTATTGGAGTATCTCGTGATAGTTTGAAGGCTCATGAAAAATTTACAGCGAATGAATGCCTCCCTTTTCCTTTGATCAGTGATTCGGATGAAACACTTTGTCGTTACTACGATGTGATTAAAGAAAAGAATATGTATGGCAAAGTTGTGCTCGGGATTCAGCGCAGTACTTTTTTATATGATAAGCACGGAAAGTTAGTGGAAAGCTGGCGCAAAGTTAGCCCTCCAGGTCATGCTGAAATGCTTCTTGGGCAGGTGAAGTTATTGGTTTAGGTTGTTTTTTGATCAATACCTATCGTGAGTTTTAACTCTTTAGAGATTCGATTTTAGATGAAATCGCTACTTGCCGATTAGAGGTCTAGTCATTGCCCTGAAAGGGTATTTTGACTCCCCAAATCACGCGATTTATGTTAAACTCCAGCTCCTCTTTAAATAAAACAATCCTTGAAAAATGGATTGTTTTATTTATTTTTAACCTATTGTTTTAGATGATTTTGTTCTGTAAGTCGTTGTGCTGGTTTGATCGCGTTTGTAGTTTTATTTAATTCGTTTTAAAGCTTGCAATTCACATCAATAAAAATTCAGCAATACGCCAGATTCTACGCCCAAAGGAGCATACATGAGCGATTCAGAAATCCTGCCGATTGCTATTGAGGATGAACTCAAACAGTCGTATCTGGACTACGCCATGAGCGTCATCGTGTCACGGGCGTTGCCTGATGTCCGTGATGGATTCAAACCCGTTCATCGTCGTGCATTATTTGCGATGCGTGAACTGGGAAATGATTACAACAAGCCTTACAAAAAATCAGCCCGTGTAGTCGGTGACGTGATCGGTAAGTATCATCCACATGGTGATACGGCGGTTTACCATACGTTGGTTCGCATGGCGCAACCTTTTAGCTTGCGTTACCTTTTGGTGGATGGCCAGGGTAACTTTGGTTCGGTTGATGGCGATGAACCAGCGGCGATGCGTTATACCGAAATCCGGATGACCAAGTTAGCTCACGACATCATTGTCGATTTGGAAAAAGATACCGTCGATTGGGAAGATAACTACGATGGTTCTGAACGCATTCCTAAAGTTATGCCAACACGTATCCCCAATCTGCTGATCAATGGATCTGCGGGGATTGCTGTGGGTATGGCGACCAATATGGCGCCACACAATATTACTGAAGTGCTCAACGCCTGCTTGGCGTATGTCGATGATAGTGATATTACCGTTGAAGGCTTGATGGAGCATATCTCTGGTCCTGATTTTCCAACCGGCGGTATTATTTATGGTAAAAGCGGTATCGTTGATGCCTACCGTACAGGTAAGGGGCGTCTACATATCCGTGGGAAATATCATCTTGAGGAAGATGAAAAAACCAATCGGGTCAGTATTGTTTATACCGAAATTCCTTATCAGGTGAATAAAGCAAAGCTGATTGAACGTATCGCTGAACTGGTTAAAGAAAAGAAACTGGAAGGAATTAGCGAGTTACGTGATGAGTCTGATAAAGACGGCATGCGGATCGTTGTTGACCTTAAGCGAAATGAAAATGCTGAGGTCATTATTAATAATTTGTTTATTAATACGCCACTTGAAACTTCTTACAGCATCAACATGGTGGCCCTTGAAAATGGGCAGCCCGGTCTTAAAAATCTTAAAGATCTGATTGCAGCGTTTATTCGCCATCGTCAAGAAGTTGTGACTCGTCGGACCCTATTTGAATTGCGCAAAGCGCGTGAACGCGGACATTTGTTGGAAGGCTTGGCTGTTGCTTTGGCCAATATTGATGGCATTATTGAAACCATCAAAACTTCGGCTAACCCCAGCGAAGCTCGTGTGCGTTTACTTGAAGGTCAGTGGCAAGCGGGTGGCGTACTGGCACTCCTTGAAAAATCAGGTCATCGCTCCATTCGCCCAGACTATATTGAGGGTGAAGATCCAGCGAATCCCTTTGGTTTGACGGGTGACCAATACCGCATGTCACCTGCGCAAGTTGGTGCGATTCTTGAGCTTCGTTTACACCGTTTGACAGGTTTGGAACAAGACAAGTTACTTGCTGAATACACTGAAATTTTGGGTGAAATTGCCGAACTACAATCTATTCTTGATAGTTTTACCAAGTTGATGGAAATTATCCGCGGTGAGTTACGTCAAGTTCTTGAGCAGTATGGTGATGCACGTCGGACTGCAATCGTTGAATCACGTATTGATTTTTCACGTGCAGATTTGATTCCAGAAGAGCAGGTTGTTCTTACCGTTTCAAAAACAGGTTATGCGAAAACTCAACCGCTGGATGACTATGCTGCTCAGCGTCGTGGTGGTCGTGGTAAGTCAGCGACGAGCATGAAAGAAGATGATTATATTGAGCATTTAGTGGTTGCCTCAAATCATGCGACCGTATTGTGCTTTACCTGTAGTGGCAAGGTTTATTGGCTTAAAGTTTATGATGTGCCGCAAGCAAGTCGTGGCTCTAAAGGGCGCCCAATTGTCAATTTATTGCCGCTAGAAGATGGAGAGAGCGTCACTGCAATTCTGCCGTTGATGGACTTCCCTGAGTCTCACTATGTGTTCATGGCTACTGCAGATGGTACCGTAAAACGTGTTGAATTAGAGCAGTTTAGTCGTCCACGCAGTGTTGGTTTGCGCGCAATTGAATTATCAGAAAACGATACTTTGATTGGCGTTGCCATTACAGATGGTACACAACAAATCATGCTGTTTAGCAATGAAGGGAAAGCGATTCGTTTTGATGAAAATGAAGTGCGCGTTGTGGGGCGTACGGCCATGGGTGTACGTGGGATGCGTATCGATGATGCCTCACGCATTGTTTCATTGGTCGTCGCGCCAGAGTCGGGTGAAGTTCTGACGGCATGTGCGAATGGCTTTGGTAAGCGTACAACGGTTGATGCATTCCCTGTTCGCCATCGTGGCGGTCAAGGCGTTATCGCGGTGCAAACGAGCGAACGGAATGGTGAGCTTGTTCGCGCAACAGCCGTAAATGACAGCAATGAGCTTCTTCTGATTTCAGATGGAGGAACCTTGGTACGCACCCGTGTTGCAGAGATTCGTTCAGTAGGTCGTAACGCACAAGGTGTGATGCTGATTCGTTTAGGTGATAGTGAGACATTGGTCGGCGTGGTTTGTTTGGATGGTGTCTGTGCCGATGACGATGTTATTGAAGGTGAAGTGACAGAGGGTAGTGATGATCAAGAGATTGTCGATGCACCCATTGAAACTGCCGAACTGGAAACTCCAGATGCAAAGGATGGAGATTAATCCTCGTAATTAGGGCATAAATAAAAGAGGACGCCATGGGCGTCCTTTTTTTATGGTGTATAGGTATATTCGTGTGTGAAAAACACAATTTGGCAAAAAGGATTTTTCTTGGCTTGATACATTGCATAGTCTGCATTGGACATTAATTTTTCTGCGGTTTCTCCATGCTTGGGGTAAATCGCTATACCAATACTGGCCAGTATAGAAAAATTTTCTAGTCCATTGATTGTTATGGGCATGGAGAGCGTATTTTGAATTTTTTCAGCGATACTTAATGCGTTTTCGTGAGTATCCACTAAGTTTTCAAGAATAAAAATAAATTCATCGCCGCCTAGCCGTCCAAAGGTATCCGCTCTGCGCAAAACTTGTTTTAGGCGGCTTGCGATGATCTGTAATAGCTTATCACCAGTGGAGTGCCCAAGTGTGTCGTTGACCCACTTAAAATTATTGATATCCATAAATAAGAGGGCAAATTTCTTTTCATTTTTTTCGGCATCAAGAATAACGCGTTCGAGAATTTCATTGATTAAGTAACGATTAGGGAGACCGGTTAAGGCATCAAAGCGTGCCATTCTATTGACTTGTTCTTCGGCTTCTTGCCAATGTTTGACAGCGTTATGCAAAAAAATACAACCGAACATAAAGCTAACTAAAAGTGCAGAAATCAAGGCACTGCTGTATTTGTAAATTTTTACATGTTTAGACCATGTTGCGGCATTAATATCTATACCAGATATTGCAATAATTTTTCCGCTATGAGGATCATAAATCGGTGCATGTGCAGAGACCCAATCTCCCCACTGATCATGGAAGGGACCTTCTACAAAGGGCTGACCTGTTATAAATATATTTCTCAGCTCCTTTGAGGGGTTATTAAATACTTCGCCGGGAGGAGAGTAATCTTTGGAGTGAATATCTTCGGTGTCAAAGATGAAATGCACTTGGTCGTTATCTAAACGCATTAAATAAACGAATCGAGCATCCTTCATACTCTGTTTAATGCGTGTAAGACGTTCTAACGTCAGTTTATATCCGGGTGTAGTCAACTCTGAAGAGTCACCACTAAAGTTACGAATATCGTTAGGATCTGTAGCGGCTGCAACGAGTTTGGCTTGTGTCAAAAAAAAGTCATTCGCTTGAGCGTTGGCATATCCTGTGACTTTTACGGTCAAAAAAATACCAAAAATGACAGCAATGACCAATAAAGAGGTAAGTAATGCTTTATGTTTCAATATATTGAGTAATCTAATCACAGAATTCTAGATCGACCATGGGTTACGTAATAATACATCTAAATGAACGATTTTTAGAAATGTCCTAATCTGCCTAATTAGGGATGAAAACTCGTTATCTCTCTAGTTAAATCAGACTATAGGTAAAAAATCAGCGATAAGAGGTCTTTTTAATGATGATATAAAAAAATTATGATTGAAAGATCTATGACATATTCTAAATGATATGCAGAGATTCGGGGTCATTATCCATTTAATAATGGTGTAATGCGATATTTTAGAGTTCTGTATGTAGGTAATAAGATATTATATAAATAAAGCTACTCGGTAATGATATATCGGGTAGCTTTCATGGAGGATTATTTGTCAGGGGGAGGGTTAAAAGAAATAACTACCTTGAACCCATATACGCGGACTACGATCGGTATCGCTGGTCGGTGTGCTGCTGTTTCTTAAGTACAGCGCAGAATTTAGGGCATAAGTAGCTAATCTTGTGCTTGATCAAGAACAATCCGTTGCATCCGTCAGTCGGAATTTGAAGACTTCCATTAGAACCCTCAATTACAGCTTCAATTTTGCTGATTTTCGTCAAATCGTTGGAACAGCGGATCATGATCCTCGAATCTTAGACAATAAATGTGTTTGTCTAGGGCATAAGAATAAACGAGATGAATCTCGTCGTTATCAGGTTCAAAAATATGGTTAAATATGCCCCTTAAATTAAAACTGTTTTTCTCATTGTTTTTTTACTTCGCAAGGACATATTTTCATGCGTGCTTTTAACTTCTGTGCAGGTCCTGCCGCACTTCCTACTGCCGTACTCAACCGTGCTCAATCTGAGCTTTCTGATTGGCATAGTACAGGCATGTCCATCATGGAAATGAGCCATCGCAGTAAAGATTTTGTTGGTGCCGCGGACAAGGCTGAAGCCGATTTGCGTACCCTTTTAGGGATTCCTTCGAATTACAAAGTATTATTTTTACAAGGCGGTGCTACGCTGCAATTTTCGGCTGTGCCGTTAAACTTGCTAGGCGCAGGACAAACGGCCGACTATATTGATACTGGTATTTGGGCACAAGGTGCAATTAAAGAAGCACAGCGCTATGGTAATGTGAATATTGCAGCGTCAAGTAGCGCTGATCATTATCATCATGTTCCGGCGCAATCGTCATGGAATTTGACGCCTGATGCTGCATATGTTCATTACACACCGAATGAAACGATTGGCGGACTGCAATACGATTTCATTCCAGAGGTAGAAGCTCCACTGGTTGCAGACTTTTCATCTTCAATTCTGTCAGAACCTCTTGATGTTTCTAAATTTGGTTTGATTTATGCGGGTGCACAAAAAAATATTGGCCCAGCAGGACTGACTTTGGTTATTGTGCGTGATGACTTGATTGGTAAAGCACAATCAACTATTCCAAGTCTATTGGACTACGCCAAACAAGCAAACAGTGGTTCAATGATCAATACACCACCAACGTTTGGTTGGTATTTGGCGGGCTTGGTTTTTGAGTGGTTGATTGAGCAGGGTGGCCTAACGGTCATGCAAAAACTTAATCAAGAGAAAGCAGCATTACTATACGATTATATTGATCGAAGTGGTTTTTATGCTAATCCAATTAACCCTGCAAATCGCTCAAAAATGAATGTACCTTTTACTTTGGCTGATGCATCACTTGAAAAAGCATTTCTTGCAGAAAGTACTGCTGCTGGCCTATTGAATTTAGCCGGACACCGCTCTGTCGGAGGAATGCGTGCAAGTCTTTATAATGCGGTTCCTTTAGAAGCCGTACAAGCTTTGGTCGCATTTATGCAAGACTTTGCTAAGCGTAACGGCTAAGGTTGAAAAACAGGTGGAATCTTTAAGATATCGTGAGCGTATCGCTTTGATATTGCATGAGCTTGGGATTCCAGCTGAAATTGTTCTGGAGCGAGGGTTAGTTTTACAGCCTGAGACCAGTGATCTAGTCTTGATTGCTGCTGATGAGGATGGCCGGGAATATCATCTTGAACCGCATGCTGCGAGTGCATGGTTTAAGATGCATGAAGCTGCAAAAGCACAAGGTATAGATTTCTTTGTTGTCTCAGCTTTTCGTAGTGTCGATCGTCAGGTAGAAATCATTCAAAGAAAAAAGCTTAGTGGTTTGTCACTAGAGCAGATTTTGGCTGTTAGCGCGATACCTGGTTATAGTGAGCACCATACTGGGCGCGCGATTGATATCGGTACTGAGGGTTGTGTGTCGCTTGAAGAGGCGTTTGAGCAGACGGAGAGCTTTGAATGGTTAGTTCAATATGCAAAGCAATTCGGTTTTATCATGTCTTTTCCACGAAATAATATTTACGGTTACCAATACGAACCTTGGCACTGGTACTATCAAGGTTAATATTTACCATAACTATTACATGATTTTAGAAGGTTTTTTTGATGATAACAGGCAGTTGTCTTTGTGGTGGGGTGAAATTTAAAATCAACGCAGCGCTTGAACCCATTCAAGTGTGCCATTGTTCCCAGTGTCGTAAAGCCCAGGGCGGCCCTTTTGCAACGAATACCCCAGTCTTAACTTCAAACTTTGAATTGACCGATGGTTTGGATATATTGACGGAGTATGAATCGTCACCAGGAAAGAAACGCTTCTTTTGTTCACGATGCGGATCACCGATCTATAGCGCTCGTTCAAGTTTGCCGGGCGTCATTCGTATTCGTGCGGGCTTACTTGATGAGCCTCTGACTGTACGTCCATCTGTGCATGCATATGTGGCATCAAAGTCTAGCTGGTGGGATATTCAGGATGGTTTGCCCAAGCACCCTGAGGGTATTGTGGTGCCTTAATCAAGATTCCTTTAATGTTTTCTCGATGGTTGGCAATACATTCTGTAGCAACTTTGTCTGAGCTTCCGTCTTAGGATGGATGCCGTCTGCCTGTATCAATTCAGGATGTCCTGCCACACCTTCTAAAAAGAAGGGAATAAACGTCACTTTTTCGTTTTTGGCTACAGTTTTAAAAGTATTGCTAAAGGCTGTCGTATAAGAGCTGCCATAACTGGGCGGTATTTTCATCCCCAGTAATATCACTTTCGCATGATTGCCCTGACTGAGTTTGATCATACGCGTTAAATTACTTTGTAGGATCGCTGGGGGTTGACCTCGTAAACCATCATTCCCACCAAGTTCTAAAATAACGATATCGGGATTATAAGTCGTTAGCAATTTTGGCAATCGAGTTAGTCCTCCGCTGGATGTCTCACCACTAACACTGGCATTAATGATTAGATGCTGTCCTTTTTTCTTAAGATCTAAAGTCGTTTGCAATTTGTTGACCCAGCCGTTTTGGGGATCTATCCCGTATCCCGCACTCAAGCTATCACCAACGACCAACACGCTCTTAGCTTGTGCACCAGCAGTGACTAAAACACTCATTCCCATTAACAAAATCCAACTTGGTGTCCTGAGTTTTCGAGTTATCGTGTCAGATAAAGCTGATAGTAATCTATGATGTTTTAAATCTTGCATGTCATTCTCGTCTCAAGCGATATCAATCTTTAAGGGTAATTTTATGTCGGACTTGTTGGTTGGGGAGTCATCTGTGACCTCCGCTCAGAATGGAAAAAATAATGATGCACTTTTAACTCCTGACATAAACCATCATCCAGAAAAGCCTGTCGCGATTCAAGTAGAACATGTCACTCAAATCGTCAAGACGGAAGCCGGTTTGTTAACGGTGTTAAATGATATTTCTTTTCAGATTCCTCAGGGCGAGCAAGTTGCGATTACGGGACGATCTGGTTCAGGAAAGTCGACATTATTGGGTTTGCTTGCTGGTTTAGATACTGCCGCCTCCGGAAATATTCGTATCTTCGATTTCCCACTCCAAAATTTAAACGAAGATCAACGTGCACGTGTTCGCTTAGATTATATAGGGTTTGTTTTTCAATCATTTCAGTTATTACCCCATTTAAGCGCCCTTGAAAATGTGGCTTTACCCTTAACGCTCGCACGGCGTATACCGGCTAAACAAGCGCGCGAGTTGGCAGCGACTATGCTTGATCGCGTGGGGCTCGCTGCTAGAAAGCTTCAGCATCCCAGAGTCTTATCCGGCGGTGAGCAACAGCGCGTTGCGATTGCCCGGGCATTGGTTCATGAGCCTAAAATTATTTTTGCGGATGAGCCGACTGGTAATCTAGATGGTCAGACGGCAAATGATATCGAAGATTTATTGTTTGAGTTAAATCGGGAACAGGGGACCACATTAGTTGTCGTGACGCACGATCTTACGTTGGCTCGGCGTTGTAACCGACAGCTTCATTTGGTTGCCGGTCATTTGAACGTTGGTGAGCAACTTCATACTAACCCATCTCCTGCTGGAATATTAGGTGAGAATGTAGGTCTCGAATCATGAGTGTTTTTACCGTGCTTCTACGGCAAAGTATAGGTAGCCGTACATTAGGGCTGTTGCTTACTGCATTAATTCTAGCTGTGACAGCAACGACGATGTTGCAGTTTACAACCCGTACATTATTAAGCGCCGTACAGCAGCAAGCAGGGCAGTTATTGGCAGCAGATATTGCGATTACCAGTACGTCACCTATTCAATCTGCTTGGAACACACGTGCTTTTGCATTGAAACAAAGCCAAGTTTTGGCGTTTAGTTCGATGGCACAAGCGGGCGAGCAGTTTGCTTTATCCAGTGTGAAAGCGGTAGAGCCTAACTTTCCGTTACGTGGCGATCTATTGATAGAGCAACACGGGGGAGGAGCGATACTCAGTCATGCACCCGCGCAAGGTACAGTCTGGGTAGAACCACGGTTACTCGATGTTTTACATATTGCTATTGGAGGCTCTATCCGTATTGGTGAGGCCAATTTACAGATTGCCGGAGTGATTCGTCGAGATGCGAATCGTGAGCTCGGTATGAATGGTTTTTCACCGTCCATTATCATGAATAGGGATGACATTGCTCAAGCTCAGATCATACAACCGGGCAGTCGACTAGAGTATCGATTGTTACTTGCTGGTCCACCTGATGTTGTGGCTCATTTTATTGAAGAGAATCAAAGAAAATTGACCAGCGCTGAGCGATTGAGAACTGCAGGTCAAAACAATAATCGATTAAATCAACCCATTCGCTTATTGAGCGATTATGCTCAGGTTGCGGGACTGCTGACAATTGTTCTATGCGGTATTGCTGTGGCTTTGTCGGCTCGACGTTTTGCTGCAAAGCAGATAGATAGTCTTGCCCTAATTCGCTGTCTCGGTGCGACAAGGCTACAGATCTGGTTTGCGTATTTGGGCGTGCTGTTGGTGGTTTGGTGTATTGCCGTACTGATTGGTTCGGGTCTTGGAGCATTTTTTGCAGAAGGCTTGTTAATGATGTTGCGAAATACCTTACCGTCACTGGAAATTAACTTTCAACCTTTACTGTTTATCAAAGCACCATTGCTGACAGGGATGCTAACGGCGACAGTGACGCTTTTGGGGTTTGCTTTGCCTGCGTTATTACAAATGCTTCGGGTTTCACCGCTAAAAGTATTGCGTACGGACTTGGGGACAAGCGTGTTTTCGGTATTGGGTGTTAATTCACGGGTATGGTCTTCATTGTTGATTTTTGGATTGGCCTGGACTGCATTACTGTGGTTTGTGGTTCTGCAAACCGGAAAACTGTGGTTTAGCTTAATAATCATTGTCGCTATCAGTGTTGTTTTCTTAGTCACTTTTGCTATAGCGTGGTTGGTCATTATCACTGTGAAACGGAGTGGACGTGTGGAGTCGGCTTTATTACGCCAACCTGCAACGACGGCATTGCAAATTGTTTCTTTAGCCATGGGCTTGGGTTTGATAGGCGTTGTCATGTTATTACGCGGTGATTTGCTCAATCGCTGGCAAACCAGCCTACCATTAGGGACGCCTAATCAGTTTGTATACGGGCTTCCTCCGGATCAAAAAGATGCATTTACAGCAGCAATTGCTCAGTATCATTGGGTGAGTACGCCCCTTTATCCTAGTGTTAAAGGGAGACTAAAAAGCATTAATAATCACGAGTTGAGCAGTCAGCTTCGACGAGAGAATAGACTTGAACGTGAACTCAATCTGACAATGACAGATCAAGTTCCAGCTGATAATGCTTTGGTTGCAGGGCATTCGTTCAGTGCCCCAATGCAAGTTTCTGTCGAGGAAAAGCTGGCAGGTAAACTTGGAATTCATTTAGGGGATCGTATTGAAATGAGCTTGCCAGAGGGGCGGCTTGTCGCAACTGTTGTTAGTTTACGCTCGGTTGATTGGGATAGTTTTAAGCCAAATTTCTTTTTTATGTATTCAAAAGGGTCCTTGGATGTTAACGCAGGAAGCTATCTCGGCAGTTTTTATTTACCCAAAGGCGATCATCAGCAACTAGCCACTGTGATTCAACAATTTCCAACAACGATGCTGATTGATATCGATGCGATTTTGCAGGAAATTCGTCATTTGCTCGATATGCTAGGACAAGCATTGACTCTGCTTGCAAGCTTGGTTGGTTTATCTGGCCTTTTGGTATTGCTTGCAAGTATCCACTCCACGATGGATGAGCGAAAGCGCGAAGCGGCCTTACTGCGAACTTTAGGTGCTTCAAAGTCGCAATTGCGCTTACGTTTAATGCTTGAGCTTGCCAGTTTAGGATTTTCTGCTGGATTGCTTGCAGTCGTGATTGCTGAAGTTGTCGGTTTGGTATTGGCATGGCGATTTGATTTAGCGGTTGGCTTGCATGGCGTATGGTGGATTATCGCACCGCTATTCATGATGACGATCACCGTTATGGTTGGATTAAGCCGAGTACGTTCTCTCTGGAATACCCCTCCTGCATTAATATTACGCGAACTTGGAGTTTAGTCTGATGAATACACTAGAAATAAGCATAATTCTCTGTACAATCCAATTTATTAAGCTTATTAACTATAAAAATGCAATAACTATTAATAAAGACTTTAGATCGCAAAGATATTTAATGCAGGAATAATAATCCATGGAGATCCTTAACCTCATTCAGCAGTTACGCGGACAAACCGAATATGTGGTTAATGGATCGTGTACGCCAGAGTTTGAACCTTTGATGCAAGCTTTGCGTCAGGTGATTCCCTTGAATCGCAAAGGCGGTGTGGCACTAGCAGTCTATTTTCGTGGGGAGTTAGTTGCTGATTTATGGATGGGATTACAGCAAGGTGCGACACTGTGGCAGGAAGATACCTTAAGTCTTTCATATTCAACGGGAAAAGGGGTATTGGCAACGCTTGTTCATATCCTCGTTGATAAAGGTTATCTGGATTATGATCGTCCCGTCCGTGAGTATTGGCCAGAATTTGGTATTTTAGGCAAGGAAAATATTACTTTACGCCATTTGTTGTCTCATTCCTCTGGACTTTATGATATCCGCCATGTCATCCATTCTGCTGAAATGATGTTGGATTGGGATGCGATGCTGAAAGCCTACGAACAAGCGATACCGCGGTTTGAGCCAAACTCTGCTAGTGCATATCAAGCATTAAGTTTCGGCTGGCTAGTCGGGGGTGTCATCGAAAAAGTAATGCAAGAGCCCCTTGCTGTGACCTTTGAGCGCGAACTGGTCGAACCCCTTGGACTAACCGGTGAAGCTTATTTTGGTACGCCTGATACGGAGCTTGAACGGGTAGCTCGACCTTATCGCAAGCCGCCTACAACGCATTCGAATACACCAGAAAATCCCAAGCCCAGTTCTAAGTCACCGCCAACGCTGACGACGACGCAGAGCATCTTAAAATTCTTTGGCCAAGATCCTTTGGATGTCAGAGATGCGCTGGTTCCTAAAAAGATGGGGCAATTTGATTTGTTTAGTGATGATGCCCTGCAAGCCTGTATGCCCGCATTTAATGGCGTTTTCAGCGCTCGCGCATTAGCAAAGATATATGCGGTGCTTGCTGCGGGTGGTGAGTTTGAAGGTAGATCCTATCTTTCTCGGAAAACGATGAGTCAACTATCAGCGATCCAACATCGTCGTCGTGATCGCGTTATGCCGATTTCGATGAGTTGGCGTCTTGGGTATCATCGTGTAATTACGATGGGCAAACGTGTTCCCAATGGTTTTGGTCATATGGGGTATAACGGTTCAGGTGCATGGTGCGATCCTGATCGAGAGCTGAGTATCGCATTTGTCACAAGCTATAGTATGGATTCTATCGGGGGAGACCCCCGATTCTGGTGGCTGAGTCAACGGACATTGCAATTGGCAGATAAGGTGATTAATGGACGTCGAGGTTGGTTATGAGCTTAGAAAACATCCCTCATCGGCCTATCTTTATCGATTGTGAAGCTTCAAGTCTATCGACACGATCTTTTCCGATTGAGGTTGCATGGGGCGCTGAATTAGGGAAAATCGAAAGTTACTTAATTAACCCTAGTGATATTAAAGAATGGGTTGATTGGAGTGAAGATTCACAAAGAATCCATGGTATTAGTCTTAAACAATTATTTGAAGATGGTGTTGATCCCCATTGGTTATGTCAGCGCATGAATGAAAGTCTTGCAGGTCAGGTACTTTATAGCGATGTTCCTCGGTATGATTTACGCTGGATACAAGTTTTATTCACGGCGTGCGGTCAAAGCATGACATTTGTAATTGGGGATGCCATATGGCTCATGATACGTTTGATGTCGCAAGATGTCTTAGCCGCTCCAGATGTATTTGATGAGCCCTTATTCGATATTTTAGAGACGACGAAGAAGGAGTTAGGACGACAACATCGCGCTGCTTGGGATGTTGAGTATTTATTGCATTGCTGGGAAAAGGTGAATGCAGCAACAACGGAATAATTTTGTGACTGCGTGTTAAATAAGGCTAAAACGGATTTGGGACACTGAGTTTGTTGTGTCAAAAATTAAAACGTGCGTGTTTCCTTTTGTTAAATTAGTTATCCTAGACTTATGTTAAAATTTACTGTGCGACAAGCATCAGCCCGTATCGATAGATGATCATTTTTTATTATTTCCCCCGTGTTTTTAGTTGGAAGTCTGCATGTATCAAGTTTTAGCGCGTAAGTATCGTCCTCGCAATTTCGCGGAATTGGTAGGGCAGACGCATGTATCGCGTGCGCTCGGCAGTGCACTTGAGCGAGGTCGATTACATCATGCTTACTTATTTACGGGTACCCGGGGGGTTGGTAAAACAACGATTGCGCGTATTTTATCGAAATGCCTCAATTGTGAGACAGGGATCACTGCGACACCTTGTGGCGTATGTGGAACTTGCCGGGCAATCGATGAAGGTCGTTTTATTGATCTTATTGAAATTGATGCTGCATCTCGTACTAAAGTCGAAGATACGCGTGAGCTACTGGATAATGTCCCTTATGCACCCACCCAAGGGCGTTATAAGGTTTATTTGATTGATGAAGTTCATATGCTGTCGACACATAGTTTTAATGCCTTGCTTAAAACGCTAGAAGAGCCTCCTGAGCACGTTAAGTTCTTGTTGGCCACGACTGATCCTCAGAAGTTACCAGTGACTGTGCTGTCCCGTTGTTTGCAATTTACGTTAAGACCATTGCCGCGCCAGGAAATTCATGATCATTTGGCACAAGTACTTGGTAAAGAGCAAATTGCATTTGACGATGCTGCGCTTTGGTTGTTGGCAGAATCTGCACAAGGGTCACTTCGTGATGCCATGTCGTTGACCGATCAAGCGATTGCATATGGACAAGGCAGTGTACAGGGCGCTGATGTGCAAGCCATGCTGGGTCTGCTAGATCGTAGCCAAGTTGCACATCTATTACAGGCCCTTCATCAAGGGCAGGGTGATCGTGTCGCTAAGATATTATTTGATCTAACTCAACAAGCCGTAGATGTGAGTGCTGTACTTGATCAGTTGATTACCCTCCTGCATCAGGTTGCACTTGCCCAATTATTGCCCAAGCAAGCCGATATCGGAACACCACTCGAAGCGGAAATTTTGCATCAATTGGCTTTGAGTTTTGATCGTCAAGATGTGCAGTTGTATTATCAGATTGCGCTGCAAGGGCGTGCGGATTTGAAGCTCGCAGTGACGGCACAGCAAGGCTTTGAGATGTGTGTTTTGCGTTTACTCGCATTTAGACCATTGGCGGTGACCGAGGCAGTTATCCTGAAACAAAACCATGAATCCGCTCTTGAGTCTGATCATATTCATGCGCATCAAACCTCTCAACCAGAGCGTTTAGAGTTAAATGATGATGTTGAACTAAAAAAAAACAGTGAAGTAATCTCACCAAGTGTTGTTCCTCATCCTATTGCAGAATCTAGTCCTGACATTGTTTACCCCGCTGAAGACACATCTCTTCAAGTGCATGAGCAACCTGCATTAGTGACTTCCACTGATATTGACCAAGTAGAGCAAGTCGAACTATCCGATGAGAAGATTGATGCAAATGATGCTGAACTTGCTGATCAATCGTTTTTAGCAAGTGACATGGTTGGTGATGGAAAGATTTTAGATTTTGACCAAAAAGAGTCTCAAGCGGCGGCTGCATTGGTCGTCGATCAGCTTGAGTCTGTGGAGAGTCCAAAGAAGAGTATCGCTGTTGACGAGCCGTTGCATGCATCAGTCGAAGAGATTACCGCTTCGGTGCAGACTACAACAACCGTATACCAGTCAGGTGATTTGAACCCTTTTGAGATTCTGGCTCATCCCGTTGCCGAACTGTCTGGTGAGTGGACAGCTGAAAAATGGGAATATTGGCTTCGTGAACGGGCGCTTGTTGGGAAGCTGTTTGGAGGGGTATTAAGTTTAGGTCAACATGGATTGATGCGGGGTGCTATTGGCGGTGCTATTGAGTTTGTAATTGCGGCCGAACATCGCGTTTTAACTGCTGAAATGCGTCATGGGTTGCTCGAGGCATTGAAAGAGGATTGGCCACAAACTCAGCTTGAAATTATCAATGTTACTCCTGATGAGATTACCCCTGTACAGCGTAAAGAGCTACGAATTAAACAAGCACAAATCAAAGCACGAGAGCTGCTTGTTATTGACCCTGTTGTTGCGCCACTTCTTACTGAGTTTGAGGGCGAGATTATTGAGCTGGTGATGAAAGAGGGCTTAGCTGGATAATGTTCTAAGAGTCACGACTTTTTTCGAGTATCTCTATTCTAAGGTTATTCTGTCTAGGCAAACCAACACCTGCCGATAGAGGGTAGTCCATACTTGTACCTGTCTTTTGATATCCGCGCCTAAGATAAAAAGAAAGCAATTCATGGCGAGCGGATAAGACAATCATTACGAATTTTTCAGCTGAGAAGTAGTCGATAGCAAACTGTTCAGCATGGTTGAGTATTTCTTTGCCTAACCCTGAATCTTGTGATGTTGGAGCTACCGCCAGCATTCCGATATAGCAATGATGATCTGCTTTTTCGATATGTACACAGGCATAAATCTTTGTATTATAAATACCGACTAAAACAATCGAATCATTTTTTTCTATGATCTCAATAATTTGCTCGTAGCTTGTGCGGGAACCTGAAACAAGATCAGATTCATGTGTCCAACCTGCTTGATCAGATTTGGGACGATAGGCTGCATTGACGAGCGTGGAGATTTCAAGCGCATCGGTAAGAGTAGCAATGCGAATTTTATCAAGTTTCATAAATATGCTAAACCTTGAGGATAATGCTCTATGTCCTCTACCTGCAATTTCCGAAGACTGATCGGCATATCTTTAAATCACGCACTTTCCATTTTTAGAAGTAAAGCTAGCTTCTCACGTAAATCGGCTGGGATGGGCACAGGCTTACGCGACTCACGGTCAACAAAAACATGCACAAAGCGGCCTTGGGCTGTGGTTGCATCTGCACCTTCATGAAAGATGCCAATTTCATAATAAACTGATGAGTGTCCAAGATGTGCAACACGCAGGCCACCTTCCAGTCGATCTGGAAATGCCACAGGTGAAAAGTAGCTGCAGCCAGAGTCGACGACTAAACCAATGACATGACCGTGTTGGATATCAAGACCGCCAAGTTCAATCAGATAGCGATTAACAATGGTATCAAAGTAGCTGTAATACATGACATTATTGACGTGTCCATAGATATCATTATCTGCCCAGCGAGTCGGAATGTCGGTATACCAGATATAGTCTGCACGGATATGGGGAGTGGCACGGGTCATGAATAGGCTGCCTGATAGATCGCAAGGGCATCTGCTTCAACCAGCGGACGCGGATTATTGATGAGTAGTCTGGTTTGTTTCATGGCATCTGCAGCAAGTATGGGTAAGTGTTCAAGTGGAATTGTATGAATATCACCTTGAGCATCTTTAATTCGCATTTCACTTAAGTTCTTTGGCAATCCACTGTGTTTAATATGTTGTTCCAATCTTTGGATTAATTTCTCTGCAAGTTCATCGCTATTGCCAGTTACCGCAGGCTCAAGCGTGCGATAGAGCTCCGCATACAAATCTGTTGCATGTAACAAGTTGAATCTTAGCACAGGAATGAGGACTAATGCATTCGATAATCCATGCGGTATGTGATAGTGACCGCCTAATGGATAGGCTAATGCATGAACAGCAGCGACTGGTGAGTTTGCAAAAGCTTGTCCCGCCATCATTGCTCCCAGCAACATTTTTTCACGTGCATTGATGTCGTGACCATGATGAACTGCAGTTTGTAGATGTTGATCGAGGAGTTTCAACGCTTCACGCGCCAACATATCTGAATAGGGATTCTTTTTATGCTGACTGGTGAATGCTTCAATTGCATGAACCATGGCGTCTATACCCGTAGCAGCAGTTACCGCAGCAGGAAGGTCGAGTGTGAGCTCGGCATCAAGTATTGCTATATCCGCAAATAACGTGGGTGAAACCACCCCCATTTTTGTTGTTTCGCCTGTCGTCACAATTGCAACAGCAGTGACTTCTGATCCTGTGCCAGCTGTAGTCGGAATTTGAATGAGAGGGAGGCGTTGACCGTTGATGTTGTTAACACCATAAATATCAGATATATTTTGAGATTGTGCAGGGTTTGCAAGAAGCGCAATAAGTTTTGCAACATCCATTGAGCTACCACCGCCATAACCAATGACACCATCAATACCTTGCTTTTTAGCGGACTCCGTTGCATGGACAACGATATGTTCTGGAGGGTCAGCTTGGACATCGGCACAGATTGTGATCTTAAGGCCTGATTGCTCGAGACTTTTAAGCGCATCTAGATGTAGGTTAAATTTGATGATGCCGGGGTCAGTGACGAAAAGCACATGTTTCATGCCAAGCTCAAGACAGATCGCTCCCAGTGTATGCCTGCTACCTGCTGCACAAACGATCTTACGGACAGTATCGAAGCTAAATCCTTGCATTATATAATTCCTGCAACTGGTTATATTCAGAGTATTTTCTATTCATGACTGACTGAAAATTATTGGTCTAATGTGTTATTGATTTTACAATGAAATTTGATCACTTTTTGTTGTATATTCTCATCATCAACCTCTGCCCAAGTGATTTAATGATTTAAGCAGGGCTACTCCGTTCATCAAACCGAATCATGGTATGTAAAAATAAGAACAGTTTAAAGTTGGGCGGGTTGTCATGACAGGTTTAGCTGTTTGACTGATGGGTTCCAATCTAATAGTATTTCTTATTCTCCAAGCAAACCATTGCAAACTATGTCAAATCAATCCTCATCCTTGAACACATCTATCATTTCATCAGAGTTTACGAACCCTAATTTAGAAGTCTTATATACCGCCGAACAAATTAAGCAGCGTGTTGATCAACTGGGTCAACAAATTAGCCATGATTATGCTGGAAATAAGAATCTCGTATTAATTGGTATTTTAAAAGGTTCGTGTATCTTTATGGCAGACCTGATGAGAGCAGTTGACTTGGAGTTAATCATCGATTTCATGGCAGTATCCAGCTATAAAGATGGTACTGTGTCATCGGGTGATATTGAAATTCTTAAAGATTTAACCCATCCTATCCGTGGTAAAGATGTCATTATTTGTGAAGACATCGTTGATACTGGGTTGACGCTATTTCGTCTAACTGAAATTTTGGGTTCGCGCGGGGCTAATAGTATTCGTGTAGCCACCCTACTTGATAAGCCTGAAACGCGGAAAAAAGAAATCAAAATTGATTACTGCGGTTTTCAAGTCCCTAATAAATTTGTAGTGGGCTGTGGCTTAGATGCCGCAGGGCGTTATAGAAATCTCCCTTTCATTGGTGTGGTGAAGAACCCAAACGCATAAAATTATGTGCTTAATGAGTAGAATAACGATAAAGCACACAATTCAGGACAAGCCGAAGCAATATAGTCACCAAATTTAACGGGTCCTCGTTATAAGATGTATTGCGTTTATCTCGTCGTTGATGATCAAATCTTGCGAGTAAATTTTCTTATCGCTTGATGCTGTTATCCATTGTTTCAATTGCGTTCGTTTTAAACATTTTTGATAGGGTTGTAATGGATGACGGTCATTCCAAGTCGTGTGCTGTGTGTTTGTTTGGGAAATATCTGCCGTTCACCCACGGCCGAAGTGATTTTAAAAACGATAGCTGAACGGAGTGGGCTCCAATTAGCGGTGGATTCAGCGGGCACGAGTAATTATCACCCTAGTGTTGCACCTGACCGCCGTAGTCAACACCATGCTTTGCAACATGGTTATGATTTATCTGCATTGAAAGCTAGGCAAGTATGCGATCGGGATTTCATCGAGTTTGATTTGATTCTAGCCATGGATCATGCGAATTTGTCGGATCTTCAGAACTGGCTTTTACGGATTGCACCGCAAATCAATAAGGAACGCTCTATTGCAAAGTTAGCGCTGATGAGTGAGCATGATCCTGTGTATCCTTTGCAGTCAGTTCCTGATCCTTACTATGGTGAAGCATATGATTTTGAACGGGTAATTCATCAAATTGAAAGCAGTGCATCCGCTTGGGTCCGCCATTGGAAAAAACAAATATGATCCAACAGATACAGTTGAACGAGCACGCACCACTGGATCGTTTAAATACGTTGCGTTTACCCTGTAAGGCTCGTTTTGTCGCAGAAGTCTATAGTATCCGTGCTCTTTCTAATATTTTGCAATCCGTAACAGCTAAACGTTTACCACGTTTGATTCTGGGCGGTGGCAGTAATTTATTATTGCCAAATACATTGAATGCGTTGGTTATTCGTCCAATGCTTAAAGGAATTCGATTATTACGTACCGATGGTGACCGGGTCATTATTGAAGTTATGGCAGGCGAGCCATGGCATCAGTTGGTGATGGAAACGATTGCACAAGGTTGGTTTGGGCTTGAAAACTTAGCACTCATTCCAGGCACTGTAGGTGCGGCGCCAGTTCAAAATATTGGTGCATATGGTGTTGAGATCGTTGATCGATTGTATTCTGTTCAAGCGATGGATCGGAGTGGGCAGTTACATGATTTACGACCTGAAGAGTGTCAGTTTGCGTACCGAGATAGCTTGTTCAAGCAACAAGATGGTGAGTGGGTCATCGTTTCAGTACGTTTTGCACTCAGCAAGAAGCCTCAATTAGTGCTAGGGTATGGGGATGTCATTCAAGCTGCTGGCGAACACCCAACACCGTTGTCAGTTGCGAATGCAATTATTCATATCCGGAGTCAAAAACTTCCAGACCCCGCTAAGATCGCGAATGCAGGAAGTTTTTTTAAAAATCCATGCGTCTCAAAAAATCAATTCGAGTGTCTTAAAGCCGAATGGCCGCAAATTTCTGGTTATCCTCAGGCTGATGGGCAGGTTAAATTGGCCGCTGGCTGGCTTATTGATCAGGTGGGTTGGAAGGGACGGAGATTGGGTGGGATCACGGGTCGTGTAGGGATGTATGAAAAGCAAGCTCTGGTGCTTGTGAACTATGGTGGTGCCACATCTCAAGATGTATTGGCATTATCTGAGGCAGTACAGGCGGATGTTTGGTCGCGCTTTTCTGTCCGGCTTGAGCGTGAGCCGGTTGTACCTATCGGAGCATACGATGAGTCAGCCTGAAATTTCTAAACCTACAGAAGTTTCGTCAGTGCCCATTAAAAAACGGCATGGTCGATTATTTCTGCATGGATTTGGAAAAATGGTTGCATGGCTCATTGTACTGATAGTGATCCTGACTTTATTATCAACGACATCCTTCTTATCTGATTTTATTTTAAAAAATCTAAATAAAATTGATATTAAGGTCAATCCTATTGCTGCCGCAAGCCATCAAACCAGTGTTGCTACTTCAGATAATGCATCGGCCTCAGATGTAAATGAAACAAAAGATCAAGTTCAATCTAAAACACCGCAGGTCACATCAACGAAACAAAGCGCCAATCTTGCGAATTCTAAAGAGCAGTCTGCCGACAAAAAGCCTCAGTCTAAAGCAGATTTAGCTAAAGAGCTTAGTCACGCAAGAACATTAGATGAAAAACGTAAGATTCAGCAATTGGCTGATGAGTCGATACTTGAGAAGGGCTCAGATCATCCCGATGCAAAGGTTGATCTGATAAATTTGCCTCCTCAACCCGTTTTAGATGGTTCAAAAAGTACGGCCCAAGCAATCGTTGTGTTGGGCGGGGGGTTAACCCGTGATGATCAAGGCAATATCATTCCTAATATCTTTAGCCAACTCCGTTTATTGCAAGCCATCAGTCAGCATCGCGCAACCGAGTTGCCGATATTTCTAAGTGGTGTAGAAGCGCCTTACATGCAAGCGTGGCTTAAAAATAAGGGCGTCACAGCCCAATGGCTTGAGGCACGTAGCATGAATACCTGTGAAAATGCTCGATTTAGCGCATTGATGCTGCAAAAATTAGGGGGAGCCCCGCGTGTAGAGCTCGTCACTGATGAGTGGCATGTTCCCCGTGCACGTTGGCTGTTTGCCATGAATGGGATTGAAACTGTAGCGGTGCCTGCACCTTTGCCAGGTGATCCCACGCCATGGTGGCCTGATGCTAGGAACTTAACCCATACACGTCGGGCGCTTCATGAGCTTGTTGCATTTACCCGTGATCGTTGGTTTGGTGTTGTTGGGTGTCGAGAGGTGCCTTAGTGGATGTCGTACCGTACTTTCATGTATGCTAGGCTTGAAATGACGTGCAAAACTGGATGGATATCATGGCTGAGATCGCAAAATCAGTTAATCAAATAAATGAAGAAAAAGCTGCCTCCCTAAACCGCCCCACTACGAAAAATATCATGGATCGTTTACGTGGAACTGAATCTAAAACCAAGATTCAGAACATCAAGACCCCACGCATTAAATTATCAAAACTCAAAAAGACTAAAGCAAAGGTAGGAAGTACGGTTGTTTTGCCGGAAGCCTTTAGCGAGCGCAAATTACCTGCCCCAGACCGTATAAAAACCGCACGAGAATTACCACCATTATCGCTCGATATTAACGAAGTCTCGGATTCGCTACGTGGTTATCGTGCTTTATATGCATTAGACCAGCTTCTCGCTATTCATCATCAAGGTTATCTGCGTGCTGGTGATCATAGAATTCATGTTCAAATTTTTAAGCCGCTGGGCAAAGCAATCGGAACACTATGGTTACTGCATGGTTATTTAGAACATTCTGCACTTTATCAACCGATGATTGCAGAGTTGCTTTCGCTGAACTATGTCGTGCTGTTATTTGATCTTCCTGGACATGGACTGTCTTCTGGTGAGGAGACAGGGATTACTGATTTTTCAGTCTATCAATCCGTGTTAAAAGACATTCATCAATGGGTCACTGAGCAGGGCGATGATGAACTACCAAAACCTTGGTTAGGGGCTGGTCAGAGCACAGGCTGTGCGATTTGGATGGATCATGTCCTTAAGTCTTGTGCACGAAAGCAGCCTCCGATTATAGATCGGTTGTTGTTAATGTCCCCCTTAGTGCGTCCTGCAAAAAGTGCATGGTGGCATAATCCGGTTGGTTTATCGTTAATTCGCAAAGTGAAACGTAATATTCCACGTAGTTTTAGGCGCAATAACAGTAACCCAGAGTTTTTGCGTTTTGTACGGTTGCAGGATCCACTACAGCCTCGTGCAATGGCAATGAGCTGGATATTAGCATTGAGTCGCTGGATGCCGTATATGGAGCAGTTACCTGCCAGTCGTTTTCCTGTGTGGTTGGTTCAAGGTGCACGTGATCAGACTGTAGATTGGCGATATAATAATAAATATGTGCATCGGAAATTTCGGACTAAAGTGACGCTCTTAATTGAAGATGCCTCTCATCAACTCATTAATGAATGTGCGGAGATTCGTGCACCTTTGACTTCATTAATTCCCGTTTTTTTGAAAGGTTAGTTCAAGAAAGTAACATTTAGCATCGAATGGGTGCTGTTTTTGTTCGTTAATACTATATTAGGAATATTTATGTTTTATATGACGGTTCTGCCGCGCTTCTATGAAACAGATGCGTTTGGTCATATCAATAATACAGTGATTGCAGGGTGGTTTGAGGCGGCACGCGAGCCCATTTTTCGAATTTTTACCCCTGAGCTGGATATCAAGAAACTGACTTTGATTTTGGCTCGTATTGAAATTGATTTTGTTGCTCAAACACACTATGGGCAAGAGGTGATTTTAAAAACCGGGATTGAGCATGTGGGAAACTCCTCCTTTGTAGTCGTTCAAGAGGCGTGGCAAAGTAATCTGTTAGTCGCAAAAGGAAAGGCCGTACAGGTTTATTTTGATTTTGATACACAAAAATCTGATCGAATTCCTGATGTATATCGTCAGAAGTTAGAGGCTTTGATTTCTTAACGTTTAATTTATAAAGAGATAATGAGTTTTTAAAAATGCGAGGTCAGTGTTCACTAGCCCCGCATTTTTCACAAATTAACCTTGTAGCAAGGCGAATAACTCATCTTTCGTCAATTCACGGGCTTCGCTATCACGGCGTCCGCGGTATTCAAATGTACCAGCATCGAGCCCTCGCTCACCAATAACAATGCGATGCGGAATACCAACCAGCTCAAGATCTGCGAATTTGACGCCTGGACGTTCATTACGATCATCGAGTAGCACATCGAGCCCAAGAGCAGTAAGTTCAGCGTACAGTTCTTCACTGGCAGTAACTGCTCGAGGAGATTTTGCTGGATTCATAGCAACAATGGCTACAGTAAATGGCGCAATCGCTTGTGGCCATAAAATACCGCTATCATCGTAGTTTTGTTCTATTGCCGCAGCAACCACGCGTGTTACACCAATCCCATAGCAACCCATGGTAACGACCAAAGGCTTACCATCTTCACCTAAAACCTTGCAATTTAAGGCTTCAGAATACTTCTGTCCGAGTTGAAAAATATGACCGACTTCAATGCCGCGCTTAATCGTGAGCGTACCCTGACCATCAGGTGATGGATCGCCTTCGACGACATTACGAATATCAACAATACGCGTAATCTGCGCATCACGTTCCCAATTGACGCCTGTTGCATGCTGATTTGCCGTATTTGCACCCGTAACAAAATCTGCGAGCACGGCAGCTGCACGGTCAACAAAGAGTGGAACAGGTAAACCGTGTACACCGATATAACCAATCGTTAGCCCAAGTGCCGTAATTTCTTCATCACTTGCGAACGTTAGTGGAGAAGCAACCTCGTCAATTTTTTCGGCTTTAATGTCGTTGAGTGTGTGATCACCGCGTAGAGCCAAGGCAACGAAAGTATGCTTGCCCGTTTCATCTGCAATGCCATGGACGATGAGCGTTTTAACTGTTGTATCTTTAGACACATTTAAAAATTGGCTCACCTCATCGATGGTCTTTTGATTCGGCGTATCGACCAATATTAGTGCTTTGCTGGCTACTGGACGTTCACCAGTACTGATGGCCTCTGCTTTCTCGATGTTGGCTGCAAAGCTTGAGAGATTAGAAAAGACGATATCATCTTCACCACTATCAGCAAGGACATGAAACTCATGGGATGCAAAGCCACCAATAGAACCTGTATCGGCTTGGACTGCACGAAAGTTCAAACCTAATCTGGTAAAAATGCGGCTATAGGTGTCGTACATGACTTGATATGTTTCAGCCAAAGATTCACGTGTGGTATGGAACGAGTAGGCGTCTTTCATCAAAAATTCGCGAGAACGCATCACACCAAAGCGTGGACGAATTTCATCACGAAATTTGGTCTGAATTTGATAGAAATTAACAGGCAGTTGCTTATAGCTTTTTAGTGTTTCACGGGCAATATCCGTAATCACTTCCTCATGTGTAGGCCCAAGTACAAAAGGACGATCATGACGGTCTTTGAAACGTAAAAGCTCTGGGCCATAAGCTTGGTAGCGCCCAGATTCTTGCCATAGCTCAGCGGGTTGAGTAACGGGCATTTTCAACTCAAGTGCATGACTTGCGTTCATTTCCTCACGCACAATATTTTCTACTTTTTGCAATACACGTAAGCCGAGTGGCATCCACGTATATAAGCCAGACGCGAGTCTACGAATTAAGCCAGCACGGAGCATCAGTTGATGGCTAATGACTTCTGCATCACTTGGCGTATCGCGCAATGTGGAGAAAAAAAACTGACTGGCGCGCATAAAACAATCCTTCAAACCGATATCAATAGAGCATTTAAATTCAAGTGGCTATGTTAGGGGCAATCGAAAGCGAATAAAAGAGGATTTATGATTTTTAGGCAGTAAAGAAAATTCTTGAATGACTTAATGTGATAAAGATGAGTGAAGTTTAAAAATATTAGCAATAAAGTGTTAACTAGTTATCACTTTATTGCTAATATAGGTTTTAGCCGAATAAAGTTCTAATTCATTCAATCCATATTTTATTTATAGGACTGAGCGGTGTTGTCGCTTAGTGTGCAAACCAATCTTGGATCAAAAAAATATACGAGGGCTGGAAATTTATATATTTGATATTGAAGTGAAATAAGAAAGGGGAAGCTTAGTTTTTTAACTTTGAAAATTTAACAATTAATATTTCTATCGTGTACCTGCTCAGGAACAAAGTTTCTTTATCATGGATTTAATTTATAAAACATTCTCTTTTGTTCTAGGTGGAGAAACAGATTGTGTCATTATTTTTTATTCCCCTCACGATAAAAATTTTGAAGCCCGAATTTGTAAGACCGTAGAATTTCTAGTGAAAGGGTTGTACGGTGTTCGCGGATTCCCGAGCATAAACTGGTATGTAGCAGATGAAAGTCAAAAAGATTATGGATTAAAAGCAATCTCTCTGTTGCGTATGTCAGGTCGAAGTTTTCGTGTCGAATTTACAGGGTGGGCGAATGCGAGTGAAACCGAATATACGGAAATTCGTGCAAGAATCACTCATCAATCGTGACAGAAAATGAAGCAGGAAAAATTGGTACGCCCTGCGGGACTTGAACCCACGTCTTCCGCTTAGGAGGCAGGTGCTCTATCCAGTTGAGCTAAAGGCGTAGGGTGCGAATTAAATCATAAAATCATACGGTTTATACATTTTTTCTAATTTTAAGCCATAAAAAATTAAATACAATAAACAACTTTCGATAAAAAATAAGCCATGATGTTCATCAAAGCTTATTTTAAATTTGAGGAAAGGGTCTATCCAAAATAATACATGACGAGGATGAGCAATTTGATTTCATATCAATGCATATTTCATTCATTGATATGAAAAAGATCAACGATTAAATGGTTCATCATCAAATGAGGGTTGATAATCCTGCTCTAAATGCTGCAGGTGCTCATGCATCGCACGCTCATGTTGAATGCGTTGATAAATTTCTTCACGATGAACCGATACTTCTTTGGGTGCATTCACACCAATACGTACTTGATTACCCTTAACGCCTAATACGGTGACGCTGACTTCATCGCCAACCATTAACGTTTCGCCCACTCTACGAGTCAGAATCAGCATATTTACTCTCCTTGTTTCATTGTGTCAGCTTTGATGTGCATGCCATCAGTTGCAACTTTGCTGTATGCAGTATGGCGTAAAGCAATCCGCCTTAACAGACCCTAAGACCATTTTTATTAAAAAAATTGCAGTATAGTTCGCGTTTTAGCGTACTTTGTTACCGTAAGATACAATAAGTAGCATCCAGCAGTCTATTCCTAAGCTGCTGGATTTGAAGTTGTATCTTCTAATTACGCCTGAGCGCGACTTTCACCTGTTGCGCGGTCCAGTTCAAATGCGGTATGCAGTGCACGGACAGCCAGTTCCAAATATTTTTCATTGACCACGACAGAGATTTTAATTTCTGACGTTGAGATCATTTGGATGTTGATGCCTTCCGCACCTAATGTACGGAACATTTGACTAGCAACACCTGCGTGCGAACGCATACCAACGCCGACGATGGATACTTTAACAATCGTATCGTCGCCAGTGACTTCACGCGCGCCAACATCCCGACCAATTTGTTGCATCAGATCAAGAGTCTTCTTATAGTCAGAACGATTCACAGTAAACGTAAAGTCCGTTGTTCCGTCTGCAGCAACATTTTGTACGATCATATCAATTTCAATATTCGCATCACCCACAGGGGAGAGGATGCGTGAGGCAATACCAGGTTGATCTGGTACACCACGTACAATAAGTTTAGCTTCGTCACGGTTAAACGCGATACCAGAGATAATGGGTTGTTCCATAGTCGTTTCCGATTCAGTCGTAATTAATGTCCCGACGTTGCGTTTAAAGTCATCGTCGTATGCGCCATCGTTTTCATTGTCAAAACTTGAGAGAACACGAAGGGGCACTTGATATTTCCCTGCAAATTCAACAGAGCGAATTTGTAATACTTTTGAGCCCAAGCTCGCCATTTCAAGCATTTCTTCAAAAGTGATGCGATCCAGTTTCTTGGCTTTAGGGGCGACGCGAGGGTCAGTTGTATAGACCCCGTCTACATCGGTATAAATTTGGCATTCATCAGCTTTGAGTGCTGCTGCCATCGCAACGCCAGTCGTATCAGAGCCGCCGCGACCCAAGGTCGTGACATTGCCATCATCATCGATCCCTTGGAAGCCCGCAACGATAACCACTGAACCTGCATCAAGATCTTTGCGTACTGCAGATTCATCGATTGATTGAATGCGTGCTTTATTAAATGAACTATCAGTCCGGATAACGACTTGGCCACCCGTGTATGATTTTGCATTTAAGCCGATGCTTTTTAGAGACATGGCTAGCATTGCAATCGTAACTTGCTCACCTGTCGCAAGCATCTGATCAAGTTCACGTGGATCAGGTGTTTCGCTGATGGCTTTGGCAAGACCAATCAAGCGATTAGTTTCACCGCTCATAGCAGAAACGACGACAACAACCTGATGACCATGATCATGCCAGCGTTTGACACGACGTGAGACATTTAAAATGCGTTCAGGCGTACCCATTGAAGTGCCGCCGTATTTTTGGACGATAAGTGCCATGTGCTCCGTTATTCCTTTGTTCTTCAAAAATAGCCTAACTTATTTTAAAGTCATGCAATTGCTTAAAAATTGATAAACGTAAAACGATGAAACTGGGGTGCCATCAAGCCAATTTTGCTTCAATCCAAGCGGGCAAGTCTTGCATGACTTGGACAAATTCAGGAGTAAGCGGTGCACCGCCTTGAGCCAAATCGGGTTTTCCACCACCTTTACCACCCAACAATCCTGCTAGATGACTAATAATCTCACCAGCCTTGATTTTATGGGTATGCGAAGACGCAACAGAAGCAAGTAGACTGACTTTGTCACCATCCGTTGCGCCGAGTACGATGACACTTTCGGGTAAGCGTGATTTCACACTATCAAGCAGCGTACGGAGAGACTTACCATCAACTTGTTCAAGTGTAGAAACAAGAATTTTCACGTCCCCAACCCAGCGTGCAGCAGCGGCCAGTTCAACACTCTCAGCATTTGCTAGCTTTTGATTTAAGCGCTCAATCTGCTTTTCCAGATCACGATTACGATCAGCAAGCGCACTGACTTTCTCGAAGGTCTGACCACGGGTTGTTTTGGTTAAGCCAGCAATTTGTGACAGCTGACGCTCGCCAGTTTGCACAAAATTCAATGCATTTAAACCTGTCACCGCTTCGATACGACGAATACCTGCGGCGATACCCCCTTCACTGGTAATTTTTAATAAACCAATGTCTCCGGTGCGATCTACGTGGATGCCACCGCAAAGTTCAACAGAGAAATATTGATCATTGGCTTTATTGCCCATGGCCAATACGCGAACCTCATCGCCGTATTTTTCGCCAAAGAGCATCATTGCGCCTTTGGTCTTGGCTTCGGCCATACTCATTTCTTCAGTTTCAACGGCATAGTTACCAATGATTTCTTCAGCAACGAGACGTTCAACGGCAGCGATTTGTTCTGGCGTAACAGCCTGATCATTGGAGAAGTCGAAGCGCAGCAAGTCAGCACTGACCAACGAACCTTTCTGAGTTACATGCTCACCTAAAACGTGGCGCAACGCGGCGTGGAGGAGGTGAGTTGCTGAGTGATTACGTGAAATTGCTGCACGTAAGTCCTGTTTAACCTCAGCTTCAACAGTCTGGTTCGATTGGATTTTACCCATCGTAACCACGCCTTGATGCACAATCGCATTACCAGATTTTTTAGTATCCTGTACTTCAAAGATCCCATCCAAACCCGTTAATGTCCCCGTATCACCCACCTGACCGCCGGATTCTGCATAAAAAGGCGTTTGATTAAGGATGATGAAACCCTCATCACCTTCGCTGAGCGTATCAACGGGTTGATTGTCTTTATAAAGCGCAACGATTTGACCGGAGCCCGTGGTTGCGTTATAACCGTCGAATTGAGTCTGACTATCCACTTTAATAAAGCTATTGTAGTCAACAGTAAATTTTCCTGCTTCGCGTGCCCGACGACGCTGTTCGTTCATTGCGGCTTCAAAGCCTTCTTGATCGACAGTTAAGCCGCGTTCACGCGCAATATCTGCTGTCAAATCAACTGGGAAGCCATAGGTATCATAGAGTTTAAATGCAGTTTCGCCATCAATAACCATTCCTTTGAGGTTGGGCAATTCAGCTTCAAGCAGTTTTAGACCTTGTTCGAGTGTGCGAGCAAATTGTTCTTCTTCTTTGCGTAGAGCCGCTTCGATGATATCGCGACGAGAGATGAGTTCAGGATATGCTGCGCCCATCACATCAATTAAAGGTTGTACCATTTGATAGAAGAAAGCACCGGTTGCCCCGAGTTTGTTCCCATGACGAACCGCACGACGAATAATGCGACGAAGCACATAACCGCGGCCTTCATTGCTAGGAATTACACCATCGGCTATCAGAAAAGAACATGACCGTGCGTGATCTGCGACGACGCGTAAAGAGGGCTGCCCCGCATCTTCAATGCCAATAATCCTGCATGCGGATTGAATCAAATGCTGGAACAAATCAATTTCATAGTTGGCATGTACGTGTTGCATGACCGCACTGATACGCTCTAAACCCATACCCGTATCAACACTAGGGGCAGGTAGAGGTTGTAAGGTTCCATCTTTTTGGCGGTTAAACTGCATAAATACACAGTTCCAGATTTCAATAAAGCGATCGCCATCTTCTTCAGGTGTTCCGGGTAAACCGCCGGCGATATCAGCACCATGATCGTAGAAAATTTCTGTACAAGGACCACAAGGACCTGTATCGCCCATGGCCCAGAAGTTATCAGATGCATAAGCCGCACCCTTATTATCACCAATGCGAATGATCCGTGATGCATCTAAACCAATATCGTTTTGCCAAAATCCAAATGCTTCATCGTCAGTTGCATAGATGGTCACATAGAGACGATCTGCTGGAATGTTCATCCAGTTGGGACTGGTCAGAAATTCCCACGCAAAAGCAATCGCTTCTCTTTTGAAATAATCTCCGAAAGAAAAGTTTCCGAGCATTTCAAAGAAAGTATGGTGGCGAGCGGTGTAACCGACATTATCAAGGTCGTTGTGTTTTCCGCCAGCCCGGACGCATTTTTGACTGGAGGTCGCACGGACATAATCGCGAGGATCAAGACCCAAAAAGGTATCTTTAAACTGATTCATCCCAGCATTGGTAAATAACAAGGTTGGGTCGTTGGCAGGAATTAGGCTGCTGGATGGGACGCGTGTATGTCCTTTGCTTTCAAAAAAGCGTAAGAATGCCTCACGAATGTCAGCGGCAGTAGGGACTTGCGGCTTAACTGTCATGGGTGAGACTCCTTAAGTTTGATTGAGATTCTGGCTAAATGTAAAAAAGCGTGAAATTAAAAGCGGAATAGTATAGCCGATTTTTTGCTGTTGGCTTATGTTGAATGATTAAATTACTTGAACAGATTCATGTACAGATTAATCACAGTTTAAAGCGATATTGGGATTAAACTGATAGAGAACATCAATGATCTTATTTATAAAAAACTTTAAGTGGATTTGGTCATGCCTATCATCCAACAACTCATTCAGCCGAATGTTGAGCAACCTGCTCAACATTCGAACGATAAACAGTGGAGCCTCAAACAGGTTCAGTTTTCTGCCGCAATGCAACTTTACGAGTCCCGATCTATTTATAAAAATATTAATAAGTTGGTCGCGTGGTTGAATGTGTCACTACAAGTTGGATTGCTGGTTATTCTTTTGCAACTCGATTTGAACTTTTTATGGCATATAGTAGTACTCGTCGCCGCTTTTGTTTTGGCTGACTTCGTGAACGGATTCGTGCATCTCTACATGGATCATAATGATCATTACGCATCCCTTGTTGGGCCCTTTATTGCGTCTTTTCATCTGCATCATGATATCCCGCGCTATGAGGATAAGCCGATATGGCGGATTTATATTGATGAATCAGGCTCAAAAATCTGGCTATTAGTTTTCTTAATCATTTGGCTGAGTCTATTTTTATTAGGCATCTTGCCGACGGTGTTTTTTGGTTTAGGAGTTTATTTTGCGATATGGTCATCGATTGCCGAGATATCCCATTATTTGTGCCATAACAGCGACTCAAAATCGGTTCGTTTTTTTCAATCGTGCTGGATACTTTTGCCTAAAAAACATCATATGCGGCATCATCGTTTAGATAATGTGAATTATGCTTTTTTGAACGGTATGACAGATCCGTTGATTAACTGGATCGCGGCTTATTTTTATCATGGTTATCAAAAAACAACAGATCAGCATACCGCATTGTATATTAAAGCCAGACAAGCCAAAGGGCTGACTACGCGCTAGTGCAGTTATTCGAGTGTAATTGAGCCTATCCCTGAGATAGGCTCAATCATATAGTTTGGATCAATACTCCCAGAAAATTCTCTGTAACTCTTTAGTGTCACTGGTCTTAGTCAGTGCTAAAGAAGTGAGTAAGCGTGCTTTTTGGGGGTTGAAGTCGTGTGCAACTACCCAGTCATATTTGTCGTCAGGTTGTTCAGCATTGCGTAATACAAAACCATCAGGCACACGGGATGAACGTACAATCAATATCCCTTGGCTGCGTAATTTTTTAAGTGTATCAACCAAGTATCCTGCAACTGAGCCATTTCCAGTGCCTGCATGAATAATGGCTTTTGCGCCTGCATTGGCTGCTGCATGATAAGGCGCTGCGATCATTGAGTCGGAGCCATAAACAATTTGTACAAGGGGCAGTGCATCACCCTTGATGTCATCAATATTAAATTCAGACTGTCCAGTATGGCGTTTAACAGGCTGTCTAAACCAATAGCTTTTCCCTTCGACAACCATACCCAGTGCACCCCATTGACTTGCAAATGCATTGGTACGGATATTGATTCTTTTGCTGACATCGCGACCGGATTGGATCTCATCATTCATCGCAACTAAAACACCTTTTCCAGCAGATTCTTTATTCGCAGCGACAACGACAGCATCGTAAAGATTGAGGGCACCATCTGCAGATAAAGCGGTACTGGGTCGCATGGAGCCAACAACAACGATTGGTTTGTCTGTGTGCACGACAAGATTTAAGAAGAATGCTGTTTCTTCTAAAGTATCTGTACCATGTGTGACTACAATACCGTTGACATCATCACGTTTGACCAGAGCTGAGACTTGACGTGCAAGACTCAGAAGTTCTTTGTCAGTAAAGCTTTCAGAAGCCATTTGAAAGGCCTGTACACCTTCAATGTCTGCAATATCCTTCATTTGAGGCACGGCATTGATTAGGTCATCAACGGGAACTTTGGCGGCTTGATAGGTGGCGCTGTTGGTTGCCGATGCGCCAGCACCCGCAATTGTTCCCCCTGTAGCAACCAAGACTACATGTGGTTTTGCCCATGCGCTAAAGCTCGTTAAGCCGAGCATGAGTGTTAAGGGCAGTGCGCGAAGCCATGTTGGGTTGGTTGACTTAAAAATCATAAAGACTCCATCTTTAAAGGTGCGATAGTTCGTATGTGTATAGTCTGTTTCATTAACCATTTGGTTTATACAGTATGCAATATTAACGCCATTCATGATGTACTGCTGAAGATAAAATAAGCAGAACAATTAATACTGTTTTCCCTCGGGGAGGTGTTGCCTTTCTTCAGGGTTTCCTCTACAACTAAGAAGGTAGGTTATCGTTATTGAGATGATAAAAGGAGTTTCTATGTCTACTGAGCATTTTTCGATTACGAGCGAATCATATGTCATTTTGTGGAGTCCACATCGGAAGCAGTTTCATATTGAAACCGTAGATGATCGGCTTCGGCGCAACCGACGTATTTTTAAATTAGGTAAACCTGAAGGGGACTTTATCGCTTTGGACTATGCTAATAGTTATGCTGAAGCAGTGGAAAAGCAAAAGGGATTTGAAGTACAACGAACATCTAATCTTTCAGATCAAACGGGTTGAGTCTCTTATTCGACATCACTCACTGGTTACGCTATCTTTAATTTAGACCAAATAATCATATTGGAAATGAGTATTTGGTCTAAATCACATCAGGAAAATAGCCAAAAAACTGCCTTGTGAAAGCAATTCACGGTACAATCTTGCCCATCTTAATGCCGCCCAAATGCTTGGGTCACAAGTCTTAAATAAAAGTCTTGCGCAAAATCTGAGGAGAGTTGTGTGGAAACGCTAAATATTGAACGAGAAATCCTGGACGAAGCAGTCGAAAATTTGCATACCATTCGGGATTTCATTCGCTTTGGTGTAACCGCACTACGCGCATATGAGGTGCATTTAGGACAAGGCACTGAGGATTTTTTTGCTGAGAGTTCAGCACTTGTATTACAGACATTATCCTTAGATTGGTCGGCAGATGAGCAGATTCTCGATAGTCGCTTATTGCCGTCAGAGAAAAAGCAAATTGTTGATTTACTGGCGAAACGGATCAATGATCGTATTCCATTGGGCTATTTGCTGAACGTTTCTTATTTTTGTAATCAGCCATATTATGTAGATGAGCGTGTGTTAATTCCACGTTCACCGATTGCAGAGTTGATTCAAAATCGCTTTGCCCCAGTATTAACCGATGGTTTAGGGGGCGCTGTAGATGGCGTAAATCGTTTGCCTCCTGTAGTCGATGCAGCTTTTATTCCTGAACGAATTTTGGATCTCTGTACTGGTTCAGGCTGTATTGCAATCGCTTGTGCTTATGCGTTTGAGGATGCTCAAGTAGATGGCGCTGATTTATCTCGTGATGCGTTAGAAGTTGCTTCAATTAATGTTGAGCACCACAATAAAGATAATCAAGTCTCGCTGATTCAATCCAATCTTTTTGAAAAAATCCCTGCCCAGCAGCAATACGATCTCATTGTGTCTAATCCTCCTTATGTTGATGCTTCTGACATGGCTGATTTACCACAAGAGTTCTTACATGAGCCTGAAATGGCTCTGGCTGCAGGACGTGATGGATTGGATTTGGTGAAACATATTTTGGTCAAAGCTCCAGAGTATCTCTCTTCACGAGGCTTACTTGTTGTTGAAGTGGGTAATAGTGAGTGGGCACTACGTCAATTATTCCCTAAAGTACCATTCCACTGGCTGCATTTCACACAAGGCGGCACAGGTGTTTTTGCATTGACGGCAAGTGAGTGTCGCCAATACCACGCACAATTTATAGCGGCTTTGGCATTGTCTGAGTAATCATCGCAAGTTTTTTTAGTTTAGATGATGAACCGTAAAGTAATTGAATTTAAAAAATTAATGTAGCAGGTAGATGTATGGCTGGTAATACCATTGGACAGTTATTTCGAGTAACGACGTGCGGAGAGTCGCATGGTGTTGGCTTAATGGCCATCGTAGATGGCGTTCCACCAAACTTAAGCTTGACTGAAGCAGATTTACAGATTGACTTAGATCGTCGTAAGCCGGGTACATCAAGCTTTGCAACACAGCGCAAAGAAGAAGACTTGGTCAAGATTATTTCTGGTGTTTTTGAGGGTAAAACCACAGGAACGCCTATCGGCTTATATATCGCTAATACCGATCAAAAATCTAAAGATTACGGCAATATTGCCGAAACTTTTCGCCCGGGCCATGCTGACTATACCTACACCATGAAATATGGTTTTCGTGATTATCGCGGTGGAGGGCGCTCTAGCGCACGTGAAACAGCAATGCGCGTCGCGGCAGGTAGCATTGCAAAAAAATATCTTGCTGAGAAATTTGGCATCTTGATTCGAGGCCATGTGACTCAGATTGGTAACGAAGTTGCCAAGCAACTTGATTGGTCTATCGTTAATCAAAACCCCTTTTTCTGTGGTGATGCTGAGGCAATTCCTCGTTTTGAAGCATTAGTCACCGAACTTCGTCGTCAGGGCACCAGCTGTGGCGCACGTTTGGAGGTTATCGCAGAAAATGTACCTGTGGGTTGGGGTGAGCCTGTCTTTGATCGTCTAGATGCGGATATAGCTCATGCCATGATGAGCATCAATGCGGTAAAAGGTGTTGAAATTGGCGATGGATTTGCTGTCGCAGGCCAGTTTGGGCATGAAACCCGTGATGAGATGACTCCTGATGGCTTTACCGCAAACCATGCCGGTGGTGTATTAGGCGGTATTTCTAGCGGACAAAATATTCGTGTTTCTATTGCTTTAAAACCAACAGCAAGCATCACGACTGCTGGCCGTAGTGTAAATTTGGCTGGAGAGGCTATCGAAGTGGTCACCAAGGGTCGTCATGACCCATGTGTCGGTGTTCGTGCGACACCGATCGCAGAGGCGATGTTGGCAATAACTTTGATGGATCACTTCTTGCGTCATCGTGCACAAAATGCTGATGTGGTCCCGCCGATGGACGCGATTGCAAAAGGTGTTGATTAGCGCTTTCTGATTGGGGGGTGTTGTAATAGGCTATGGGGAAGCGGGTTACTAAAAATAATGAAATATAGTCAGACGGTTGTCCAATGAATGCGTTTAGCCCCATATTCGCATTTTTTCCAATACTCATTGCGTTATTGACAGCATCTACGCTGCTTAAACATTGCAACCTGCAATTGGGTCGTTCTAGTCGATTCTCATCTATTGATGGGCTTCGAGGTTATTTGGCGCTCTTCGTTTTTCTGCATCACAGCACGATTTGGTATTTATACTTGAAAGATGGGCGCTGGCAAGCTCCACCATCCCTGTTATATACCAATTTTGGACAGATAGGCGTTGCCTTATTTTTTGTTATTACGGGTTTTTTATTTTCGTTTAAATTGATTGATGCCATAAAGAAAAAGAAATCAATTGATTGGACGCAGTTGTTTGTTTCACGAGTGCTACGTTTAGTCCCGCTGTATTTTTTTGTGATGTTAGTTTTAGTGCTTATTATTTTGGTGTTGACAAATTTTAGCTTGATTACCAGCTTTTCTGTGTTTGTTAATCGTGTCATGTACTGGCTAGGGTTCACAATTTTTGGTCATCCGGATATTAATGGCGTACAGAGTACTTGGGTCATTATGGCGGGTGTAGCATGGTCGTTACCTTACGAGTGGTTTTATTATTTTTCCTTGCCACTCCTTGGTTTCTTGATTGGTATACGTGTTCCTGTGCTTTATGTGTTATTGAGTCTAGGCACTTTTTATTTATTCTATATCCTTCCATTTGAAATAGTTCATCTTTATTATTTCGGTGTGGGTATTGTTTCCGCTGTCTTTGTTGGCAATCGATACCTGACCATTTTAGCTAAACATAGGTTTGCAGATTATTTTTTAACGATGTTGCTTCTAAGCACTTTTTTCTTACTGGATAAACAGAATATTAATATTATATTGATAATTCTATTTATTTTCTTCCTAGCCATTACCAATGGAAATAGTTTATTTGGAATTCTGACTCATAAGCTATCTATTTTTCTGGGTGAAATGAGTTATAGCCTCTATTTATTGCACGGCATAATTTTCTTTATCGTATTTAAGTTCTTGCTGGGCTTTAGGTACGCATCTTCTTTTCCCCCAATCATGTATTGGGGGGTGGTTTCTATCTGTGCTTTAATTCTTGTTGTTTGTTCATTTGTCACTTATACATGGATAGAGGCGCCAGCAATGCAGCGAGTCAAGTATTTTTCAAACCTGCTTCGATCAAGGATCCCGCTAAAGGGCTATATGAAGCGCCTGAAACCACATTAAAAACCTTACAAATATAATTAAGAGCATGAAGGGACATACTCGTATGCGGCAAGCATCTCAGATTAATATCCCTATAAAAGCGCGTTTATCCGGCTTCTATTTTTTCTACTTTGCGGTGGTAGGCGCATTTATGCCTTACTGGAGTTTATATCTTGAAGGGCGGGGATTTAATAAGGAGCAGATCGGTTGGCTTGCGGCGATCACAGTCATCTCACGAATTATTGCACCCAGTGTGTGGGGATATTGTGCGGATCGCTCGGGACTCCGTATGCGGTGGGTACGCCTCGGTATTGTGGCTGAACTGATTGCATGGGTCGCGATTCTATTTATTCCTCATACGATGCTCTGGTTAATCCTTGTTCTATTTTTTTATAGTTTTTTTCAAAATGCGATTTTAGCGCAATACGAAGCAGTGACTTTATTTTATCTAGGAGAGCAGAGGGATCAATATGGAATCATTCGCTTATGGGGATCATTGGGTTTTATTGCAGCAGTAGTAGGTTTAGGGTGGTGGTTTAAATGGCATTTGATCACGACATTGCCAATCGTGATGATTATATTGGCCATTATTGCGGTTATCAATGCATGGATAATTGCAGAACCGCCTCAGACTGCGCCCAAGACAATGCGTCCTTCTTCGTTGATTCCAGCACTTAAAAAGCCCATTATTTGGGGCTTCTTTGTCATTCATTTTCTGCTGCTATTGTCGCATGCACCTTTTTATAGTTTTTATTCAAATTACTTAAAAGCTTATGGTTACAGCACTTCAACGATTGGGTTGCTGTGGTCCGTAGGAGTCTTTGCTGAAGTATTGATGTTTACCCAGAGTGCGAAGTTACTTGCATATTTAAATGGGCGAACTGCGATTGCAATCTGCTTAACGCTGACTGCTTTGCGCTGGACTTTAGTCGCTGCATTTCCAATATTTTTGTCCATCCAAGTGCTAGCTCAATCGATTCATGCTTTTAGTTTTGCTTTATTTCAATCGATTGCAATGCGATTAATTTTTAGTGAGTTTAAGGCGGATCAACAGGGGCGAGCACAGGCACTTTATAGTATGCTCTGGGGGCTGGGTGTTGCCATTGGCTCTATTTTGGCAGGGCAAGTTTGGGATCGATTTGGTGGACAATGGGTTTTTGCAATTGCATCTGCGATTGTGCTTTGTGGTCTGCTTGGAATTCGTAATATTCCGAAAAAAATGCTGTGATGACAAAACAATACACACATGTCACCAACAAAATCTACTTGACGCCGATAGGGTCTACACTGCACTCTTGATCTAAGAGAAATCGTATTCCATCCACCTGAAAATTTATTGCGATGCCACAAGATATGCGACCTTATTCATCTGTACAACCTCTTCTTGCTCAGTCCGTATTGTTTGGTCACTCTGTACAGGGACTTAAGCTTGGTTTTATGCATGCGCTATTGTTTAGTGGAGTATTATTCAGCTCTGCTGTTTATGCTGCAGACAAAGCACCAGTAGCAATGCCCACAACAACCAATCTAAATGATATGGCAGTTTCGCCAAAGCCCCAGCGTCCAACAGTGAAAAATAATATTGAGTTGGTTAGCCGTCCGCTCATTGCAGGTTTATGGGCAATGACCATTCCACAGGTTTCCTGTGTGGAATATTATAACTTCAGAGAAGATGGTCTCTTCGTGGTTAAAAGTGCTGAAGAGTGGAGTCTAGGTAAGTATGTTTATCAGCTTCCCGATGCCGAGGCAATGGCCACAACGCTGCCATTGTTAACCATGGCTATTCAGTATGATAGTAATGTTCCTGATTGTTCAGGCAACAACGTCGATCAAAGTGGTGAAGTACAGCGCCAATATGTAAAATGGGTGGATTCTGCGCACATCAAATTTTGTGCAACAGAAGATGGTCAACAATGTGAGCTTGGCCTACGCAAGATATTGCCTTGATGCATCTTGCGTGAGCTACGCCATGTTTTTTATTATTTAGTTAGAATTAGACGATTATTACGCGTAAGACGTAAGCGATATTCTTCTCCTTCATGCAGGATACGTATTTCGCGGCCTAGTGCAAAAAGGTTATTGGATTGTAATACAGGCAGCGCAGATTGGCTTGGACCTAAAAATCGAAACGGTGCGTTCATGATAGATATCCTGCAAAGTAGAGAGTACTGTTAAGAAGTGAAACTCACTTCGATTCAGTAATGATAATTATTATCATTTGATAAGACAAGAGGTTTTCTTGTAAATCTTAATATTCTTTTAAAAAGATGGTCTAAAAATAAAATTATATAAAACACTTGCATACTAAGATTAAGCGAAATCTAAATAAAAAAATCCCTGCATAGTGCAGGGATTTTTTATTATCGACGGGTTAAATATGTTGCTTCATCTCATTAAAGTCAAAATTTTATTTTATGGTTTTTCAACGATAGCAACTACGCCCTGACCACCAGCAGCACAGATTGAAATCAGTGCACGACCTTTACCATTTTGGTTCAGGATCTTAGCGGCAGTAGCAAGGATACGCCCACCAGTAGCCGCAAATGGGTGACCTGCAGCCAGTGATGAACCGTTCACATTTAATTTGCTACGGTCGATTGAGCCCAGTGGCTTGCTTAAACCTAAACGTTCTTTACAGAATGTTGGATCTTCCCAAGCTTTCAACGTTGCGAGTACTTGCGATGCAAATGCTTCATGGATTTCGTAGAAATCGAAGTCTTGCAGTGTGATTCCCGCACGAGCCAACATGCGCGGTACTGCGTAAGCAGGTGCCATGAGCAAGCCTTCTTTAGGGCCTTCTTTACCGATGAAATCAACAGCTGCAGTTTCGGAGAAGGTCAAATAAGCCAAAACTTCATGGCCATTTGCTTTTGCCCACTCTTCAGAAGCGAGCAATACAACAGACGCGCCATCGGTCAATGGTGTTGAATTACCAGCAGTCATTGTTGCGCTTTCGCCTTTACCGAATACTGGTTTAAGCGTTGCAAGTTTTTCAACTGTACTACCAGGACGCAAGTTGTTATCACGGGTAAGTGTGAGGAATGGAGTGATCAAATCATCAAAGAAACCACGGTCATATGCAGCAGCCATGTTTTTGTGACTTGCAGCAGTCAATTCATCTTGCGCTTCGCGGGTGATACCCCACTCAAGAGCAGTAATCGCAGCATGATCACCCATAGATAAGCCAGTACGTGGCTCACCATTTTTAGGAGCATCAAGCAGCTTTTTGAAATCTAATTTTTTCAGTGCTTTAACATAATCAGAATTCTTTTTAGCATTGTTTGCTTCAAGCATTGCTTTACGTAAGCCGTCACCGAAGGAAATTGGTGCATCAGAAGTCGTGTCAACACCACCAGCGATACCGACATCGATTTGACCCAATGCAATCTTGTTGGCAACGGTGAATGCAGATTGTAGGCCTGTGCCACATGCTTGTTGTAAATCAGTCGCTGGTGTTTGAGCAGAAAGAGTAGTGCTCAATACACATTCACGGGTCATGTTGAAATCACGGCTGTGCTTTAATACGGCACCAGCAACAACTTCACCTAAGCGTTTACCTTGAAGGTTGAAGCGTTCAATCAGACCATTCAGTGCAGCAGTCAGCATGTCGCTATTTGATGCGTTAAAATATGCACCGTTCGAACGCGCGAAAGGAATACGATTACCGCCTAAAATGGCGACGCGGCGAACAGCAGGGGTATTGCTCATAGCAGGTTCCTTGGGTTTTACAGAGCTAGTTTTCACTGCGCCAGCAGATGTTGTGCTCGCAGCAGTTGCAGCTTTTGGAGCTGCAGGTTTACGGGGTAAGGGTTTCTTTGGTGCGGTTGCAGAAGCTGCTTCAGTCGGCGTCGTGGCCGCGGCAGCTGCTTTCGGCGCTGCTGGTTTGCGAACTGCAGGCTTTGCTGGAGTTTTTGGGGCTGCAGTCGTTTCTTTGGTCACTGTTGTTGCGCTGTTTTCTGTTTGAGGCGCTGTCGCTTTCGTTGCGGCAGTCGTCTTAGGAGGTTGACTCATGGTTCACTCCGGTACATTTTAAAAAAGGATTGTAATATCTCAAAAAGTGACTAACTTTAACATAATCTCATCTAGATGAATTGGCTGGATTGCCAAACACTTCTTTCAAGATAGCAACTGTAGTGAGCGTATAGTTTTGCTAGCATTGCATGAGTAATCATCGTGCTGACGCAAAATAATAGTCTACTACCAACTGCATTGGTCAATTCTAGCGACTAATTTGTTGCAGTGGCGTTGTTTTGAACATGTTTTCAGCATTATTTTGGTGTTTTTTTGACAAAAAACGCTATTTTTATGTCTGATAAATTGCTTATTGACGCTAATTACAATACTGTTTCGCCTGTTGAAATTGCTTTCCTACAGCCATGCATGTGTTTTGCAGTTTTCCTGATGTGCTTAGACGTATTCATTCAGTGAGTTGTTTAACGCTCAATAAAATATTGTGGAATGTATGGCGTATGATGTGCTGACTTCATCCTTATTATTAACCCGCTTTTTATTTTACGCCTTGATCGAGAGCTGCTATGAGTGACCACTATCAATCTTTTGCAAATTCCGCATTGGGTCAAATCCTTGTTAAAAATCTTGGCTTACCATCACCATTGGTTTTAGATCGTTTTGATGCCTCTAAACCGTTGATCAATGGTGCGGTACTGTTTGGTGCGGCACCCGGCTCAACATTGTCAGGTGCAATCAGCGATACGCTTGCCAGCATTCATGCAGATACCTATGCCGGTAATAATGCAGAATTGCAACAAGCTGCAGCAAAATCAGGTTTGAATGTACGTGCCTTCAACAGCGGCGATAAAGAAGCCCGTTTTAAAGCGTTCATTTTCGATGCTTCAGGCATCAAGAGCTCTGATGAGCTTGTTGAACTATTTAATTTCTTTGGTCCAATCGCACGTCAATTGCTCCCATCAGGTCGAGTAGTTGTTGTTGGTCGCACTCCATCAGATACCGCAACTACCAAAGAAGCGACTGCACAGCGCGCGCTTGAAGGTTTTGTTAAATCAGTTGGTAAAGAATTCAAAAAAGGTGTAGCTGCACAGCTCGTTTATGTTGGAAAAGGTGCTGAAGCAAATCTTGAATCGACATTACGTTTCTTCTTGTCTGCAAAATCAGCGTATGTTTCAGGCCAGGTTGCCCGTGTGACTAAAGGCAAAGTCATTCAAGTTAACTGGGCGAAGCCTTTAACAGGCAAAACAGCACTGGTAACCGGTGCAAGCCGTGGTATCGGTGAAGCGATTGCACGTACGTTAGCACGTGATGGCGCACATGTAATCTGCCTAGACGTACCACAACAAGAAGCCGACCTACAGCGTGTGGCTGGTGAGATCGGTGGTAGTGTATTGACTGAAGATATCACTGCACCTGATGCTGGTGAGAAAATTGCTGCATTCGCACAAAACCGCGGTGGCTTAGATGTTCTTGTGCACAACGCTGGCGTAACACGTGACAAAATGCTGGCCAATATGAAAGATTCGCAATGGAATTTAGTGTTGAACATCAATCTATCAAGCGAAGAGCGCATCAATGACTACTTGCTTGAAAGTAAAGCATTCAATGATAACGCACGCATCATTTGTGTTTCATCAATCAGTGGTATCGCAGGTAACTTGGGTCAAACCAACTACGGCGCATCCAAAGCTGGTGTGATCGGTTTAGTGCAATCTGTTGCGCCAACCCTTAAAAGTGGGATTACGATCAATGCGGTAGCACCTGGTTTTATTGAAACAGCCATGACTGCAGCGATTCCTCTGCAGATCCGTGAAGCAGGCCGTCGCATGAACTCAATGGCGCAAGGTGGACAGCCTGTAGATGTGGCAGAAGCGATCGCTTGGTTCGCAAATCCTGCATCTGGCGGTTTGAATGGTAACGTTGTCCGTGTATGTGGTCAGAGCTTGCTCGGTGCATAATTGGTTATTTCCATAGACTTGATTGTTTTAAATAATTCAAGTCAATAACTATCGAGACGCCGTGCTTTTTTGAAAAAATGTGCGGCGTTTTTTTAGTTATATGAAGATGATCTATTATTCGATTATTTTGAAGATTTCTCAGTAGTTTTACTTTTAACATTCACATCATAAACGAGCATTATTATGCCAAATCGTACTTTTGAAAGCATTCCAAACCCGATCGGTTTATTCGCTAAAGTTGCGCTCAGTACAATTAAAAAGAATCCATATAAGACGCTGCCAGAAGCAGAATACACGGTCACGAAACTGAAGATTGATCGTGAACATTTGAATGCATATAACAAGATTTGTGGCTATCCAAATTTAGAAACCTTGCCACCGTTATATCTCGGCATTCGTGCAATGACCTTGCAATTAGCGCTCATGGTTAATGAGGCATTCCCATTCCCAATTCTCGGTATTGTGCATATCCGTAATACGGTAGAGCAATTCAAACCGGTCAGTGTGAATGACACGATTCAATTGTCTACACGTTTTGGCGAAATTACTCCGCATGAGAAGGGCAAGCTATTTACTTTTATTTCAACAGCTAAAGTAAACAACGAAGTAGTATGGGAAAGTGTTGCATACTATTTAGCACGCGGTAAATCGGATGTAGTCGTAGACAAGAGCAAGCCTAAAGAGGCGCGTCTGACCCAGAAGGCCGGTGATATCAATGTGGACTTTGATTTACCTGAAGACTTAGGTCGTCGTTATGCCAAAGTTAGTGGTGACTTCAACTTCATTCACATCCATAAATTTACAGCCCAAGCATTTGGCTTTAAACGTGCCATTGCTCATGGTATGTGGACTAAGGCTCGCTCAGTTGCGGCTTTGGGTGAGTTGCCACCTGCTTATTTCCTGGATGTACAGTTCAAGCTGCCAGTCTTCTTGCCAGGAAAAGTTCATTTGCATGCTCAGAAAAAAGCGAAAGTGACCACATTTGAATTGACTGATGCTAAAGATGGAAAACCGCATTTGGTTGGTACATTGACTGCACGCTAAGTACTGCTTATTCAGAGTAAAATATAAAAAAACCGCTGATATGATCAGCGGTTTTTTTTACGATGATTTTGCAATCATTGCTTAGTGGTGATGACCACCTGCACCGTGTGCATGACCATGTTCCAGTTCTTCTGCAGATGCCGCACGAATGCCGACAACTTCAACATCAAATGTCAGTGCTTGACCAGCCAAGGGATGGTTTGCATCAACGATAACGAGTTCTGGTGTAACGTCTTTTACGGTCACGACTTGAACGCCATCATCGGTTTGTGCTTGGAATTGCATACCAACTTGAATGTCATCTACGCCCTGAAACATGTTGCGTGGAACTTCTTGTACCAATTCTGCTTGGTAATCGCCATAGCCGAGTTCTGGCTCAACAGTTACTTTGAATTTGTCACCAACAGTCTTACCTGCCAGTTCGTTCTCTAAACCAGGAACGATGTTATGTGCGCCATGCAGGTAAACCAGTGGCTCGCCTTCTGACTTGTCGAGTACATCACCAGCGGCGTTTGTAAGTGTATAGTGAAACGTCACTACGGAGTCATTTTGAATGGTGGACATGCAAGTCAATCCAAGCTGAGAAATAGAAGCGCATATAATAACTGGTTTTGATTAAAATCTCTTTACTTGCCAATAAAAAAGCTACAGTTCTACTGAAAAAAGTCTAAAAGTGCGCATCTTAAGGATTAAATGTAGCCCTTTAACCCATTATTCTTTTTATAAAATGATGCCCTTCAGCAGAAGGGCATCATATATGTAGTTAATATAGTTTTAATCACTTCAAAAACAAGCGATACCCAACATTGTCAGTAATATCACTATACGGATAACCAATCGCGTCTAGGATCTGAGTCAGTTGCTCTGGTGTACGAGTACCAGTCTGCAAGCCGACCAATACACGTCCATCGGCAGCGCCATGATTGCGATAATGGAATAATGAAATATTCAGATCCTGCCCAAGTTTTTCCAAGAAGGAGAGGAAAGCATTGGGACGCTCTGGAAATTCAAATCGGAACAGGCGTTCATCAGACAATCCCGCATGACCGCCGATAAGATGACGGATATGCAGTTTTGCAATTTCATCATCAGACAAATCATCCACAGTATAGGATTTGTTGGTCAAAATATCGTTAATCTCTTGGCGTTCGACAACACCATTTTTAAGGCCGATACCCACAAAGACTTGGGCTAGGGCATTACCGTTATAACGATAGTTGAACTCTGTAATTGACCGACCCTGTAGGGTGCGACAGAACTCAAGGAATGCGCCAATCGTTTCTGGAATGCTTACGGCAAATATAGCCTCGCGGCCTTCACCGAGTTCAGTGCGCTCAGAGATATAACGCAAGCGATCAAAATTCATATTGGCGCCACAAACTATGGCCGCCATATTTTTGTTGGTAATTCCATGTTGCTCAATGAATTTCTTCATTCCGGCAACGGCCAAAGCTCCAGCGGGCTCAACAATGCTTCGGTTTTCCTCAAACACATCTTTGATTGCTGCACAGATTTCATCAGTGCTACATGTAACAACATCGGGTTCAACTACTGGACCTGAACCATCGGATTTAGGCAGTCGTACGACATCAAACGGGAGCTCTCCAATTTGAGCCACAGCCACGCCATCGGCAAATAAACCCACCAAAGGTAAGGTTCCGCGCTCACCTGTATCCAGTGCAAGTTTTAAACAAGCTGATTCATTAGACTCAACAGCAATGACTTTGACATGTGGAGCGACTTCACCTAGATAAGCTGCAATACCTGCGATAAGTCCGCCACCACCGACGGCCACAAATACATAGTCTAGATTGCGATATTGGCGAAGCATTTCCATCGCAATGGTGCCTTGACCTGCAATAACGAGTTCATCGTCGTATGGGGGGATGTAGACGCGATTATCCTGCTCAGCACGAAGAAGTGCATAGCGATAGGCAACGTCAAAGCTATCTCCATGCAGGATGACATTGCCACCTAAGCGTTTAACAGCGCTAACTTTAATGTCGGGTGTGGTCTGAGGCATGACGATCAATGTATCAATGCCAAGCTTTTGGCCTGAGAATGCGACACCCTGAGCATGATTTCCTGCAGATGCGGTAATGACACCGCGAGCGCGCTCAGCCGGACTGAGTTGACTAATTCGGTTGTAGGCACCGCGAAGCTTAAAAGAAAAAACTGGCTGCAGATCTTCGCGCTTCAGTAGAATATTATTATTGAAGCGAGCAGAAAGTCGTGGTGCAGCGTCGAGCGGTGATTCAATTGCAACGTCATATACGGTTGCTTGGAGGATGCGTCTTACCCAGTGTGCCAGCATGTCAAACCTGTTTCGAATTAAATCAGTCAATCGAGTATTGTAATCTGATTTTGCAGTAGATGTGCTAAGGTTAGTACGTTAAATTGCAAAGGATTTGGTAATGGTATTTGTTTCGGAAGTGACCCTTGAGGCAAATGGGATCAAGCTTATCCCTTTAGGTGTCGAGCATGAAAGTGCCCTGCGCGCAGCAGCGGCCGATGGTGAGTTATGGAATATCCGTGTGACTTCCGTGCCCGAACCAGACCAAACACTTGCTTATATAGAGTCAGCTTTAGCACAAAGACAAGAGGGCAAGCGATTTGCTTTTGTGGTAACTGATGTGTCGAGTGGTCAGGTATTAGGAACAACCAGTTATCATGATATTCTTCCAGAAATCCGACGTATTGAGATCGGATATACGTGGTATGCCAAATCTACTCAACGTACTCATGTGAATACCACATGTAAACTTCTGTTGATGACGCATGCTTTCGAAAATTTAAATTGCAATGTCATTGGTTGGCGTACTGATCAATATAATTACGCTTCACAGCGAGCAATTGAACGATTAGGTGCAAAACGTGATGGCGTGATTCGGGGACATGCACTGCGCCGAGATGGGACCATTCGCGATACAGTGATGTATAGCGTGACTCAAGGAGAGTGGCGGGAAGTGAAGGCGCACTTAGAGTATTTGTTAAAAAGGTATCGTTAAATAAGAATTCCTTTTTAAATGATTGTTTTCAGTAGAGCAACAAGAGCACGACGGGTAAAAAGCTCACTTCATTTGAGGTGAGCCATCTTGTGACTATTGTTGATTCTGCCGATTGAAAATGCGGACTTCAGAAACAATTAATTCCGATGAACATCTCACTAATGCACCTTCACTTCATCTTTCTGAGCCAATGCAATCCCTTCGCGTCTCGGATCTGCTCCAGCAACCCAACCCTCATTAGTCCGCCAGATAATTGCCAGACCACTGGTCATATCACCTTCTTTTACGATATGGCCTGCTTTTACCAATGATTGTTTAAAGGCATCATCAAAGCGACCTTGCTCCAGTTCCGTGCTATCACCACGGCGAAGAACATGTGGTGTATCCAGCGTTTGTTGCACCGTTTTCCCACCCAATAAATCTAGAGTGGCCTGCGCAACATAGCCGATGATCTGACTACCACCGGGTGAACCCAATACGCCCTGAACTTGAGTACCTTGAGCATTCAACAATAGAGTCGGCGCCATGCTGGAACGGGGTCGCTTACCGCCTTGTACACGATTCGCCACTGGAATGCCTTTATTGGTTGGCGCAAATGAAAAGTCAGTGAGTTCATTATTAAGGAAGAATCCCCCTTCTTTCACCCAAATATTGGAACCAAAAGCACTCTCAATAGACATGGTCATACTGGCTGCGCGACCTTTGGAATCTACAACGCTGATATGACTCGTATTCGGTGCATCAACGCCCTCCAAGGATGGTTGGCGGCTACCTAAGCCAGCGGTTACTTGATTCAGATGTTCTCCAGTAGCAAGCATTGATCGTTTTTGCAGATAATTAGCGTCTAATAACTGAGTGGAGGGAACCTTTTCAAAAGCTGGATCTGCAATGTATTCATCACGATCGGCAAAAGCGAGACGAGATGCATTGGTGAGGTAAGTGACTGCGGAAATCGGGTCTTTAGGCAGTTCTCCGTGCAGCAAACTGAGTATTTGAATAACGGTGATACCACCAGAAGATGACGGAGGAGCACTACAGACCTGGTATGTCGTAATTACTTTACATACAGCGTTACTTGTAACAATCTTATATTGATTAAAATCTTGGGGAGTAAGGTCGCTTCCTTGAGTGTTAGCAGCGGTAAGAATTGCTGTACGCAATTTACCTTGATAAAAATACTCAGGTCCTTTTTGGCTAATACCTTGTAAAGTTTGGGCATATGCAGGATTTTTATAGAGCGTTCCAACAGCAAGCGGTTGCTCGTTTGGATAAAAAACTGAGGCTGCATTGGATTGCCGTAGGCTAGGGTCAACGTTCAGTAGTAAATGAAGTCTATTGGTTACATGAAACCCATTTTGGGCAGCTAGGATCGCAGGCTTGAGTGTGGTTTGCCATTTTACTTGACCATACTGTTTAGAAATCTGTTGCATCAATCGAACCATGCCAGGGGTGCCGACAGAAAGTCCATTGGTTACAGCTTGGCGGAAAGGTAAGGGAGCGCCGTTGCTATCTAAAAAGCGATTTTCTTTAGCGGATCTTGGCGCTGTCTCTCGTCCATCAAGCGCGATGGTTTTATGCCCATCAAAATACACAAGATACCCACCGCCGCCGAGACCTGAAGATTGGGGCTCGACTAATCCCAGCATCCAAGCCGCAGCCATTGCACCATCTGCAGCACTGCCACCTTGATTGAGCACAGTCTGGCAGGCTTGTGTTGCAAGCGGGTGAGCTGTGACACATGCCCCCTTAGTCGTCGTGATGGATTGTGCCGATTTTAGGCCACTACTGGCTTCAGGTGGTGGAGCATCATTGCTGTAGGCTTGGCTGGTGTGGTAGACAAAAAATAAGGGAAGTACGAAAAGAAATTTTCTCATAGAGGTTAGTCTTAAGCACAGGGATTGCTTAAGATTAACTGAAGATGTATTGCGGATGCGAGTACTGACTTGTATAGAGACATTTCTACTACAAGTCAGTGATTGATTAAAAAGAGTGCGAACGGATGGTAATGACTAGAAGTTAAAGGCAGATTCGGATTGGATCTTGTAGCTCTTGACCATCCAGATAGACTTTATTGCCCAGTAAGGCAATACGTCCTGCAGCAATCCAGGCCACGACTAAGGGATAGAGATGATGCTCAAGCTCTTGTACTTCTTGTGTTAAAGTCTCGAGAGTATCATTTGGCGCCACATGAGTTATAGCCTGAGCAATGATTGCACCAGCATCAAGCTCAGCAGTGACAAAGTGTATGGAACATCCATGCATTTTGTCACCCGTGGCAAGCACTCGAGCATGCGTATGCAACCCACGATAGGCTGGAAGCAGTGATGGGTGAATGTTAATCATTTGCCCACTGAAGCGATTAACAAATGCAGGGGTGAGAACCCGCATAAAACCAGCCAGCACAATAAGTCCCACCTGCCACTCTTGTAGAACACGACTCATCTCCGCCTCAAAGGCGGCGCGATCAGGATACTTCCGATGATCAATCACTTGCGTCGGAATATTAGCTAAACGTGCACGCTCTAGCGCATAAGCATGCGGTACATTGCTAATCACGCCAACAATTTCTGCCCGAATTCGCCCCGTTTGACAGGAATCAATCAGGGCCTGCAGATTACTGCCATTACCAGAAACGAGTACAACAATTCTGTTGGTCAAATGAGGTTCACTCGAATTTGATCACTAGCATCAACAGTAGATGCGGCATCAGCTTCAATGTGCCCCATGACCCAAGCTTTTTCACCAGCAGCAGTCAGTTGATCAAGGGTGGTTTGCACATCGGCTTCAGCAACCACAACAATCATCCCAACACCGCAATTGAATGTGCGATACATTTCGTAAGTATCGACGTTGCCTTTGGCTTGTAACCAGCTAAATAAAGCCGGCCATTCCCAAGACTTGGTATCAACGACCGCACGTGTACCATTCGGTAATACGCGAGGGAGGTTACCTGGCAGACCACCACCAGTGATATGTGCCATCGCATGAATATCGACGTTTTTTGCCAGTTGTAATAGATTTTTAACATAGATACGGGTAGGGGTCATGACGACATCTGCAAGGGGTTTCCCTCCAACTGGCTCGTCTAATGCGGCACCACTAAATTCGATAATCTTACGAATTAATGAATAACCGTTTGAATGTGCACCACTTGAGGCTAAACCAATCAGCACATCGCCCGCTTTAACTTTTTTGCCATCGATGATGTTGTCGTGCTCGACTACGCCAACTGAAAATCCAGCCAAGTCGTAATCTTCACCTTCGTACATGCCAGGCATTTCGGCAGTTTCTCCGCCAACAAGTGCACAGCCAGCTTGCAGGCATCCTTCACCAATTCCGGTCACGACATTAGCGGCGACATCGACATTCAAATGACCCGTCGCATAATAGTCTAAGAAGAAAAGAGGTTCAGCACCACATACGAGAAGATCGTTAACGCACATCGCGACTAAGTCGATACCAATGGTGTCGTGACGATTTAATTGTAATGCAAGGCGGAGTTTTGTGCCCACGCCGTCAGTGCCTGAAACGAGTACAGGCTCATTGTAGCCTTTAGGGATGCGACACAACGCTCCAAAACCGCCCAAACCACCCATGACTTCTGGACGCATGGTCCGCTTTGCAACGGATTTGATGCGATCGACCAGATGGTCGCCTGCTTCAATATCGACCCCCGCATCTTTGTAGCTCAGTGAGGTAGAGCCTGTTGTTGATGTATCTTGAGGTAAAATAGGGGTTGATGTTGTCATAGCAAGCTCTCCACATAAGCCCGCAGATTATACTGTGAATGTGAGTCAGATTACGTCATTAGGATGAGTTTTTTGCATATAACTGCTTGAACTTTGTTCAATGCACAATCTCTCGTCATTTAATCCTACTGTTTTGGTGATTCAGAGAGAGGTTAAAAGCCTTATATTATTTATGCGGAATTGCTCATTTCTAGCGTATTGCGATTGATTCAATATCAAAAAACCATGGTAAAGTTGACGATATTTTCTTAAAAACTTCTTTTTTTTTATCATATTATTATAAAATTTCAAAAATTTACGCAGAATTTTAATCACGCAATGGTAAAGTCCATTTATCTTGCATAAGTGGTTTTGGTCGCTAAGGAGTTCACCCTCAAAGTGATTTGCTGTAAAAATCAGCCTGCAAAAATATAGACAACTATGCTCAACAATAGAGGAATTAACGATGGATTTATTTGTGCGGCGTGGCTTATCGCTCGTTAGTATTGTTGGGCTATTTTATATTTTAGGGTTGTTAATCGCACAGCTATTCCCTATTCTGATGCCGTTTCTGGCGGCCATAGTTATTGCCTATTTATTCAACCCTTTAGTCGAACTGCTGACGCGCTGGGTTCATATTCCAAGGTGGCTTGCGATTGCTTTGGTTTTTTTGACAATTACGATTACCGCTGTAGTCGTACTTTGGTTTTTAGTCCCTTTAGTTTGGGAGCAGGTTTTATACGCAAGGGCTAATATTCCAAATGCAATTCAATGGCTTAATTTTACACTTCGTCCATGGATACAACATACCTTTCATATTGAAACGAGTCGTATCAATTTGAATGTTGTCACAACATGGATGACGAATTATCTACAAACGCATTATAGTTTTGATGATACCCAACAGATGCTGACTCGAATTGCACAGTCGGGCATGAGCATTATTAGCGTACTCAGCCTCATTGTCCTTGTTCCTATTGTGACGTTTTATCTTTTGCTGGACTGGAAAGCAATGTTAGAGCGATTGCATCGCTTAATCCCACGCCGTATTGAACCTCGAACTGTTCAAATTTTACATGAGTGCGATCAGGTTCTGGGATCCTTTGTCAAAGGTCAGTTGCTAGTCATGATCTTGTTGGGGATTGTTTATGCCGTGGGCCTACAATTGATCGGAATTTCTGTTGGCTTGATCATTGGTATTGTTGCAGGTCTTTTAAGTATTATTCCGTATATGGGTTTCGCGGTTGGTATTTTCTCTGCGGCAATTGCCTGTTTATTTCAGTACGGCTTTGCATGGCAAAATCTGGCATTGGTCGGCATTGTATTCATGGTCGGGCAAGTGATAGAGGGCTATATTTTACAGCCTTTTCTACTGGGTGATCGAATTGGGCTTTCCCCAGTCGCTGTTATTTTTGCGGTACTTGCGGGTGCTCAGTTGGGTGGTGTCATTGGGATGTTGATTGCATTGCCAGTGGCGGCACTACTTGTGGTCTTAATGCGTCATTTGCATGAATTTTATGAAACGACGGAGTTTTATTCAGCATCTTATCCAATAACACTTGCAGATAGTTTTACCGAACCCTCTACAGTGCGCTATGATTTACCTACTGAAACTAACGATGCTCCTAACTTGAACTCTGATCAACAATCACCGCAAAACACGACCGTAAATCTGACAAAAACGACTGCGAGTAGCCAAACTGATGATCCGACAACACGTCAGTCGACTTCTTCACCGCGGAAAGATTAAATGCGTCAGTTGAATCTTGCAATAGATGTACGTTCCGATGCGCGGATTAGTGATTTTGCAGGGCCAGGGTGGGCGAGTGTAATCGATGCTACGCGTCAACTCCACGCTGGTTTACTTTCTAGATGCTTTATTCACGGCGTGGCTGACACAGGTAAAACTCACTTGCTTTCAGCCATTTGCGAGTCCTACTTAGATGTGGGGCGTACAGCAATCCAGGTGTCACTGATCGAACTGGTCCATGCGCCAACTGAAGTGTTACAAGCACTTGAGTCATTCGATTTGGTTGCACTTGATGATTTAGATGCTGTAGTCGGTATGCCTCACTGGGAAGAAGCCATCTATCATTTGATTAATCGCAGTGAGCAACGCCAGTTGGTTTTTGTTGCACGCAGCCCCGCTACGCATTTACCAATTGGCTTACCGGACTTACAGTCACGTCTGGCGCAGGCAGCAAGTTTTGGGTTGCCAGTCGGGGATAATGTCGATGATCGTCGAGCATTGTTGTTTGCAGTACTTAAGCGTAATGGCTGGCAGTTTGATCCGGCAATTACAGAACATTTAATTGAGCATGGCTCACATCGCCCGGGTCTAATGCTCAAAACACTTGCAAAATTTAAACCTCTTTTTCAAGCCCAGAGACGAAAACCAAGTTTGGCGTTAATTCGTCAGACGATGGCGATGATTGATCAAGACTTGATTGACCAAAATGGCGAAGTGTAGTGCGAACATGCTACGTCTATCGGGTTGTATAGGCGTTACGGCGAAGTTTACCGAAAAACACTTGTTAGACATGATGTGCTATGTAGTAAGATGAGCCGGATTGTAGCAAGGTTGGCTTTCTGTATCGAATGCTGATAAAAAATAATACTGTTATATAGAGTATTGTTGTTGAGGTGACTGCGTGAAGCAGGAATGAGTATCACAAGAAAAGTGTTATATGGATACACAAAATACGCAAATCTGGAGTGCGCGTTTTATGATTAAACGTTTAATAAGTATCGGTTTACTATGCTTTGCTTTCGAAGCGCACGCTAGTATCAATGTCACAACGACAGTCGATGAAAACAATACCAACACCAGTGCCTGTTCGCTTAGAGAAGCGATCACAATGACCAACAGCGCTGATCCAAGTAAAGGGATTGGTGGATGTACAAATTCTGACACAACGTCTGTCATCATTTTGACTGCAAAGAATACCTATACCTTAAACGATGCATTAATCATCAGTAAGCCAGTAACGCTACAGAGCACGATGACTGGAGATGTTAATAATTCAGCGGGTACAAGCAACCCAGTTATTCAAGCGGTTGGAAACCATCGTATTTTATGTATTAAAAATACTCCTAGTACCGTGGGATGTGATACTGACACCCCCGTATCCGCATCGACAACACCAATCACTATTGCTATCAGTGATGTGGACTTAAAAGGGTGTGGCAATACTAATATTTGCGATACCAAAGGCGGTATCATCTACAATCAAGCGAAGCTCACACTGCAAAACTCACGCTTATACAATGGTGGTGCGACTTTAGGCGGGGCAATTTACAACGAGAACGTGGGTACGGTATCTGCGACGACCGTTGAGTTGCATGATAATACTGCTCAGCAAGGCGCTGCTTTTTATAGTGTGTCACCGAGTTTTGCCATCGCACAATCATTGATCCGTGCCAATACCACGAATCCAAGTTCTGGCTTTGCGCTCTATACAGAAATTTCAGATCCAAAGTCGGGCAATAACGCCGCATCAGTATCAAGCTCTACAATTTATAATAACAACGCCAATGCGGCCAATGTGGTTTCAGGCTTAGGACTTTACAACGTCACGATTGTGAATAATCAAGGCGGTATTACCTTAAATGCGGCAGCATACAGTGCTGTAGTCAATAGTATTATTGGTGGTAACCGTGGAGGAGCAGATTGTACTTTTGTAGCAGGTGATATAACGCCGATTACCTATACGCTCTATACCAACACCTGTGATGCTAATGGGACAATTGGTAATGCAGTTGATGGCAATGGAAAACCGACAGGCAAAAAAGATCCTGGGGATACCAGTAAGAAGCTGTCTAATCAGGGCGACGAAACTTTGATGGCACCTGGCGCTGAAGGCTCTGTTTGTTCCTTACCGCCAAATCCAGGCTTGTTATGTGCATTTAGAACGCCAACAGGTCAGTTTAATGGATTTTTACTACCGCGTTTATTATTGTCCTATAAGTCACTGGCTGATTCACCCATCGTAAATAAAGGCAGCTCTAACTGCAGTGGCATGGATCAACGCGGGCAAACACGGAGCCTGTGTGACATTGGGGCGATTGAACTGGTCATTCCTGCAGGTAATGCGCAAACCAATGGTCAGGATATTGTCTATGGTCAAACAGCAACAATGGATCTCAGTACAGTATTGGGAGATGGTCAATTAATCCCCTATGGCTTGTGCGCTAGTTTGTATCCGAATTCCATACCTGCGACCGGCCAGTGGCTAGACGGCTGCGTGCGCTACAGTGTATTACCTGCAAAAGGTAATGTCAGCTTCTCAGCGAAAGACAGTAATGAAATCTATCAACCAACGAGTGACTATCATGGTTATGATAAGTTCACGTTTGATATCACAACGACAACCAGCTACTTCTCAGAGGCTGCAAATAATAAAATTATCACCTTAACAACGACGATCGTCCAATCGCCACCAGCAGGACTGGAAAGTAAAACGGTTGGCGGTGGTGGCAGTTTAGGTGTGTTTGGTGTATTTGCTTTGATGGGGCTTGCAATGCGCCGTCGTCTGACAGGAGGTCAGCTATGATTCGTCGTATATCATTACCATTAATGGGGTTATTGTTGAGTTTGGCTTGTGGAGCTGCGCAGGCAGCGACGATTGTTGTGAATACAACCAGCGATGAAAATGGTGAAAATCCAAACGCATGTTCACTTCGAGAAGCAATCAAGGCCAGTACACTGAAACAAGCTTACGGCGGCTGTACTGCAGGTCAGTTGTACTATACGGATACGATTCAACTGGCTGCAAATGCTACCTATACTCTGACACAGGGAGAACTTGTGATTGCCAGTGATATGAACATCAATGGCGATCCCGCTACAGATCCTTATTCACTAGACCCGATCTCAGGTCTTTCACCGAAGCGTTTACCAGTGACGACCACGATTGTCGCTGCAAATGGTCAACGGATATTTAACTCCTTAGTCAGTGCAAGCCCGATTAATTTAAACAATCTCAATCTTAAAGGCGGCACCGCTGATCTGGGTGGCGCCATATTGGCTGGCGGCACAGTAGGTTTGTATCGCGTTAACATTAGCGGTGCAAATGCAACTTCACAGGGTGGTGCAATTTATTTATCCGGTGTTCAAGCCACTGTAACGGCAACATCCTCTTCATTTACTGGAAATAATGCACCGCAAGGGGCTGTTTTTAGCATGAGTTGTATGGATAACCTCGGTTATGCGGTCCGTACAGTAACATTGAATCAGGTGAGTATTACAGGCAATGGATCGAGCAGTAGTGCCAATACTATGGATTTCTGTGGTCAGCCAACGATTGCAATTTCGGCATCCACTATTTCTCAAAATACAGCGTCAAATACCAGTGTAGATGCTTCATTGCAGCCGGCAGTGCTTCGTATGATTGGTGGTCAAAATACTCGACTTTCTCCTGCAAGTACTATGAATTTGGTCAGTAATACGATTACTGAGAATCATACTCCAGTCACTCTTGCATATAATTATCCCGGTGGTTTGTCATTGACCAACAACTTCCTGGCATATAACGATGCATTAGATTGCCAATATGTGGGATTACCAGATCCAACAACAACTTCATCTGCGACATATAACCTGTTAACAGGTAGTTCTACAACCGGAACAACGAATAGCTGCCAGCTCTACCGCGCAGCTGCGACAACGACCAGCAATACTGAGACCAATCTTTATCCAAGTGGCACCCAATCACGGACCAGCTTTTTATATCCACTTGGTCTCTATGGCGGTTCTGACTTATCGGGATATTTACCGATTCCAGTTAATAATCCTCTGATCATGCATGCTGGCGCGCTTGTTGCAAACTGTGGCAGTACAGATCAACGTGGCTTAAAGCGCGGAAGTGGTACTCGATTAAATCAGTCGTTAAGCTCCCAAAATATTAAATGTGATGTAGGCGCCTTAGAGTATTCAATTTTAACGGTTAACGACGATCAAAATGGTGCGAATACTTCTTATAACGTTGTCATCAGTCAAACGGTGAATACGACAGGTTTAACCCAAGCTCAAATCGATAAAGCCAACGCTCAAATTAAATCTTACCTAGATGCTTATAAGGCAAGCTATCGTTATCGTGAAGTTGTTATGGATGTCGTCGCTAATGACAGCGGCCAAGAGACATTAAATGGCAATACGAGTACTTTGGGATTGTTGAACGATCCTGATATATACACGATCACGCCATTTAGCACTGATCCTAATATCTTGTGTACGTGGGAGCCGACCATGAAACAGCTCATTGCGAGTCGTATCGATGGCACGACGACACCTGGTGGTAGTAAAGACGAATGCCAATATACAGCGACCAACAAACTGACTGGAGCTACACCCGCTGAGCCAGCTACAGTTAGCTTTACTGTTTCAAATATTGCACCGATCGCTAAGGATGATAAATATACTTTAACGTTTGGTACCAAAAGTATCCCGTTAGATATTCTGGCAAATGATAGCGATGATGGTGATGGCCCGTTTGAAAAGAGTCCAAACGCTAAAGCTGGTAAACCATGGTGGTATCTGCTTAAGACCGTGATTGATCCATCCAAGCCAGCAACGGATGGTAGTAACGGAAGTATTAATAATATTAAATACACGCCGCTTAATATCCGGATTGTGACACAGCCAACTCAAGGAACCATCGTGCCTGAGTTTCAAGGTCCATGTCCCGATAACAACGTCAATACTGCTCAAACGACGTGTTACGGTGGAACCATGACCTATGTAAATAACAATCTATTTTCCCCGTTTAATGATAGCTTCACATATCAAGTGTTAGATTCCGATCTTACAGCATCAAATACAGCTTTGGTGACCATCACCAATACCGCAACGACTACGGATGTCACGAAGTCTGGCGGTGGTAGTATTGGATTCGGTGCAATATTCGGTATGCTGTCATTAGTCTTGATGCGTCGCCGCTTATTGGCACATGGAGATTAAAAGACAAGGACTATTGTTGTAATTTATTGCGCGTACTTGGGGGATATAACCAGAGCTGATAGTATGGTTATATCCCCCTTCGTTCTTTGGACTTTTAGGTATATATATGTTGTTTCTAAATCGATTATCCCCTCGTTTTTCATCTAAACAACTCACACATCATGTGCTTGCGCTATGTCTAGGTACAGTTGGAGTAGTTTCTACGCCGTTAGTGTGGGCTGACGCTGAGGTTTCTGTACCTGAAAATGTTATTGTTCTAGGGATTGATGGTCAGGAAACAGGCAATACTGGTTTCTTTGGTACCAAACATACAAGTTATCGTCTGCCAGCAGGTGAGCATACGATTACCGCGCGCTATGATCGTTTGTTTCCACTGGGTGAAGACCATGACGTTGTTCGCTCAAAAGGAGTGACGATTCGTACCGTTTTGGCTGACCAGCAAGTATACACATTAGGTTGGCAACCCGAACCCGATACACATGAAGAAGCATTGGCATTTGTAAAACAGCCGACACTCATTATTAAAGCCTCAAATGGTCAAGTCGTTGCATCCCAGAAGGGTTTGAAGATGCAAAGTACATCTGTGATTGCAAGTGTAATGCAGGGTGTCAATAATTTAACGACAGGTTCAACCACACCTGCTGGAACGACGTTAGATCGTTTACAAACATTGTGGGATCAGGCGACGACTGAACAGCGCAAGCAGTTTAAAACGTGGATTGATCAGCAAGCCAATAAATAGATTACTTTTAATCTTTCTAAAAAAGACTTCCTATAGTGGAAGTCTTTTTTATTGGTCTCGTCAGAAGATTGGTATTTGTATATGCTTAAATTGACGTATTGGAAAGTTTTTTTACCTTGTCTGGCGGTTTATGATCATCGTACAGATAAGAACAGATATAATCGTCACATTCTCATATGATTGTTTGAAATACATGAGGCCAGCGCCTTTTTTGATTAGCTTTGAGTGGAGAGATGAATGAACATTAACATGCTGATGCAGCAAGCACAGAAAATGCAAAAAGATATGGAAGCAAAGGTCAAGAAGACCAAAGAAGAATTAGCCAAAACCGAAGTCCAAGCGGAGTCGGGTGGTGGTCTGGTAAAAGTCACCATGACAGCACGGTTTGTGGTTAAGCGAATCCAAATCGATCCAGAATTACTCAAAGATGATGCAGACATGATCGAAGATTTGATTGCGGCGGCAATCAATGATGCCGTTCGCCAAGCTGAGGCTATTTCAGAGGCAAAATTGAATGCGACAACGGCAGGCACTGGTCTACCACCAGGTCTGGGTGGCATGTTCGGTTAATTTAGATATTGGTCATTGAAGAGTAGTTTAAGACGCACATATGTTTAGTCCAAAGTTTGATGAACTGGTTCAGCGTTTACGCATACTACCCGGTGTTGGGCCTAAATCTGCCCAGCGGATCGCCTTGCAATTACTGGCAAGAAATCGCACAGGCGCACAGGCATTAGCACATGCCTTAAATGACGCAGTGCTCCATATTCAACATTGTACCGTTTGTCGATCTTTGGCTGAATCTGATATCTGTGATATTTGTGCATCTACTCAGCGTGATCAAACATTATTATGTGTTGTGGAGTCTGCTGCGGATGTTGCAGCGATTGAACATAGTGGTGGTTTTCGAGGACGTTATTTCGTTTTGGGTGGGCATTTATCACCTTTGGACGGCATTGGTCCAGATGAGATTGGCATTCCCCTATTAATGTCGCGCCTAAAAGCTGAACCTATTGAAGAGTTGATCCTTGCAACGAACGCAACGGTTGAAGGGCAGGCCACTGCACATTACTTGCAAGCTGCTTGGCAATCCTTAAGTCAACTTGAGTCAACTTCTGTAAGTGGACGGAAAATACCACTTAAAATTACACGTATTGCTCAAGGTGTGCCGCAAGGTGGAGAGCTAGAATATGTCGATAGTCATACTTTAAGCCAAGCATTGCAATATCGCTTAACGGTGCGTTAATAGATTATTTTTTAAAGTATTTTGTTTTAAATAATTGTATTATAATGTTTTAATCTAGTTGGACCTAATGCTATTTAAGTGTCCGAATTTGGTTTTTGTTGTCTGTAGTCATTTTGGGTAGGCGCTATGTTTGAATATTTGACTGAACAAAGTCAGTTGGGTGAGCTATATACTCAAATGGCACATACTGATACGTATGCGCTTGATACAGAGTTTATTAAAACGAATACGCTATGGCCTTACCTGGGTCTATTGCAAATCAATGTGAATGAGAAAATCTATTTGCTTGATGGGCAGAGTTTGGATCTCACCGATCTTTGGCTATTGGTTTTTAATGCACGTCAGAACATTTTTCATGCTTGCGGTGAGGATTTAGATCTCATTCATCATTATGCAAATCAGAAACCTTTGGATAATATTTTTGATACTCAAGTCGGATTATCATTTCTCGGTTTTGGTTTACAGTTAGGGTATCAGCAAGCATTACAGCAAATTTTGGGTATCCATGTCGATAAAGGAGAAACCCGTTCAGATTGGTTGGCTAGGCCGTTGCGTCCTGAACAACTGCAATATGCTGCAAATGACGTCATTCATTTATCAGCATTAGCCAAACAGATCCAATCTGATTTAAGTCAGCGGGGATTGCTTGATGCAGCGATTGAAGACTGTGTGAACTATGCCCGTGAGGTGGCAACCGATACCGAACTGTCGCAGATCTATCTGGATGTTGCTACCTTTAGGCACAATCGCCGACAGTTGGTCCAGTTACAACAACTTTGTGTATGGCGAGAGCAAATAGCCCGTGCGACTAATCAGCCCCGTAGCTTTATTCTAAAAAATAGTACTTTGTTAGATTTGGTTGATCAACAACCTACCAGTATGTTTCAGTTTGGCAAAATTAAAGACATGAAGCCGAATGTGATTCGTGAGCATGGCAAAACTATTTTAGATTTGATTCGATTCCTGCCTGATGAGTCGCTTTGGCCTATGCGAATTCATCGCGCTTATCGTCACAAAGACACGGATCTTATCGACCAAATCAATGCTTTCACTGCACAGATCAGTGTTGAGACTCAAGTCCCTGTAGATGTGCTTTTACGAAAAAAATGGCTATCGACCCTATTTAGTCATATTGCCAAGAATGGGAGTGAGGCTGACTTACCCAATCATTTGCTGGGATGGCGTTATGAGGTATTAACACGTCCAATTTTAGAGTTACTTCATCAACAAAAAGAAATTATTGCTGTTGAAATGGCACCAATTGAATGATGGTCATAGGCGTCTAAACCCATATTGCGTTTTAAAACGATTTCTAAACTGAACAGTCAACCGCGAAGTTGCATTGTTAGTGTATTCTTAGCCTTTAATTTCAAGATAGATCCATAACTGCCATGCATTGTGATATTTATAGAGCCAGTACGCGCGAAGGAATGTATTTGTACATTGCCGTTGATCCAACCAAAGCTTTGATTGAGCCACGTGTTGAACCGAAAGAGGATCCATTCGCTCAAGTATCTGATTCGTTGAAACGTGCATTTGGACGTCCCACCTTTGTGATGCGACTACATTTAACACCTGAACGTAAGCTCGCACGTGTTCCTGTTCTGGATGTTATCGAATCATTGACGCGTCAGGGCTATTATTTGCAGCTTCCTCCTGAAGGTTTAATTTCTCCCAATGCGGTAGAGCCTGAAGGTCTACGCGGCGCGTAATATTGTTTTTAAAGCTTGGGGCTTAGGTATGAATAGTAATGCAGAATATTGGTTAGCTGTCACCGTTTACTTGGTCGGTAGCGTATTAGCTCTGTGGTTATGGCATAAAGTTGTTAGGCCATTACCTCGTCCGATCGCGGGCATGAGCTGGATGATACTATTTGCTTTACTGCTGTCACCTACCGTGACAGAAGGGACAAATGGCCAAATTGCACCTGCCATTATTGGTCTTATTTTTGGTGTAATCAGTAAAAGCCGAGAGCTGATTCTATCGAGTTTATTGCCAATGTTATTAGTTTTGGGCCTAGGATTTCTGATTGGCTTCTTAATTCAGCGTTTGCGTAGTATGCGCCCAGAGATGAATTGAACGACACGGTAATTGATAAATCTGGCCTGTCGAATTGTTTTAACATATTGAGTAAGTACGGAATATTTCTATGACACAGTTAAGTCAGTTTCATGATGCGCAAAATCAATCTTTTGAAAGTACATCAAGCTATATCGCGACTGAAGCTTTAAAGCAGGCAGTAAATGCTGCACGCATGCTACAAAAGCCATTATTGATCAAGGGTGAGCCGGGTACAGGTAAGACACTACTAGCAGAACAAGTCTCAACAAGTCTCGGGATGAACCTTATCACTTGGAATATCAAGTCCACGACTAAAGCACAACAAGGCTTGTATGAGTATGACGCAGTGTCCCGTCTACGTGATAGTCAACTGGGTGATGATAAAGTCTACGACATTAAGAACTACATTAAGCCCGGTAAGCTGTGGGAAGCCTTCACAGCACCAGAACGGGTTGTTTTGTTGATTGATGAAATTGATAAAGCGGATATCGAATTTCCAAATGACCTCTTGCATGAACTGGATCGCATGTCATTTTATGTCTATGAAACGGGCGAAACCATCCATGCGATTAATCGTCCTGTAGTCATCATTACCTCAAATAATGAAAAAGAATTACCGGATGCATTCTTACGTCGTTGTTTCTTTCATTATATTGATTTTCCAGATGAAAAAACCATGCGTCAAATTATTGATGTGCACTTTCCTGAAATTCGTGAAACGCTAGTCAGTGAAGCATTACAAATTTTCTTTAAATTGCGCCAAGTTGCTGGCTTGAAAAAGCCGCCTTCTACAAGTGAATTGATTGATTGGTTGACGCTGTTGATGGCTGATGATTTACCAGAAGAAGTTTTGCGAAATCGCGATCCGAAAACCGCGATTCCACCGCTGCATGGTGCATTGATTAAAAATGAACAAGATGTGCGTTTGCTTGAACGATTGGCATTTATGACTCGTCGTTAAATGTAGCGCCGCCCTTCTTTTTACAGGGGCGGCAAGTCATGCGACATTACAGTTTTATTATCAATAAGTTTCCCCTTTGACAAAGGGAGTTTCAAGGATTCATCTCCATGTTTGTCAATTTATTCTTTACCCTAAAAAAATATGGCGTTCCAGTCAGTACAACTGAATTACTGGACTTGAATGCAGCCTTACAAGCTGGAGTTGTATTTGCTGACCGTGAAGAACTCTATCGTTTGATTCGTCTGTGCATGGTGAAAGACGAGCGTCATTTTGACAAGTTTGACCGAGCGATGAAGGCTTATTTTGACGGCATTGATTCCTACGACATTGAAAGTGTGCTTGGCAATTTAGCTAATATTCCTAAAGAGTGGTTGAACCTAGAGCTTCTAGAAAAAAATCTGACCCCTGAACAGCGTGCAGAACTTGAAAAAGCGGGCTCTTTAGAAGAGCTCATGAAAAAGCTCGAAGAACGATTGCGTGAACAACATAAGAAGCATCAGGGCGGCAATAAAATGATTGGCACGGGTGGCACTTCGCCATTTGGCGCATTCGGAGACCATCCTGAAGGTGTACGCATTGGTGGTCCATCTCGTAAAAAATCAGCGGTTAAAGTCTGGGAGCAGCGCCAATACCAGAATCTTGACGATCAGCAAATTTTAGGCACTCGGCAGATGCAGATCGCGCTACGTCGCTTGCGGCGTTTTGCACGTCAAGGTGCGGCAGAGGAGTTGGATATTCGGGGAACCATCGATTCAACCGCACGCCAGGGCATGCTTGATATTCAGCTCATTCCTGAACGCCGTAATCGGGTCAAAGTGCTCATGCTCTTTGATATCGGGGGGTCTATGGATGCCTATATTGAGCAGTGCGAAAAGTTATTTAGTGCGGCTAAATCGGAATTTAAAACCCTCGAATTTTTTTACTTTCATAATTGTTTATATGATTATGTTTGGAAAGACAATGTACGTCGATCAACAAGTCGTATGGAGACTTGGGAGTTGTTACGAACGTATGGCAAGGATTACCGCGTAATTTTTGTGGGTGATGCGAGTATGGCACCCTATGAGCTAATGAGCGAAGGCGGATCGGTTGAGTATACCAATAGTGAAGCCGGCATTACTTGGCTTCAGCGAGTACGTCAGCATTTCAGCAAAACTGCGTGGCTAAATCCTGAAGACGATAGCTATTGGCATTACACGCAAACCGTCGCTGCAATTAAGCAAATATTTGAAGATAAAATGTATCCGATGACCTTAAAAGGGATTGAGGATATGACTCGCTTTTTAGCGCGTTGATTCCCCTAATGCGATCGTCCATCGTAGTGTTGAACTGGAATAGAGTCTAAGTCAATCTCTTCGAGGCAGCGAATATTAATCGCTGCCATCGCTTTTCCTTTCGGATCACTCCCTTCACCAAAAGGATGAATCCCACATACTGCGCAAAATTGATGTTTGATCACATGCTTATTAAAGAGATATGTGCTGATGTCTTGTTCTGGTGTTAGTAATTTTAGCTGCTCTCTCGGTACAAACCATAATAAAGAGCCCTTTCGAGCGCATATAGAGCAATTACAAGCGATAACGCCTTTAATTTCGCCTTCTACCTCAAAGGCGACTTTGCCGCAATGGCAGCTTCCCGTGTACTTCATCTCAAATCCCCTTTAGAAAGTTTACGGCAATATCGAAGACTCTACAGCACAAAAGTGAATATGTGAAGTGTTCGCTTTAGTCTGGATGTTATTGACGAAAGTCATTACTTCAAAGGTAAAAATATATCGATAACCGCTTCAGTTTCAGGCACATCAGGGAAAAATTTGATGCGTTGCAAAAAGATAGGAAAGTCTCTTAATTCCTCTCCACTGCTGGGTAACCAGATTGCGTATAGATTATGAATCGTTTGTCTTAATAAATCATCTGAGCCTATATGACGTAATACAGCACATCGTCCGCTAGGGATTGTTTTGCTGACTATGCCTGTGGGATCATCCTTAATGAGCATATTTGTTTCGACACCGATATCTATGCGATAGAGTGCCGCCTCAATTTCAGGATCTTCGTACAGAATATTGAACGTTTTACTGAGGCTAGGTGCTAACTGATGTTGTTTCCGCCACGCAATGAAACGTCTTATCGATTGGCCAAGTAACTGCGGATCGCCATGATGTTCAAGAACAGCGATTTGAGTTTCAGGAAAATTAATAATTTGAACCTGTAGAGTTTGTTCTAGGGTTGTCATGCACATAATTCTGATGTCGTCTAAAGATTTGAAGGTGGCGTGCCAATCTTTCCAATGGGGTTGTTTTCGAAACTCAGTAGGGGATTGTCCCAATGTTTTCTTAAAAGCACGGGAGAATGATTCCGGCCCCTCATAGCTACTTTCCAATGCGATATTAATCACTGGATTTTGGATGCGAAATGCGAGTTGGTACGATGCTCTTTTTAGCCTTGTCAACTGAATATATTTATAGACACTGATTCCAAATAGCTCTGAAAATTGTCGATGAAAGTGAAATTTTGAAAAAAACGCAACCTGACTCAGTAAATCTACCGTCAAGTCGTTATCTACGTGGTTATCGATGTAGTCGAGTACTCTTTGGAATCGAAAAAGATAGTTTTCTTCAGAGGTTGGAATCATTCAAAAATCCTCATTGGTGAAAACGAGATTACCAAGACGAGGTAATGAATACTTGATAGAAGTTGCTTTATGAAAGGCTAAGATGGTGTGACAGTAGAGCTACCCACATACCCAATGCGACAATACATTTGCAAGATTATGGATAATAACCGCAATCCAAATCGAACCTGTGCGCTCTTTAATCCATAATAACAATGCGCCCATGATACCTGTTATGACGCTAACCAAGGTGCTGAGTAGGAACGGAGCTCCTGAGTTTGCGACCTCTATACCGTGGGCTAAACCAAAAATAATCACAATTGGGATAGCCCCCCAGCCGATAGCGATCCCTGCTATTTTCCATGGTTTACCAAAGGCAGCAGTAAGTGTCGTAAGCAAGATTCCGCGAAAAAGAAGTTCTTCGTCAATACCTGGTAATGTTGCTTCAAAAAGGATTGTTTCAACGGATGGTTTAGCACATTGGTGGGAGATGATCAGTGGAATCAGTGCGCTACAGGTGACAAAGAAAAACAATGTGAATATCGATACAAGAAGGGTTGAACTCCATTCTGGAGGATGGGGCCATTGCCAAAGTCCCACGTTGTTTTTAATGTGCTGAGGTAGTGCAAAATAGATGAGGCATAGTGTGCCGATAGACGTAATTTTGCCTAGCCAATTCCATTCCAGCTTTAAAAACAATACAGATAATGTAGGCGTATGAAAGAGTACGATGAAATAGATCAACAATATGGTAAAGGCCAATAAAGATAAAAGCCAAGTTCTTAAGCTTCTCCATTGACCACTCATGCATATAGCAAGAACGAGAGTTAGTCCAAAAGCAAGACTCACGAATTGAGTCATATTAAGGCATTCATTAAAAAGAAGGTTTAACCACAACGAGAATAACAATAGCAATCAATGCGAAGACGGGTAACTCGTTGAACCAGCGAAAATAGACATGTGACTTAATCAGAGGGTTACCAATTAACGCCTTTCTGAAATGGCCACAAGCAAAGTGATAACCCGTCAAAAGTAAAACTAAAGTGAGTTTGGCATGCATCCAATGCTGGCTAAGGTAGTAATCACGCCCCAGCCATAACATCCATAGACCAAGCCCCCATGTCGCGATCATCGCGGGGGTCATGATGCCACGATAAAGTTTGCGTTCCATCACCTCAAAACGCTTGATGCTGATTTCATCGGTACTTTGGGCATGGTAAACAAAGAGGCGAGGCAAATAAAACATCGCCGCAAACCAGCAAACGACTGCGACGATGTGAAAGGCTTTAATCCACAATAACAACACGAAGGTTTATTCCTCGTAGCGTTTTAAGATGAGGCTGGCATTTGTACCACCAAAACCAAAGCTATTGGATAAAATAGCATTCAGTTTTGCCGGGCGTGCGGTTTGCACAATATCAATGCCTTCGGCTTCGGGAATTAACTCAGTAATATTGATGGAAGGTGCAATAAAATCATTTTCCATCATCAGTAGACAATAGATGGCTTCTTGCACACCCGCAGCACCGAGACTGTGGCCGCTCATCGATTTGGTTGAGCTGATCGGTGGTGCTTTATCGCCAAATACTTCACGAATGGCTCTGAGTTCTGCACCATCACCTGCAGGTGTTGATGTGCCATGCGTATTTAAATAATCAATCTGTGTAACATCGTGCTGGGCGGCCATATCCAGGGCCATTTGCATACAACGCACGGCACCTTCGCCACTTGGAGCAACCATATCGAGGCCATCTGACGTCGCGCCATAGCCAACAATTTCAGCGAGAATCTTGGCGCCGCGTGCTTTTGCATGATCTAGCGCTTCAACAACAACTACACCGCCACCACCAGCACTGACGAACCCGTCATGATCAACAGAGTAGGGACGTGAGGCCTTCTCAGGTGTATCGTTGTACTTGGTGCTCATGGCACCCATAGCATCAAACAAAATAGATTGCGACCAATGTTCTTCCTCACCACCACCTGCAAACACAATATCTTGCTTGCCCAGTTGAATGAGCTCCATCGCATGACCGATACAGTGTGCTGAAGTTGCACAGGCTGAACAGATCGCGTAGTTGACACCTTTTAATTTGAGTCCGGTCGCAATAGCGGCAGAAACAGTGCTGGTCATCGTACGAGGAACATTGTATGGGCCCACTTTACGTAGCCCACCTTCACGAACGTTATCTGCTGCAGCAACGATAGAGGCTGTAGATGATCCTCCCGATCCTGCAAGTACACCACATCGAGGATTTCCTGCAACATCTTCAAGTGTGAGTCCGGCGTCTTCAACGGCGGATAGTGCGGACAGGAAGCCAAACGTTGAGGCTTCTGCTAAAAAACGTTTTAATTTTCGTTCAATGATTGAATCATCGTATTCGGGTTTGCCACTAACATGACATTTCATTCCGATATCAACATAGCTTTGGTTGAAGCGAATGCCTGATTTTCCTGTACGTAGCGAATCAGTGACCGTTGCACGATCATTGCCAAGACACGATACTATTCCCATTCCAGTAATCACTACACGACGCATGTATATTCCCCAAACTATGCATTATATCTAAAACAAGTAGCCCACATGAGTGCGACATTTTGCTTTTACTTCGACATCTGCCAACGAAAAAATATCTATTAAAACCGTTCAAAAATCAGTATTAACAAATACACCACAGCGTAAATCTTTAGCAGTATAGATCAGTTTATCATCGACATACATTTCACCATCTGCGATGGCTAAGCATAAACTGCGCTCAATAACCCGCTTCATGTGTAAATGATAGCGTACCTTGTGATGCTTCGGCAGTACTTGACCTGTGAACTTGACTTCACCCACACCTAAAGCACGTCCACGACCTAAGTTGCCACGCCAGCCCAAGTAAAAACCTAAAAGTTGCCACATTGCATCAAGACCTAAACAACCCGGCATCACTGGATCGGTGGGAAAGTGGCATTGAAAAAACCATAGTTCAGGGTTAATGTCGAGCTCGGCAATCAGCTCGCCTTTATCATATGATCCACCAATATCAGCGATATGAGTTATGCGATCTAACATCAGCATAGGTGGCATAGGAAGCCGTGCGTTAGTAACTCCAAACAACTTTCCTTCTGCGCAGTCGATCAGGTCTGCTTTATCATACGAGGCGCGGCGCATCATTGCTCCATGAGTGGTGAAACATCATTCTTTTGTCAGTGATATTTTTAATCTATCATTAACTTTCAAGTATGGCATGAAAAGATGAACATCATGTTAAGGACGTTCGTATCTATTTATGCTGCAATAAAATATATGTTCTAGCTCAAATAAATCTAATTATGACAGTATTTATAGCACATTTATGGCTTGGAAATAGTGGCTAGAAATGCCTGAAAGTGACCCCTCAGTTTGGTAGATGTTTTGTAACGACATGATTTATTGGCAGCATTATGGCATTTCTAAATCATGTAAAGTTTGTTTAATCAAGCTGTATAGCGCACGTTAATTAAAAACCTAAGTCATATATTTTGGGTACAATACGAGTTCAACAACTAAAAATGATCAAGCTAGAGAGGGAATATTTTTATGGATAAAGCATGGTATTCCAATACATTGAAAGATCGCATCACGAATCAAGCCAAAAAAGTTGCTGAAAGCGGTGACCGTCTTTTAAATCAGCTTTCTGAAAGTCAACGTCGTCAGCGCTTTAATGGTGAGCTGCCTCCGATAGAAGTGGATGCACGGGACGTCTTTAAACAACAATTGCCTACGCTCACAAAGCAGCTAGTAGGCTCGCGCTTTAATGGCATTGCTAAATATATTGCTCCGTTGATTCCTATTGATTCACTGGAGTCTTTTGCAGATCAAGTGTTTGAACAAGCCGCTACTTTTACGAGTCATACCAGCGGTGTACAGCGCATTGCAAAGCGTGCAGGTGTCGATGATATCTTTGAGCTGCGGACTGGTGATGTCGCACGGTGTGATGCACTGGTTCAATCCGTACTCGAAGAAAATCGCATCGTTGCTTTAGCAGAAGGCGGAGTGACGGGTGCTACAGGGGTAATCGGCGCCATGATTGATTTACCTTTAGCATTATTACTGTCTCTAAGAACTGTTTATCAAATCGCCCATTGTTATGGATTTGATATGCAAGGTGAGCAAGGTCGCACTCTAGCTTATGAAGCGTTAAAGCAGTCCGATCTTGAACTTTTAGCGGATAAACAGGGTGTACTCTTAGCTTTGGCGGGCATGCGGACTATTTTAGAGTCTGGTGATCTACGTGGTGTTGAGAAACTTGTAGGTGGTGGTCCTGAGATTGAGGCAGCCGGTGGGTTCATTGGTGAGTTTACTAAAAATCTCAATCTGCGTGTACCTGCACGCTGGTTATCAAGAACGATGCCTGTTGTAACAGGCGCGGCAGGTGCAACTTATAATGCACGTTTGGTTGCGAGTGTGGCATTGAGTGCGCAAAATACATTCCGAGCTGCGCGGACGAGCGGAGAGAAGTCAGCACGAGTACAACGCATCGCAGCAAGTTTGGCGGAGGATCGTGCTGAAAATAATGATCTGGATTGATCGTAAAATGACATCCTATGGCGTATCAGTTATTGATGCGCCTGTTTTCGATTTTCTAAAAATAATTCATACAAATAAAGATTCAGTTTTTACAACAAAGCGCTTCACTTTCTTGACCATTTCCTTTCGTTGATTTAGAATATGTAGCCCTCAAAAAGGGGTATGTCCTTTTTGAGGTTTTTTATTCACGGGAGAGTTTGAGTGGCAACCACTAACCAATTGATTCGCAAGGGTCGTAGCAGTTTGACTGAAAAGTCTAAAGTGCCGGCACTTAAAGCGTGTCCACAACGTCGCGGCGTTTGTACACGTGTTTATACCACTACACCAAAAAAACCTAACTCAGCAATGCGTAAAGTTTGCCGTGTACGTTTGACTTCAGGCTTTGAAGTATCAAGCTATATCGGTGGTGAAGGTCACAACCTGCAAGAGCATAGTGTTGTATTGATCCGTGGTGGTCGTGTTAAAGACTTACCAGGTGTGCGTTATCACACCGTACGCGGCTCACTTGACTGTGCTGGCGTAAAAGGTCGTATGCAATCACGCTCAAAATATGGCGCAAAACGTCCTAAGAAATAAGCTATAGGCTGATTAATCAGCAATAGTTCTGTAATGAAGCACTGTTTTTACGAATTTGATTTTTGATGTAAATGCTTTTTGAGTGTTTTTTAAAAGTTGAAGGTTGTGACAGAGCATGTAGTAAGGCCAGCGAACCGCGCAGCAAGACACCATGCGCAATCTGCTGGGTATCCCTGAAGTGTCATAAAAGGTTTGTATCATGCCAAGACGTCGTTCCGTCGTTGCCCGTCAAATTCTGCCTGATCCTAAATTCGGCAGCCAGACAGTGGCAAAATTCATCAACCATGTAATGGAAGATGGTAAAAAATCAGTAGCAGAAGGTATCGTTTACGGTGCATTGCTGCGTATTAACGAAAAAGCAAAGACCGATCCGGTTGAATTTTTTGAGAATACCCTTGAAAAAGTTCGCCCAATGGTCGAAGTAAAAGCACGCCGTGTTGGTGGTGCAACTTACCAAGTACCTATGGAAGTACGTCCCTCCCGTCGTACAGCCCTAGCAATGCGCTGGTTGGTTGAAGCTGCTGTTAAGCGTTCAGAAAAAACCATGGCTCTGCGCCTTGCAGGCGAGCTGTTGGATGCTGCTGAAGGCAAAGGTACTGCTATGAAGAAACGCGACGACGTGCATCGCATGGCGGAAGCGAACAAGGCTTTCTCGCACTATCGTTTCTAACGGGTGCGTTGCTTTTAAGGTTTGCATTTTAAAGAACCGCCGCTTTTCAAGTAAACGTTGCTCTCCGCAGCGTTTATTTTTTAAGTGGATTAAACAGGTTGTTGAAAAAAAATCGGTCATTTAGGACTGTTAATTTTTCAAATAGCCCCCAATTAACTTCCATTGGTTTAGAGGCCAAAGCAGGAGAGTATGATGCGTGTAGCTTGCTTACGTTTTGTCATAAACGTTGCACTGTTAGCCAGTGGGAGATTTGCGGGTATTCAGCGTGCCTAAACTAATCTAAAGATTAGTTTTGCTGCAGATCACTGCAGCCTGTTTATACTTTTTTGTACAATCGAATCAAATTGAATCATTAAGAAAGCACTTAGGAACACATCATGGCACGCGTAACCCCCCTAGAACACTACCGCAATATCGGTATTTCCGCGCACATTGACGCGGGTAAAACAACCACGACTGAACGTGTGTTGTATTACACAGGCGTAAGCCACAAGATTGGTGAAGTGCACGAAGGTGCAGCAACCATGGACTGGATGGAACAAGAGCAAGAACGTGGTATTACCATTACTTCTGCAGCAACAACTTGTTTCTGGTCTGGTATGGCAAACAACTTTGCTAAACACCGCATCAACATCATCGATACACCAGGACACGTTGACTTCACGATCGAAGTTGAACGTTCAATGCGTGTGTTGGATGGCGCATGTATGGTGTATTGCGCAGTTGGCGGCGTACAGCCACAGTCTGAAACTGTTTGGCGTCAAGCGAACAAATATAAAGTTCCACGTATTGCGTTCGTAAATAAAATGGACCGTACTGGTGCGAACTTCTTCCGTGCTGTTGAACAAATGAAAACACGTTTAGGTGCGAATCCAGTACCTATCGCTATTCCAATTGGCGCAGAAGACACCTTTGAAGGTATCGTTGACTTAGTCAAGATGAAAGCGATCATCTGGGATGAAGCATCACAAGGAATGAAGTTCGAATACGGTGAAATCCCAGCGAACTTGGTTGATGTTGCTAATGAATGGCGCGAAAAAATGATCGAATCAGCCGCTGAAGCGTCTGAAGATCTGATGAATGAATACTTGGAAAACGGTGATTTGACCGAAGACCAAATTCACGAAGCACTGCGTATTCGTACCATCAACTGTGAAATCCAGCCAATGCTTTGTGGTTCTGCATTTAAGAATAAAGGTGTTCAAGCGATGCTTGACGCAGTTATTCGTTATTTGCCAGCACCAGGCGACGTTGAAGCCATCAAAGGTATCCTTGATGACAAAGACGAAACCATTGGCGAACGTAAAGCGTCTGATGATGAGCCATTTGCAGCACTTGCGTTCAAAATCATGAACGATAAGTTTGTAGGTTCTTTGACCTTTATTCGCGTTTACTCTGGTGTTCTAAAAGCAGGTTCTGCAGTTTGGAACCCTGTAAAAATGAAGAAAGAGCGTGTTGGCCGTATCGTATTGATGCATGCTAATGACCGCGAAGATGTTGAAGAAATCCGCGCAGGTGATATTGCTGCGGTTGCGGGCTTAAAAGACGTAACCACTGGTGATACTTTGTGTGATGAAGACCACATCATTACGCTTGAGCGTATGGTGTTCCCAGAGCCAGTTATTTCTCTTGCTGTTGAGCCTAAAACTAAGGCCGACCAAGAAAAAATGGGTATTGCTTTGGGTCGCTTGGCAAAAGAAGATCCATCATTCCGTGTATGGACTGATGAAGAATCAAGCCAAACCATCATCGCAGGTATGGGTGAGCTTCACTTAGAAATTCTCGTTGACCGTATGAAACGTGAATTTGGTGTTGAAGCGAACATCGGTAAACCACAGGTTGCTTATCGTGAAACGATCCGCAAAACCGTAGAACAAGAAGGCAAGTTCGTTCGTCAAACTGGTGGTCGTGGTAAATTTGGTCACGTTTACCTACGTATTGAGCCGCTTGACACTGAAATCGCAAACTATGAGTATGCGGTTGAAGTTGTTGGTGGTACTGTGCCGAAAGAATTCTTTGGTGCGGTTGATAAAGGTATTCAAGAACGCATGAAGAACGGTATTCTTGCGGGCTATCCAGTTGTTGGTATCAAGGCTGTATTGTTCGACGGTTCATACCATGATGTCGACTCCGACGAATTGTCGTTTAAAATGGCTGGTTCGATGGCGTTCCGTCAAGGCTTCATGAAAGCGGATCCAGTACTTCTTGAGCCAATCATGAAAGTTGAAGTTGAAACCCCAGAAGATTACATGGGTGACATCATGGGTGACTTAAACCGTCGCCGCGGTGTGATTCAAGGTATGGATGATCTTCCTGGTGGAACTAAACAAATTCGTGTGGAAGTTCCACTGTCGGAAATGTTTGGTTATGCAACGTCAATGCGCTCTATGTCGCAAGGTCGTGCAACATACTCAATGGAGTTTGTTAAGTACTCTGAAACTCCACGCAACGTAGCTGATGGTATCATCGCGAAATTTGCGTCGGGCGGTAAGAAGGGTGCAGAAGACGAAGAGTAAGTTGGATTGTGATGTGGCTTTCTAGTGTTTGATAGCATGTTTCTATTGAAATGTTAGAAAGCCGCGTTACACTACGGCATGCTCTGACTCACGTCAGCTTAACCTGATTATTTATCTAATAGTTAAATTGCTTAACGAATCATTTTTGATGAGTTAATGAAAAAAGGAAGAATATTATGGCCAAGGCCAAGTTTGAACGTAACAAGCCGCACGTTAACGTCGGCACCATCGGTCACGTTGACCATGGTAAAACCACACTGACTGCTGCAATCAGCTTGAACTGTGCAAAAGCTTACGGCGGTGACGTCAAAGCATTG
>NZ_JBKGVE010000001.1:0-41032 GCF_046462495.1 Aquirhabdus sp. | reverse complement strand
CAATGCTTTGACGTCACCGCCGTAAGCTTTTGCACAGTTCAAGCTGATTGCAGCAGTCAGTGTGGTTTTACCATGGTCAACGTGACCGATGGTGCCGACGTTAACGTGCGGCTTGTTACGTTCAAACTTGGCCTTGGCCATGAGAGTCTCCCTCGTTCACGTCGGATGTCAACTATCCGGCTTATTTAGAAAATTCGTTGCAATACTGGCATGATTGCCAACTGCAATTTACCACCCAACAAACATCAAATCTCAATCTAACAACACAAATCTTTCACACAAAACAATAAGCAGGCACTAGGCCTGCCCGTTACAACAATATTCAACAAACTCACTATTTATCAGTACGACCAACAAATAATGGAGCTCTTATCCAGATTTGAACTGGAGACCTCTCCCTTACCAAGGGAGTGCTCTACCACTGAGCTATAAGAGCGCAACTGCTAAATGCGACAAAACAGCTATTATGCAGCAGAACACTAAATCTATTAATACAGCAGATCCAGATCAACAAACCGCAAACAACCTAATCACAAATCTACAAATATGGAGCGGGAGACGAGGGTCGAACTCGCGACATTCAGCTTGGAAGGCTGACGCTCTACCAACTGAGCTACTCCCGCACAACTGGCAACTTACATCTAAAACAATCTACATCTAAATATGGTGGTGAGGGAAGGATTCGAACCTTCGAAGCTTTCGCGTCAGAGTTACAGTCTGATCCCTTTGACCGCTCGGGAACCTCACCTACATCAAACCCACATTACCAGCACTTGCTTATCCATTTAAAACTTCAAACAAGCCCTGAATAACATCAGTTTATTTCACATCAACATCATCATCAAACATGTCTTAAATATGGTGCCGGCACCAAGAATCGAACTCGGGACCTACTGATTACAAGTCAGTTGCTCTACCAGCTGAGCTATACCGGCTAAAAGTACACATCAATAACTGCATCGAAGCGGCGTGCATTGTAGCAGAGAGTTTTAATCTTACAACCCCGTTTTTTCAAAAAAACTAAAAAACCAGTCCGTTTGCCGATAATTCAACCGCTCTGATCACGGCTTGAGCTTTAATAAGCGTTTCATTCCATTCACTAACTGGAATTGAGTCCGCAACCACCCCCGCACCGGCCTGCACATGAACTTGCCCACCAGTGATGACCGCAGTACGAATTGCGATGGCGGTATCCATCTCACCATGCCATCCTAAATAGCCCACTGCCCCGCCGAATACACCGCGTTTTACCGGTTCCAATTCATCAATGATCTCCATTGCACGAATCTTCGGTGCTCCAGACAAGGTTCCCGCAGGAAAGGTGGCTTTAAACACATCTAAAGCATCCAGCTCTGGACGCACCTTCCCTTCCACATTCGACACGATATGCATCACATGTGAATACTTCTCAATGCTCATCCGCTCGGTGACCTTCACTTGCCCAATTTGACTCACACGGCCCACATCATTCCGACCCAAATCAATCAGCATCAAATGCTCAGCGATCTCTTTGCCATCCGCCAATAGATTCGCTTCAAGATCGGCTTCTTCCTCAGGGGTTTTACCTCGAGGTCTCGTTCCTGCAAGCGGACGCACTGTCACAATTCCATTTTCCAGACGCGTCAAGATTTCTGGTGAAGAGCCCACTAATTGAAAAGGCTTTGCAGCACTCTTGGTGTCAGGCAAAGTAACACCATCCACCAAGAACATATAAGGCGACGGATTCAAATGCCGTAACGCGCGATACACAGATAACGCATCACCATCAAAGTCGCTGGTCATGCGCTGACTCGGTACAACCTGCATGACATCGCCAGCTTTGATATATTCCTGTATCCGCGCGACATCCTGCTTGAATTTTTCATCGCCCGTATGCGATACAAAAACAGGAGCGGTATGTGGCTTTGCTTTAAGATCAAGTGGTGCAGCCAGTAGCGTCTCCAATGTCTCTAATCGTGCAATAGCATTTTGATAGGCATCGGGCTCGCTACTGTCGGCATGGGTGATCAATGACAAGGTATCGCGTAAGCTATCAAACACAATCACCGTATCTGAAACCATCAACCAGATATCTGGTAGATTGATCGGATCCTGTGCCGGCACATTCTTCAATCGTGGCTCGATATAGCGCACAGAATCATAAGCAAAATAGCCCACCAGACCACCGGTAAAATTCGGCAGTGCGGGCGTCTCGCTCGCCGGTGGCAAATTAAAACTGGCTTGAAACTTGCGTATATACGCAAAAGGATCCCGACACTCCGTAACCTCAAGCGCTTGATGAGGTTTTTGAATACGCATTTCGCCTTGGCGATATTGCAAGGTTGTACCACTACCTAAACCAATGATGGAATAGCGGCCCCAACGCTCCCCGCCCTGTACAGACTCAAATAAGTACCGGGCGGTTTGATCGTCGCCGTTGGCGCGCAAACGTGCAAAAACCGATACAGGGGTATCTGTATCAGCTAAGCGTTGGTGAAATACGGGAATATGGCGATAACCAGCTGCAACCAGCCGTTGAAACTCGGAAAGGCTCATCATTTTTAATTCAACTCAAATCAGGGGTTTGAAAAAATCAACGCAAGGTCGCGCTATAAGAACTCATTAGGCATGAGCAAATGATTAGCGACGCCAGCGAAATCCGCCTGTTGAAAGAATCATGATGTCCTCTAATACAATACTGTTAGTCAATGGTGCGGTCATTTTTTGAAATCAAAACTAAATCTATAACAATTCTGCCAATGAATCAAGCAACAAATCAGGCTCACTGGCGGCAATGGGTTCGCCATGATTATACCCATAGCTGACAGCAATACTGCGGATCGATGCAGCACGTGCAGACTCCACATCATTGCGTGAATCGCCAATCATGAGTGCATGTTCAGGTTTTAAACCATAATGAGATAACGCATGCAATAAAGGCGCTGGATGGGGTTTGCGATGCTCCAAACTATCACCGCCCAGGACCAAAGAAAAATACTCGAGTAGATTTAGCGCTTTGAGTAGCTTTAAAGCGGGTTGATAAGGCTTATTGGTAATACAAGCGACATGAATTTTATGCTGCTGGCACCAGATCAGGAACTCACGGACACCTGCATACACTGTACTGTCCACACAAACATCTGCCTGATAATGCTTCATAAAGGAAGCCAGTAGCTCCTCATGACGTTCTGGTGCAATACCGCGATACTCACGGACACATTGAATCAGGCGACCTGCCCCACGCCCGACCCAGAGCCGCACCTGAACATTGGTTACTGGATCAACGCCAATATCATAAAGTGCAAAGTTCACAGCGCGTAAAATATCAGCGGCAGAATCAACTAGCGTTCCATCCAGATCAAAAAAGATCGCTTGGATATGGTCAAAGCTTGCTACAGATACCCCTTTTTCCACGGTGGATTGTGACATTGAAACTCTCCCTCTTGGATGATCATTTCCATCTCACACTTCGCAAATCAGCCCGCTTGATCAGGGCTGAGTTGGTGTCGGCGGTGTCTTCTCCGGCAAAGCTGCAGGGGTCACCGGGACAGTACTGGATGGCTTTGTATTCTGTGATTCATTCGGAACGACAGCAGCAGGCTTATCTCGTCCTAAATTATTATTCAACGCTGCCCTAAATGACGGAGTAATGTTGGTCACAGCGCTGGCATAAATGTCATTCACGTTTGCGGGTAAACGTGTGAATTGCCCTTTAGGATCCAGTTGTAACTGTAAAATTCTGGTTCGTTCATAGCGATCTTGACTAATCGCTTCCACATTACTGCCGTCCCTAAGAATGGTCGGTTGTAAGAAAATCAGCAAGTTATTTTTTGTGGTTGAATTAGCTTTAGAACGAAACAAACCGCCGATCAACGGCAAGCGACCTAATCCCGGCACCATATCCATCTGTTGGGTATTGTCGTCCTGCATCATGCCACCGAGTACAATGGTTTGCCCATCATCAGCCAATACCGTTGTTTTCACCGAACGCTTATTAGTCACAAGATCAGAGGTTGTGGCACCAATTGAGCTGGCTGCTGCGATTGAAGAGACTTCTTGCTCAACATCTAAGCGAATTGTGCCACCCTCGCCAATATGTGGAGTGACCTTCAGCGTGGTACCAACATCCTTCCGCTCAATCGAGTTAAAAGGGGCAACACCCGCCGTCGTACTCGCTTGCGTTCCGGTGATAAAGGGAACGTTCTGTCCCACGACCATCTCTGCTTTCACATTATCCAGCGCCATCACAGAAGGGACCGAAATCAGATTGTTACTGGTCGTGGAATTAAGAGCATTTAACACAGCGCCATAAAAACTGGTTTCGCCTTTGCTATTTGTTCTGCTGGTCCCCAAACCAACCAAGGCTCCCGCTGGGTTAATACCGGTATACGTCTTACTTGCAATAGCCGTTGCAATATTAGCCAAACTCGTTCCGGTTCCTGCTGTACTGAAGTTCACCAATCCCACGCCACTTGATGCATTCCCTAGCGCCCATTGCACGCCTAGCTGTTGCGCGTTCGTTCCGGATACCTCAACAATGGCTGCTTGAATCAAAACCTGCGCACGGCGAACATCAAGTTGCTCAATGGTGCTAGAAATCTCCCGCATCATCGATGGATCTGCTTTCACTACAATTGAATTCAGTTCTTCATTGGCGATAATACTGACACCATTGGCCGAGAACACACTGGATTGTGCAGTACTATTCGACCCAGAACCGCTCGACCCTGTTGAACCGGTTGTCGATCCTGTTGGACTGGTACTACTACTCCCCAGACTACTCGTCGAACTTCCTGAGTAGTTTGAACCCGAAGAGCCGGAGCTGCTGCGGCTGCCATTACTGCTTCCAGACACTATCCCCTGCAGGATATCCGCCATGGATTTTGCGCTGGCATTTTTCAAACGAAAGACACGGAGACCGCCTAAGCGATCACTGGCGACATCCAGTTGGGCGACCATATTCTTGATGCGATTACGTGCTTTCTCATTACCCTTGACCAACAAGCGATTATTTTTACTGTCGGCAATTAAACGTAAACGTGATCCGCGAGGATCCTTAGAAGGGGATGTTGAAGTCAATGCTTCGATCTGACCGACAATATCATCCACACTGGTTTCTTTCAGTTGAATGATATCCATCTGATCATCTGCACCCCCATCTAGGCTTCTCACCAACTCAGCCAACTGATCAATACTTTGTGCACGATCAGACACGATTAAAGCATTGGTTCCCGGTACGGCCGCCAGATGAGCAAACTGCGATAGCAATGGGCGTAAAGCCGGAACCAGATCATTGGGATTGGTGTTATCCAGCCAAATCACTCGCGTCACAACGCCATCCCCACGTGCTTTATTTCTAAAGTCGAAAGGCACGCCCGATTGCTTTGCATTGACGTCCGGAACCAGCTTAATGGTGTTTCCTGAAGGAATAGCCACTACACCATTAACGTTCAGCACCCCTTCAAAGAGCTCATAAACCTGCTGCTTATTGAGTTCTTTATTGGAAATCACGGTCACATTGCCTTTGACACGAGGATCAACTGCAAAGTTCTTGCCGGTAATGTCTGCAACCTCAGACACAAACGCATTGATATCGGCATTAAGTAAATTAATCTTCCAAGTCTGACCGAAAGCGGGAAAAGCCAGTGATGTCAGCAATGGAACCGCAAGCCAAAACAGCGGGCGATGAGTAAGGTGTTGCTTTGGCTTCATATCGTGTGAATCCATGACTGTAGGGGTTGTTGGCTTGTTCATATTACTTATCTAAAACTCTAAAATTCTATAGATTTAAAACGATTTCACTCATTTCGCTCATAAAACAAAATCAATCATTAAAAACTTTGTTGAATCGTTAATGTCTGATCGCCACGCTGAATTTGCACTTGCGCTGAATGGCTCTGCTGAACCTGCTGCACCAATTGTGCATCAGTCGCAGGATTACCAACAGGTTGTCCATTGACCGAGATAATTTTATCCCCGGTACGCAGACCCAATTGCGAGCGGATATTTGCAGGCACATTATTCGTCACCTCATACCCTTTCCCTGCACCCGAGGCAACCAGACCCATCTGACCAATATAGCCATTTGGATTTTCTTTCAACTGGCGCACCGCATCGCCAAGCGCAGCCTGTGCTTGCTGGGCAGGATTCATCGCCGCACGAGGTGGAACAACTGCTGGCGGAGGGGCAACTGCAACAATCCCTTGATTGGGCTGCACAGGGTCATTACTGATTCCCGAAGCATTGGCATCACCAAACTTGAGCTGTTGCATCGAGCCATCACTCAACTGCAGTGATACCACATTCCAACTAACCGCAGCGAGCTGATAATTCGTGCCATCAATTTGCTGCCCAACACGATAGCGAGTTGAGACATTATTGACATTAATCACCGCAGCAGATTGGCTGGCTGGCTGCGCTACAAATACGCCCTCTAAATGCATAGGGACATTGGACTGCACATCGGTGCTGACACTATTTTCTGCAAACAATTTAAAACCAATGATATTTGGGATATTGGCAGATGCATTCCCACCCAATGCAACCATACGCGCCACAGGTGCCGTTGGAGGATTGAGCATAAGCCAGAATAAACTGGCCAATTGCCAACATAACCAGCCCACCAAGATAAACAATATCCACGGAGCAATCGAATCAGTTTTTGTAAGATCAAATCGGGGACGCGTAAAAGATGGGCGATGTTTGACAAAGCGTTTGATCATTGTGCTGCCCCTAGTGCTGCTAAAGGCTGCCGTGTTGAAATCACTGCCGTATCCAATCCTGCTTGTCCATGATAGCCCGCAACATTGAGCAATAGGCGCTGTGTGAGTTGCACATCCAGCATCATGTCTTTTTGAGTAGCGCTGTTTGTCGACAAATACAAATCACCCATCCGCTCTTTCTGTCCATTGGTCATTGCAAGATGCAGACGATCGTGATCATCGTTTAATACACCGCGTAGCGGGGGTAAAGTGGCGCGTTCGGTATGACCTTCATAAGGATAGCCAATGAGCCCACCACCCCAGTTAAGCTCACCCTGAACCGATGAGAACCCTTTCATATCTTGTTGAACAAAGGCGATGTCTTTAAAAATAACTGGACTTGCTGGCCATTGCCACGGCATCAAGGCTTGCAACGTATCAGACTCAATTCGTCCACTGAGCCCATCGACTTGCAAACGTTTCGAGCTGCGGGTCAATATGCCATGAAGATGCGTATCGCCTGTTTTAATATCGACATCTGCACTCAGGCGTAACAACAGAAACATCCACGGGCGCACTTGCCAGGACACAACGCCCTGTACATTTTGATAATGCCAATCCCCTTGGCCACGCCAGATGTTTCCGCTCACATTATCAAGATAAGGGTTATTCGGTAATGCTCGCGCTAAAATCCATGCTGCAGGTAATTGCAGCATGATAAAAAATGACAACAACACTGCCGCCAGAATCCACCAACGCCAGCTCGGCCTATTTTTCTTCCCTATTTGCGCAACTCGAGTCACAAACCACTCATCCAATATGAATTCAAAATAATCCCTGATTATGCGCAATAATTATGACAAACAAAATCCCTGCGACAGGAAGATTTGCCTATCAGTTGCCGATCAACACTAAACTACAACAGCAAATCGCTCATTAAAACAACAAATCGATCCATTTAGAACGGTAACCATATCCTTATCTCATTTTTTTATAAACCTACAGGTAAAAAAACACCCGAAAGATCGGGCGTTTTTTTTCAGACATCACAGGATAAAATCAGGACGTTTAGATCAAGAAGTCTTCTTTCTTGGCACCTGCATTAATTTTTGCCGCAAGCCAACGTGGCGGTTTGCCGCGGCCAGTCCATGCTTCTGCAGGATTCTGTGGGTTGCGATAACGTGCCTCTACTGGCTTACGCACAGTTGACGTACGGCGTGATCCACGGGTACGACCCGCTTCAACTAACTCATCCAGCGTCATATTTAAACTTGCTGCAATTGCTTCAATTTGTGCATAACCATTTTTAATGGCATCAACCTGCTTCACCTCAACCAAGCTTTTGGCCTGATTAATGACACGCTCAAGTTCCGCAACCGATAATTGACTTAAATCAGTACTCATAACATCTCCCCTTCACTTAAAACAGCCAATAAAGTCATTTGATTTTTTTGATCTACTTGTTTAATTATAGCGAATATATATAGAGACCAAAAAACTCCGCTAAGACATAATATCAAAAGGCTAAAAATAAATCTATATTATAATTTTCATTTATACACACATCAGACAAAACCTCTTATTTGCACTTTAAATTAAGGAGACTATCTCCACAATTTAACTCTCTCAGCAGCACCAGACATGAATCAAATCGATTAACACCTCATTACTGACTTAAAATCTTCTGATCTGATTTACATCATATAGGTTAGCTGTTTCTTGATTTTTTAAAGTTCACATATGCAATACAAGCAGACAACCTGTAATAGCAGCATTAAGACTACGAGAATCATTAAATTGATAACTGTATAAGTTAGTTTAGTTAATGATCTTTTAACATTAAGATTATCTTAATTTATTTTTATTAATACAGACCGGTCTGTCTATTAATTTCGACAACTTCATCACAATTAAACAAAACAAATAACACAACTAAATATGAGATTTAATGTCGATCACGATTAACCGGTACAAGAATGTCGATTAGAGTACTGACCAACTTTAATGCAGGCATAGACACTGATGTTGAGTTGAAAAATAGAGAGATGGAAAGTCTTATATCTTAGGAAATACCTATTGCTATATAAAACGACCGCTAGCCAAGATGGCAAAGAGAGTAAGCACTCTGTAATACACAACGACGTAGAAAACGATATCTCTACTCAAAAAAACAGCCCTCTCTAATCTTTGTCGTTTAGAGAAGGCTGTTTGGTTTTATATGCTTCTAACTATCTATTGCTTCCAAAGGCACACAGATACAACGTTTAGATAAACGATAACCGTCTTATCGATATCAAAACGGCAAATCATCATCTAAATCACCTGCAGAATAGCTACTTTGTGCAGGTGCATTATTTGAAGAAGGTTTAGCTTGATTATTTTGCGGTGCTGCCGCATAGGGCTCGTAATCATTCTGACCACTAGAATTGCTTTGCCCCTTGCTGTCGAGCATTTGCATAGAGTCACCACGCACTTCTGTTGAATAACGCTCTACGCCTTCTTTATCGGTCCATTTACGGGTCCGTAAGCTACCTTCAATATAAACTTTACTGCCTTTTTTGAGGTATTGCTGAGCCACTTCACCCAAACGATTATTCAAGACAATACGGTGCCATTCCGTTTCTTCACGAGGTTCACCCGTATTTTTATCTTTCCAGCTTTCACTGGTCGCAATCGAAAACTGCGTAACGGAACCACCACTTGGAAATGTTTTGGTCTCCGGATCTCGACCGAGTGTACCGACTAAAATAACCTTATTAACGCCGCGCATAGTTTTTCCCTTAATCCTAAGTCTTCACTTTTTGAATCGCTAAACTGTAAACCAGTTGCTTCAAAAATACCACTTCTAATCAACTCGGGATGAGTGATTTAAAATCCGCAAGCACCTGCTATCGCATTGTCCCGTATGGATATCGGCCTGTTTCATCATTTTTTGCCTGTCGTCTAAAATTTGACATCCCAGCGACAAGGACTTGAGTCGTAATGCCTCATCACAATCCTACTCCTTCACAGAATCATCGATAGGATATAAAATTATTTACAATTTAAGATAATGAATACTTAAGAAATCCCTTATCAATGATCACATCTATTCACGTAATGTTATGCACATTGCGGTCGTTTTGAGTCACAATTGGGATATCCAAAATCAATGATGTTTTTTGCTGGGTTGATTTGAACAAATGGATCAAAACTGATCTTTTGAACGTTCAAGTCTCCAAGCTCCGCTTTTTCCGAGTAATCGATAATGAGTCAAAGTTATATCCGCATTCGCGGCGCCCGCACGCATAATCTGAAGAACATTTCTCTTGATATTCCACGTGATAAATTCGTCGTCATTACAGGATTGTCGGGCTCTGGGAAATCATCACTTGCTTTTGACACTCTCTATGCCGAAGGTCAACGGCGCTATGTTGAAAGCCTTTCTGCTTATGCTCGCCAGTTCCTATCGCAAATGGATAAGCCGGAAGTGGATAGCATTGAAGGGCTGTCACCTGCCATTGCAATCGAGCAGAAATCGACGAGCCATAATCCACGCTCAACGGTAGGCACCATCACCGAAATTTACGACTATCTGCGCTTACTATATGCACGTGTTGGCACGCCTTACTGCCCAGAACACAACCTGCCGATGGTCGCCCAAACCGTCAGTCAAATGGTTGATACCGTCAAAGCCATGCCAGAAGGCACTGCGCTGATGCTGATGGCTCCTGTCGTTCGTGATCGTAAAGGTGAACATGCGCTATTGTTTGAACAACTCCGCGCACAAGGCTTCGTACGCGCACGCGTGGACGGTGTTCTGATCGACTTAGATGATGTTACCGATCTTGATAAAAAGAAAAAACATACGATTGAAGTGGTAATCGATCGTTTTAAAGTGCGCGATGACTTAGGCAATCGCTTAGCAGAATCCTTTGAAACGACACTGCGTCTAGGCGATGGTTTGGCACTGCTTAGCTGGATGGATGAAAATCAGCCGGATCAAACGTTCTCTGCCCGTCATAGCTGCCCTGTCTGTGATCGTGCAGTTGGCGATCTCGAACCCCGTTTATTCTCATTTAATAATCCCGCAGGTGCATGCCCCGTCTGTGATGGCTTAGGTCACCGTAGTCACTTTGCCGCAGAAAAACTGATTAACAACGCTGAATTGTCCATGAACCAAGGCGCTATACGCGGCTGGGATAAACAGCGTCCGTATTACTTCAGAATGCTCAATACCGTCGCAGAGCACTATCAGATTGATATGGATGCGGCATGGCAAACCCTTGATGAAAAACAACATGCCATTATCTTGACTGGTTCGGGGCGGGATAAAATCGACTTTCACTACACCGATGAACGGGGTCGTAGTCAAAAGCGCACCATGGTCTTTGAAGGTGTACTCCCCTACCTTGAACGCCGTTATAAAGAAACTGAAAGTAATCTGGTCCGTGATGAATTGGCGCAATACTTATCGAATGCACCTTGTGATGTTTGCCATGGCTCTCGCCTGAACGAAATAGCGCGTCATGTCAAAGTTGCCGATGTCACTTTGCCCGAAATCGTACAGAAGTCGATTGGTGCCGCTGAACAATACTATCAAGGCTTAGAACTATCTGGTGCCAAAGGTGAGATCGCGGATAAGATTTTTAAAGAGATTCGCGAACGCTTGCAATTTCTGGTCAGTGTTGGACTCAACTATTTAAGTTTGGCACGCTCAGCCGACACTCTCTCAGGTGGCGAAGCACAGCGCATTCGCCTCGCTTCGCAAATTGGCGCGGGTCTCATGGGCGTGATGTATGTCCTTGACGAACCCTCGATTGGACTCCATCAACGCGATAATGATCGACTACTTGGCACCTTAGTGCGCCTGCGTGATTTGGGGAATACCGTGCTGGTTGTTGAGCATGATGAAGATGCTATCCGAGCAGCAGATCATGTGATTGATATTGGTCCCGGCGCAGGGGTTCATGGTGGACAGATCATTGCTGAAGGGACAATGGCAGATATCGTCGCCAACGAAAACTCACTGACAGGGCAATATCTCTCAGGCAAGAAAAAAATTGCCGTTCCCAAAGTCCGCAATAAACCCGATCCTGAGAAAATGCTGACCCTGACTGGCGCAACAGGTCATAACTTGCAAGATGTGACCTTAAGGCTACCGATAGGTCTCATGACTTGTGTCACCGGCGTATCGGGCTCAGGCAAATCGACACTGATCAATCGCACTTTGCTGCCGCTGGCATCCACTCAGTTGAATGGTGCAACAACCCTCACCGCAGAAAAACACATATCCATGGATGGTCTGCAATATCTCGACAAAGTCGTGGATATTGATCAAAGTCCGATTGGACGTACACCACGCAGTAACCCCGCAACTTATACGGGTTTATTCACCCCCATTCGTGAATTACTAGCGCAGACGCCTGAATCCAAAGCACGAGGCTATATGCCTGGACGCTTTTCCTTCAATGTTAAAGGCGGACGCTGTGAGGCTTGTGAGGGCGATGGCGTTCTGAAAGTTGCGATGCATTTCTTGCCTGATATGTATGTGCCTTGCGATGTCTGTCATGGCAAACGCTATAACCGAGAGACGTTGGAAGTCGCCTATAAGGGCCGCAATATCAGTGATATCCTCGATATGACAGTTGAAGATGCTGCAGTGTTCTTTGATGCGATTCCAACGATCTCGCGTAAGCTGGAAACACTCATTCAAGTGGGCTTGGGTTATATCCGCCTGGGGCAAGCGGCAACCACGCTCTCAGGTGGTGAAGCACAACGTGTCAAACTGGCCCGTGAACTGGCTAAACGCGATACGGGGCAGACCTTGTATATTCTGGATGAGCCGACCACAGGTCTGCACTTCCATGATATTGCCAAGTTACTTGAGATCCTGCATCACCTGCGCGACAAAGGGAATACGATCGTGGTGATTGAGCATAATCTTGACGTGGTCAAAACCGCCGATTGGATTGTGGACTTAGGTCCTGAAGGCGGTTCCGGTGGCGGCGAAATCATCGCTGAAGGAACGCCTGAACAAGTGGCAAAAGTTAAACGTTCTTTCACTGGGCAGTTTCTAGGTCCGCTGTTAAAACAAGCTTAACGTTTGGCTCGTCATCAGTACGACATACAAGATAAGTTATCTTCATTTCTTATCTTGTATTCGTAAGATAACTCAAATCGATGATTTGATAGCAAAATAATCTGCTCGTCAACATCACTAACACCGAGTAAAAAGGGAGAGCTCACATGCTGCAAGCGTGGCAAAATCTAAATTCTGCAGATTCCCTTGATTCTTTTATCAGCCTGACCACCGCATTCATACTGGGTTCAGTTATTGGTTTTGAACGTCAGTATCGTCAGCGCACGGCCGGCCTGCGAACCAATGCACTGGTTGCCGTCGCTGCGGCTTCATTTGTTGATCTGGCATCGCACTTAAACGGCAATACCGGTGCAACTCAAGTCACGGCCTATGTCGTCTCGGGCGTCGGCTTCTTGGGTGCTGGCACGATTATGAAGGAGGGCTTGAATGTCCGTGGGCTCATACAGCAGCAACGCTGTGGGGATCTGCGGCAGTGGGGGCTTGTGCTGGGGCGGATTTGATTGTCAATGCTTTACTCGCCGCAATCTTTGTTCTTGCCGCCAATACCTTGCTGCGCCCCGTAGTCAACACCATCAACCGTACACCGATCAATGATGAAACCAGTGAAGTCACTTATCAACTTCATGTGATTGTTGAAAACGATGAACAAAAACATGCCATGGTCACACTGGAACATCTGCTGGATCACGCCGAGTACCCTTTAGCTCATCTGGATGTCGAATCCTTTAATGAACATGAAGTGGAAATCACGGCCACTCTGCTTTCTACTTCCGCAAAATCTGAAGTCCTTGATCGGATTACCGCACGTTTGGTTGAAAAGCCGTATGTGAAGCAGGCCTTTTGGAACCCCAGTACGACAGAGTAGATCAGCTTTTATCGAATGGTAGGAGGCTGATGATCAAACGGTAGGAAACTTAAGCCTCTTTTCACGGAACTGACACGTTCACACGCTAGATTCAAGCCTTATCAATTTCTTGATCTGGAATAAAGCGCATGCGCCCATCAATACTGCACAGTCGTTTAAAAATCATCATGGTCACAAGTCTGGTTGCCTCGCTAGCAGCTTGTGGTAATAAAGATGATGCACAAGATGCCGCCCTCCCTACTCTTGGAGGCCAGACCCCACTCATCATTAGCCATCGCGGTCTACCTGGACTCTACCCAGAAGAAACCAGTATTGCCTACGAGAAAGCTGCGGATGCAGGTGGTGACGCCCTTGAAACCGATCTTCATCTAACCAAAGACTGTGTGTTGGTTGCGCGTCATAACCCGTGGCTCAGCGACAATACCAATATTGCAGACATCGCCAAGACCAATCCTGTTGTTGCTGCACGTAAACGTACCGTCCCGGGCGTCTTGGTCAATGTGACCTATCCTGCGATTCCTGCAAATGGTCCTGCACAATACTTAAGCGACCTCACCGATCCAAAAGATCCAAAATCCGTATTGAAATCCTTAATCGTAGATGGCGAAGATCATACCAATGATTGGTCAATTACCGACTTCACCATGGCGGAACTCACACAGTGGATTGGTGGCACCACATACGATGCCCGAGACCAACGCCCTAGCGACCTTAATGGCAAATATCCACCGATCAGCTTTCAAAATCTAATCGACATTGCCAAAGCCAAGAGCCAAGCACTCGGACGAACCATTTCGATCTATCCAGAAAGCAAAAACCCATACTGGAATAATGCACAGGCGATTGCTAACGGTTGCGATAGCAAAGGCACGAAACATCCTTTTGAAGATGCCATTTTAAAAGCAATTACAGACAATAACTTAAATAGCAAAGATGCAGCAATCTATGTGCAAAGCTTTGACCCAGCCAGCTTAAAATACCTGCGCAGTATTGGCCTTAAAACCAAAGCGGTACAGCTGATTGATGGCAATAGCGTGAACTATCAAACCGGTGAAGTGAACTTCATTACCAATGACTCGGATACCTTTGTCAGTGCCCGTCCATATAGCTGGACGATCAATGGTGACGCGCGAACCTTTGCGGCCATGTTCACCCCGTCAGGTCTTGCTGAAATAAAAACCTATGCCGACGGCATTGGTCCTTGGAAACCTGAATTGATGAAGTGGACCGTATCTCCATGGAAAGAAGGTAGTACCTTGGCTGATGTGAATACTTTGACCTCTACTGGCGTCATTGAAAATGCGCACCAAGCGGGTCTGTTTGTTCACAGTTTCACCTTCCGCAATGAAGCCAAGTATCTGGCAGGCGTATTTAAAGGTGATCCAATCGCTGAATATCAGGTTTACTTTAAAGCAGGTATAGATGGTGTCTTTACTGACTTCACCAATACTGGCGTTGCCGCACGTGCCGCTTACTTGAAGTCGGTTGGACGCTAAACCTCTCTCAACAAAAAAATCCCCGATGCTGGAGCGGCATCGGGGATTTTTTGCTATAGCATAAAAATATATGAGATACAGAAACGAACTTTAACTGCGCCGAATGGTCCGTAAAATGCCCAAGTGTCGACGACGCGAGCGAACTATAGACGTCGGTTTGTTCAGCACTTGAGCCAGTTTTAAAATCGTAAAATCCTGATGATCTAGTAAGAACTGATCATCGGACTCCGTCCAATTCTCTCCAATCATTTTTTGCTTAATGATTTCTTCAAATTGAAAAGCTTCTTGTGCATCAAAGAAACGAATCTCACGCAGTTTATTAATTTCATCCACATTGAAATCAGTACGGGCAAATTGCATGGCGAGCCATGGGCCAAGTACAGAGTCGGGTAAGACCTTTAACTGACCATGCTTTTTGAAATGATCCACTGCGATTTGGTAATAATCATCCCAAGTGTCGAAGTCATCGTTCGAATTTCCTTGATCCATCATTGGACTCACCCCTCAATAATATGTCGACGGTAAGCACTCGGTTGCTTATTGGTCCATCGCTTAAATGCCTTACGAAAACTCGCACTATCACTAAAATTCAGTTTGATCGCAATTTCACTGTGTGTTAAATCCGTTTCAATGAGATATTTAATCGCTAGATACTTCCGCACATCCGTTAAAATTTTCCGATATGACGTTCCTGCAAACCCAAGCTTTCTTCTTAGCGTACGTGGATGCATAGCCAAGCTTGCAGCGATTTCATCGATATCGGGAAAATGCTCAGTCTGTGCAATCAATAATTTACGGATATGCGCCTCAATACCAATATCTGCATAAATTTTAACGAGCTCATTATTACAATAATCTATAACAATCTGCTTGGTAATCGGATTAGCGGTAATTAATACCCTATCTAAATATTCAGCACTCATACTGAGTGTATTGACTGGTTGGTTGAATAAAACTGGACAACCAAAAACCTGATGGTATAAAGCCACATGTGCAGGCTCATCGTAAGTTAACGTCACCTGTTTAAGTGCGATATCAGACCCGTATGCAATCCGTAAGATCGATAACAATGTGCTGAGATGAAACTCTATCGAAAACAAATGCTCACGGTCTTGTTTGTTAAAGTCGAGTATTGCTCTAAATATCCAAATTGCAAGGTGGTCAACCTCACTAAACTCAACCTCAGCAAGGGGTCCAAGTAACAACTGATATTTGCATCCAAACTTGATTGCATCACGATAAGATTCGCTACAGAGCAACCCAAATCCCCACATGCCAAAATCGGTGATCTGCACAGATAAACCCGCGTGAAAAGCGGCAGAAGGATCTAGAGATTTTGTTGCATGATGGATGAAACGTTGTAACTGTTTATAGGTCACTCTTGGTGCAGGGCTGATTAAGTCTCTCTCATCAATACCACAAACCCTGAGCACCTCCTGAGTATCGACCCCAAGTTGGGCAAGCTCATTCATAAGGATGACTGTGATAAATGACGGATAAAATATACTTTTGAGGTCAGTAGCGGTGCTCGTCATTTTATTCCTTAATTATTGATGATCTTCGCTTTGTTTATCGATATGGCGTTCCTATGAAACCAAAAAATAATTTACCGACAATTACTATGACTGGTTTGAAGAGTCTCAAATAGGTTAATAAAGGACATAATTGGGTTAAGTTAGGACAACTTGATAAAAGCAGACTTTATTTGTTTAATTTTTTTTAGAGACATGTTTACACGCGTCACTTTTAAACCATTCGAACAAGCGATTAGATGCAGATAACGTAAAAACTCGCCCTACTATATATAAAATTGTACAAAAATAAACCATCTTTTTTTTAAATCTTGGAAAACATTTTTTGTTGTAAGACTGCTTAAAACACGTTCAACACACCTGATACTGGGATCATACTCATTACTCAAGAAATACAGCAGGTGAAATCAATGCCCATCTTATTTTGCTAAGATGATCTGCATCTCCACTCTTTCCTTTGGTCGAATCCTGTGAATGTTCAAATCCATCCGAAAGGCATCTGGCACAGTATTGCACTGACTCTCCTTTGCGGTTATGCAAGCTTTCTAATCGGTTGTGCAAGCCTCCCCAACAAGACCGTGACACAACTTGATCAACGACAAGTCGAATACGTCGCAACCCATCATGGTCAACCCATTATCGTTTTTGAGAGTGGTATTGCTGGAACGATTGATGAATGGTCAGATGTTTTTCCAACTATCTCAAAAGAATATAGTGCCCTGACCTATAATCGCCCCGGACACGGAAAAAGTGTCACCACGCAAAGCCCACGCGATGGCGATCACATCATTGACGAGTTACGCTTGCTCTTGCGTCAGCAAGGCTACACGCCACCCTATATTTTAGTGGGTCATTCGATGGGTGGGTTTTACATGCAATACTTTGCTCGCCGTTATCCCGAAGAGGTCCAAGCACTGGTTTTAGTTGATTCAGCTCACCCGAAACAAGTTGAGGGCAATGGCTCTATTGAACACTATCCGCTCGTCTTTCGTTTAATGTTTGATTGGTTGGCATCGCCAACGACTAAAGAAGAGTATCTCGGCATGTTCAGTACGGGTCGTAAGATGCTTACCCTCCCCACAGTCACAGGTAAACCCGTCATCATTCTCAATGCTGCAAAAGCGCTCAACGATCATTCACCGCTTGCCAATGACTGGAATGCAATGCGCTGGGATCTGCCTAAACTCTATCCGGGTAGCCAGCAGATCTGGGTCGACAGTAACCATGATATCCCCCATGAGCAGCCTCAGGCTGTGATTGATGCGATACAAGCTGCGGTTGCCGCATCGACTCCCGCTGGATCGTCATCAAACAAATGATCAACGCGGCAATAAATTCACTGTAGACGACACTGTGATACGCTATCTTTGGCTTTAGCGCATGGAACATATAAAGGTAAAGTCATGATGCATAGACATCAAGGGGTGTTATAACTTCACCCCATATATACAAAACCACAAAATAAGGATATGTGATGACACTCGAAAAACTGCCGCGCAATAAAACCAACGATTACACGCAAGAAATGGCTGCCGAACGACGTGCGATCGTCGAAAAACACAGTGGACATCCTCTCTTTCATACAGGTCAATTCTCCATCCCACCAGCGGCCCTGCCCGGCAATATCGAAGGCTTTAGCGGCATCGTGCAAGTGCCTATGGGTTTTGCGGGTCCTTTACTGGTTAACGGTGAACACGCACAAGGTGAATTTTACGTGCCGATGGCCACAACGGAAGGAACGCTTGTTGCCTGTTATAGTCGCGGCATGGCGCTTACGCGGGCAGCAGGTGGCATTACCACCACGGTTATTGATGATGCCATGCAACGCGCCCCGGTATTTGTCTTTAAAAATGCCCGCGCTGCACGTGATTTTGGTCTTTGGGTCACGGCGCATTTTGACGAGATTAAAGCTGCGGCAGAAACAACAACCCACAGTGGCAAACTGCGGGATATTGAGCAATATGCAGCCAGCAAGATGCGCTGGCTACGCTTCAATATGACAACAGGCGATGCCGCAGGACAAAATATGGTCTCCAAAGCGACCCATGCTGCCTGCCAATGGATCTTGGCTCAAAAGCCTGTCGACCTTGAGCACTTTACTCTTGCCGCTAACTTCGATACCGATAAGAAGCATTCAGTCGTGAATAACTTGCATAGTCGTGGCAAACGCGTCGTCGCTGAAATTACCATTCCCGCAGGCTTACTTGAACCGATCATGCACTGCTCGGCACAAGCGTTATCCAAACAGCGCGGGCTATCAAACCTAGGCGCATTTATGGCAGGGGCTGTGAGCAACGGCGCGCATTTTGCCAACGGCGTTGCGGCGGTATTCTTGGCCTGCGGGCAGGATATTGCCAATGTTGCCGAATCCAGCGCAGGTTTTGTCTATACCGAACTGATGGAAAATGGCGATTACTATATGTCTGCCACCATTCCCTCATTGATTGTCGCAACCTATGGCGGTGGCACTGGGCTCCCGACACAGCGAGAATGTCTGGAATCGATGAATTGCTACGGTACGGGCAAAGCCTACAAACTGGCAGAAATTATCGCTGCAACCGTGCTCTGCGGCGAGTTGTCTTTAGCTTCAGCGATTGTGTCCAATGAATGGGTGTCGAGTCATGATACCTATGGACGGAATAGACCATAGACAACAGGCAAAAAAAAGCGCTTCATTCGAAGCGCTTTTTTTTAATTAACCACCAATCTTCTTAAACTTGGTGCGTTTTGGACCGGCATCCTTACCGTACTTTGCCTTACGATAGGCTTCGTATTCGGTATAGTTACCGTCGTACCACTCTGGACCTTCTGCTTCAAATGCCAAGATATGGGTTGCGATACGGTCGAGGAACCAGCGATCATGCGAAACGACCATGACACAGCCTGGGAAGACCAAAATCGCATCTTCCAGTGCGCGTAAGGTTTCAACGTCCAAATCGTTCGACGGTTCGTCGAGGAGGATCACGTTGGCGCCTTTTTGCAGGACCTTAGCCAGTTTCAAGCGGTTACGCTCACCACCGGACAACTCACCCACACGCTTCTGTTGATCCGAGCCCTTAAAGTTAAAGCGACCAATATATGCCCGTGAAGGGATTTCATATTCGCCAATCTTCAGGATATCGAGTCCTTGAGAAATCTCTTCCCAGACGGTCTTCTTGTCATCCAGCTCATCACGCAACTGACCGACATATGCGACTTTGACCGAGTCACCGAGACGCACTGAACCGGTATCTGGCACTTGCTCGCCCGTCATCATGCGGAACAGTGTGGTTTTACCTGCACCGTTTGGGCCAACGATACCGACAATCGCAGTCGGCGGAACATTGAATGACAGATGTTCATATAGCAGACGACCATCAAAAGACTTACTGATGTCTTCCACTTCACAAACGATATTCCCTAGACGCTCGCCTGGTGGAATATAGATTTCAGAAGTTTCATTACGCTTTTGGAACTCTTTAGAGTTGAGCTCTTCAAAACGCTCCATACGTGCTTTGGATTTGACACGTTGACCTTTGGCGTTCTTCTGCACCCACTCCAGCTCTTTTTTCAAGGCTTTTGCAAAAGACTCTTCTTGCTTGCCTTCAATTTCTAAGCGCGCTGTTTTTTGTTCTAACCATGTGCTGTAATTGCCCTGGTATGGAATCCCATGTCCACGGTCAAGCTCCAGAATCCACTCAGCCACATTATCCAAGAAATAGCGATCATGGGTAATGGCCACGATCGTACCCGGGAAGCCTTTTAAGAACTGCTCAAGCCATGCCACGGACTCCGCGTCCAAATGGTTGGTTGGCTCATCGAGCAGCAACATGTCAGGCTTGGACAACAGCAAACGACACAGTGCCACACGGCGTTTCTCACCACCAGATAGCAGTGATACATCGGCATCCCATGGCGGTAAGCGCAGTGCATCGGCAGCTTGCTCGAGTTGATTATTAAGGTTGTGTGCATCCCACGCTTGGATGATTGCTTCAAGCTTGCCCTGCTCTACAGCAAGTTTGTCGAAATCAGCATCAGGATCAGCGTATTCAGCAAATACTTGATCCAAGCGTTCAAGCGCATCTAATGCTTCACGTACACCATCTTCCACATTACCACGCACATCTTTAGTCGGGTCCAGTGGTGGTTCTTGTTCAAGGTAACCGATTTTGATCCCTGGCTGCGCACGCGCTTCACCTTGGAAATCTTTATCAATACCCGCCATGATTTTCAGTAAAGTGGATTTACCTGAACCATTGAGACCCAACACGCCAATTTTGGCGCCGGGAAAGAAAGACAATGAAATGTCTTTGAGAATCTCTCGCTTAGGCGGAACGATCTTCGACACACGATTCATCGTGTAAATATACTGTGCCACGCGGCATTTCTCCGATTAGACCAACATTTAACGAAAAACAAAAGATTAAAAATGGATTAATAAAAATCGAGTTAAAGATCAGAACGAACATTAAATCAAATTTTTTATGAGCACTTAAAACAAGCGCAAATTTCATGGACGCTAGTATAGCCGTTTTGCCGATACTCGCGTTGAATCAACGACAGCATTTTTTTAACTTTCCGTCTCCATCAGACACAAAATTAAAAACGCCCAGAAGAACCAACATACGCTACCCAATCTCTATGGCAACGATTGGATGCAAAAAAGAAGTAGTTACTCGATCAGCATCAAGCACATCATATGTAGACAGAAGCAAAGACTCCATCAGTTGGGATTTAATTCATTTCAACAAATAGAGCAGTTAACCTAATATAACTAGAGCAATTAATCTAAAACCCTAGAGTAAATAATCCAATATACCTAGAGCATTTATTCTAATATAAAATAGAGCAAAGACTCGATTAAAAAATAAACAATACATATTTATCAAATATATTTAAATAATTGTAAATTAATAACATTTAATTTTTAAAAATATTTAACATCCGACGACTGGTCTATTTATTTTTTACAAAAATTGTTAAATTAATTTCACGCCTAAAACAATCAATTTTAAGCGAGAGCACTCATTAATAAACTTTACAAAAATACTCGAGGAAATCGAAAATGACCAAGTTAAATCAAAATGCACTGCGTAATGCGGTTAAAGGAAAAAAAGCGGTCGTGACTGGCGCATCCAGCGGCATCGGCCTTAAAGTTTCCCATCTACTCGCTCAAGCAGGCGCCCATGTCATTCTGGTATCGCGCACACGCGAAACTCTTGAAGAAGTCAAAGCAGAGATTGAAGCCGCTGGAGGGAGCGCTGCAGTTTATCCTTGTGATTTGAACGATATGGATGCTGTCGATGCCTGCGCTAAACAAATTCTTGCCGATGAAGGCGCTATTGATATTCTGATCAATAATGCAGGACGCTCGATTCGTCGCGCGGTCTCCGAATCCGTTGATCGCTTCCACGACTTCGAACGTACCATGCAACTTAACTACTTTGGTGCAGTGAAGTTCATCCTTGCACTTCTACCGACCATGATTGAACGCAAGCGTGGTCATGTGGTTAATATCAGCTCGATCGGTGTACTCACCAATACACCGCGTTTCTCTGCTTATGTAGCCAGTAAAGCCGCACTTGATGCATTCAGCCGTTGCCTTGCTTCCGAAGTCAAAGGCAAAAATATTCACTTGTCGACCATCTATATGCCGCTCGTACGCACACCGATGATCGCACCGACCAAAATGTATGATCACTTGCCAACCCTGTCTCCAGACCAAGCTGCAGATCTGGTCGGCAAAGCACTGATTCGCAAAGCCAAGAGTATTGCGACCCCCGCAGGTTCATTGGGTGCACTCAGCTATGCGATTGCACCGAAGGTCAACGATTCAATCCTATCGGTTGCTTATCGGATGTTCCCAAGCTCGGCGGCATCTTTAGGCAAAAATGCCCCCCCTGTCAATGAGAAACCGACTCTGGTACAACGTGCATTCACACTGATTCGTCCGGGTGAGCACTGGTAATATCGATAGACCTCTATCGAAGCTCCAATAAAAAACCTGCTTTTTCATTCTCATGAAAAGCAGGTTTTTTTACGACATCAAAGGCTCATTATTTTGAGCCTTTGATCCCCGCTTGAGCCAATAAAGCACCGAATGAGCCAATCTTTTCTTCTTTCGGTTTTTCTTCACGGACTGGGCGCTCCTGACGAGGACGCTCATCACGTGGCTTATCTGAACGAGGACGGTCTGAACGTGGGCGATCCTGACGATCTCCCCGCTTTTCTGTGCCCTCAGCACGTGCTGGACGATCTTCAGGTTTACGCGCTGGGCGCTCACTGCGTTCGGGGCGTTCGGCTTTGGCAGGACGCTCAGTCGGTGTGAGACGCAAGCTCAAGCTAATACGTTTACGTTCGCCGTCAGTTCCCATCACGCGTACTGTCACGATCTGACCCGGTTTAGCGAACTTATGCGGATCATCCACATATTGATCAGAAAGCTCGGAGATGTGTACGAGACCATCTTGATGAACCCCGATATCCACAAACGCACCGAAATTGGTGACGTTGGTAATCACACCTTCCAGAATCATGCCATCAACCAAGTCTTTAACTTCATTCACGTCATCACGGAATTTAACCGTTTTAAACTCTGGACGTGGATCGCGACCGGGTTTTTCAAGCTCACGAATCACGTCTTGGACGGTCGGTAGACCAAACTTATCATCCACAACAGTAGCTGGATCAAAGCCGTCGAGGGCACCTGCTTTACCAAGTACGTCCGCCAATGAGCGTTTCAGGTTGCCCAAAATTTTGCCCACTAACGGATAAGCTTCCGGATGCACCGCTGAAGAATCCAGTGGTTGTGCCCCATTGACCACGCGCAAAAAACCTGCGGCTTGTTCAAAGGTTTTGGCACCCAAACGTGGGACTTTCTTCAAATCATCGCGACTGGCAAACGCCCCGTTTTCACGGCGATAGTCCGCAATCTGCTGGGCTATATTTTTATTCAAACCCGCGATACGTGATAGCAGTGCTGGAGATGCAGTATTCACATCCACACCCACCGCATTCACACTATCTTCGACAACAGCGTCTAGACGACGCGCCAATGTCGGTTGATTCACATCATGCTGATATTGACCGACCCCAATCGACTTAGGATCAATCTTCACCAATTCAGCGAGCGGATCTTGTAGACGACGAGCAATGGACACCGCACCGCGAATGGACACATCCAGATCAGGCAGTTCTGCGGTTGCAAGCTCACTTGCTGAGTAAACCGATGCACCTGCTTCACTCACGACTACTTTGGTGATAGATAGGTCAGGTTGTGCTTTAAGGAAGTCATGAACCAAACTATCTGTTTCACGGCTTGCAGTCCCATTGCCAATGGCAATCAGTTCCACACCGTGCTCACGACACAGATTATCTAAAGTTGCCAAGGATGCATCGCGCTCATTGCGCGGAGCAAACGGATAGATCACGGAGTGCGCTAGCACATCACCAGAAGCATTAATAACCGCAAGTTTAACGCCGGTACGGATACCAGGATCCATGCCCAATGTCACTTTGCCCCCTGCAGGAGCAGACAATAAGAGATGACGCATATTTTCAGCGAATACACTCACCGCTTCGGCTTCAGCAGCCAAACGCTTTTCGGTCAGTAACGAATGCTCGAAGTGTGGGCGCAGCTTACCGAGCCATAATAATTCAGCGGTTTGCGCCAAGAACGATTGACGACTTTCAGGCTGAGCGCTACCAACACTGAATTTGTCTTTGATGGTTTGTACATGGGTCTCATTGGTACCATCAACTTTGAGCGTCAACACGTTTTCTTGGCGACCACGCAATAATGCGAGCAAACGATGTGAAGCAATCTTTGCCAATGATTCTTGAGCTTCGAAGTAATCACGGAATTTCTTACCGACTTCGCGTTTTTCTTCACCGGCTAAACGACTGACAATTTGCGCTTCAGCACCAAAACGACGACGTAAACTTTCCATCAACTCGAGGTCAGCCGCCCAGACGTCCACCAGAATATGACCAATCGCATCAAGCTGACTGTCTAGATCTGGATAGCTTTCATGACTAAAGCCTTCAAGGGCTTTGGCAGGCTCAATCTCTTCATTCAATACACGTAGCGCAATCGGCTCTAGACCTGCATCTTTCGCCAATTGTGCCTTGCTGGTACGTTTTGGACGATAAGGAAGATACAAATCTTCAAGCGCATTTTTACTGTCTGCTTGATTCAATCGTGCATGTAAAGCTTCGGTCAGCTTACCTTGACCACGAATAGATTCGATAATTTTGCTACGACGCTCATCCAGCTCACGTAGATAAGTCAAACGGAGCTCAAGTTCGCGAAGCTGTGCATCATCTAAGCCATGAGCTTCTTTACGATAACGTGCAATGAACGGTACGGTAGAACCTTCATCCAGCAAAGCTACCGCAGCAGCGACTTGTTCAGGACGTACACTGAGTTCACCGGCAATTTGAGCAATCAACTCAGCATCTGATTTTAAACGGAGTTTAGGGGCAGACTCAGTCGCAGTCGTGGTCACTGTAAGCACTTTTTCAGAACGCGTGATTGGCGCTTCTGTTGCAGGCGCTGCCGTATCAATCGCTTGCGCTTCTTCAGGCGCTGCGGTCACAGCAGGTTCTTGGATTGCTTCAGTCGGTGTAGATTGCTCTGCAAGAGGCTCAAGTGCAGGCTCTACACTCACGTTTTGGGTCACATCAGGTGCTTGGTTTTCATCAAGCAAGTTATCGGGCGCAGTCATACAGCGGTGTTCCGAAAGAAAATAAAGCACCGATTATACGGTGCCAACCGCTGAGTGCCTACCCGTTGCATACATAAATTCATTTAATTCATACAACGAGTTGTGGACGTCCGTGCTGTATGGATTTAGTATCTAGAGACATTTAGGCATTGAATTAGTTGTGTATATTACCCAATGTAAGCTATACATTATTTTATTTGTAAGATTCTTTAGAATGATGTGCTGTTTACGCAACATCTGCCGAAAAAACATTGACGACTGTTTTTAATACACAGATTACAAATGAAATGACTAAGAAATTCGGATAATGGATGAAAACAGCAAAACCATATCGACCGACTAGGGAGAAAGTTTATGAGTTTAGTAGTACCTGCTGATGAAGCACCCCGCGGCACCACAACCGGTGAGCGTATTTTGGTGGTGGATGATGACGCTCGTCTACGCGCATTGCTACAGCGCTTTCTCGAAGACAAGGGATTTGTCGTTCGCACTGCCCATGACGCACCGCAGATGGATCGTCTCATGCAACGTGAATTATTTTCACTGATTGTATTGGACTTTATGCTGCCCATTGAAGATGGTGTCAGCATCTGTAAGCGTTTGCGCAGCAATAATATCAACACCCCTATCGTGATGCTCACGGCACGCGGTAGTGACTCTGACCGTATTGCGGGTCTTGAAGCTGGTGCAGATGACTATTTGCCCAAGCCCTTTAATCCGAATGAACTTTTAGCACGCATCCGTGCAGTTCTTCGCCGCCAGGTCCGCGAAGTGCCCGGTGCACCTAGCCAACTGATGACCGTGATTAACTTTGGTTCATGGTCTTTGGATCTATCTACACGCTCACTGACCCGTAATGGCGAAGTCGTGACGCTCACAACGGGTGAATTTGCCGTATTAAAGGCACTCGTACAACATCCACGGGAACCCTTAACTCGCGATAAGCTGATGAATCTTGCTCGTGGACGTGAGTGGGGGGCGATGGAGCGATCCATTGATGTACAGGTTTCACGACTGCGACGTTTGATTGAAGAAAATCCTGCACGTGCACGCTATATCCAAACCGTATGGGGTGTCGGCTATGTATTTGTACCCGATGGTGCCGAATAAGGGTATTCCATCGGCTATACAAGTCTAACTATCTGGATTTTATGTGAATAGTGAACAACCTAAGCCGACGCGAGTGACAATCAGTCTTAGACAACGCTGGTTATTGTTGTCTAAGCAGATTGATCGTTTCTTAAAAAAGTTAAAGCCGAATTCAACGGCCGTACGAACCACGCTACTGGTCTCCTTCGTTGGCTTATTTAGCTTATTTATGTCGCTCGCGTTCTTCTGGCGCACACTGTATTTACCCGAAATTCGCCAGCATGCGCACTATCTCGCTATTAATCTTGAGCTCATTCGTGAAGCAGAACAACAAGTCTTGATCGACCCCTTCGCGCTCGATATTCACGAATGGATTCTTGAACGTGTAGGCGTCGAATTTGTTCGCGATCCTGCGGAGTTTCCAAGTCAACGAACCAATCCGCTGGCCAATTTTTTTACCAGTGAACTCAGTAAAGAACTGTCTACAGAACTCAAAGAACCCGTCAGCGTTTTTTTTGGATTCAAGCCGACACCCCAGCTATGGATTCACTTCCCCTCCCTAGGTAATGTCTGGATTCGTGAGCCTTTGCTATTTTATGCGCAGTACGATGCCGCGCTGATCATTGGCTGGCTGCTCGGGATTCCGTTACTGACGTCGATCATTATTCTGATTCTGGTACGCCAGCTTAATCGACCATTGGCTTTACTGCAGACTTCAGCACGGCGCTACACCATTACTGGGGAGACGCCCAAGCTACGCGTCGATTCAGGACCAGTAGAAATTCGCCAAGTGAATACTGCATTTAATCAGATGATTAGCTCGCTTGAACAAGCTGCGCATGATCGAACGATTATGCTCGCAGGGATTTCACATGACCTGCGTACTCCACTGACCCGAATGCGACTGACCGCAGAATTGATGCCTGACGAAGACTTACGTGAAGGCATGGTATACGACATTGCGGATATGGATGAAATTCTGGCGCAATTTATTTCGTACATGCGTGACGGATCGGATGAAGAAACCCAACTTGCAGATATCAACCAAATCTTGCAAGAGATCGTGATTCAATATAAATCATCAAACATTCTTTATCAGCCACAAATCCTGCCCAAGATCTCCATACGTCCACTCTCCATCAAACGTATGGTAGGCAATATTGTCAATAACGCACTGCGTTATGGTCGAGAACCAATTTATATCTCGGCAACGCTACTGCCTACTCAATTGACCTTGACTATTCGCGATTGCGGGGATGGCATCCAACTCGATGACTTGAACAGCCTGACTGAACCTTTTGTCCGTGGTGAGAGTGCCAGAACCACTCAGGGCAGTGGACTAGGGCTTGCGATTGTAAAACGCATTGCGGGTCTTCATGGCGGCATGGTCAATGTTCACAATCATCATGAGGGTGGACTAGAGGTGAGTGTTACCCTTCCCATCTATCCCTCAAAAATGACCAGCCCGAATCCTAAAAACAAACGGATTAACTTGATACATAGTGAAGTAGATCACGATTAATTGCTTAAATCTGAATACATTAAGATTATTCTTCGCTATGATTGGGTTTTATTGAACACTCTCAAATAAAACCCCTTAGCTGGCGAGGCTTAATCAACAAGATGACATCCATCAAGTTTAATGTGACTGCACTAGGCGCAGGTGGGGCCTTTCGCGAATGCATGATGTTCTGTTATTACGGGATAAAATCTTTAGGATATACCGCCACATGGATTGATGAATATATCGACCCCGATGCCATCAATATCGTCTTTGGGGCGGGGGCATCCAATTGGACAACGCTGTCCGCTCAAGCAAAAGACATTATTATTTATAACATGGAGCAGGTCTCCCCCGAAGTCCCTTGGTTTGATCTGGCCTATTTCCGTCAATTCTTAAATACCCAAGTCTGGGACTATAACCTCAAGAATATTCAAGCGCTGCAACACGCAGGCGTCTATAACATTCAGCATGTCCAATTGGGCTACTGCCCAGAAATGACTGAAATCTCGCCCACTACCCATCGTTTGCTCAGCGCCACGCAGCATGACGATGAGCTCATGATTGAACAAGATATTGATGTACTGTTCTATGGCAGCATCAGCCCAAGAAGAAAAAAAACCTTAGATGCGATTCGAGCCCGTGGGCTCACGGTCATGAGTACCGAAACAGGACAGTTTTTAGGTGATAAACGTGCCGAATATATAGGCCGTGCAAAAGTTGTTATCAATATTCATTATTATGAGACCGTGGGGATTTTCGAAATTGTCCGAGTCTCGTATTTGCTCGCCAATCATAAAGCCGTGGTATCAGAGCTTTCTCCGCATACCGATATTGAACCCGATATCAAAGATGCTATTCTCTCAGGATCACTAGATGAGCTTCCTGAGCTTTGCTGGCAACTGGTCCATGATCATGACCGCCGTAAAGCGCTGGAAGAAAGAGGTTTTGAAGCTTTCTCTAAGCGTCAAGCTGCAGAGATCTTACGTCCTGCAATAGAAAATTATCTGGCTCAACAAGAAATCAAAGAGACGATCCCCACATTAGCGGCTCTCCCCAGAACCTTGCAAATTGGCGCAGGTCTGCGCTGGCGTTTTGACATGTGTAATATCGATGCACGTGCTGATTTCTCACCGGACCTCACACTGGATATCAGCTATCCCTTGCCTTTTGATTTACCACTCACCTCATGGCGTTTTGGTCAAATCAGCCTCATGCGAGGTTATTTCAATAAGATTGTCGCTAAAGATGTTTTTCAATGCGTGAATCATTTTATCCAAGCGTTGACAAACTGTTTAGAGCTCTTAGAAGAAGATGGCACCCTCGAGCTGGAAGTACCGCATGACCTTTCCTATGGTGTGTGGGGCTTAGCCGATACCAAACGGACTTTTAACGAACATACATGGGGTAAGCTACTGAATAACTGGTGGCAATATGGTTGGCAAACCCATCGTTTCGAAGCCATTAGCCAAAGCTTTATCTGCACCAATGACGTTGGATTCAAAGCCCTTCAAGAACACAATCATAATTGGGATGTCGTGCTTAAAATGCCGAGAGCTGTCGATGCTTTAAGTATTGTTTTACGTAAACGCGCGCTGACGACAGATGAAATTAAGCACCTCCCTATCCACAAGTTTATGAGCTAATGAATCAAAGTTATTATTGAGAGCGACACATCGCGGTTTTGCGGCTATAGGAATTTACGGACATGCGCGAGCAAAAAATACATCTAACCAGTTACTTCAATCCACACTTTATTACCGATGAGATGCTTACTTTTTATCATGCACTCAAAGATTATGGCTTTAACCATGTCCATTTTGAGCCATGTACCATCGATCCTGATGCCATCAATATTCTGTTCTGCGGTTTTAATCTCGGACACGATCTACAGAAATCTTTACGTTTAGAGCGCCCCATTAATCGGGTTATCGTGCGCAATTTGGAGCCTGTTTTCCCTACTGGACCCTGCATGTTTCCCTCTTACTTTAACCTCATGAAAAACAATCCAGTTTGGGACTACGCAGCAGGGAATGTAGCACGCTTACAAGCCGCAGGCATTGATCAAGTCGAGTATGTTCCTGTCACGTATATGCCCGTGCTGGAACGAATCCCCACAACGGTTGAGCAGGATATTGACGTTTACTTCTATGGTTATTTAAGTCCTAGGCGTCAACATATCGTGGATCAGCTTATTGCACGAGGTCTAAAAGTCCATGTCAATGAATTTGGACTATCCGCAGCATACAGCGATTTAGATCGCCTGATTGCGCGCTCTAAAGTCATCCTGAATATGACTAACTATGATCAATACCATATTTTTGAAATCGTGCGCGCGGCTCTACCACTGGCAAACCACAAGGTTGTCGTCACAGAACTGAATAGCCATAGTGAAATTGATGACGATCTCAAAGATGCCGTCTTACATTGCCCCTATGATCAACTGGTCGACTTCTGTGTCAGTGTTGTCGCAAATCCCGAACTCCGTTTGCAGTACGAAAAGCAAGGTTATGACATCTTCAAAAAACGCGCAGGAGCCCCGATAGTCGGCCAAGCAATGGAGCGTTACCTTACGCAAACTGAGCACCCAGCACAGGTTGTCAAACCAAGCCCCCCTCTCCCGAAACAACTGCGTTTAGGCTCTGGAACACGCTGGTCTTTTGATGTTTTCAATATTGATCACGACCCCAATGTTCGCAGTGATTTAACACTCAATATTGGCAAAGACATCGATTTCTCACAGCAATATCACAGTTGGCGTTTTGGCAATATGACTTTGCCTGAAAGTTACTTCGATACGATTCATGCCGATCAAGTGCTTCAGTCCGTGGATGACTTGATTGTTGCACTTAAAAACTGCGGGTATATGCTTGCTGAAGGAGGGACAATTGATATCAACGTGCCCTATTATTTGGCGGTTCAAGCTTGGCGTGACCCTCAGACCAAGCGCGCTTTCAACGAGCAAAGTTTTTCTTTTTTAGAGCAATATCAATTTGATGTCGCAGGTAAAAAGTTTAAGCTTCATGTCGATAATCTGGTACATATCATGGAGTCATTTGGCATTTCTCTGCATACCGAACAACAGATGGAGTTGCCTGAGCTTTCTAGAACCCCAAATGCGATTACCACCTTGCGTATTAAGCTGTCTAAAGAATACATCGTCGAGAAAAATGATCCAAACCCCGTCGTGCATTTAGATCAAATCTTTCATCGGGGTCGATTTTATTATGATTAAGCGCGGAGTATCGCTCTTGAATAATATTGCAAGCTACAGAGTTCGAGTAGATCATTTTCATCTTTAACATGTTTAATCGCAACATTCTCGTACTCAACGGTGCTAGGCAATATATTTTTATAATTCTGATAGGTCGCCCATAACCGCTCGTCTACGCCATAGGTCAAAAAATCTATCTGATAGCCACATTGCTGCATCATATCGACGATTTCTTTCCAGGTGAAAAAACGAATATGGGTAATATCCAACAAGCCTTGATCCAGATAGGTAAACCGGCCCGATGCAATCTCATTTAAGAGCCAGATGCTGCGTACATTCGGGATACTGGTCACAATCTCAGCATTACTCGCTAGATAAGGCTTTAAACTGGATAATGCTTTCCAGGGGTTATACATATGCTCAATGACATCTGCCAATATGACACCATCAATCTGCCCAAACCCAACTCCCTGCTCTGATAATACAAAATCATCGGAGAGTCCGACCAATACATGATCTATCCGAGTACTCGCAATTTTTGCTGCATCCTGGTTCGGCTCAATTCCCCAATACACGGATTCAGGGAACTTCTCTTTACAGTAGCGGCCCGTCGCACCTGTGGAACATCCGATTTCCAAAACAAACTTTCGCGGTGAGGAAAACATATCGACCAAATTAGAACGAGCTTGATCGGTATAGCGATCATGATCACTGGGATTATGGCTAATATCTAAATGTGACTCCCACAAATACATGCTTTTCCCCTATGACATTCCAGAAATAGAAATCAAACAGCCTACTCTAGGCAGTCAGTCATGATAGAACCATCAATGCTTGATCAACGGCTTCGCAGGATTGCCCACAACGGTCGTATAGGGGGCAACGCTTTTGGTCACGACTGCACCCATCCCAACGATAGCACCACGGCCAATGATCAATGGATTTTCTGCACTGCCTTGCTTTAAAATCGCACCCGTTCCGATATAAGCATGATCTTCAACAATCACATGGCCATTACAATGCACACTGGGCGCAAAAGTCACAAAATCACCAATCTGACAGTCATGCGCGACATAAGAATAGATATTGGCATGAAAGAAACGACCGATGCTGGCATTCGCCGTGACCAACGTAAATGGACATAGAATTGCCCCCTCGCCGATCTGATTCGAACTCAGACTCATGCTATTTAACGCTTGAATGCTGAAGGGTGTAATGTCATGGGAGATCATTTGCTTTGCGATACGAGCTCTGACCACAGCATCCGCAATTGCAATATTAAAATACTTTTCTGCATCAAATGCTAAGAATTCATCCACGAGCAACACACGATGTCCATTAATCGATTGCGGTTGACCGTATTCGACCACAAAAACGACCTCAAAATCATGTACAGGATCAGCTGCTTTCAGCATACTCTCGGCAACAGGCAAAACCTCTCGACCAAATCCACCAGCTCCCACAATTCCATACAGTCGCATAGCGTCTGATCCTTTTTTTGGATGGATTACGCAGTCATCCGAATGATATCAACAATCCGCTTACACTCTTCTATCGCCAAATCTGGAAATATCGGCAAACAAATCACCTTAGAAGAAATATAACTGGCATTGGGTAAATTATCTCGATGCGCCGAAGGTAATCCACGATACATCGGAAAATCAGAAATGAGTGGATAAAAATAGCGCCGCGCAAAAATATGGTGTTCCTTTAGCCTAGCATAGAGTTCATCACGCCCAAGCCCATAATTAGAATCCACAATAATCGGAAAATATGAGAAGTTTGCTTTAGTCTCACATGTGCGACTGACACACTCGATGCCTTTGACATCACGCAAATGTTCACGATAGAAAGTATCAATGGCTTGCCGCTGATTTAACACATGATCCATATGCTTAAGCTGCAATAGACCAAATGCTGCGTTGATTTCACTCATCTTGCCATTGATGCCCGGTGCTACCACCGTGATCTCATCGACAAAACCAAAGTTCTTGAGGTGATCAATGCGCTGTTTGGTCTTTGCATCATGACAAACAATTGCGCCACCTTCAAAGGTATTGAAAACTTTGGTCGCATGAAAACTCAGTACAGATAAATCGCCATAATTCAAAATACTGCCGTGGGTATCATTCACCCCAAAAGCATGCGCAGCATCATAAATAACACGCAAATTATAGGTATCTGCGATCTTCTCGATAGCCTGCACATCACAAGGATGCCCATAACAATGCACAGGCAAAATCGCTGTTGTAGACGGCGTAATAGCGGCTTCAATTTTTGCTGGATCAAGATTCATGGTCTTAGGATCAATATCTACAAAGACCGGTTTAATCCCATTCCAAAGCAGTGAATGCGCGGTTGCGACAAATGAATAGGGCGTCGTAATCACTTCACCCGTAATGCGCAAACTTTGTAACGCCGTAACCAATGCAAGAGTGCCATTACAAAATAAAGAGATGTACTTAACACCTAAATATCGACAGAGCTCTTCCTCTAATTGCTGATGAAAAGGTCCTGCATTGGTCAATATTTTGTTATCCCAAATCTGCTCCAGATAGGGAATAAACTCCTGCAAATCGGGTAAAAAAGGTTGTGTGACATAGGTATTATTTTTTGAGCTCATGTCATTTATACTCGCAGTGGCCACAACGTCTTATGAGGCGTGATACTAAACTCCAAATGTGCCGCGAGTTCGTTATAGATGCGACAAATTGGAATCACCGCCTCTTCTGAATCATCATTGATCGCGCTAAGGACCTGCATCGCCGCCATTAAATGTGATAAGCCATTGATCTTGGTGCAAAGCACTGAGAACTCAAGCTCGCGCTGATAATTCTCAATTTGTGGTAGCTCAGAAACATCCATAAAGTGGCTTAGCATCTCCCTCCACAAATCATGAGGGGCGGCTAATAAACGCTTGATAATCGGGATATGCTCCCAATACATTCTTCGGAATTGATCAGGGCGTTGACCACTCTCATTTCCGCCTGACGCAAAGATCCGCATCCGGATTAAGGGCTCTTGGATGATGTAGATGTTGGTGTGAAGTAACACTCTCACCCACATTTCATAATCAGGCAGTGATCTGAGATTCGGGCTATATAAACCGACTGCGTCATAGCAAGTTCGGCGAATGAGTACAGTCGGATGACACAGACAATTGGTTTGCAAAAGACGAGACAGCCATTGTGCTTGCGTTTTATTGCTCTCGTAAAAGATCCCCGCATGTCTTTGCTGTCCCTCAACAGGCAAAACATTGCCCTCTTCATCCATAATTTCAGGATAGGCAAAAACAGCACCAAATTCTGGATGGCTATCGAGTAAAGCGACTTGCTTCTGAAGTTTTTCTGGTAAGAACTCATCATCAGAATTAAGTACGGCAATGTAATCCCCTTGTGCACGGCGGATGGCATCATTTGTTGCCCAGCATGCGCCTTTATTTTTTTCAAAACGCTTGAGCTTGATCCGTGGATCAGTAAAGGTCGCAACGATATCTGGAGTCCCATCAGACGATCCATCATCAGTGACAATAATCTCAAAATCTTGAAAAGTCTGATTTAAGACACTATTGATGGCTGCTGCAACATAGTCACAATGATTATAGGAAGGGATAACCACGGAAACTTTTGGACGCTTGGTAGTAAGTTGCGCGGATGTGGGTTTAGTCGCCTCAAGAATAATTTCACCGTTATTTGGGCGTGATTCAATGCCATTAAAAACACCTAAATTACTGCTTCCCCAAGACTTGCGGGTAATACTGATGAAACCATGATGGCGAAATAACGTTTCGAGTGCTTGCCAATCATAGAGATATTTGTGACCCCAAGCGGTCATACCTTGATTGATCAGATCCGCACGATTAGAGGGTATCCAACTCACACTGCGCCAGCTATCCATTCTTCCATATTGAAACTGCCTGACCAATCGCTCTAGACTGGGTGTACTTATACGAATCGCTCCACCCGCCTTCAGCTTTAAAAAACACTGCGCAATAAACGCATGGGCATCTTCTTTAGCGATATGTTCAATGAAGTACTCAGAATAAATAAAATCGAATGTTTCATCGGGAAAAGGCAGGGGCTCTGTTAAGTCATGCTGAATGACACTCGCCTCTTGAGGTTCCAAGTCCACATTTGTCCAGCCAGACAATATATTGACACCGCAGGCTAAGTGTAACTTCATACTGATATCGTCCATTTGAATCATTGTCTTTGCAATTTTGAAACGGCGCATGCTCAGAGTTGCTTAAACTCGCGACAAACCACATACCCTTTTCAGTGCATTTTCATACGCCAAAATATTAGGTGGATAGTCTACTTCCACCGTCTTAAGCCATTTTTGTGTCTCTTGCTTATAAGTCTCTATCCGTTGATCGTGATGTGTCAAAACATCGAGCAACACATCTGCACCAGACGTGGCATTAAATGATTCATAATAATAACCACACTTCAACGCTGATGAGTTATGAATCAAGGGATAGCCACCATAGAGAACATCGTAATACAGATAATTCAACTCATTTTCCCATTGATGAGTGACCACGATATCTGTATGCAATGCCAAAAAGTGTGCGATCGGAAAACGGTCCTCGATGGATGCCACCCCATTTGCACCCAAATCGGTATTCACCATAAAGTTCTGGAAGGTCTCATCCTTGCTGATGTGTGCGGTATTGGTGACATAGACCGCTTGTATCTTACTGGGATCACGGCGATAGGCGGCCTCACAAACCAATAAAGGGTAATGATACGTTTTGACCACATTCAGGTTCGGTTCAAAAATAGTAATTCGTTTCTTACCAACCCGAGGCTGATAACCAAAGTGCCCGCCATTAGGGATATTGGCAATCGTCTTATCCAAAAACAAAGGCGACCAGATATGTGGAAGGACATGAACAGGACAACGATGCATGACTTGCCAATACGATCGACAAGTCTTTTCATGTTGCGGAATAGTCCACACTTCATCAAAGATTGAACCATCAAAAACCCGTGTCGCAGTTCGATTAAACAATACCGTTTCTTGATCCATGATAAAGCTATTGCCGACTTGGTAATTCACGACCTTACCGCCTCTGGCTCGAAAGTTTTGAATGGTTTGCCAATCAAGCTGCGTCCCCCCTTCAATGAGCACATCCAGTTGATCAACTACTTCATGCAAACGTGCAATCCGAATCTGTAAACCATCAAGCATCAGCGAGGATAGCTCATCACTATCACCGCCATTAATAAAAATGACTTCTTGCACCAACGGAATCTTATTGAGCAATAGATAAAGGAAAACAAAATTCTGGATCGCCCCATTGGACCAGATGCTGGTATTAGCAGACCCGATGAAGACAGTTAAGCCAATGGTTAATCTTTTATGAGAATCCAAGTGCAAGGTTCCTTTTCATGCGCCAGATCATGATTCTAATCGGCAAAAAGATTAAGCAGGGCTTGTTCATACAGGCGAATATTCTCAGGATAATCGACATGAACCGTTTTAAGAAATTCTTGAGCTTGGGCTTTATATTCCTCAGCTCTGCTATCGTGATGACGTAGCACATCCAGCAACACGGTCGCACCCGCCTCTGCATCAAACGCTTCAAAATAATAGCCACACTTCAGCATCGTAGAATTATGAATCAGTGGGTATCCACCATAGAGCACGTCGTAATATAAATAATTCAGCTCATTTTCCCATTGATGGGAAACCACAACATTGGCATGTGCTGCGAGGAAAAATGGGGTGTTATAACGATCCTCAATGGTTGCAATGCCATTTAAACCCACATCCATCGTTCCGATGAAATGCTGAAACGTCACATGATCTTTGATATGAGATGTATTCGTGACGTAGATCGCTTTAAATAATGACGGATCTTGACGATAAGCGGCTTCACAAACTAAAAGTGGATAGTGGCAGGTCTTCACGACATTCACATTCGGTTCTAGGATGGCAATCTTTTTGGGTGATGGTGACGTAGTGATAGTCTTTTGATAACCAAAGGTTAAATTCGATGGCAATTCCACAATCGTTTTATCGATAAATAGCGGTGACCATATATGAGGTAAGACTTTAACGGCACAGCGCTCCATCACTTCCCAATAAGATCGACAGGTCTTTTCATGTTGTGGAATAGTCCACACTTCATCAAAGCCTACACGTTGAAATAAATAACCAGGAGACTGCTTAAAAATAACGCGTTCCATATCAATCACGAAATCATTACCCATGCGGTAGGCAACAACTTTTGCCCCTCGCTTATGGAGTTCAACAATACTATCGCGATCAACCTGAGCTCCCCCTTCAATCAGCACATCCAATCGATCCATCACTTCAGGCAAACGTGCGATTTTGATATCCACTCCATCCAGCATCAGTGTAGAAGACAGTACATCGCTATCCCCGCCGTTGATGAGTATGACCTCAGCAACCGATGGAATATTCTGCATCATGAGATAAAGATAGATTACATTTTGGATCGCACCAGTCGCCCAAATATTAGTATTGGTCTGACTGACATAAAAGGTAATGCCGACGACTAATTTTTTTTGCTCGCTCAATGTCATTCAACCTATATATTAATAATTTCACGCTACTACTCGTGAATAAATCTAGAGACCCGATAACGAACTATGTACTTGCACTATCACTAAACAAATCCCATAACGCTTGTTCATACTGCCTTATATTATCTGGGTAGTCTAGTTGAACAGTTTCTAGATAAGCGCTTGTCTTTTCATTATATTCTTCGATTCGGTTGTCGTGGTTATGCATCACATCTAGGAGAATCTCAGCTCCTGCTTTAGCATTAAATGGCTCATAGTAGTAACCGCATTTGAGCATTTCAGAATTATGAACCAGAGGGTATCCGCCATACAGCACATCTAAATAAAGGTTATTCAGCTGATTTTCCCACTGATGAGAAACGACAATTTCAGTATGCTCACTCAGAAAGTATGGGGTTTTGAAACGATCTTCAATGGTCGCAACCTTATTCATAGCGACATCCATCGTGCCGATAAAATGCTGAAAAGTCTGATTATCCTTCATGTGTGAAGTATTAGTCACATATACGGCTTTGAATAACTCAGGTTCAATACGATACGCAGCTTCACAAACCAGCAACGGGTAATGGCACGTTTTCACGACATTTAAGTTGGGTTCAAATATTGCGATACGCTTCGGACCGGGTGTAGGTTGATAAAAAAATGACGCAGGATTCGCCAAACTATCAATCCCTTTTTTCAGAAACATCGGTGACCAGATATAAGGAACAACACTTACGGAGCAACGATGCATGACCTCAAAATATGACCGACAGGTTTTTTCATGATGAGGAAGCGTCCAGACGGCATCAAATTTGAAACCGTTGAATAATGTGCCTGTGGGTCGATCAAACAAACAGCGCTCCATATCAATTACAAAGTCATTGCCGATGAGATAATTCACGATCTTACCACCGTGTGCTTGCACAGCTTGCATATCCTCACTGCGCATCTGGGCATTACCATCAATCAGTACATCTAAGCGCGATACAACGTCCTCAATCTTATAGACTTTAAGTGGAATATCATCGAGTAACAATCCTTCTGGAATGATATCGCCATCCCCACCATTCACTAACAAGACTTCTGTCACACTCGGCATCTTCTGAATGAGTAGATATAGAAAAATGATGTTTTGTACTGCACCATTTGACCAAATATCAGAGACTCGCGTGCTGACAAAGAAAGTTATTCCGACTGTTAACCGCTTATGCATTTCGATCCTCTGAATTTCATGGTGCTTTAATCCATATTTAAATCTTTGATATGAACACTCTCGCTTTACTCATTCATGGACGTCGAGTCCACCACTGATTTTGAGACCATCGTCACATTCTAATCGACTCACGATTTTCGTGTATACACATAGATATAAATAATCATGAGATTATCATTAATTAATATCCATTTGATCCTTGGGGCGAAACCGTACTGAAAATAAAAAAGCGCATGATCAACATGCGCTTTTTTTATTCAGATTAGATTACCAACCGAAGCCAACACCAGCACCGTAGGTTGCGACGCCGCCGGAAATACCTGCACCGATATTAACGCGAGCATTATCACCAACCTTGAACTTCGCACCCACTGCAACAGCATCAACACCATTGAAATGTCCAACACCCAGTCCGACGTTCATCCGTTGATGTTCATTCATCTCAGGAATTTGAGTCAAGGCAGTCGCTGATGCAATACCGCGTGAAGCGACATTATTCAAGTCATCGATACGGTTATTCAGAGAATTCTGAACCGAGTTCAATTGATTGAGGTTAACTGCATCAGTTCCTTTGGTACCTGGTGCAACGTTCGTGATCTGACGCTCATTACCGACAGAGCCAACAGATACCGTATTTGCACGGTCTGCGACGGAGCCAGCACCCAAAGCGACAGAATCATTGCCGATTGCTTTTGAGTTTGCACCCAAGGCAACTGAACGATCTCCTGTAGCAACTGAATTAGGACCAGCCGCGATGCTATCTGTACCAACCGCTTTAGCACCTTCACCTGTTGAGTTCGCTTGGTAGTACTTGGTACCGGTATTAATGACTGTGTTCAAACCAGTGCTGATCGAAGAGACTGAAACATTCGTTGCACTTAATGCACTACTGATCGACGATACCGATGTATTGGTACTGCTCAAGCCACTGCTAATTGAAGAGACTGAAGTATTGGTATTACTTAAGCCACTTGACACTGCAGAGATCACACTTGAAGAGTTGCCGATACTACCTGCCAAGTTACTGAGGCTACTACTAATCGACGATACCGATGTATTAGTATTGCTCAGACCACTACTGATCGACGATACCGATGTATTGGTATTACTCAGACCACTACTTATGTTCGATACCGCAGTATTGGTATTACTTAGCGCACTACTAATGCTCGATACCGCAGTATTCGTATTACTCAATCCACTAGAGATCGAAGATACTGCACTGTTCGTATTGCTCAAGCCACTCGATACTGAAGACACTGAACTATTGGTGTTGCTCAAGCCTGAAGATACGCTTGATACAGCACTATTGGTATTACTTAAACCACTAGAGATCGAAGACACCGCACTATTGGTGTTGCTCAAACCAGCACTGATGTTAGATACCACAGTATTGGTATTGCTCAATCCGCTAGAAATCGACGATACCGCACTATTGGTATTACTCAATCCGCTAGAAATCGACGATACATAGCTATTCGTGTTGCTCAAGCCTGAAGACACACTGGATACAGCGCTATTAGTGTTACTCAAGCCACTAGAGATCGAAGACACCGAACTGTTCGTATTGCTCAAGCCTGAAGACACACTGGATACAGCACTATTAGTGTTACTCAAGCCACTAGAGATCGACGATACAGAACTGTTCGTGTTGCTCAAGCCACTTGATACTGAAGATACCGCACTGGTCGTATCTGACAGACCACTGCTAATCGCTGAGACTGAGCTGTTGGTGTTGCTTAAGCCACTTGATACTGAAGATACAGCACTGGTGGTATCAGACAGACCGCTGCTAATCGCTGAGACTGAGCTGTTGGTGTTGCTCAAGCCACTAGACACTGAAGACACCGCACTGGTCGTATCTGACAGGCCACTGCTAATCGCAGACACCGAACTATTGGTGTTGCTTAAGCCTGAAGATACTGAAGATACTGCACTGGTTGTATCAGACAGACCGCTGCTAATCGCAGACACCGAACTATTGGTGTTGCTTAAGCCTGAAGACACACTAGATACAGCGCTAGTTGTATCTGACAGACCGCTGCTGATCGCTGAGACTGAGCTATTGGTGTTGCTTAACCCTGAAGACACACTGGATACAGCGCTAGTTGTATCTGAC